>JAZLMK010000110.1:0-138355 GCA_045598645.1 Fibrobacter sp.
TCACGGGAAGGTAATTGGAATGGTATTCGGATACAGCACACGAAATCCAAACACATCATTCTTTTACGATGGAATTCTACTGTCGGAGTACATCTTGCACAGAAACAAACCGACTACGACAGATGTTTCAAAATGTACATATCAAGTACGAAGCTATGTCCCCGTAGAATAATCATGATACAGCTAATCGGTATCATCCTTGCGTTTGCCGTTATGGCTTTTGCGGAAGGGTTTCACAACGGCACGGGGTTCTTTATCAACTCCGAGTACATCGTAACGGCATATCATGTCGTAGAGGATTACGACTACAATTGTTATTACGATATCCAGAACGATTCGTGCTATAAGGTGCATATCGTTGATTACGATAAGGAAAGAGACATTGTTCTGTTGAAGTTGGACGAGGAACCTGTTAAAATGCCTAGGGTATGTCGTATCGCACACTCAGAATTGCCTGTCAGGGAAGAACATACTTCGTATGGCTACGTTGAACCGTTTCTTGACCATGATTTGACCGTTATCCCGATGAACATCCGTGTTCAATACCGTTATGACGGTGATTCTAGTTATTATCGCATGACTGGAACTCTGCAGCTTGGCATGTCTGGCGGGCCCAATTTTACAACGGATGGGCGAATTGGCGGAATGAACAAACCTGTATCGCTAATGGAACAGAATACTAGCAATCTGGTGAAGTCTACGGAAGTGGTTCGCATGCTTAGAAGGAATGGTGTAACCGAATATCCGAATACCAAGAATGTCAAAAAAATGCGCAATCAGCATCTTGAATACCGTTGAGGATTTTAAGTCTGCTCAATTTAACTGGGGCGTATAATTTTTATCTATTTTTCTGTGTAATATTTTTCACTGCGATGGAGTAGAACATGGCACTCTTTGAAACTCTTTTTATCTTGACAGGCCTTCTCATGGGCCTTGTGTCGCGGGGCGGAATGTCCCTGTTCTTGCTTCCGCTTGCTGTGATGGCGCTTGTGCTCGGCATAATGAACAGGCCGAGAACAACGGGCTCCAGGGCAAAGAAAATTGTGAGTTCAATTTTATCGGCGGCATACCTTGTCGCGGTAATTGTCTGCTCGCTTACTTTTTTTCAAAGCAGTTCCAAAGAACCGGAAGATGTCCTCAAAAAGGAGTCGGCAGTTGCATCGCAGGCTTTAGATAACAAGGACTTGTCCGGCATGGAGAAGAAGGTGGATAAAATCCATTCCATGCTTGCCGACATGAAAGCGGAATACAGCCTGATTGGAAAAAGCGATCTGGAGCGGGTCAAGGCAGAGATCGCCATGCATGACGACGAATTGATTGAATGCGACCCCACAAAATCGAAGGGCTGCATGGAATTCACCATTTATGGAACGGAACGCGACAGCAACAGGTTTTACACGGTTTCCTTGCATTGGGTGTTGCCGAGGTTCCAGGTTTATCCTAAATGGGTCCACCGGAAAATCATCAAGGGGTTGCTGGGCGATGACTTGACCGATGCCGACACGGTCCTTGATTCTAGGCATTTAGGAAAAATTCATAAAAGGGCACTTTACCGTCAGGTAGAAGCATACAAGCGGTCCATTGAATCCGAACTCAGAAATTATCCCGGTGACTGGTACTATGACAGCACCCATACAGAAGTCGCCGCCACCCTCAAATACGAGCGCCAGGACAGTGTAGATGTCGCGTTCGATTCACAGCTGTGGACGACATATTATATCTCGAAGGGCGGTTACGATGCCGGTGCCGCCGGAGGTTACAATTACGAGTATCACCGGACCTTCTCGAAGATAGATGGGTCGTTGGTTGATTCCACTATTTTCAATCCAGATGAAAAGGAAAAGATTGTATTGCTTCTTCGCAAGTATGCGGAAAAATACGATGCCCGTCCTAATGCCATCGGCATGAATTTCCGGCTGGAGCCTTCTTTCTTGAAGGAGGGTATCGGTTTTGATGGTTCCTCTTTCGAAATCGGCGAGCACACCCACGGCAGCGTGATGATCGTGGTGCCTTACGAGGAAATTCTGCCCTATATGGAAACTTGGGCTCGCCGAGAATTCGGTCTTACTGAAGGTGGAGGGGCATAAACACCAATGCCCATCGGGTTTGTTTTGCCGGAATCAAGAAATTTTTGGGCTAGCAACAGACTTCAGGGCCAAATCTGCATAAAAATGACTACTTTTGGCCCCAAACTTGCATTTTTGGACAGAAAAAAGTATATTCCAGGCTATGAACAAAGATTTAATAGGTCGCGAAGCCGAAATTCGCCAACTGGAATCAATTCAATCATCCAAGGAAGCTGAATTTGTCGTAGTTTATGGCAGACGACGTGTTGGGAAGACTTTTCTTGTCAATTCGTTCTTTGACAACCAATATGCTTTTAAATTGACAGGACTTTCCAAGAAAAGTAAAAGCGAACAACTATCCAATTTTTCAAACTCTCTTAACAACCAATGTGGAAGCAAGGCTTACCGCAAGCCACGCACTTGGTATGAAGCCTTTGACCAACTACGCGATTTTCTGCAAAAAATCAAGTCCAAGCAAAAACGAGTCGTATTCATAGATGAACTTCCCTGGATGGATACACGAGGAGGAAATTTAATATCCGCTTTAGAGCATTTTTGGAATGATTGGGCTTCAGTCCAAAAGGATATTATTCTTGTTGTATGCGGTTCCGCAACATCATGGATAACAAAAAAAATTCTTAAGAACAAAGGTGGTTTGCACAACCGAGTTACGCAAAAAATCTATGTTCGCCCATTCACCTTGGCAGAATGCAAAAAATATATCTTGAGTCAAGGAATACAAATGGAAGACAAGGATATTGCTGAATGCTATATGATTATGGGTGGCATTCCCTATTACCTCAAGAATCTTCGACATGGTGCAAGTCTATACCAAAACATTGATGAAATGTTTTTCAAGAAAAGGGGACGTCTTGATGACGAATTCGAGTCCCTATATGCATCTCTGTTTGACTCTTCTGAAAATTACATCAAGGTAGTGGAGGCTTTGAGTTCAAAGAAAAAGGGATTGACACGAGACGAAATTTTAGAGGCAACCAAACTCGAAAGCAACGGTCATTTTTCAGCTATACTAAATGACCTTATTGATTGTGATTTTGTCCGATACTACAATGGTTTTGAGAAAAAGGTCCAAAAAGGACTTTATCAACTGGTTGATCCATTCACCTTATTCTATTACAAGTTTATACGCAACCATGTAAAAACCGAGAAACCGTTCTGGCTATATCAAATAGGAACTCGAGAACATGACGTTTGGGCGGGTCTTGCATTTGAACAACTATGTTTGAACCATCATAATCAAATCGAGAAGGCTTTAGGCATTAGCGGTATTATCACAAATGTTTTTTCATGGATTTCACCTTCATCGGTATCTCCTAAGGCACAAATTGATTTAGTCATCAAAAGAGCAGACAAAGTAATCAACTTGTGCGAAATGAAATTTTATAGTGGATTGTTCACACCAAAGAAAAAAGACTACGACGACATGGAACGCAAAATAAGGGTATTCCGAGAAACAAATGAAATCTGCCAAGCCCTTATCCCTGTATTGGTTACACCGCAAGGCGTAACGAGAAACCAGTACAGCGAAATTTTTCAGAATGTAGTCACCTTAAAGGATTTATTTGAGTAAATTGCAGACTTCTGGGCCAATTCTAGGAAAAAATACCGACTTTTGGCCCTAAACCTAGTAAATTGATTTATTTTGACACATTTATCAATTTAAGCATGAAGATGTTTTGCGTTAGGCCTGCAACCACTTAGCACTTTAGTGCTTAGTGGGCCATGGTCCCCCTTTAGGGGAGATAGTGACCCCTTGGGGACAAGACTCGCGGAGCGAGGCTTGGTTGCAAGAGCCGCGCGGGCGTGCCGCAGGTGCGCACGGGTGGCCATGCAATATAGCCCGACCCACACGATAGTGTGGGGAACGCTGAACGCGCTCTGGCCCGCGAAGGTAGCGACGGCACCCTGAGTTTCTATGCAAACGGCGAACCGGGCAAGAACTGGGAAGACCTCTGTGCAGGGCCTCATGTTCCGAGCACTGGCAAGCTGAAGTCCTTCAAGTTGCTCTCCCTCGCAGGTGCATACTGGCACGGCGACCAGAACTCTGACCAGCTGACCCGCGTGTACGGCACCTGCTTTGCCGACAAGGAAGGTCTGGAAACCTATTTGAAGTTCCTTGAAGAAGCCGAAAAGCGCGACCACCGCCGCATCGGTAAGGAAAAGCTTGCAAACCGAGCGTCGCGACGAAATGCTTGCATTTCGGCAGGACCGAGCCGCAGCGGGAAGGACTCCGAAGGAGTCCCCAAGGGTCAGATGACCGTTGCCCAGTTCTTGGAAATGACCGCCGAAGACCGCAAGGTTGTGAGGTAAGTATCGCTTGGATTTCCACGGGGTTTCCGCCCCTCGCAATGACGATTCAAAAAGCAGACTCGCAAGAGCCTGCTTTTATGTTTCACATTGTCCAATTGTATTATCAACATCGACAATTTACAAAAAATAGTGAATTCCGGCAAATTGGTTGCCTAAAAATTAGTGATTTTAGGCATTTCTACCACAACAAAACTTGTGATTTTCGGCAAAGAAGGTTATATTTGACCTTAGAGAGGTAAATAAATGACAAAAAAAGCCCCTGTTTTCGAACGAAAAATCTATCAAAAGATGCTCCAATGGAAAAAGGAGCGAGACGGTTCGACAGCCCTCATGGTAAAGGGAGCACGACGAGTCGGCAAGTCGACGATTGTAGAGCAATTTGCGAGACGGGAATACAAGTCTTATATCCTCGTTGACTTTTCAAGAGCTTCCTCGGAAATCAAGGCCCTCTTTGACGACCTTTCAAATCTGGACTACATTTTTTTGCGACTCAAAATCGCCTACCAGGTAGAACTGGAAGAACGCAAGTCCTGCATCGTTTTTGACGAGATCCAGTTGTGTCCCAAGGCAAGACAGGCCATCAAGCATCTTGTCAAGGACCACCGCTACGACTACATCGAAACAGGCTCGCTCATATCCATCAAGAAGAACGTGGAAAGCATCGTCATTCCAAGCGAAGAAACCCGAATGGAACTTTTCCCGCTAGATTACGAAGAATTCCGATGGGCCCTGGGCGACCGGGCCACCGCCAAACTGCTCAAGGAGGCTGTCGCCAAAAGAATTCCCCTCGGAGACGGGGTGCACAGGAAACTGATGCGAGACTTTCGACTGTATATGCTTGTGGGCGGAATGCCGCAAGCGGTTCAAGAATATATTCGATCGAACAGTTTCAAGATGGTTGATTCGGTCAAGCGAGAAATCATCGAACTTTACGAAGACGACTTTTCTAAAATCGACCCAAGCGGCCGTGCCGCAAGCCTGTTCGACGCAATCCCCGCGCAACTTACCGGCAACGCAAAGCGCTATCAGGTCGGTTCCGTGCTGCCCGGCACCAAGGCAGACCGCGTCGAAGAAATCGTCGCAAACATGAGCGATTCTTCAACCATCGCGCTCGCCTATCATGCAAACGACCCGAATACGGGTCTTGCCATGAACAAGAACATCAACTTTTACAAGATGTTCACCGCCGACACCGGACTTTTCGTGACACTTGCCTTCAAGGATAAGGACTTTACAGACAACATCATCTACGAGAAACTCCTGTCGGACAAGACGAGTGCCAATCTGGGATACATTTACGAAAACGCCGTTGCACAAATGTTGCGCGCCGCCGGACACGAACTCTATTACTACGCATGGCCCAAGGAGAACACGAACTGCAATTACGAGGTAGATTTTATCATATCGGATAAAAGTAAAATTTGCCCCATCGAAGTCAAGTCGTCGAGCTACAAGTCGCACGCCTCCCTTGATGAATTCTGCAAGAAATATTCGAGCCGCATTGGTCGGCGCATTCTCGCATTCACAAAGGACTTTGCTGAGGACGGGAAAACAGACTGCATTCCCGTTTACTGGATTCCATTCTTGTAATCCATTCAATCAATAATGATTCAATGAGGAAACAGTCGCCGACGTAACTCCATAAGCCACTCAAATTTGTTGAAGAAATAACACTTTTCAACCTCTCCATCGACATCTTCGCAATATTTTTATATTGGACTTGTTGATTTTTTAATAGAGGATTTTTCGTAAACCATATTCATTAGATGATGATATAAATATACACTCTTTTCGTATCAACAGTTACATCTTAAGCACAAAGTTTCTGCAAACGATAAGCTACTGGAGACGAGGAATTCGCAATTACAGGCACTCATTCCGTTAGAACACACAGAAATTCAGAGGGTTTGATAAGAGGATTTTCCAAAGACGGCGGAGTAAAATCGGTTAAACCGGTGTATTCAAATGGTGAAAACAGACTATTCCATTCACACCCTTGTTTATCCCCCATATCTAATAACGAATCCAATAACCCAAATTTTAGGGTGGCCGGAGACATCGGTCATTCATATTACGGAAAAAAGAATATATTTGCAATAAACAATGAAGGCGATATCTTCTATACAAATCCTAGTTCCTTGATAGAAGCCAAAAAAGCAAACTCGCAAGAGTCTGTCTTTTTTAAATGACCCGGCATTTTTATGAAAAACAGATACAAAACTTTATGAAAATCATATAATCAACATCATTCTTGACGAATATGTCATTTTTTGACACCCGCCTAAATGTATATTTAATGCACAAAAGGAGGTTCGTCATGAACGTCAAGGAAGCCCAGAAAATCGCCGAGGATTTCAGCCAGAAGAGCGCACCCTCCAAGGACGACGAGTTTATTTTCACCGAGGCCATGCAGTTTCTCATCGAAAAGAAGAACAGGCCATGGGACATGATGTTCCTTGGCGGATTCTATTACGAAAAGAAGAAATTTGATTTGGCGCTCAAGTATTACGAAATGGCGGCGGCGCTCGACTTTGACGAAGCCTACGAGTGCCTCGGCTACATCTGGTATTACGGTCGAACCGGCGAAAAAGACTACAAGAAGGCCTTCGAATACTTTTCGAAGATGATGGCCAAGGGCCACCTGGTCGCGACCTACAAGGTTGCGGACATGTACAAGAACGGCTACTACGTTGAAAAGGACCTCGACAAATACCGCGAAATTATCGAATCGCTCTACCCCAAGGTAAAGGACAGCAGATTCCTAAGTGCGCCCCTTCCGGAGGTGTTCACCCGCCTTGCAAGGATCCGCACCGAAGACGGTAAAATAGAAGAGGCGATAAAGCTTTACCTCAAGGCCAAGGATTTCCAGGCGCAGCGTCTCAGCCACAACGCCTTCTTCGGTGACCTGAACATCATGGAATGGCTTATCGACGACCTTTACAAGATTTACCCATTCGACAACGACTGTTTCGACTTCTACGACTTGTACCACCTTTTGAAAACTCCCTGCAAAATAACCTTCCGTTACGAAGACCGGACTTTGCATCTGGAAGCGTCGGCCGAAGGGGATTCCATCGCAGTTTGCTTCGAAGGGAAATGGTTCCGCGATCGCCGCGAGTTCTTCGCCAATGCAGTTCTTGACGGAGAACGCCTCACATCCATGTACAACGAATTCTACGGGTTTACTCTCGAGGGCTGATTATGGCGGGCCATCTCATCAAGATACGCGACACGGACTTGACGGAATACGAGAATCTTCTTCTGTTCCGTGATGAACTGAACAAGGAGGCACTTCATTATGAAACCGAGTACACACGGGTTTTCGGGAGTCTTGTCCTCAAGCTGTTCAAGCTGAAAATCGAGTGCATCAAGTTCAAGAAGTCCATCGAATACTGCGAACGCATTCGCAACCGCGGTCAATCGGTCAATCCCAGGGAATTGCAGGATTTTCTGGACCACGAGATGGCAGCGTTCAACCAGGAACTTGAACACCTCAAGAAAAAAAACGAAATGGCCCGGAACGCAAAGGCCATCACGGAATACGACCTGGTTCAAATCAAGCGAATCTACCATAAACTGGCCAAAAGCCTCCACCCGGATGTCAACCCGGCATTCACAAAATCAACAAAGTTGCGGGAACTCTGGAACCGCATTTGCAGCGCCTACAAGGCAAACGACCTTCCGCTCTTGACGGAACTCGAAGTTCTCGTGAACAAGGCCATGGAAGGTAACGGCAACATGGACTTCGCCATTCCCGACATCGCAAACAGGATAAACTCCGTAAAAGAGGAAATTCGACAAATCGAAAACACTGACCCATACCAGTACAAGTTCATCTTGAACGATCCGAACATCGTGAAAGAAAAGAAGAAACTTCTGAAAGAGGAAATAAGGAACTTCGAGAATCACCGAAAGGAACTTGAGAATTTGTATAATTCTCTCGGGATTACAAAGGCAAAACCAAGGCGAGAAACAAAATGGGTCGTGAACTAGCGAAAAAGAATCAGGAACTGGTCAGTGTCGTTGCGCAGAACAGTCTGGGGGACATCATCAAGCCGCTCATACGCGAGATACACCTTTTTGACACCTACGTCGCACACGCCGCCCAACTAAAGCCGACGACGCTAAAGGATCTCCAAGAGGGTGACCGACTCACGCTTCTGCGCGAAGAAAACCGCTTTGACGAAAGCGCCATCGCTATCCTGAACGAGAAAAAAGAAAAACTCGGCTACATTCCGGAAGCGGACACGCTCATATTCGCGCGCCTCATGGACGCAGGGAAGATTCTCAAGGCGAAAATCAACCGCATCGAAGTGAAGGAGAACTACCCCCTCGTAGGTATCGGCATCTTTCTCGTGGACCTGTAGTCACATCCTCATCGTCTACTGAAAACTTTTGTATATTATGTAAAAAGTTTTCAGTAGAGGTTGAAGGTGATTTCTAGAGAAAAATACATCGTTCCGATTCGTGATTTCTACAAATCCGACCTGATCAAAATCATTACCGGAATTCGCCGTTGCGGGAAATCCGTCATTCTCAAGCAGGTCATGGACGAAATTTCCGTCCAGTCATCAAACCTGATTTACCTCAATTTTGAAAATTCGGTCAACGCTCCGGACATCAAGAACGGCGACAATCTAGTCAACTACGTCTTGAAAAAAAAGAAGCGAGGGCTTTGCTACGTTTTCCTAGACGAGGTTCAAACAATCGACGGTTGGCAAATAGCATGCAAGACATTACGATTGAATCAATGTTCCGTATTCATTACAGGCTCCAACTCCAAACTTCTCTCGAGTGAATTCACCAAGGAATTGAGCGGTCGCTACGTTTCATTCAGGATCCGTCCCTTTGTGTACAAGGAAGTCCTAATGATTGCAAAGGAGAAAAGAAAGAAAATCTCCATTTCAGATTATCTAATCTGGGGAGGCTTTCCAAACCGGTTCTACATGAAGAACCAAGAGGCACAAAGCCTGTATCTAAACGACCTTAAAACGACCATCGTCATTAACGACCTGGTAAATCGTTACGGCATTCGAAAAAGAGCTCTTTTCGAAAGTCTGGTCACCTTCGTACTTCGCTCCAATAGTCGAATTTTCTCCGCCAAGGCCATTCGTGATTACGTAAAGCAGGAACATGACAAGTGCTCCGTCAACACCATCATGAAGTATATTGCCTATCTAAAAGAGGCTTACGTCATTTGCGGTTTACCGCAATACTCCACCAAGGTCAAGCGGGAACTTTCCTTCTACGAAAAAATCTACAACGAAGACGTGGCCCTCAATTCCATCCACGCTTCTGCAGGGCGCTACGACATTACACACAACCTAGAAAACATCGTCTATAACGAACTAATCTACATGGGCTACGAATTGTTCGTGTACAATAACAAGGGGAAGGAAATAGACTTTCTCGCGCAAAAGGGAAACAAGAAATATCTGATTCAAGTGGCCTACAGTGTGGCAGAAGAAAAGGCTTACGCAAGAGAGTTTGCCGCATTTGACGGTGTCGAGGGGGACTTTCAAAAAATCATCATCACAAACGACGATGTGGACTATTCCTCAAGCACCGTAAGGCATATCATGTTTAAGGATTTTCTGGTTATGGATAATCTGGAAATCATTCCAAAAGCAAACACCTTGGCAGAAGCGCAAGCCGCCTACAATGTGTGGTTGCAATACAAAAAAGAGCATCCCTAAAAAAGGCACTAATGACAAGTTAAAATCCTACTGAAAACTTTTACTCATTTTTGAAAAAGTTTTCAGTAGAACAAAACTTCAAATTGTCAGAAAAAGTCTTTCTCATCGGCGATTATACTATCCAAATTCTTCAATGATATTTTGTATAGTCCCTCATATGAAGCGGCGTAGAGCATGCCGTCAATCACATCGCCACCATATATTCTCACTGTTGAGAGTTGATGCCCCTTACTGACATCGCCAACAATCTTCCTCCATCCTTTCGGAATGTTTCCGTAGGGTTCACCATAATCCCCCATGTAAACCTTAGGATAAGACCGATCTCCGAAAGAAAACAGATGTTTTCCGTCGGAAACAAGGCGATGCTTACCAAATATTGAATTGACATGAATTGAACTCTCCAATGAGTCTTTACCCCAAATGTCTAGAAAAAGGCTATCCACTATAGCCCAATTATTTTCGGCATCATTCCATTCATACACTAAATCACTCCATTCATCGGCAATAAAGAGACTATTTTTATGAACAAGAATGTCTTCAACAGGATTAGCAACATACTCCTTCGTATAATGAACCTTTGGCGGATAAGGCAGCAGGTTCCACTGCGTAGACCCTGGCGATAGTTCAAACACTCCATCTAGAGTCGCAGCATAAAATTTGCCCTTCCACTCAACCCCCTTATGAAACTGCAAGGGAACTGTTTTCGTTTTATAGGTATCATAATGAATAGGCGGAGTATCCAAATCTAACCAGGAATCGCCGTTCTGCAATCGGATAACAGACTTAACTTCCTTTGAAATTGTATCCTTGAAACCCGCCAAACAAACAATCAAGTTGTCTTCAAACTTTGCAATTCCATAGACACCGTATTCAATGCCGTCAGAAGAATCGAGAACATTTATCTTTTCCCACTCTTTGCTATCCGGATGATATTTCAACACATCGCCCGAAGTCGTTCCGACATAGAATGCCGTTGAGTCCGAATAAAGCGTATGCACGAAGCCCTTCGACGGCACAGAAAGAGTATCCCAACGAGAGCCATTGACATTTGACAAAAAAAGGCGTGGAGCATGTACAAGATAACCGGGCATTCCCTCTGCAGGAACACTCCAGGCATCTTCTACCATAATCCAGGAACCAGAATGCAGCACATTCTGTAATCCGCTACCTCTCGTGTTAAGAGAATCCTGATTAGGAGTAAAGACAGATACCCAACCATCTTGCGAAGATTCTATACGTTCAGAACTTACCCCTGGATCCTCGGTACACGCAACAAGGAAAACAGAAAGCAACACTAGACGAAAAAGATTCTTCATACTAAAACAATCTTAATATATAAAAAAATCAACATATATCAATTATAATTAATCCGGGCTTATAAGCCTTCTGTTTTATACGTTTCATAATGCTATGACTGTTGAAGATCGTAAAGTTGTTCGCTAATTAGGCAAGAGGTCTACCCAAAGGGCATAACAGGAAAATCAGTTTTTTCATACCGAAATGAACATTCATAAACGATCCTAAAAAATTAATATTTTCTACTTGATTTTTTCAGTCAGGGGGAACATCTGCATATTCAGGCGATACACTCGTTCTATTTTTGAAGTCTTTGCGGCGATAGCCATGATGTTGCGCCTGCACTTCGCAATTTCCTTGAGGACTTGTATGTAATCCTCTTCGGAGATTCCCAAGGTAAGGCCAGTGAATTGGCGTTCCTCGACAGGCAAATTGTCCAAGGCATCCAAGGCGAACGAACCCATTTGACGGTGCATATTGCGCACGGCCAGCGGAACGAAATCGCCTTCACCGGAACTGACAGCCTTGTCCGTCTGGGAATAATTCCCCTTGGAGTCCTTGTTCAGAAGACCCGCACCCATAAGGAATTGGAGTGTTTCGGTCACTTCATCGGCAGAAACTTCATGTTTGCAGACTTCGGCCATTTCCGAAGGTTTCGCGCCCGGCATGGCTGGGGCCAATTCGCGAATCACGGGATTTTTCCAGGAGTCAAAATAGGCGAATTCCTCGGCTCCCAAAATCTTGATATTATTCGCAGCGGCCACCTTCTGCATCACATCGATAGCCTTCTTGCGTGCAACATCGCCTTTGGCGTGATTGAAAGAGACGAGAGCTTGGAAGAATTCCACCTCGTAGCCTTCCAGGCCCATGGCATTCGCCACACGGCTCACCGCTTCCTGGCCCAGGTTCTTTTTCCCTTCACAGACGTACTTCAGGAATACCGGAGATCCGAATCCAGCCTGGGCGGCGAATTCCCTCCAGGTGAACGACGAAGTCTGCTTTCGTTCATCGTAGTAATCCTGGATAAACTTGCGATAGTCCCTATATTCAATAATTGGTTTCATAGTTTCATTCCCAAAAGGATTACTTCACCGAGCAACCATTGTACTTGCCGATACCCGCGACATAGACGGAGCCTTTTTTCGGTATCAGATAGTCGTCGGAGTTTTCCAAAGACGTTTCCACACCGAGCAGATTTTTTACAATATCCTCATAAGGTTGTCCATAAGCGTAATCGTCAAATTCATTCCATTTCACATTTGCGACGGTCAGTTCCATTGAAGCCGAGATTACGGCATAATTCCTATTCGACATCAAGTCATCAATGTGCAAACGCAGCGGCACGGAAGATGCATACACGACACACAGACCTTCCCATGCACTGGCGTCAACGGCACCGTTTTGAGCAACCGTAAATGAATTATACAAGTAAGCAACCCCCTTCCCATTCAGCGCATAGCTGTATTTCAAGCCTTTCTCCGCCAAAGAGCTACTGACACCGTTCTCATCATACACGGGGAACATCAGTTGTCCGTCATCCTTTTTTTTCACCAATTCACCTTCGGAATCGTAAGCAAGAACTCCGTTAGTCGCCGACTCAATTTCATACAAAGTTCCATTGACATTCACCTTGGAATCCGTCGTTCCATTCCAAATATTCGCCGAGATTTCCATATCAATGGAAAAATCATCCAATGTCGGAGCCGTTATCTTGCCATTCCTGCAAACGTAATAGAAATCATTCACGTCGCTATGAATAATTTCGCCTTCCTTATTACAAACAAGCATCAGCGTATCGTACTTGTCCCTATTGACGTCACTCCACTTTGAATTAAGACAAACATACAAATGGTCTTCTTCGATTTTAGCGCGAGCGGCATCGCTTTTAACGCAAGCCCCGAGCTCATCTTCCAGGGTACTCGTTTCGCGCCAGCCGTCGGCATCGCAGACATGAGTTTTTCCGAAGCCCTCGCTGAGTTCATTTTCTTCAACGGTGGTTTCGCCGATTTTTTCTTCCGTGCAGGCGCCCATGCTTTCGTCCGCCGTGAGGGAACGCCACTTGCCATCATCGCAAATGCGGGACTTTTCAAAGCGCTTACCATCTTCGCCAACCGCGCATGTTCCGTAAATGGATTCGTCCTTCGTCACCAAGCGCCAGCCGTCGGCATCGCAGACGTAGGTCTTTTCGAAGTTCTTGCTGAGTTTGTTCGTATTCTTCGCGGTCTTCGCGATATCTTTTGCAGTGCAAGCGCCGATGCCGTAGTTTTCCGTCCAATAGCCTTCCACATAGCTTTCGAACGCTGGGACGGTGGAAGAAATTTTCCAGCCTTCGATATTCTTGCGGACTTTATCCAAATCCATCAAGGCGACTTCATCGGCAATGTCCGTCAGCATCTGCTTATCGTCAATCTTTCCGTCTTCTTCAAGGTCCTGGGCAACGAGGGCCAGGCGTTCACTGAAGGCGCCTTCGCCGGATGCACCCTGCATAAGCACGGAGAGCGCGAGCAAGGCGCCGTCGTTCTTGGACTCGCCGAAAATGGAGAGGTCTTCGGCAACAGCTTCACCTTCAACGGCCATGCCGAACGCTTCGAGGATTTCCTTTTCGGCCTGGGTCTTCGCCTTCGCGTATTCAACATCCTTCGAAAGCACCAGGTACTTGACGCGTTCGTATTCCAGGTGAGTCAGGAGGTTCACGTTCACAGTCTTGCGGTCGGCAAGGTCGCTCAGGGCATTAAGCTTAATCGAGGCCGTAGATTTCTTGCCGCTATTTTCGTTGCGGTAGAAGCCGTCCGCGACAATCAACGCGTAATTGGAAGAAAGTTCCTTGAAGGAGAGTTCAAATTCGCCCTTGTCGTTCTTGATTTTATCCACAAAGGTGCGGCCGCTGAGGTCGAAAGATTCGCCCTCGATTTCATGAAGGGTGATGGAGGAACCCACGAGGAACGGGCCCTTCTGGGAGACGCCGGAAACCTTTCCGCTGAACTTGACCGGTTCATCTTTCACGGAACTGGAGGATTCGCCCTTCTTCTTGGAACTGGAAGATTTTGCCTTATCACCCTTGGAGCTGGAGGACAGACCTTCGTCTTCAGAGTCGGATGAATTCGCGGCAATGCCGGCGGCCTCTTCGGTAACACCGGCAGTAGAATCTTCACCACAGGCGGTGAAAGCACCGGCAAAAGAGGCGATCGTCATGGCAGTCAGAGCCTTCATAAACTTTTTCATAATTGAAATCTCCCTTAATGAACAAGGGAGAATATAGCACTTTGTATTCTAAATGTCAATAATTTTAGGATACAAGATTTAAAAACATGTGATATAGTTCACTTTTTTGCAAATTTTACAATTTAACAAACTTCTAAAATTCGCAATACGACGGCATAAAATCTTTCAAAGTGACAATCACATAAGAAATAGTCCCCAAAAGACATTTATCATGAACCTTATTCCGTATGTTCTCGCGACCCATTTGGAGATTTACACCAAAAAAAGGTAAATTAACAAGAAATGAAGCAGAAAATCAAAAGTTCCTATTTTTTCAAAATCGTCATTTGGGGAATTCTCTTACTTCTCTTTTCAGCCTGTAGCAAAGATCAGGACAAGACGACCGAGAAAATTACCGACTACAGGATGCTTGATGGCAAGCATCTAGCGAACTGCAACGGCAATGCCTCATATGACAACGACCTCCTTCGCCTGCTTCCAAACATAAAAATCAGCCACTACACCAACTACTTCGACACCTTCATCGCCGTCACCAACGGATCTGCTGACGCAGCCTTCGTTTTCTCCAGCTTTGAAAAAGTTCTCCAGCAGCAATATCCAGACCTTTACAACGTTTCAACCAACATCGAAATTCCCATCGTCGCCGGCTTCTCGGATGACGCCAACGAACTCCGGATGCAGTTTGACGAATTCATCACAAATGACGCCACATCCGAACTAATCCAAGCTCTTGAAGCAAAATGGGTGACTGGGTATTCCGACATTCACGATTCGGTCGACTTCAGCGACCTTGATGGGCAAAACGGGAGCTTCGACTTCGCAGTCAACATTTTGAATCCACCTTACGAATATCTGTACAAGGGTTCTCCGGCGGGTTTTGAATTCGAGCTGCTCCATGAATTTTGCAAAAAATACGGGTTGAAGCCAAACATCGTCCGGACGGATTACGATGCCGTCGTTGCGGGAATCACCACCGGCAAGTACGACATGGGCATGGGGGATTACGGCTACACCGAGGAACGCTCTCAAAGCATCCATTTTTCAAAACCTTACTTCAAGGACCACATCGGGCTAATGGTCCGTTCGCCCTCCCCCCATAAAAATAAAGTCGGCTTCATTCAGAGTGTCAAGAGTAGCTTTTACAAGAATTTCATCCAAGAGGATCGCTGGAAGCTCATCGGCAGCGGTCTCTGGATTACGATGGTCATCACGGTTCTCTCCGTGCTGATTGGAACAATTCTCGGCGCCCTGCTGTACCTCGCGTTTCGCAAGAACCGAGTCATCAACCGCATTATCCTGCTGGTCCAAAGCTCTCTCGAGGCGCTCCCGGTTCTCGTCATCCTCATGGTGTTCTACTACGTCATCTTCGGGAAGAGTTCCATCAGCGGAACTGCTGTTTCCGTCATCGTCTTCAGCATGATGTTCACACTCTCGGTTTACGATATGCTCAAGCGAGGCATCGACGCTGTCCCGCGTGGACAAACCGAAGCCGGGCTCGCCCTGGGCTACACGGAATTTCAAACCCTCCGGCGCATCGTTCTACCGCAGGCCTCCCAATTCTTTTTGCCCGAATACAAGGGCGCCATCGTCGCCTATCTGAAGGCGACCGCCATCGTGGGCTACGTCGCCGTTGAAGACCTGACCAAAGCGGGAGATATTATCCGCAGCCGAACCTTCGAGGCCTTCTTCCCACTATTCACCATCGCCCTGATCTACTTCCTGATTGCCAAATTTCTCATTCACTTCCTGAACAAGTTTACCCCTGGCGCGACACGCCGCAAGCGGCATCTGTAATTCGATCTTGCCGTTTAAACGTCCTTGCCACTCCGCGCAAGAAACGCAAGTATGAGAAACGCGCCCGCAATGATTCCAATCAAAGGCATGTCCGCCTGATGCTCCAGGAACATTTTCAAAAGCCGCACCAACTGCGACGTCGCAAAGGCGTATCCAGCACTGCACAACACGATGAATAGCGCAAAGCGCCCCACAAACGGAAGGCTTCTCGTAATCTTTTTGAAATAATTATTGATGCTCGCCCCGTAAATGACGAGCAGAGTCGCAACAAGCCCCACGGCAATGGAATCCATGTGCAAGCGAAAAAATTCAGCGATTTGATGAATATACGGAGCCATACTCTTAATATATCCAAAATTTCCCATATAAAAAAAAGAGTTTATCGTTCCACGCACAAAAAAAGTTTCGGACACATACGTAAACAAACTACGCCTTGGTTTCAGAAGAAAACACTTTTGTATCTACGGGCCATACGAGATTACCCATGCACGATTTAGATTTTAAAAAAAAGGAAAGGATTCCCATGAAGTCAAAAATCATCGTTCTTTCAGCCGTTTTCGCAACGCAAGCCTTCTGCGCCACCGCTACCTACCAGAACCAGGTCGGGTTTCTCACCAACGGCCCAAAGCAAATGGTCGTTCTCGAGGCTGCCGGTAAGGAAATCATATTCAAGGATTCCACCGGGGATTCCGTCCTTGCCGTAACGATTCCCGAAGCCACGCCATGGGCTCCCGCCGGAGAAAGCGCCTCGTTGGTTGACTTTTCCGCACTGAAAACCCCGGGAAACTACCAAGCCTTCATCAACGAAGACTCCGTCGGCCACCCGATTATCGTAACCGACAACGCATTCGAAAGCGTAACGAAGGGAGCCCTAAAGTTTTTCTATTTCCAGCGAGCTTCCACCGCTCTCGAAGAGGAATACGCCGGGATTTACGCCCGCGCCATGGGGCACCCCGATACCGCCGTAAAATACCATCCATCCACCGGAATCACCGACGCAAACGCTACCTTCAACGGAGCCAAGGGCTGGTACGATGCAGGCGATTACGGCAAATACATCGTCAACTCGGGCATTTCCACCTACACACTTCTGCAACTTTACCAGCAGAACAAAGCCTACTTCGACACGCTCAACCTCAATATTCCCGAAAGCAAGAACGAAGTCCCTGACATTCTCGACGAAATCCGCTGGAATCTGGATTGGATGATTACCATGCAAGATACTGATGGAGGCGTCTTCCACAAGCTCACGACAAAGCAGTTCGCCGGGATGGTCATGCCCGAGAAGGCGACCGCCCAACGCTACGCCATCGGCAAGGGCGTCGAAGCCACCTGGAACTTCGCCGCCGTCATGGCGCTCGCCGCCGATATCTACAGCCCGTTCGATGCGACCTTCGCCGATTCCTGCGCAAGGATGAGCGTCAAGGCGCGTTGGTGGGCTTATACCCATCCGAACGAGTTTTTCGAACAACCTAAGGATGTCGGGACCGGAACATACTCCGGTGCGACGCCATGGGCCGCCAAGCTGTGGACGAACGCCGAACTTTTCCGCATCACGGGAAACACCGTCTTTACCGATTCCATTCACGCGTTAAAAATAACCCGTAAGAAGGCGAAAGTCCCGGACTGGTCAAACAACTTAATGCTGGAAGCGTTCACCATCGCCACGAATCCCGATATTTTCGAGCCTGCCGACGTCGATAGCGCCAAGGCTCTCATCTTCACGCTGGCGGATGCCTATGTAGCAAGCCTCGAAGGAAACGGGTACGGCGTCGCCCTCGAAAACGGCGACTTCTACTGGGGATCCAACAGCGTCGCTTCCAACAAAGGCGTGATTCTGATTCACGCCTACATCCTGACACAAGACGAAAAGTACCTGAACGCAGCCATCGGGATCGCGGACTACCTGCTCGGCAGAAACCCGCTGGACCGTTCCTATCTCACGGGATTCGGCGTGAACCCGATTATGAACCCTCACCACAGGCCAAGTCAAGCCGACGGCATCGAGGCTCCTGTCCCCGGAATGCTTTCGGGAGGCCCCAACGCCTCGGCAAATGATATCGTCGCCTGCAAGAACTTTGATTACCGCGTTGAAAACGCTCCCGCCAAGTCGCACTACGACAATAGTTGCAGCTATGCGAGCAACGAAGTCGCCATCAACTGGAATGCAGCCTTCGCTTATTTGGTCGGAAGCATCCAGGCCATCGCTGCCACCGGGAAGCCCTACGACATGAAATCCAGGGCCGCTGCAAGCTACCAGCTGGACGGCATCCACAAGGCGCATCCCCCCGCCCGCCCGGCAACCGTCGGTTACCGTCTCGTGGTTCGCGATGGAAGCATCCAGCTCGAGAAAACCGCACACGACGGCACACTCCGGTTCTACAACCTGAAGGGAAAAGCGATTCACTAGATTTCTCCTATAAAACCCAAATGCGACGCCGACCGGCATCGCATTTTTTGCATCACCCTAAATTCACAGCCCGTAGGCCGCATTGACCGACATCAAAAAGCGGTCTACAATCTAGTCGAAGAGGGCGAGAATCTTGTCAAGGTTTTGGTCCAGCGGCACGGACGGCCCCCCATTTTCAATCACGCGGGTCACCTTCCCGCAGTAGCTGGAATTCACCACGGAGTTTCCCTGCAGATTAATCCGGCAGGTGGCGTCATCGACCGCGAGGTGGCGTTCATTCACCAACCTCGAAAGGCGGACTTCCGCGGGGGCAGTCACAATCCACACTTCATCCAGGATTTCAAGCACCGAGGGAACCTTGGAGAGCAAGGCGGCCTCCAGGAAGGCCGCCGAAGCACCCTCCATCGCCGCGCGGTCAAAGAAGTTCTTCACCTTCTCTTCCAGATACGGATACACCAAGCCTTCCAGACGTTCGCGAGCTTCCGGATTGATGAAGACCAGGCCTCCCAGCACCTTGCGTTCCACGCCCTCCGGAGTCAAAACCCCTTCCCCGAAATTACGAGACAAATCCTCACGCAATTTCTTTTCATCGCGATAAAGCTGGTGAACGGTCTGGTCCGCATCCAACACCATGAATCCACGGTTCCGTAATTTCTGCGAAACGAATGACTTACCCGCACCGATGGGCCCGGTAATACCAATTCTGAGCATAACACTTCCCTTAGTTTATTTGCCCAATGTTATCAAACAAAGTCCAATCACCATGCCTAGCAGTGCGATAAGCTTTGTCTTACTCTTCCTTTCTTTAAAAATTAGTATTCCAGAGACGAAACTGATAAACACACTCGAGCGACGAAGCACCGTAATCAGGGAAATCAAGGCATCCGGATCGCTCACCGCCAAAAAATAGCAGCGATCGGCAACAATCAAGAGGGTCGCCACCCCCAAAAAACTCCAACGGAACTGGAACGGTACCGATTTTTTCCGGTTCGGATACCAGGTCAGCGCAGTCGTCACGAATTGCACCATCATCATGTAAATGCTGAACCACACCTGGACCGTCAACGGTTCAAAATTCATCCGCTGCAAGATGAACTTGTCATAAATGCCACTGCACGAAGCCAAGAGCGTTCCAAGCAGCATCGATATGACCCAGCCATTCCGAAAGAAATGTCCCATTTCCTTGCGGCCCGCAAGACTCAACCCAAAATACGAGCACACGCAAATCAAGATGCCGCCCCACTGCATAAGCATCGGGCGTTCCCCCATGAAACCCACGGCAATCATAATCGTGAACAACGGTGCCAACGCACGAATCGTCGTCGAAATGCTGAGAGGCATATGTGCAATGGCGTTGTACGTCAAGAGCCAGCTGCCGCCGACAATCATCGCCTTTCCCATCAAAAGAACATGTTCGTAAAAGGAAAGGCTCTCGCAATGCCCGCTCAAGAGCACGGGAAGCATCAACAGAGCATAGAGGGCGCTACATATCAGCAGCACCGGACGGACCGCATTATTCTGCACCGACGCCTTCTTCGCCAGATCGTAAAATCCGAGGAAAACCGCCGAAGCCAAAGCCAGAAACAACCATGACATAACGCACACAATTTAGAAATCCCACTTGCCAATGGTCGATTCAATACTATTTTTTATTCAAAACTTTAACACAAGGAGAAAAAATGGACATCAAAAATAAAGCGGGATCCCTATTTGAGGAGTTCAAGAACTTCGCATTCAAGGGCAACATCGTCGATATGGCCATCGGTGTCATCATCGGTGGAGCATTCGGAAAAATCGTTTCCAGTTTTGTCGCCGACGTCGTTACGCCCTGCATTACCGCTCTCATCTCGACCGCCTCGCCCGATGGCAGCCAGGGAGCGCAAGAAGCCCTGAAAGCCCTGACCGTCACTTGGAACGGTATCGCGATTCCGTACGGTTCATTCCTCGCCGAAGTGCTCAATTTCTTGATTGTCGCCTTCATCATCTTCCTTGTGATGAAAAAATTCCTCGGTTTCATGCAGAATATGCGTAAAAAAGAAGAAGCCCCGGTGGCCCCGCCCGCTCCTCCCGAACCGAGCGCCGAAGAAAAGCTTCTTGTAGAAATTCGCGACTTGCTCAAGAAGTGATTTTCTCTAGCACGCGGTTCTATTCATACAACATAAACTCAGCTCTATCAAAATCCGCGACTTGAAAAAGTCACGGATTTTTTTAATGGGCGTTTTGCAGCCTATTGCGGCCCATTGCGGTATCGCAGCAAGTCCACGATCGAATGCACCGCAAGTCATCGCAGCTGAATCTTGGCATCCGCCTGAAACGGAAGTTCCTCGGCCTGCGGGGTCGCGATCAACACTTGGCAACCTTTTTCTCGAATGAGGGCCGCGACCGCATCGCGACGATTAACATCCAGTTCCGCAAAAATATCATCCAGCAAAAGAACCGGCTGACACACATACTGCGAGGCGACATCCACCGCAGCAAACCGCATGGCTACCGCCGCCGAACGGCACTGTCCCTGTGAACCCACGGAACGCATTTCGTAACCAGAAGCGCAAATGCTCAAGTCATCACGATGCGGACCCGCAAGCGTCATGCCTAGCGAACGCTCCGCCACTTCGAGCCCCGAGAGCTTTCCCGCAAACGCCCTGCGGAACATCGCCTCGTCAGGGACATCGGCATTGCACTCTTCCGGAAAGTCGCCCACGGAACACGAACCATTCTGCGAGCCATCGATCAAAGCCTCGCTGATTTCGCCATCCGTCATGAATTCGGCCACATCGAGCGCATCCAGAGCCTTGAGAATGGAACTCTTGTAGGCGCAGGTAATTTCGTCTACGCCGCCCGAAAGTTTACGGTAGTAATTCGTGATGATTTGCGAGACCTCAGACGAAAGCGACACGCGCGCCACCCAGAGTTTCGAACCCAAATCCACCAGCTGCTCCGTGAGCACATGAAATACGTCTTCACCGCCCACGGCAAAACCATCGCGCTTGAACTGTCGCAGCCACTGGTTCCGTTGCTGCAAAACCCTCCGGTACCGTCGAAGGATTTCTGCATTGCCCGCCGAACGGAAGCACAAAATTTCATCCAGCCAGTGTCTGCGGATTTCAGGCGCCCCCCGCAGCAACTCGATATCGGAAGGCTGCATCACCACCGCCGGACACGTCCCGAAAAAAGACGCCACCGACCGGACGGCATCACCGTTTTCCTTCGCAACAATCTTGTTCCGCGAGAGCGAGCCTTTCCCTGAGGGGACGCAGACCGCCCGTACTGTTTCCCGACCGCCGTAACGGAACTCTCCCCGCAAAATCAGCTCATCGGCCTTCCAGGCCACCAGTTCCTTGAGATCTTTCGCCCGAAACGAGAATCCCTGCGCAAGCACATGCACCGATTCAAGAATCGTGGTCTTGCCACAACCATTGGGGCCGCAAATCACGTTGACGCCGGGACAGAAGTCATACCCCTCCTCCGTCAAACTGCGGACATTCCCTATGGAGAGTTTCGAGATCACGGGATATAGCCCCGAAGCCCGAAGCTCAGCGGATTCCAGAGTTCCGCCTCGGACTCATACGTCAAAGCATAGTTCACGTCGAACATGAACTTCTTCTTGCCGATGCGCACGCGGAACTTGTACCCCAGCCCCAACATCATATCGAGGTCGTCCATTCCCACACGGACCGTCCCGTCGGGAATGATTTCGCATTCAAATCCCACACGCCCCGTCCATACGTGAAGTTGCGGATCGAACGCCAGCAGCGTATCGGCCACCTGATAATCCAGCGCTTCCATCCAGGCAAACACCGGCTTGCCTAAAATGTTGGAACGGTAACCGACACCGATCTGCAGCACCTTCGGGCGCACCCCCTCCGTCGAGGCGATGCTGTTGTCCGTACTCGGATTCCGCGTCCAGCGGGCGGACAGATTCTTGCTGAAGCTCAAGTTGCGGATGACAACAGACGTAGACCAGTGTCTGTCCCACTGGCGCAACCAGCCGAAATTCAGCGTCACCGGGCTGGTGAAATCATCCACCATCTCGTAACCGTCGTAATACTCGGCGACATCCAGATTGTCGTAACTCATGGAAAGCGAAAGCCCGAAGGCGTCCCGACGCGTCGCGCGGTAAGCGAACCCGAGATAGAGCATCGTGAAGTAGGGAGTCGCCGTTCCCAGAGTCTGGTCATCCTCGTCGATGACATCAAACGCAAGGTCACCGCGATACAGCATGGCGAAGCCCACACCCATCCGCTTCCCGACGGGCGTTTCCAGGCCGAGCGACCCGCCCATACGGTCAAGGTCACGCTTTTCCGCATTCACCGTATAGCTGAAATTCTCTCGGAATCCCAGAATGCCCGGATTCCAATAAGCGCCAGGCATCGCCGAAGTATCGGCAGACCCCGTATTACCGCGACCCAGTTCCCGCGTTCCGGCGCCCATACGTTCCACAAAACCATCGAAGCCCCCCAGGGCAGCCTTCTTGTCCACGACACCTGCCGCAGCAAGGCTCGCGAAAGACAAGAGGCAAAGCAGTGCGCACGCGCAGCTGCGAACAGAACATTGCAAACGATTCATTATCTGTTCCCTCCCGTCGTCATTACCTTGCCCCAGCCGACATGTCCATGATTATCCTTGACCCGCACATAGTAGATTCCCATCGTACAGGGGCGGCCGTAATCATCCAAACCATTCCATACGTCTTCCTTCGCATTAGTGCTCCGGCTTGCATCGGCAAATCGACCGGCAGACTTCACGATCGTCCGCACCTTCTTCATGTCGTAACTGAACACATCAATCGTAATCTTCGAATTCTTCCCAAGCTTGTACGAAACAAGGGATTCCTCACCCGCAGAAATCACCGAAGGGACCATGCGGATGGATTCCAGATTGTTCCCCAGTTTCGCACGGTTCAAAATCGGTATCCATGTTTTTCCCGAGTCCGCCGAAACGGAAATACCGTTCCCGTACGTCGCAACCGCAAGCCCCGTCAAATTCTTCGCCAACGGGAACGATGTCATCGACGTGATGACCGCATCGCGATCCGTCACCCCCGTCTCGAATCCATACAGCCAAAGGTTCGTCCCGACGGCATCCCGGTCGTACGCCCGGACGCCGGCGGTGTCCAGCCGGAAAAATCCACTCACCGTACTAGCGACCGCACGAACAAGCACAAAAGCAGTCTTCTCCAGGAACACGACGTCCCCGACGGTATAGTCCCCATTATCGTACACATCCTTCTTCTGGACTTTTCCCGCGGTATCCAAGAAGTCGACTTTCGCAAAGTCCTTGTTTTTGTCCATGAACTTGCGCCAGAGGCCGCCCTTCACCGACTCCTTTCCCTGCGAAGACGTCTCGACGATGACCTGCAAAGGCTTCCCGCCAATCCACACGCCCGTGACACGCATGGAATCCAACGCCTTCGACGCTTTCTTGACGGATCCATCCACGTCACGAATCCAAAGGCCTTTTCCTGTTGCAAGCCAGAGTTTTCCATCTTCTGGATTGAGCGCCACGTCGAATACCGACGTAAACTTTCCCAGCTTCACGTCCGCATTCTGTTTCAACGGCACGAGCGCCTTCTGCTTCACATCCATGAGGGACAACGTTTCCCGCGGATCGCCCACACCCTTCGACACATCGTAACTTTCCAGTCCCAGAGCGCCGCGGGCAATCCACAGCACGGAAGCCGCGGAATCATAAGCAAAGCCGCTCACGGCATAGGTCATGGCGGAATCAACATCCTCCGCCGCGATGGGCTGCATCAGAGGGGATTCGTAAACATGGTTCACATCCCGCAGGGAGAAGAATCCCTCAGGTTTCAAGAAGTTGCCGTCGTCATCCATGCCAAACATCGGGAGCAGCGTCCCGAGTTTCCCGCCGCGAACCGCGGGAATCCTCCGGTGTTCCGCCAAGACGTCGCTGAACACTCCATCCTGCACCGCCGTCATGGAATCGCCCACGGAAACCTGCTCCGACTTCGCCACCTGCACGCGTTCGCCGTTCACCTTGAGCTTTAAAAGCGTCACCCCGCTGTTCACGTCCCCGCGGGAAAAGACCCACAAGTTGCCCACTTCGGCCCCCGGCGCCACAGCGAAGGCGCTGTTGCCAAACAATGTTTCCGTCGCCGGGAACGCGGCACCGGCCATCATCGCGACGGCCATCAAAATGTGCGGGGTGCATTTAAACATCCAAGCTTTCATCACTACCTCATATCGATTTCATCGACGCCGGAAACAGGCTTGTACCTAAAATCCGCATCCGTAAACTTTTTCAAGACCTTCAGATTCAAGATATTGTACCACGACGAATTGCCTTCACTATCAACCGTGAACAGACGCACCGGCGAAAAATCCTTCGGCGAAAGCCACACTTCCATCTGCGTGAACTGCCCCGCATATTTCGCCGGATTGAGAGTCAACACCCACAACTTCTGCTTATTGTATTCGGATTCCTTCACACCCACTGCCTTGCAGTTCAAGTACTTGAACAGCAACTCCGACGGATGCAGCGCCGACGAAAGATCCTCGACCGCCTTGATCAAGACCTGCTTCTGCTCCACATTGTATTGCCACATGCTCTCGCCATCGCTGTAGAACTTGATTCCAGCAACGTCCAGCTTGAACTTGTCCCCTTCGGCCACCTGCAGACTCCCCCTCTGGCTCACAATATCCGGAGAGTCCGCATAAAACACCTGCAGCTGGAAATCCAGGCTCCACGCTTTCCCGGACTTGAACCAGTTCTGCGATTTTGCCAAAGCTTCATCGGCCGTCAGGCCAAATGCTACGGAAGCACTGCCGAGCAAAGCCAGCAGCAAGCACAATAAAAAAGGTCTATTTTTCATAACGCTCCAAAATATGCATAAAAATACAAAACCGAAGGCCCTCCGCGTTGGGTTTTCGAGAGATAAATTTCTATCTTTTGGCTCGAAACTTTTTTGGAAGGATTTTATGCGCAATCTGATTTTGCCCATCGCATTGGCTTCGGCCTCTTTCGCCCTCGCTGCGGAAATAGATCTCCACGGCGCCGTCAACGCCGACTACGCCGCCTATTTCGACAAGGACTTTACCCCGACCAATGCCGCGAACCAGGACATTGACCTCAACGTCGAAGCGAAACTCGACGAAAACGTAAAGGTCATCGTCAGCACGAACACCCACAGCACCTATACGGATACCAACGGCACGTTCGCTTCCGAAACCCACCGTCACGCCTACGCCCGTACCACTGCCATGGGTGAAGAAGGGCGCTTCACGGAATTCAACTTTGACGGAATCCAGCTTCGCTGGAGCGTAACCCCGGCCGTCGACCTCGTCTTTGGCGACCTCACCTATAGCGCTGGCAACATCAACTACTTCTACTGGCGCGACGCCGCACGCTACGCCGTGATTACCCGCGAGGAATCCCTTCGCGGTGCCGGTGCCGAATTCGGAAATGAAAAATACGGCAAGGGCCGTGTTTACTTGGGTGCCTCCGAAAACAACGACCATACCGTTGCCCTCTTCGCTCAATACGGTCTCCCGCTTCTGAACCGCAACGACGAGCACCTCATTCTTACCCCGAGCATCGACTGGATGTTCGGTGAAAAGATTGGCCGCAGCCACACCTACGTTCTTGGTGCCGAAGTCGACTACACCAAGAGCCTCGAAAAGCTGAACTACGGCGTCTACGCCGTATGGGGCCTCCACCCGTACAAGGGCAGGGGTGTTCACTCCTTCCTTGTAGAACCGAGCTTCAACTACGACATTTTCAACCTCGGCTTTACCTACTTCTACGCAATCACCGACGAAGACTATGCCGCCAAGGACCAGATCTTCACCGACGCCCAGAAGATGTTCGCCGTGGAACCGAGCTTCAACATCCACAAGAAGTTCACGTTGGGCGTGTCCTATGAATTCCACGACCCCGATACGCAGATCCACAACGACAGTTTCCACTTCCTCGGCGGGAACTTCTACCTCTACCCGACGATGAATACCGAACTTGTCCTCTGGCTTGGCTACAACTTCAGCGACAATATCGAGACCGACTTCGCGCTCGGCATGAGCATCGAGGCCAGTTTCTAAACGCATTTCCCGGCGCAAGTCTCGTGAGAATCCGGGCTCTAGATTCCATTCGGGGGCTCCTGCTGTTGCAGATGACCCTCGATCACTTCGGGAAGCCCTTTTCGACCTACCTTTACCAGTGCTTCGGCTTCTTCAGTGCAGCCGAAGGCTTTTTTTTCCTGTCGGGTTTCGTCGGGATGCTTGCTGCCACCAGCAAGGGCGTCAAGGACCCCACGCAAAGCTGGATGCGTTCCCGTGCGTTCAAGACCTGGCGTTACCACATCGCGACCCTCGCGGGCGTCAGCATCCTCGCCTTCTTCACGCTCCCCCGCATTGTCCATTTTTTTGATGCGCTCTACCGCCACCCTCTCGCGGGATCGCTGTGGAGCCTCGCCCTCGTAAATACGCCCGAATGGCTCGACGTGCTCCCGCTGTACGTTCTCTTCCTTGCGGTCGCCTCGTTCGTGTTCCCGCGATTCGTGCGGGCCCGGAAGATGCGCACAGTCTTCCTGCTGTGGCTCCCTTCTCTCGCCGTCTGGGGGGCCGCGCAATTCGGCTTACGCGACACCCTGAATTCACTCTTCCCGCAATGGATTTCCCACGGGGACTTCGACCCGTTCGCCTGGCAATGCGTTTACTTTACCGGAGCTGCAGTCGCCGCCTGGTGGAAGCGCGCCAAGGACGCACACGCAAAAGCCGTCGAATCCCGAGAGACTGCGCCAGTCCCAGCGGGTTCCCCCCTTACGGCAGTCACCCTCGTCCAAAAGCTGACGCCCATCCTTCTTACCCTCCTCGCGTTCGGCTTCGCCTGGTCGCACCAATTCATCCCCCTCTCCCTTCCCAGCGACTTCTGGATTAGCAAGTGCCACGTAGGCGCCCTCCGGTTCGTGAACTTTTTCGCCTTCATGATGTGCATCTGCTGGATCGTGCGTACCTGGCCTGGCGCTCTCGACTTCCGCCCCACGAACGTCATGGGACGTCACAGCCTCGACGTCTATACCGCCCAGAACATCATGATTTACCTGTGGATGGCCACCCCGAACAACATCCACTATCACACCCCGTGGAACATCGTCCTCCCGATCGTCGCCAGCGTCCTCCTATGGGCCATCGCTAGGCTTCGCGAGCCCAGGCCATCAAAAGAAAGCGGATCAACCCCCGCCAACAACTCCAAAAAATAAGCCTTCCCCAAAAACAGGCTTCCCGAAGGCACAAAAAAAATCCCCCGGTCACCCGAGGGAATTTTTAAGCATTCGGCCTTTCGGCCAAGCCCCAACTAGTAGCCGAGGTACTTCTTGCCAATGCCGTATTCATCCTTGTACTGCACGTAGTCCGGAATGAAGCTCTTGGCAAAGGAGAAGCTCACGTTCAAGGAGCACTGGAATTCGTTCATCAGCTTGCCCTTGGTGCCGGCCTTGATTGCCTGCTTCTTCTTTTCAATCTTTTCGTCGCCCTTCTTACCGACGAGCACTTCAGCTTCGCACCAGCCACCGGATGCCTTAGCAGTAACGGTTTCGCCAGTGGTAGAAACGAGCGTGATCTTGGACGGGTCGAGTTCAGTATTGTTACCGGTCGATGCCCAGAACTGGAGTTCGCCAGAGAGGCTACCCGGAGCCATCTTGATGGTCGGGAAGGCCATCACGTAGCCCCACTTATCGATGCGGCGGTTGACCGGTTCACCGATCTGTTCACCGAAGATCAGGAAGTAACCACGGGTGCCCTTGCGGCTCTTGTTCAAAGCTGCCTTCACGTCGGCATTTTCCGGAGCCATTTCAGCGAGCTTCATAATCTGGTATTCACTCACCACCGGGTCGGATTCGCCAACGGCATCCGAGAGGTTCTTGGAAACGTAAATGTTTTCGGCTTCGGTACGGATCGCCTTCACGGTGCCTTCGGCAATGTGACGAGCCTGAGCAGTTGCAAGGGCCGAGTCGAGCTTCGCGAAAGCGTTAATCACGGTATTGTAATCAATGCCTTCCTGCGTGGCCTGCTGCTTGCCGAGAGTGGCGAGCTTGGTCACGTATTCTTCAACCACTTCGTCCTTCTTGACTTCCGGCATGTTGGCGCTGGCCTTGCCGTAATAGTTGTCCAGAAGTTCACTATTCAAATCCTTTTTAGCTTCCATTTCTGCAGCACGCACAAGAGCGAGCGTAAAGTTGTCATAGAATTCGTCAGACATGCTGCCCTTCTTCTTGGCATCCAAGTACGAATTGATGGCATTGCGGAAGCGACCTTCCTTCAGGTGTTCATCTCCACGCTTTTCGTTAGTCCCTTTGCAACCCGTCATGGCCAAAGCGACACTGACGGTTAAAGCTGCAATGAAAAATTTCTTCATTTTTGGTTCCTTTCGGGTAATGTGCTCTATAAAAGACCCATTCCCTCAAAAAAATAGGGTCCGGTCTTCCTTTTGCTAATTTAATTAAATAAATTATATACCATACGTCTTTATTGGTAAATTTTTCTTTGGAGAAATAGGGAAGCATGGACATTTTAGTTGTCAGTCCAGAAGCTGGGCATTGGGAAACGCCAAGCCCGCTGACGACGGCCGTCAACAGAATGACGGACGCATTCGCCCGAGCCGGGTCGAATGTCTTGACCTGTTCCCCGTTCTACCGTTCCCAGTTGAACCCCAATGACGGCGGCTACCGTTGCATTTTCAGAGGCGTTGAGCGCCTGCAAGGCCAGAATTTCGAAATCTGGCGTTCCGAGAACGACCCGCTCCACACCTACATCTACAACGAATACTATTTCGGGCGGCCCGACATTTACGGTCCCCCGCACGATGTTCCGTACAGCGACAACCACCTCCGGTTCGCCTTCCTTGCATCGGCAGCCCTGACCTACGCCTACCAGATTGGCTTCAAATGCCAGGCGATTCTCGGCCACGAATGGGGCGGTGCACTCGCAGGGGCACTCACGCACAGCATCTACAAGGAGGAGTTCGGGCATATCCCGTTCTTCTTCACCGTCCACAACATCACGTACGACTTCCACGTCTCGTCTAGCGAAATCGAGAAAATGGGCCTCCCGATCGAGAACTTCAACATGGATGGCTACGAGTTCTGGGGAAAGGTGAGCTTGCTCAAGGCAGGCATCTGCTTTGCAAACAAAGTCTTATTGCCGTCGCCCGGCTACCGCAACGCCATCCTGAGCACGGGCCTCTCCGGCGGCCTCAGCGGATTCCTGAACCACAGGCAGGACAAGCTCATCGGCATCCAGTTCGGCGTCAGCTACCAGGTCTGGGACTTCAACGACAACGAAAAAATCCCAATTCGCGAAGCGAAACTAGGCGCGCGACGCCAGCTGTCCCAAAAACTGGGGGTCGACTTCGGGAAGCGGTTGGTCCTCTACACGCACCTCGATGACGAAGCGGGCAACACCTCCGAAACGCTTGCCACCATCCTCTCGGACATCGCGAAGCAAGACATCTTCGCAATCGTCGGCGTTTCTCCGCAACATCCGGAGTGGAACTACTATCAGGACGTCTCGAAGATTTATCCGGACACCATCGCGGTTTTGCCGCTGAACGCGAACACAGAAAGCATCACCACCCTGCGGGGCGCCTTGGCAGGTTCGGACGTGCTGTTCGCCGCCAACCTGCGGGAGCCGTCCACCTCGATTATCCTCAAGGCCCTCGCCTGCGGAACGCTCCCACTGACCGGGCGCGAAGTCGGCGTCGCGAGTATGCTGGACGACTACACGATTTCGACCGCGGGGAACGCCAACTCGTTCCTGGTGGACGACGCCAACGCCCCCCACCAGATGCTCTCCCGCCTCAAGGACGCGATTCTCGTCTACCAGACGGAACCCGCCGACTGGGACAAGGCCGTCGTGAACGCATATAGCGGGTTCCATTACGAATGGGACCGCACCATCTCGAAATATTTGCTAATATTGGGCGAGCTGGGGCTTTAGCTCAATCGGTTAGAGCCACGGACTCATAACCCGTTGGTTCCCGGTTCAAGTCCGGGAGGCCCCACGAAATGCCTTGCTTTTTCCAAAAGCAGGGCTTTTTTTATACAATAACAAGATTTTTTTACGAAAAATTAACATTTCTATCCCTTTTTGTCGTTTTCGCATTAAATTTATGGTGAGGTGTCTATGCGTTCCGTTTTTCAAAAGAACGGCTTTACGCTCATCGAACTTTGCATCGTTATTCTGATCACGGGGATTTTGGCGGCCATAGCCGTCCCTAAGATATTCGGGCAAATCGAGAATGCGCGTATCGCTGGGGATATTCAGGTAATGGCCGGGGTAAATACCGCGGTCACGTCCGACGCCATATCCGGCGCCATTTCCAGGCTCGACAACAACAACCGCACGTACCGCATCCGTCTTTCCGACGCCGCTGTCAAAAGAACTCTAGAAAATCCCAACAACATCGAAGGAGCCATACTATCCGCCCTCCGGAACAACATTGGACAAAGCTACATCGACCTTGCAACCAGCGAAAGCAACGGATCCGGACTTTTCACCAGCCGCACCCTCAAGACCTACGCCCCCGCCATGATGTTCATCGTCAGTCAAGTCAGCGGGAAATTAAATGTATGCACCATCGCCACCAATTCTGCTAGCGGAGGCGGGACCGTCACCCTGTGGACTAAACACGGACGACCGATTGCCGCCGGCGACATCCCCCCCAACGGAGCCTCCTGGAGTGACGCGCACTTCATTTACCAGCCCGTCGAGGATTTCGAGAACTAAATCGTTTCCCACTTTTGCGTTTGAGCACTCTTGGCCGCCGCCTGCATCATGGCCAGGCCTTCAAGAGACGTTTTGATATCGCAAACGTACTCGCTCTTGAATTCGCCCGTTTTGCGGAACTGCATGAGGCAATCGGCAATATCGTGGTAGTAGTTTGCAAAGGCTTCGATAAAGCCCGCCGGGTGGCCCGCTTTAAAGCGATTGTAACGAGACTGGTTTGCAATCTTCACATCGCCCGTACGGTCACGCAGGCACACGCACCCCCGCAGGTCACATGTTTTGAGCGTTTCCGGCTCCAGCTGGAACCATTCCGCACTGCCTTCGCTGCCATACACGCGAATGCGGAGGCCGTTACGGTTACCTAAAGCGGTTTTACTGAACCAGATTTGAGCCTTGACGTTATTCGTGTACTGCACCAAAGCCCCGACGTTATCGACGATTTGCGGAAAAAGCCCGAACGTGGTCTGATCGGCCACGATGCGCGTGGGTCGCTCTCCCGTGAGGAAGTAAACCATATTGTGCAGGTGACTCCCGAGGTCCAGCGAGATTTTTGGAATTACCGTATCTTTAAGGCGCCAAGCCTGCGGTTTGGGCGGTTCATTATTTGCGCCCAAACGCATAAAACCTTCTTGAGGCATTTCCACTTGTACCTGCTGGATTTTTCCGAGTCGACCATCGGCAATGAACTGCTTGAGCTCACGAATCATCGGATAGCCGGTATAGTTGTAAGTGGTGCAGAAGAACTTGCCCGTCTCAGCAACGACCTTCGCTATTTCGGAACCTTCTTCAAGGCTCGTTGCCAAAGACTTTTCACTCACCACTGCAAAACCAGCACGCAAAGCATCGATGATAATTTCCTTATGAAAATCCGTTGGTGCAAGTACAATTATAGCATCAAGTTTTCCTTGCTCCGCTTTGAGCAAATCTTTGTAATTCGCATAAACGCGTTCTGGATCCACGCCCCACACGCGAGCCGTTTCGGCATTCACCTCGGCATGAGTACTAAAAGCTCCCGCCACCAGTTTAAAAAATCCATCCATCTGGCTTGCCGCCTTATGGACTTCACCGATGGCCGAATTGATGCCACCACCAATAAACGCAATTTGAAAAGGTTCCTGTTTCATATTTTTAATATATATAAAAAAAGACGAGAGGAAACCTCCGGCGTCATTGCGAGCCCGTCAGGGCGTGGCAATCCAAGAGACGAGAGATTTAGTATGCAGTGGCTAGTGGTTAGTGATTGGTGGTTAGGGATGCTATGCAAACTGCGCGAAGTGCGTCAACGAATCTAAGCGAGCAACACTTGAATAAGGTCAGTCATCCGAGCTGTTTTCTCGCGCATTTCCTCCACGGAATCGAACTGCATAAAGACGATTCCCGCCTTGTAATAAAGTACGTCGCCCGTGGGTTCACCAGGCTTATACCACAAGAACTTTTCAACGATATTCTTCTCAATTTCAGGCGCAAAAAACACACCGCTTACAATGCCTGCGGTCGAAGGCATAATGCAATGGCGTAAAAACGGGCGAACTCTGCAAGATTCCGAGGAGGAAACGGTGCAACCACCTGCGGCCGAAATGTCGCAATTATCAGTAGCCGAAATGACGGACACCGGGAGGCCGCACTCGGACCGGATAATCATTTGCGGGTAATCGACACCCGTGGCATACTTCACGAATTTAATGTACAAATCACCCGGCGGGCGGCGGCAAATTTCAATAATCACCGGAACGCCATCATCTCGTTCAATGTACTGGATGTGCAAAATTCCATCAACCAAATTCAATTCCGATGCAATGCGTTCGCTGTACTCACAAAGTAATCGAAGTCCGCGTTCACTTGTGGTCGTCGGAGTATTGGCGCCACTGACCATGTACTTATTCAAATAGTACTGTTCATTATCGGCAAAGTAAAACGCCACTTTTCCGCCAATCAAAAAAGCAGAAAACCCGTGATTCGTTCCCGTGACAAATTCTTCGACCACCACATGGTCTTCACGAGTACGGCGCACAGCGTCTTCGTAAGCGGCTACGGCTTCCTCGTAATTCTCGGCCCTGTGGATTCCCTTGCCCCCCGTGAGGTCGATGGGCTTCACGATGACCGGGAAATTGAGGGAGATCGCTTCGTCGCTGAGTTCCTCGCAATGACGAGGGAAACTGTCCGACACGTCATTGCGAGCCGAAGGTGAAGCAATCCATTGACGGTTAAAGAGCACATCGAATTCCTCGCGGTTTTTCACACTCACCGCACGCGGCGTCGGAATTCCCAAACGAGTCGCCAATGCACGGTACTTGTCCTTGTGGTGAATTTGCAAACTCGTCTCGTAACGATCGTGCCCCGGGAGCCCGAGTTTTTCGCAAACGTAAACCGTACTGAGTAAAGCAAAATCGTTACAGCCACTGCAAACAGCACTGACGTTTTCACGGCGCGCCAATTCAAACATCGCCTCTTTGTCGCTGAAGTCCTCGAAAACGTTCTTGTCGGCATACGGGTGTCCCAAGCCTTCGCGGGCATTCCCCGTGGTAATCACGTAATAGCCCAACGACTGCGCCGCCTGAATCAGCGGAATTTCAGCATGTCCGCCCCCTAACAGCAGCAGACGTTTTTGCGGCACTTCTGTACTCACCCGAAAAACTCCCAGACCTTGTCACAAACATAATCCAGGTCTTCACGTTTTAAACCATAATACATCGGCAAACGCAACAAGCGATTACTTTCACTCGTTGTAAACTTATCTTCGCCGCGGAACTCGCCATGCAGTTTGCCCGCTGGCGCCGAATGAAGCGGAACGTAATGGAACACCGCCAAAATTTCATTCTTCACCAAATGAGCAATCATCTTGGTACGGCCTTCCAGATTAGGCATCTTGATGTAGAACATGTGCGCATTGTGCTTGCACTCTTCTGGAATTTTCGGAAGTTCAATGAGCCCGCGTTGTTCCAGCGGTTGCAAGCGTTCACGGTAAGCATTCCAACTCGCCATACGATTATCAAAAATTTGATTCGCCTTCTCCAGCTCTGCCAAAAGATAAGCTGCGTTCAGTTCGCTCGGCAAATAACTGGAGCCAAGCTCCACCCATGTGTACTTATCCACTTCGCCGCGATGAAACTGGCAGCGGTTCGTTCCTTTTTCGCGGATGATTTCCGCACGGTCCGCATATTTTTCATCGCGAATAAGAAGAGCGCCGCCCTCACCCATGCTGTAATTTTTTGTTTCGTGATAGCTGTAGCAGCCAAAATCGCCGAGCGTTCCTAAGGAACGGCCTTTATACGTCGCCATCATTCCCTGTGCAGCATCTTCAATTACAAACAAATTATACCGGCAAGCAATTTCGTTAATCACATCCATTTCACAAGCGACCCCCGCGTAATGCACCGGTACAATCGCACGAGTCTTTGCGGTAATCGCCGCCTCCACCAAGGTTTCGTCCAGGTTCATCGTATCGGGGCGAATATCCACAAACACGCACTTCGCTCCACGCATCGCAAATGCATCGGCAGTACTCACAAACGTGAACGAAGGCATAATTACTTCGTCCCCCGGCTTGATATCGGCAAGGAACGCCGCCATCTCTAAAGCATGCGTACAGCTCGTGGTCAGCAAAGCCTTGGCCGTACCCGTATGCTCACGCAACCAGGCATGACACTTTTGATTAAACTGGCCATCACCACAAATACGCCCGCTCTCTACAGCGGCACGCACATAATCAATTTCTGAGCCCACAAAAGGCGGTTTGTTAAAAGGTATCTTCATAAATTCTCTCCCCTCAATTTAAAACAACATAAGGAACCCAGCGTTTATAAAAACGTTCTTGGAACGGAATCGGCGAGAGAATCGGTTCATGATCCCCCTGAACCACAAATCGAACATCCGGATGCTTGCGGGCAAGGTCCGCCACCAGGTTCAAAGTTTCCATCAAGCGCTCCGTGTAAGCGGAATCTACAGCATCAGGAGTCCCCGAAAATGCATCCTTAAAACCCGCAAGCGGGAACTTGGTATCGCGAGTCGTCCATGCCAAAAATTGGTGTAATGAATCAAGTCGCAACAAACTATCGACTTGACGAGAAACTTCAAAATCCGATTTATCGCCCCACATGGAATTTTCAAAACCAATATTTTTTATGTACTTGTAACGCCATTGCTCCAAGCTGTCACCTCCAAACAAAAACGTCGTCTTAAAACCAAGGTCCGCGAACACTTGAGGCAAGAAAGTCGTATCCCTGCGGCCGCTAGTGTCGCGACTCCACGATTCAATCAAATCCTCGCGTTCCGCCGTGCGCGTGCGGCTATACATACGAGCGTGAACGCCCACCTGTTGCGGCACTCCAGAAAAAACAGCGAGTTCCTCAGCAAAGCGAGCGCTATCCATCGGGACGCCCCAACTTTCCACGAGAATCACGACGTTACTCCGAGACGAATCCAAAAAGTCACGCGTTACCGTCACCGAATCGGTCACCTTCAATTGCGCCTTGAATGCCTCGGGCAATTTTTTACGTTCGAGCGGCCGTGGAGCCGTACGATCAAAATAATCGATTACCGGGAACTGCCCCAGGGGCTGTGCCGGGTAAAAATTGTAAGCTGCCAGATGCCCCACAAGCGAAACGAACAAAATAAAGCAAATCGTATTAAACTTAAATGGCGGGATTTTCCACATCATTGCAATCGCAAGCGCGCACGTTACAAGTGGCATCAGCCCACGCCAACCCACCGACCAGCCCTTGATTGCGAGCAAATTCAGCAGGTCAATCCACGCCACTCCGAGCATCGCCATAACAATCAAAGCCCCGGGAACAAGCCAACGCCAACTGTGACACCCTAAAAACTTATTTTTCACAAACACAAACAGCAATAGCAAAGCAAATTCGCTAAAGCCAAAAAGACCGCGAACAATATCTTGCCCCTTCTCAAAAGTCACCAAGAACGGGACAATCGTAATCAAAGCACACGCAATAAGCGGATAGAGCAATCGCATCATACGCTAAATGTAACTTCAGATTTACCTAAAGACAGATTCACAAGACGAAAAAGCATTCATTCGCAAGTCAATCTACACGCAAACGCCAAAATTGACTGACCAAATCACTAAAAACAGCCTTTTAGTCAGTCAAAAGCAGCCATCAAATCGGCAATTTCAGAGGAAACGACTGACCAAATCACTGAAAACCGTCTTTTAGTCAGTCAAAACAAGCATCAACTCAGAGAATTTCATTCAAAAAGGAGCCTTTTTTGATTAGTTTATTCAAAATGCGACTGACTAAACACTCAATTTTTTTAATTTGGTCAGTCAAACACAAAAAATTCTTTTTCATCGCAATAGAAAATGACTGACTAAACCACACCAAAAGGTCATTTGGTCAGTCACAATAAACTTTCCAACACCACTTTTAATTAGTTTTCAACTCATGAAGAAGATTTCCTTTGTAATTCCGTGCTACCGGAGCCAAAACACCATCGAAACTGTGGTGAACGAGATTCGAGATACCGTCACCGAACAAAACAAGAGGGTTGGCACCCAATACGACTACGAAATCGTCCTCGTGAACGACTGCAGCCCCGACAATGTTTGGGAAGTTATCAAGCGTCTCGCAGCCGCCGACAACAAAATCAAGGGCATTTGCCTCGCCAAAAACTTCGGTCAACACAGCGCCCTCATGGCAGGCTATCACGCTGTCACCGGCGACTACGTCGTGAGCCTTGACGACGACGGACAGACCCCCGCAAACGAAAGCTTTAAGCTCGTCAACAAACTTGAAGAAGGCTTCGACGTGGTGTATGGTTACTATCACCACTCCGCACAGCACCTGTTCCGCCGTCTGGGCAGTTGGGTCAATAAGAAAATGGCAGAAGCCATTATCGGCCAACCCAAGACCCTCAAGACGACGAGCTTTTTCGTCATGCGCAAGTTCATCGTCGACGAAATCGTGCGCTACCCTCACCCGTTCGCCTACATTAGCGGGCTCGTCTTTCGCGCCACCAAGAACCTCGGCAACGTTGAAGTCAACCACCGGCGCCGCATGGAAGGCAAGTCCGGCTACACTCTCGCGGGCCTCATCGGGCTTTGGGCCAACGGTTTTACGGCTTTCTCCGTAAAACCTCTACGCGCTGCCACCTACATCGGCATACTTTGCGCAATCGTTGGATTTATCGGCGGCTTATACGTAGTCTATCAAAAATTGATGACCCCCGAAGTTCCCGTGGGCTATACCAGCATCCTCGCCACCATGCTCTTTATTGGTGGCATGATTATGCTGTTGCTCGGGCTCATTGGCGAGTACGTTGGCCGCATTTACATCAGCATCAATCAGAGCCCGCAGTTCGTGATTCGCGAACGGACTTAACCAGTCGATACTTGTAAAAATTCATTTCTCCAATTACCTGAAGCGTATCTACAACCACGCTATCGTAATAGTGGCGCTGCAGGAAGTCAACAAGAGTCCCTTCGTTTATTACAACAACGTTGTCATTAACGACATCCTTCATAGGATTCGAAACACCAAATTCAGCCAAGGCCTGTGTAATTTCGGGCAAATAAGGCGTCCAATACCCTAACGACACCGTACGTCGATAGCTCCCGATAGGTTCCGCCCAATACGGAGGGTTCTTGTGGTGACTAAAACGCATGTAAGCGTTCATACTCAACAAAAACATTTTATCGGGTTGGCTATCGATATAGGCAAAGACCTTCTCGTAATCCGTAGAATCTTCAATAGTAATCGTCCTTGCTTGGCCGCCGCTTGGGTCACGTACAATTTCTCCAGAAGTCGCATACGCATACACATTCGCAACACCAACCACGGCAAGTACTCCCCAAAAAAGACGCTTCGGTAGATTCACGGTAAAACGGCCAAACAAAGGGATCGCAAGCACCGCAGCATACAGCCAGAAACCGCTCTCCACGCGGTATACCAGACGACCCGCAAAAAGCAAATGCGACATCAAGCCAAGAACTACAAACAAACTCGCCCACAAATAAGGGAATTTTTTTCGATTCGTCAAATAAATCAATACGCAAAAAACAAACCAAGCCCAAAACAACGGCGACTCCAAGGAATGACCCAGAGCTTTCAGCAACTTACGGGGGATTTCTTCATCGATATTTTTATCACGATACCTTGAGGCGGTCGAAACAAACGAAAGCATGCTATCGGCGGCAAAAGTTTCCGTATCATAAAAAATCCAATTCGTCAACATGTGATAGTCCTTGCCGGACTTCCCCATTTCTTCAAAATCCTCATAGACCGCATTCTCGTTAATTCGAGACGCGTCGCCCAAGGCAGCGCGAGGCTCCTGAATATCCATATATGGTTTATATTCAGGAGTCGTATATAAAGAACGGTCCCAGCTATGCATTGCAAAAGCAGCAATAAACATGATCACGAGCCCCGCAATCACACGCCATCGCGCCCTCCAGCAACGTTTAATCAAAAACAGCAGTCCCGCACAAAAGAACGGCATTCCCATGAGAAACGCTTCCCAACGCATCACCGAGCCCCACAGCAAAAGCGCAACCCCAAAAGCCACCGGAGCCACACCTGCCAACCCATTTTTCCACGAGACTTCAGCACCGACCTGGCCATCCATACGACCTACCACACCATATGCAAACAGGAGCATCCCCGCAGCACTCAACAGCGAAGCACACTGCGTAAACTGCAGCACCAAGTAAAAATCACTCGCAAACATCGCTACGAACAAAGCGGAGAGAACCGCCCCCCAACGAACGCCGCAGCGCCGCAACAGCACATAGCTGACCGTCATGAATCCCGCAAAAACAGAAAACATCTCGCCCACATAATACCAGCCCACCTTGGGGAACAAATGATACAAAGGCAAGAGTGCATAGCCATAAAGCGCATTCACGAACAGTAAATGCGGATTGTACGCCGTACCATGCGCACCCGTCAAAACAGCCGCCATAAAGTAGTCATCGATGGCTCCAAACTTGAGGTCACCAAAAACAAGGCACAGCAACAAAAAAAACAAGTTAACGCCAAACGCAATTAACAGTGAGGTTTTAGCGCTATTCTCCGTAAAACTCATATTTTAAATATATATATTTGAAGCATGCAAAATACGGAATGGACCACAATCATCAAGCCAAAAACAAGCCTACTGAACGTAGACTTCGGTGAACTGTGGCAGTACCGCGATTTGTACCGCATGTTCGTAAAGCGCGACATCGTCACCTGGTACAAACAAACTATCCTCGGCCCGCTCTGGTTCTTTATACAGCCCATCATGACGACCGTCATGTTCATGGTCGTGTTCGGCGGCATCGCAAAGATTTCGACCGACGGGCTCCCGCAACCGCTTTTCTACCTCGCCGGCATCTGCCTCTGGACGTATTTTTCGGAATGCCTGAACCAGACGAGCAAAACGTTCATCGACAACGCGAACGTGTTCGGCAAGGTGTATTTCCCGAGGCTCGTGGTGCCCATGGCAACCGTCACGAGCAACCTCGTGCGACTCGCCATACAGATGGGCCTCTTCTTTATCGTCTTTGCGTACTACATGATTTTCACCGCGGCTCCCGTGCACCCTAATTTGTACGCACTCCTGACGCCACTACTCATCGTGATTCTCGCAGGGCTCGCACTTGGATTCGGCATCCTGTTTTCGAGCCTTACCACAAAGTACCGCGACCTCACCTTTTTGCTGACCTTCATCGTGCAACTCTGGATGTACGCGACCCCCGTGATTTACCCGCTTTCGACCATCGAGAACCCGAAACTCAAGCTCCTGATGCAGGCAAACCCGCTCACGAGCATCATGGAAACCTTCAAGTTCGGCATGCTCGGCGTCGGCGAATTCAGCTGGGCGGGCCTCGGCTACAGCGCAGGCTTTGCCATCGTGCTACTCGCCATCGGCATCATCGTGTTCAACAGGATCCAGCGGACCTTCATGGATACGGTATAGTCCTTGCTCTTCAGCAGGCTCTCGTCAATGAGGATGATTTCTGCAAAAGAACAATTTTTTAGGCTCCCGACAAATATAAATCGCTTCGATTGTCAAAAGGTGACATTTTGAGCATTTTTTGCGATTTTTTATTAATGCGACGACCACCGCATTTTCCGACACTAAACCGACGATAAAACCGGCAACTTCAGCATCTCCTCTATCAATTCGTGATAGACTTCAGGATGCTCAATGCTGCTTATCGAAGTCACGCGCTTTCCCGCGTCCTTGCTGGAAGCTCCGCAGTGAAACATTTTTTCGCGGTCGGTTCCGTAGTCCAGCACGATGTATCGATCATGAAAAATGCCTCCGGTGCTCCTCCGCTCAATATCCACATCCGGCCGAACGGCTTTAAAGTCGGCAACCATTGCGGGCGTCAAAGCACAACCACTCCGCTGGTCGCTAAAAATTGTAATCTTAGCATTCTGCGCAACACCTCGCCACAAATCCAACGTCTTCACGCCCACGTAGTCGTCGAACACGAAAATTGACTTTTGCGCCATGCCGTAAATCTGCGTGTAGGCCACGTCGGCCACGAGTTTTTGACCGTTCAAAATCAAGTGATGCTTGTAAGTGGACGGGTCGTGAAAAAATTCCATGACTTTGCCCAGGGACTCCCGGGTTTTCAGGTTTTCACCCTCCAAACGAGCCACATCCGTGCGAATTTCGGAAATTTCGTGGGAATGTTGAGCCGTCAAAGTCGCAATTTGAACACAGTTTGCGCAGCCGAGCAGCTGCTGATTCTCGGAGGCGATGTAATCCTTCATTTCCTTGAAAAGACGAACGATAGCCTTACTCTGCGCGACAGCCAAAGGCCCTTTAAGAACCGACATGAGCATATAGATTCCTTGCTCCGTAAATGCATAAGATCGGAATTTTGAATATTTTCCCTGTTCTAAGGTCGGTTTTTCCGACCTTAGAATTTCATGATACTCCTCTTTCGTCAACTGAAATCGAAAATCATCATCAAAGCGTTCAATATTGGCTTTAACCTGCTCGTTGAAACGTTTTGTCTCATACCCGTAAATTTCCGCCAAATCGGCGTCGAGCATGACCTTTACACCACGGACGGTGTAGACCTTACTTTTCAGCAAGTTCTCGTCAATGAGGACTATTTCCTTCGTTTTCTCGGCGACTTCGGCCGGAACGGCTCCATTCCCCGCAACGGGGGCAACATTCTTCTTCATACGACTCCTTTTGCGTACAAGCATCGGCATGGCCACGCAAAGAACAATTTTAATGCACCCAGCAAATATAAATCGCTTCGATTGTCAAAAGGTGACACTTTGAGCATTTTTTTGCGATTTTTTATTAATGCGACGACCACCGCATTTTCCGACACTAAACCGACAGTAACGTCCAGTGGCATTCAAGATGGCGCTCAAGGCAAAACAGACAACTTAAGCATCTCCTCAATCAATTCGTGATAGACTTCGGGGTATTCCACCAGGTCTATCGTTGTCACCCTCTTCCCGGCGTCCTTGCTGGAAGCTCCGCAGTGGAACATTTTTTCGCGGTCGATTCCATAATCCAAAACAATGTAGCGGTCATGGAAAATACCACCGGTGCTCCTCCGCTCAATATCCACATCCGGCCGAACGGCTTTAAAGTCCGCAATCATCGCGGGCGTCAACGCACAACCACTCCGCTGGTCGCTGAAAATCGTAATCTTTACATTCTGCGCAACACCTCGCCACAAATCCAATGTTTTTACGCCAACAAAGTCGTCAAACACGAAAATTGACTCTTGAGCCATACCGTAAATCTGCGTGTAGGCCACGTTGGCCTCGAGTTTTCGACCGTTTAGAATCAAGTGATGCTTGTAAGTGGACGGATCGTGGAAAAATTCCATGACCTTGCCCAAGGATTCCTGGGTTTTCAGGTTTTCGCCCTCCAAACGGGCCACATCCGTACGGATTTCGGAAATTTCGTGGGAATGTTGAGCCGTCAAAGCCGCAATTTGAACACAGTTTGCACAACCCAACAACTGTTGATTTCCTGCAGCAATGTAGTCCTTCATTTCCTTGAAAAGACGAACGATAGCAATGCTCTGTTTGGTCGCCAAATCCCCCTTAAGGACCGTCATAAGCATGTAAATGCCCTGTTCTGTAAAGGCATAAGGACGGTATTTCAGATTACTTCCTCGCGAACCTCCGTTCAAGGTCAAAATTTTTGACCTTGAACAAAAATCCAAATCTTCCCGGCTCAACTGAAACCGAAAATCCTCTGGAAATTTTTCAGAATTATTCTTTACTTGCTGATTAAAAGCCTTTACCGAATACCCATTAATTTCCGCCAAATCGGCGTCGAGCAAGACCTTTACCCCACGGATGGTGTAGACCTTTCCGGCCAACGTCATCCCGGCCTCCGAGCCGGGATCGTCAATGAGGACTATTTCCTTAGTTTTCCCGGCGACATCGGCCGGAGCAGCTCCATTCCCCGCAACAGGGACTTCTTTTTTCTTCATACGACTCCTTTTGCGTTACAAGCTGGGCTCCTGCGCCAACGCAAAGATCAATTTTAATGCACCCGACAAATATAAATCGCTTCGATTGTCAAAAGATGACACTTTGAGCAATTTTTGCGATTTTTTTGAATTTTGGGCAGTTAGCGCAACAATTTGAGCATAATTAGAGACTATTTTATTATATTCCTAACATGACCGCAATCGAGTTCGAGAACATCAGCAAGCAGTACCGCCTGGGGCTAGTCTCCACCGGCACTCTGAGCCATGACCTCAACCGATTCTGGCAGACCAAGATTTTGCGCCGCGAAGACCCCTACCTGAAGGTCGGCGAAGTGAACGACCGCGCAAGCAAGGGCAGTAGCGACTACGTGTGGGCCCTGAAGGACATCAACTTCAAGGTGGAACAGGGCGACGTCGTGGGCATCATCGGCAGGAACGGCGCCGGCAAAAGTACGCTTCTCAAGCTGCTCAGCCGCGTGACCGCACCCACCACGGGCACCATCCGCGCGAGAGGTCGCATCGCGAGCCTCCTCGAAGTCGGCACCGGCTTCCACCCCGAAATGACCGGCCGCGAGAACATCTACATGAACGGCGCCATCATGGGCATGACCCGCGCCGAAATCAGTCGCAAGCTGGACGAGATCGTAGACTTCAGCGGCTGCGAACGCTACCTCGACACCCCCGTCAAGCGCTACTCCAGCGGCATGACCGTCCGCCTCGGCTTCGCCATCGCTGCCCACCTGGAACCCGAAATCCTCGTGGTGGACGAAGTGCTCGCAGTAGGCGACGCCGAATTCCAGAAGAAAGCCATCGGCAAGATGCAGGACGTAAGCAAAGGCGAAGGCAGAACCGTGCTGTTTGTGAGCCATAATATGGGGGCTGTTAGGAATTTGTGCAAGACAGGAATTGTGCTGAATCAAGGGCAAATCGCATTTGAAGGAAGCGCGGAAGATGCGGTCTCTTATTATTTGGAAGAATCTTGTTCACAGGAACATTATTTCACTTCATTTCTACCAGATGAACATAAAAACTTCAACTTTGAAAGTGTTGAAATTTTGGTTAATAACGAGAAGCCCGGTGACTTAATAGACGTTTTTGACAAAATTTCTTTCCGAATAAAATATTCTTTAAAAGAAAATGACAGCGGGAAATGCATCTATTTTATTATTGAAAAAGATCAGCAACCACTGATATTTTTGATTGACACCACTGACGAACCAAATCTTCTGCAAAACAGAGAGAACGGGCGATATATTAAAGAATTTGACTTACCAACACCCCTACTAAAAGCGGGGCATTATTCGGTGTCATTAAGATATACACAGCCCAAAGTTGAAGACTTTCAAAGAATCGACAATTGTTTAAATTTTGATGTTTCTCTAACATCAAAACCTGAATACGATGCCGGTTATGCAAAAAACAGAGATGGTTTAATTGCTGTTTCACCCCAGTGGCGAACAAAAAAAATTTAATTATGGAACGCCATCTTTTTGTTATATGGGAAAAAGCATCCTACGCAAAGGATCGTATTATAAACGACATAAAAAGCAATTTGGAAATCATTCAAATCGCAGAATGTTCGTGGACGCCTAACATCGCCCATAAAAACTTTTCACGATTTTATGGGACAAACCTTCCCATAAACTCTTTTAAAGAACGAGAATGTGGTAAAGGCCCCTTTCACATTATTTTTGTACTTGATCAAAATCCAAATTATCTGGAACGAAGAACAAGCAAGGGCCTAAAAGTCGTCAATGTCAATATTTTTGACCTAAAAGAAAAATACAGAAGTTGGACAAACGGCGGAAGCAAAATACACGCAACAAATGACCCTGTAGAATTCAACCACGACATAACCCTCTTAACAGGATTAAATGAAATAGACTATTTCAGAAAATATGGTCAGTGCAACTATCGAAAAATAAAACAAGATATTATAGGAACAACTGGTTGGAAATCTCTAAAGGACTTATTCTACGTTCTGAACAATACTGTAAAATACGTCATTCTACGAGGTCATGAGTACATAACAACAAACAACAATATCCACGAAGATCATTTAGATATTGACATTCTCACTTCGGATTACGAGGACATGTCAAGAATTATAAATGGAGAACCAACGTGTTCAATTTCAAGACCTCATCAAAAAATCAGTATAAACGACAAAACCTATTATCTCGACCTTTGGAACACCAACCGTCAATATTTTGACCCACGTTGGTCATATTCAATGCTATCAACTCGCATTGAAACTGATGGTGTATTCACGTTAAATCCATACAATGACTTTTACTGTCTTCTTTATCATTGCCTAATCAACAAAAACAAGATTGCCCTTGACTACGCAGAAAAGTTAAACAAATACAAAAAAATCTACAGATTAGAAGAACACACTTGGCAAGAAATTTTAGCTAGCTTTTTAAACGAAAATGATTACGACATTACTAAATCCGACGACGAGAGCATTGGCTTCCATATTGAAGACCATATATTAAAAAAATATACTGAGAAAAACGGAAAAATCATTAAAGCCCATTTTTTCGAAAAAGAAAAAACGTATTCAAGAATTTACGAAAGAAATAACAGCTACTATAAGCAAGGCTCATCAATTATAATTGATACAGAATATCAATTTCTAAATCAATTAACACCTTACAAATTTTTCCCTAAAATCATCAACAAATTCAACGATTCTATTGAAATTTCAAAACTCCCCGGCAAATCGTTAGAATGTATAAAAAAAGAAATGTTCATTCTAACTATAAAGCAACAAAGGCTTTTCGTTATTGAACTTATAAAAATCCTTGAAATTTTATATAAGGAACAAATCATTCATAGGGACATCACCCCCGGAAACATTCTTCTGTCTTTAGAAAAAGACGAATGCAAAGCATTTCTTATTGACTTTGGATGGGCCACTACTTTTGACAAATCAAAAACAGCTGTTCAGCCCAGCGGACTTGGAGAGCATTATCGACACCCCACTTATTTTTCAGACGCATATGCTTTAGCAAATGTAATCCAAGAAGTTTTTCCAAACAGTCCGTACATTCAACCAATTGCCAAATTATTGAAAAACTTGTCTAATCAAGAATTTCCAACCATAGATCTTCTAGAACCGCTAAAGAATTTCCTTAATCGAAATAATTTCATCTATTTGTCCTTTTTCCAATTTGCATATTTTTTTGGAGGCCTTAAAGGAAATATTGATATATATTGGAAACGTTTCATATTTCATCTCCATTTTAGAAAATGGTTGTATTTTTTGATGAAAAAAAAATTCACATCAAATAAAAACTACTATTAAACATTCAACCCTCTCAAAAAAATGGAATTACACAAAAAAGTAGAAACGCTCATTAAAGAAAAAAAATGGAATGAACTCAGTTCATTACTCAGCACAGATTTACCTACCTGTATAAAATACGCACAAAAAAAAGGATGGTTAAGAGTTTCTAAATATGATTATGACACAAAAGAAGTTTTGCCCATTTTTTGTAGTTTCTTGAACATAACACCAACACACAACATAGACCTAATTGAGGAAACCATAAAAAAAAGTAACATTCAATACAAAGATTACTTTTTGTCGTTTCTATACCTTTATTCCATTGCAGAAGAAGCAATGCGAACTTTTCTTTGCATCAAAAACAGACCATCCGAAATAGACTATAGCTTACTTGTGTTTGTGAATTCGTCATTCGCAAAGCCTTGTTCCAAGACCGCGATTTACGGGGATAGTTTATCCTGCATTATAGCAAGTTCTCATAGTTTTAATGCGAATGTCTTTCGCAACAAACCGAAAACAATCAAAGACTTATTTCGCAAAGCTTCGGACCTTAACAGCTATAGAAACCTTGAAATATTGATAGATTGCTTTAGAGTGACTTTAAAAAAAGAGAATGAAGAATGTAGAAATAAGTTTGTTTTATTAGACAATGAAAATTTTTTATTTTCATTAAAATGGGGGTGGAGAAAATTTTTTTTGCAGCAGATTGCACAAGAATCTAATTTAAAAAACAATGTAGAAACGACCTCTGAAGTTTTCCAACACTTTTCCAATAAACACAATCTAAGCTCACTTATCAAAGAACAAAATGGTTTCTTCATAATCAACGGAAAATGGTCGAGCAACGTATCATTACGAAAAGCTTTAGTGGAACTCATTTCTTTGATTATTTTCCCAAATTCGACTTTTTACGGAAATGAATACCAATCTATCGCAACAGCATTATCAGAATTACATCTGCCCCCAAATTTTATAACACAAAAAATATTCAAAAAAAAATACTCTATTTTGGATATTTTGCATTTAACTCGTTTATTTTCATTGCTATCTGTTTTAGCAAATAATCATTTTGTACAAAAAAATTTTTATTGTTTCAAAATCAACCGTAAAAAATTTGACCTATTCGTAGAAAAACATTTGGGTAAGCAATGCTTAGATATTCTTCACGATTGTTCTTTAAAAAATTTCAACAGCCATATTGACGTACAATACACTTCTATAGTAGCATCAAACAACGAGTATATTATTCCAACAGAAATACTCATTCGGAATAATATAATACGAAATTTAATGAGTAAATTAGGAAACGATGCAAGAATAGATGAATCTGGGCAAATCGATTTAATTCATGAAAAATACAAACAAGTACTAACAAAAATGGAAATACCCCATTGTGGCGGAATAAAATATGAAGGAAGCGATTTAGACACTATTTATCAAATAGAGCATACTATTTTCATATCAGAAAACAAAAATATGCTTTTCCCAACTAGTTTTTATGAAGCTCGGAATGTTGTTTATCACTATGAAAAATCAAAGTTTCAACGGAATCATTTCATTAAACTTTTTCAAGAAAGAAATGAATCTTTATTCAAAAAAATGGATATACTAAAAAATTATGGAATTGATTTCAGAAAAGCGAAAGACGTGGTGTTCTACCTTACCTTCGGAAATAGGGAATCTATTCAAATGAATTCTGAAAATTTTCCAGTCGCTTACATTGGTGAAATCACAGCCTTTTTAAAAAACGATCCAATAAAATTACATTGTTTGAATTCCCTCGAAGACACGGTTATCAACAAAGTAAAATGGAGAGATTCTGATAAACCAACCGCAAATGACGTAAAACAATACCTCAAATGGAATAAACAATTTCCTGATATAGTAAGAATTCGCACATCAAGGAAACTTTTCAAATCCAGTTTTATTTATGACGATGCTCAAATCGTAGTGACAAAAGGTATAGAATCCTCCCAAACAGAACTTATTCCCGATTAACTTCCAAACACATAGTTTTTAATCACGTTAGACATGTTCCCTAAAGTTTCCATCATAGTCCCTAATTATAACCACGCCCCCTTCCTCAAGCAGCGTCTTGATTCCATATTCAATCAAACATTCCAAGACTTTGAAGTTATCATTCTCGACGATTGCAGTACAGACAACAGTAAGGAAATCATTGAACAATATCGTTCTAATCCCAAAGTCAGCCATGTCATCTATAATGAAAAAAATAGTGGCTCACCATTCAAACAATGGGCCAAAGGTTTTGAACTGGCGAGAGGGGAATACATTTGGATAGCAGAAAGCGACGACTGGGCAGAGCAGGATTTTCTAAAAAAATTAGTTTTACCACTTAATAATCCTTCCACATACATTGCATTCTCTAATTCAACCATTGTCTATCCCGATAAAGCCGAAATAGACATTAAAGGAATAAAAAGCGATGAAATCTACGACGGGATTGACTTCATAAAAAACAAAATGTGTTCATCCAACTACATTTTAAACGCAAGTAGCGTTCTATTCAAAAAAAAGGTTTTATCTAAAATTTCCACAAAATATGCGTCTTTTAAATCAAGTGGCGATTGGCAATTCTGGATTGAAATTTGCTCTTTAGGCGACGTATTTTTCACCCCCCAAAAGTTAAACTTCAACAACCGGCATGGAAAAAATACAACTGCAATGTGGGGGAAATTGATGTCTTCAGGCACAGCATTCTTTGAATACCGACAAATATTTCACTATTTAAAGAAAAAAAAATACATTCCTTTTTTTCAAGCACAATCAGCAGTCATAAACAAACTTGAACACATTGACCACGAAAAAGAACATTTCGACACATATCAAATCTATCAATTAGTACGAAAAGACTGGAAAAACGAAATTTTATCAGAAACCTTGTCAAAGGTCTACATTCGAATTATCATTTTTTCTTACAAACTTTTAAAATTTTTTTTTAGATAATTTTATTCATAACATCAACCATTTGATCAACACTTTTCTTCCAAGAAAACTGTTTTGCTCGTTCCAATCCTTCAGTAGCTTTCATGTCACGGAACTTTTTATCAAAATAATATTTTTCATAAGCAGCGACATGCCGCTCATCACTATCCCAGTCAATTAAAATTCCAGCATCTCCCACAACTTCCGGTAGCGAGGAATTATTACTAACTATTACAGGACAACCACACTGCATCGCCTCTAATGGAGGAAGGCCAAATCCTTCATACTGACTGGTATAAACAAACCATTCCGCATTGCTATAAAGAATTGGCAAGTCATCATCATCCACATAACCTATTTTCTTTACAACTTGATCATTCCAACAAATTCCTTTACGATTAAGTTGCTTTACAAAAGAGTCCCAATGTCCGCCACCCATAATCCAAACAATGTCATTAATATTATTTTTCTCTATGAATTTCAAAAAAGACTCAACTGCTCTTATCAAATTTTTTCTCGGCTCTATAGTACACAAACTAAAAACATATTTTTTTGCTGGAATTGCATATTTTATAGAAACCCTTTTAAATTCTTCTGAATCTTGGTTAACAACAAACTTTTTTGGAGCAGCCAAAGGAATTACGAACGCATTACTTTCAGTTACTTTCTCTGATATTTTTATAAAATCTTTTTTTGTTTGATTTGATATGCAAAAAAAACGATCTTTTGAGCCAAAACTTCTTATCAATCTGCGATATATTGATGTTTCTATCATCCCCATATAATTAGACATCAAAGGTATCGCGTCATATAAAATCGTGTAAAAAGACAAGTGTTCATATTTTCGAATTGATACGGGTATTTCTTTCGCAGGGGAAAAGAAAACATCACTTTCATAAATCAATGATTCTTTGTATTTGCTCCTATAAAAAAAACTTACAAGTTTTTGCGAAAAAAGGATTCCCAAAGCAAACGGCTTCCGCACTTTTTCACGATGATAAAATTTTGCATGACATTTCCAAAAAAATCTATTAATCCACAAAAGAACAGAACGGTTCGGCAAAGCATTGACACACTCCAAACCACATTCTTTTATATACGGCATTGCATCCAATAATTTTTCAGGACTAAAATAAAGACGCACTTTTACATTTTCAGCATTGCACAATTCATCAAAAACCCTTTTGCAACAAAAAAATATACCACTTCTCGCAGCATTTTTTTTCCCATCATTCAGTAAAACCGTTGCATCATATATCAAGTTCAACATACTAGTCCCTAAATACGAGAATATTTTTTAAAAAAAAACTCTTTAATTGAGAATAGTAAAGCCACAACATTACCAATCAAAGAGCAAAATTTCGCACTATAAGTTTTCTTTATCTGCAAATATTTTTTTTGATACGGAGAAGCCCAACTGCCATCAAACAGATGGACACAATAAGATATAGAATTTTCCTCTATTTCCCCATTCATATTATCACGAGGAGAAAAATAGATGTATGGGAAATAATTAAACATACCTTTTTCATTTACGCTTTCAGAAGATTCCTTCAATGTCAGACCACGACTTTCTATAGCATTTTTCATCACATAGGGTAATAAAATACTGGTTTTATTCAATTCCCTAATATCAAACGTTTTATTTTTATAAAAATCCAAACAAACTTTTAACCAATCTAAGTTTGGACAAGCCCCGATCACAGCCGCTTCCAAAACAAAATTTCGACGTTCTCGACCAATAATATAATCTCTTTCAAGAAGATTATTAAACGATTTTTTCACCAACACATCGCAATCAAGATAGATTCCTCCATACTTGTCTAAAGCATAGAGTCTGATATAATCTGCGGCAAAAGCCCACTTTTTCGCTTCAATTGCAGAAGACATCCATCGCGAATCGATTTCCTTGACTCGTTCCATATCCCATAACACGAATTCATAGTCAGGCAACACCGAGCGCCATGAAGCCATACACTTCCGAACCAGTTCAGGGTATTCCGAACCACTAAGCCAACAATAATGAATTACCTTTGGAATAGACATACGTTTTCTATATCAGCGATCAAATTTCAAAATACATTTTTTTAATGTTTGGCGAAGTCCTTCATAGCGGACATTTATAAAAAGAGCACCAAAAGTCGCAAAAAATTCTCCGGTGCGCTCCCCGAAAATTTTGCACAGCCGAGTTCTTAGTGCCACATGTTTCTGTTGAGCCAAGGAATGCCATGATCCATTAAAATGGTGGATACTATAGGTATTTGCAGTCCTTTCAACAACCAAAGTTCTCGTATTTTTCGGGCTAAAATAATCCATTGGCAGAATTTCGATATTCTCAAAATTTTTCAGTTCGCACGCCAAAACCGTTGGCAGAGTAATCGTATTGAACGAGCCATCGCCATTGGTAAAATTTCGGTCTCTGTAGAATTCCATGCATTTCCCGATGAACTCGTTTCCCGACGAGCACCCCATTGTAGCTGCTTCAATGGAATTCTGATTTTCAAATCTATCTGGAGTATGCTCCTTGCCAAAGAAATAGGGGCTGTCAAGCAAATCGTCAAAACTCCTTAGCACCTCCACATCGCTATCCAGGTATATACCGCCATAATTGTAGAGGGCATACAAACGAATATAGTCTGCAGCAAAGGCCCATTTTTTCGCTTTGCAAGCCTGTTCCACCCATAATACCGAATGGACATCAAAACGGTTTGCATCCCAAAGCACAATTTCATAATCCGGTAATTTTTTTTTCCAGCTTTGGATGCAGTGCAAAACAAGATCCGGATACGGATCTCCACTCAGCCAGCAAAAATGTATTACCCTAGGAATTGCCATCTTCCAAAATATACTAAAAGGTTATCATGAAAGACGACCATCTATTGTTTTTTTTATTTCAATTGATTAAACTTTGCCATTTCCTTATCTAGATATGTATCCACATACTTGGCGTATATGAGCGTAGTATCTAAATTACGATGTCCCAAAAGTTTACTGGTTGCAGGGAGAGGAATTCCTATGGAAATACATGTCGTAGCAAACGTATGTCTAGCCAAATGGCAGTGCAAATACTTGGCAAAACCCAACTTTTTCGCAGCACGGCGAAGCCGCTTGTTGAACGTAGAATTTTCAACGACATGAAATACCGGAGCTTGTGAATTTTCCTCCCTCGTGGGAAGCAACAGCCTTGCCTGCACAGGAATGGGAATGTACACAGCCTCTCCCGTCTTTTGCGTCTGCTTACGAATTTTCCAATCATAAATTTCATCAAAAGTAAGCGTTTTCAAGTCACTATAACGCAACCCCGTGAAACAACTGAACAGAAATACTCGCACACACTCCTGCTCCGTTGGCGTCAACACATCCCTCTTTGAATCAAAATCCAAGTACAATTTTTTCAGTTCTCGAATAGTGAGGAATCCACGACGAACGTATACTCGCCCTATCTTGATATTCTTGAACGGGTCTGATTCAATAAGACCATCCGCAAGCATCTTCTTGCAAAAAATTCTGAACACTGTGAGAGCCTTTGTGACTGTCGCCGACTTATTTCCCGCAGCAACAAGATACCTACGAAAATCCTTCACCACATTCTCCGACAAGTCAGAGCAATCCAAGTTCGGATTGAACTTCTTGACCATCCGTAGATTCCAGTAATAAGTTCGAACCGTAGACGAAGCAAGTTCATCCATTTTATTCAAATACACCGCAGCAACGTTATTAAAAAGCATAAAGCCTCCTATTAAGCCTGCACATGCAGGAGTAACCCAAATTTTGAAAAATTCATGAAAACGAGACTCCCTCAACCTACGTGAAGTTGCAGGATGCTTTCATCGCTGAAAATGGCGACTACTATGGCTCGTTCACTAAAATTGGTTATGAAATGGGCAATACAAGTAATTTCACCTATTCTAGTTCTTTGGAAAGTGGTACAGCAGCGCTTGCTTCTGCTACCGCCGTTTGGAAAGCAACGTCTCTTAGCGCTCTGAACAACTGTGCAAAGTCTTCTACATGGGAACTAAATTTGGCACCGTCCTCTACAGGCAATGGAGCTGCATGGACAACCAATACTCTTCTTGATGCTTGCTCTGCTTTGACCCCTCGCTTTACAGATTTGCAGCGTGGTACCGCAAAGAGCGGTTCCTAATAGAAGGCCGCAAAACAAAAAAAGCCTACAGATTACCTGCAGGCTTTTTTTGTTTTCATAAGATTTCACTATTTCATCCCCATAAAATAGTAATCCATTTCATCATTTAAATTTAACAGAGAATCTAATTTTTCGTTACCCAACAACTCTAAAAGAGTTGGTTCGTTTGACAATAACGATGTTCCCAACGCTAGTTTATGATTTTGTAAGTTAGCTCCAATCATTTCCATAATCGTTGGATACATGTCGAATCCAGAAAATACTCTACCACCCACACTTTTTATTTTTGTGTTCAAAAAAACATTATACCAATATTTTGAACCAGAAGACATTAGTAAATCTTTTATTTGTTTAGGAGTTGTATGATCTCCTTGAATTACAACAATTGTGTTTTCAAACCATTCCTGTTGTTTTGCCCACTCTATAAATTTTTCAATATTACGCGAAGCGCACTTTAAAGCTTTTAAGTATTGTTCCTTTTTGCTCCCCTTTGGATCTATACCACATTTTCCATCAACATGTCCTATTGGCCAATGCGTATCCATCGTCATCGCATATACCGCAAAAGGGGAGCCTGTTTGATACAGTTTCATTATGTCCTGCTTTAACAAATCAAATAAAGTGAAGTCGTCTATACCCCACCCACTCGTTTGTTTCTTTACACGACCAGATTTAAAAAAATAAGAAAAATCATGCGTTTCCACATCCGAATGTGTTTCTAAAAAATAACCAAACGATGCAAAACATTTGTCCGTTCCTTGAACAAAAAGTTGCTTATATCCATTGTCCGCAAGAACGTCTTGCATACACAAGGCATTTGGCAAAAAAACTTGTATACTGTCATATGCCGGAAACTTCAACGGAATCCCGCAATACTTGGCAATTTGAGATCCTATTGTCCACCCTTGAGTTGCAACGGATTCCCCGCCGGGTTTAAAACTTAGATTATTTTCTTGCAAAGCTTTCAACTCTGACAAAAATTCTATATGCTCTGCACCCATTGACTCTAGCATAATAAAAATCAAATTTTTCTTTTGTTCAAAAGTAATTTTGGTCAAATCAGGCTGCACATAGTATTTTTCGTACAAAGCAGAACTTACAAGTTCTTTGTCTTTTGTGTAAGCCTTGTATATGTCTAACGCAGATGATCCCAGTACAGGTATGGACATTATTGCTAAAACAAACCAAATTAAGGTTATCAATAAATTGCCGTAAAAAAAGTTTTCAAGCCAATTTGCTCTCTCAATAAAAATTTTTTTTTGAAATATGCGAAGTTTCAATGTTTTTTTTCTAAAATAAATGCAAATAAGCATAGCGACTACTAAAGCAGATTCTACAATTACAATCTTCAAACTTGGAGCAAAAACATCTCTAGAAAAAGATTCCTCTATAGCCCCCAAAGCACCGTCTTTACTTGCTTTTAATGTAAAAACAACAGCTTCAACATTATCAAGCATAAAAGTATCTTTTACCCAAGGAAAACCGTATACAACAAAAAGCATTAATAGTTGACAAATATAAGCAACCATTATACTCACCCAAAGAATCTTTTTTTGTTTTTTCTCGGCATTTACACAATCTGCAAAATTCGCAGTAGTCAAAAACAGAATTGCTAATCCTGCCATTACAGGAAGAACCGCGACCAGTAAAAGTTCGTTTATCCGAGAAATTGGTCTTTCATACGAAAAAAAGTACGTAACCAAAACAATCGCCAAAGGCCCAACAATTTTTTTGAATAAAGAATCATTACGGCGAATTATCAAATAGAGAAAAATCGTCATTAAACAAGAGAAAACATATATGTAATGCATTTCCATTTTTTGGTCTTCTCATTCAATTATATATAAATAAACAAAAAACCTTCTCTGTAGAGAAGGTTTTTTTTATCAACGTCAATTTGACGAAATTACCAACCAGTAGAGGTCAAGCGTTCGAAGTTCGGAGTGAGAGGATCACAATTAGTCGCATCGCTGTAGGTTGCCTGATAAAGAACCGGACCACCTGCAGATGCACCAGCAGCGTTTTCCTTCACATTAATCGTCCAGGTTGCGCCAGCAGCACAATCATTGAGCTTGGCCAAAGCAGTACCGACCCAACCAGAAGTAGCGGCAAGGCCAGACAGAGCAGTAGTACCTGCACTCAGACCACCTTCTTCATACTTGAAGGATGTTGAATTAGCCATGGTATAGCCAATCTTTGTCCAGTTACCAACATAAACGCCAGATTCGGACACATATGCATCCTGCAACTTCACGTATTCACCGGCGGCAGGGCCGATTTCGGAAGCCTTGGACTTGGCGATCATGCCGAACAGTTTCGGTACTGCGACGGCGGCGAGGATGCCCATGATCACGATCACGACCATCAATTCAATAAGGGTAAAACCTTGCTTTTTCATAGTGTACTCCTTGTTGTTGTGACACACTTGTTGTGGGCGTTATTGCCCGGTTACATTTGTAAATATACCTCAATTTTTCGGAAAAGCAATAGGTTTGTCAAATTTTTGTCACGATTGTGTCATAACGCACACTTCGCGACCCTATTTTGCCTTTTTCTTCAAAATTCAGCACCTTACGCATGACTTTGATGTCTTCAATTATAGATTTTTATTTACAAAAGTGAGGGTTTTGGCGAAAATTTATACTCCAAGTTGGAGTATATTTGTCACATTTGTGTCATATTTGTTTATTTTATGCATAAAAAGGGGAATATATGGGACACAGCAAGACAGGTTTTTCTCTCATCGAGCTCATGGTGGTCATTGTCATCATGGGGATTTTGGCGGCGGTGGCCGTGCCTAAGTTGTTCGGGTTCATCGCGAAGGCCAAGGCCAGCGAGGTTTACAGCGCTGCGGGCACATACATCGCGTTGCAAGACGCCTTCAACTCCGAGAATCAATCTTCCATTGGCTCGTGGAATGAAATCGGCTACAATATGCCGAGCACGACGACTTTCAAGTATTACGAACAAAGTACTGAAGGCGGTATACAAGCCAAGACTTCCGTAAGCGTAGACGAAGGCAAGGTCGCCGCATGGAAGGCTGTTAGCAACGTTGCTCTAAACGACTGCGATGCGGGGGGAACGTGGCAGATCGATATCGTGAAAGCGACGAGTTACAACCTTGATTACCAGGTTCGTATTTCCGGAGGGGCAACCGGTGGCTGCGGCACTTTGACGGCCAGTTTCGGCGGTCTTTCCACAGTCAACCACATCGCGCTGGACTTGTAGATTCCGTCGCCTTCGGCTCTAGGATGACGATTTAATGAAACGCCCGGCCAAATAGCCGGGCTCGTTTTTTTTAAACCGTTACAAAACGCGAAATCAGCCCTTCTGCGCGAGAGCGGCCTCCAATTCACGAATACGCAAATCCTTGGCCGCGATTTCGGCCGCGAGTTTTTCGCGCTCTTCACGACCTTCAGCGCGGCCTTCTTCACGACCTTCAGCGCGGCCTTCTTCACGGCCTTCTTCACGGCCTTCTGCGCGGCCTTCTGCGCGGCCTTCTTCACGACCTTCTTCAAGGCCAACCTTGCGGCCCTCTTCCTTGCCGTCAACGAAGGCCATGGCAAGTCTGCCGATCTGTTCTTCAACACTCATTCTGCAAGTCACCTGGGCCTCCTTTGTTTTGCTGTCGGTTTCGTTTATGCGTATCCGCGCGACCGCGTCGTCCAACGCTGCATCGCCGAACTTGGGAAGTTCCTCTCTCGCGGAGCCCGCATTTTTCAGCAGGTAGAGCCAGCGATCTTCGTCATTTCCGAGTTCCTCGAAACTTTTGTTAAACTTGCCCAAGTCTATCAAAATATACTTAATCTTTTCGCAAACGGGTAGGGGCGAGCCGTTTTCGACTTCGGTGTCGCTGTACACATGCCACGAGTCGTGATAGTTCTGCGCTTTCTTGCCCGCCTCGGCGCTATTGTCCTCCGGGTTGATGCTGAAGTCGCAAATCCAGATGGCGAATGTGTACGGGATGTCGTAGCGGAGGCGTTCGCGCATGGCACGGTCCCTGGCACTGTTGGACGGGTATTTTGCGGTGACGGCCTGGTCGTACTCCTTCTTCGCGACGCAGACGAACGCGCTCTCCTGCAGCAGAATGCGTTCCTTGATGAATGTCAGCGGCACCTTCTGCATCTCTACATCCACATGCGTACCGTTGTCGGTCTTCGCGCGGATGTCCATGCGCAATTGCATGTGCTCCGGGGTGTAGAGGTTCATTTCGACGTTCGAGAAAAGGAGGCTCTCGACGCTGGCAATTTTCATGGGCGCGAGCACCCCGTTCAAGAAACTCCTGAGGGAGTCCTTCGTTCCGAGCAGTTTTTTGAAGCCGGCGTCGAAACGCGGGTCGAGGTACCTGGCCGAGTTGACTTCCTCGCGGATTTGCGCCCTGCGGGCGTCGAGTTCAGACTGGGAGATACCCAGCGATACTGCGTAATTGTCAACCGCGGTTTCTTCTTTTACGGTTTTGTCTTGGGATTGTTTCATTTATAACCCATTTCGATAGTTGTTGCAGGTGCGGCGCGCACTCGGCGGCAGGAGACTATCGCGAATAAGTCGTGGGCCCCTGCAACCTATAAAACGGATTTTTGCCCGGAAGCGTTCCCTAAAATTTTGGAAACACGCTAGATGGATCCCCACCAAAGGTGGCCATGCGCACTAAGCGCTAAGTGCTGTCCGCCCTCCCTCACTTCGTTCAGTCGAGGGTGACGCTACAAAGAAGCCCGGCAAAAAGCCGGGCTCGTTGTTTTTAAACCGTTATGAAGTGCGAAATCAGCCCTTCTGCGCGAGAAGAGCATCCAATTTCGCCTTAAGTTCGCGATTTTCAGCGTCCTTGGCCGCGATTTCGGCCTTGTATTTTTTGTGCAGTTTTTCTTCCGCGGCTTTCACTGCGGCCCTGCGTTCGTCGCCGGCGCTGACAAAGCCAAGTCTCTGACCGATACTCTTGAATGCCATTTTCAGTTTCTCCAACGCTTCACGTGAAATGTACTCTCCTAAATATAACTCAATTTTGCCGACAAGGGTAGTGGATCTTGACGGGTCAATCAGTTTCAGCATTTGCTCTATTTCCGGGAGCATTTTTTCGAATTTCGCGGGGGCGAACGCGTACTTCAACGTGAGCGTCCCAATCGCGGCCTCGGCGTTGTCGTCGGCGATGCAATCGCGGTCGTCGATTTCGGCGAGGTTTACGAACGCGCATTCGAACGGGAGGATTTTCCCGTGGAATCTGGCGCGCGGCTTCTGGCGGAATTTGTGCAGCCTCTCCTCCGTCATCCCGCCGAAGGCGGGATCCATACGTCTTGTTTTGCTACACGGGAGTTATGGATCCCCTCCCAGGGTGACAAGAGCTATACGAGATGTATGGATCCCCTCCCTCACTTCGTTCAGTCGAGGATGACGCTGAACGGTAGAGCCCCTCACTCACTTCGTTCAGTCGAGGATGACGCTGAACGGTGGGGCCCAGGATGATGCTGAACGGCGGGGTTTTAAAATTCCGGCCAGTTGTATTTCTGGTTCAGGTACGTCACGTACATCCAGGAATCGCTGCGGCTGGCGCCGGCGATGAGGAATTCGTCGAGGGCGCCACTGAAGCCGCCTACGGCAAAATCCGCGGAGTGGTCCACTTCGCCCGTCCATTCGACTTTCTGGGCGGTGGCAGCGATTTTCGAACCGTTCACGAACAGGTTGTAGGCGCCGCCTTCGCTACGGCTAAACGCCACGTATGTCCATTCGTCTTTCTGCACCAGGGAATCGCCGGTCACGAACGTTAACTTGTATGCAGCAGTGTCGCAGAACTGCTCCACCACGAATCCGGAATCGGGCGCATAGCGCAAGTCGTACTGCGTTTTACCCTTGGCAAAGATTGTCTGCGGTTCATTCACGTCGTCGAGTTTCACCCACAGCGAGAAACTTAAGTTCGCCGCGAATCCGTAGTCCAGGTTGGTGCTCTTCGCTGTATCGGCTACGGCGGAGTTCTTGGCAACAAGGCTTGCACTAGGCCTAAACGCGGCGGCCTTGCCCACCACGCCTGCGACTTCCTCGAGGTCCATGCCTGTCGCCGGGAAGTACGACTTCTCGGCGGCATCCTCGACTTGCGTCACGCCGCTTTCGAATTCCCACACCGCTGTATACACGCGGCTGGTGGGGAACACGTCTTTCGCAAAGGCGGGCGCCAGGCTCGTATTGAACGTGAGTTCCAGGGAGTCTTCGAAGTTCAGGGAATCTACGCGGACCCAGAAGAGGATTTCGTCCTTGGATTCCCGGGGCAGCGGTTTTATCGGGAGGCTCGCGCTGCGGGTGCCGTCGGGCGAGATGCGTTGCGCTTGCCAGCGGCCTTCCAAGGTATCGAGCGCGGCAAGGTCGCAGCGGGAGGAATCCAGACGCAGCAACAGCGGGATGTCGCTGGAATACTTGAGGAGTGCGGTATCGGCGTCGGCGGGGGCTGCAAGAGGCGCCACGAAGCTCATTTTCACGGTATCGGGTTCCGCCGGCAATGTGTCGGCTTCGAATCCGAGCGCAAGGGTATCGCCCGGGGCAATCGGGAGGGATGTGTAACTGACAATGGAGCTGTCGGCATCTTTATAGGCGACAATCAGGCCGAGCGAGCCTGCCGGCAGCGAATCCACCAAAATGGCGCCGTCCGAGACCGTCACCTGGCGCAGTATCGTGGAGCCTTCCACAAACGCCTCGCCCGCGGTGCCGTCGGGCACTATGCTGTCAACGTTTATGTGCGCGAATCCGGGGTTCTGCAGGGTGTCGCTAAATTCAGTGACCTTACCGCCCGCTGCATCCTTACCGCCCGCAGCATCCTTATCGCCCGCAGACAAGAGTCCGCGCACGAGCAGGCGCTGGCCGGATTCCTCGTGATAGGCTTCGATGGAGTAATCACCTTCGGGGAGTTCGTCGAAGGCGTACGCGCCGGCACTGTCGGCGACAACAGCAAATTCCTGGGGCAGGGTCTGGTAATGGGCGTTGAAATATTCGGGAACGCACTTGACGCGCGCAAATGCTGCGGGGGTTCCATCATTCAGAACGAGGACGCCAGCCAATTCCGGGGATCCGGTCTCGGCGCTGTTGCCCGCCACGCTACCGCTATCGGAGCATGCAACAAAAACGCTGGACAACGCCAGCACCGCTTTCCAAATGCCCACTCTCATACTCACTTTAGTAAATATAAGTTATGTTTGAAGATTCTGGACAACGCAGAAAAAATTTCCCGTTGCCCGCGGACAACGCCCAATATGGAGTATCTTTTTTAATTTTTTTCGCAATTTTTCCCAAAAAACGCGACTTTTACAGGCCGCATGATGTATATTGAGGCTATGCAGCCACAGGCACTGAGACTTTCGGAGATTACCATTTCGAATCTGCGCTCCATTCAGAGGCAGACGTTTCCGCTTAGTGGTTTCACGGCACTCATCGGCTACAACAATGCCGGAAAGACCAATATTTTGATGGGCATCCGCTGGCTGCTTTCGCGTTTTTCGCTGGACATTTCGTATTTCGACGACCCGAACCGCCCCGTAGAAGTGGAGGCGCTTTTCGAGGGCATCACCGAGAACGTGCTCAACCGCCTGGGCGAAGAGAAGTCATCCGAGGTCGTGCCATTTTTGAGCAACGGGGCCCTTCGCATTAAAAAGGTGCAGCGCGTACCCGGAGAAATTCCCGACAACATCGAAATTTGGGTGTTCGTCCCGCCCCATCTGCGAAGCGACCGCAAAAAGGAATGGGTCCGCGCCACGGAAGGTTTCCGCAAGGCCGTGAGCCGCATGTTCCCGGATTCCATCGCCATCTGGGATTTCGAAGGCAACCAGGCGTTCACCAAACTGCTGCACGAGATTTTCAAGCCGCTCGAGAGGCGCTTTGGCGGCGAGTTCAACGAAATCATCGGTAAGTTCAGCGACATGCTTTCGCCGAGCGGCGAAAACCAGGCCGCCGAAATCCAGTCGTTCGACAAGGACGTGAACGAGAAACTGCACCCGCTGTTCCCCAGCGTGAAGGTGGAGTTGAGCATTCCCATCCCGACACTCGAGACGTTCCTCAAGACGGCAACGCTCAAGGTCATCGACGAAGACGACGGGTTTGAACGCGACATTTCGCGCATGGGCGCCGGTAGCCAGCGAGCCATTCAGATGGCACTCATCCGCTACCTCGCCGAAATCAAGAAGCACCACAACAACCACTACCTAAGCCGCACCATGCTGCTCATTGATTCGCCGGAACTCTACCTGCACCCGCAGGCAGTGGAACTTATCCGCGTGGCGCTCAAGAACCTTTCGAACGAAGGGTACCAGGTGGTATTCGCCACGCACTCGGCCCAGATGGTCACGAGCGAAGACGTGAGCACATCGCTTTTGATTCGCAAGAACAAGGAACGCGGCACATTCATGCGCAAGCGAATGGAAGACGCTGTGCACCAGGTGATTCAAGATGCGCCGAGCCAGTTGCAGATGCTGTTCAGTTTGAGCAACAGCAACGAGCTCCTGTTCGCCGACTATGTCCTTTTGACCGAGGGAAAAACGGAATGGCGCGTGCTGCCGGCTCTGTTCGAGCGCATTACCGGCCAAAGTTTCGCTTTAATCAAGTGCGCACTCGTGCGCCAGGGCGGCGTGAGCAACACCCGCAAAAGCATGCAGGTGCTCGACGCCATGGACATGCCCGTGCGCGCCATCGTGGACTTGGACTACGCCTTTACCACCGCCACCCGCGACGGTTTCCTGGAGGCGAACGACCCCGACATCAAATTCTGCCGCAACCTGTTCCGCGAACTCGCCTTTAGGCAGCATTTGCGCCTGGTGAACGGGCTCCCCGTGAACAAGCACAGCAACATCAGCGCATCGAAGGCGTACGCCATGATGGCCGAGATGCCCGAAGCCGAGAAGCCCATCCGCAACATCCACGAGAAACTCAAGGCCCAGGGAATCTGGGTGTGGACCAAGGGCGCCATCGAAGAGCACCTCGGGCTCGAAGCCAAGAACGAGACCGCCTGGAGCAATTTCATCGAACGCAGCCGTTCGCAGAACTTCGTGCGCAACCTGCCCGACTACGACAGCATCATCGCGCTTTGCCAGTGGATTATCGCCGGCAGCCGAGAAATGTAGACATCAAAGGTTCTTTACCGCGTCACCCTGGGAGGGGCTACGCCCCCGAGCATATAACCGCAGTCACCCTGGGAGGGGCTACGCCCCGAGCAGGGCCCATACGTCTCCTATATCAATTCAAAAAACAAATCTTTCCAATTTGGATTTGAAGACTCAATCAACTTCAGTTTTTCACAACGATCTCGATTCTTCAAATCTTTCTCGCGCTCAATTGCCAGCCTAATTGAAGAATATTCCTCAAAGTAACCCAATTTATCTACGCCATATTTTTTTGTAAAACCATCATAGGTTTTGCTTTTATGTTGCGTTACCCTTTGTTTCAAATCGCTGGTAACCCCAACATACAAAGTTCCCTTTCGTTTACTGAATAAAATGTAAGTGTATCCTTTTTTTTCCATATGACCTCCTATTATTAAAACGGCGATTTACAGCTAAATGTTCCGTTATTTTTTCATTACATACGCAATACATGATGTATGGATTCCGCTCGGCACTTCGTGCCTCCCGGAAAGACTAAAACCGCGTCACCCTGGGAGGGGCTATGCCCCGAGCAGGGCCCATACGTCCTGAGAACTGCTGTGCGAGATGTATGGATTCCGCTCGGCACTTCGTGCCTCCCGGAATGACTAAAACTGCGTCACCCTGGGAGGGGCTACGCCCCGAGCAGGGCCCATACGTCTTGAGAACTGCTGCACGAGATGTATGGATTCCGCTCGGCACTTCGTGCCTCCCGGAATGACGAAGTGCAGAACCTCCCGGAATGACGAAGTGCAGAACCTCCCGGAATGACGAGCGCAGGGCCTTCTGGTATGACGGAGGGCAAAAAAAATGCTAACTTTTGCCGCGATGAAAGACAAAGCTCGCAAATTAATTGAAAAGTACGAAGAACTGGAATCCGAGCTCGGCAATCCCGACGTTCTGGCCGACCAGGTTCGCTACAACAAGATTCACAAGCAGTACAAGGGTATCGAAAAGGCTGTCATCAAGGCAAAAGAATACTTGCAGATGATGAACGACCTCGAAGATTGGAAAAACGCCCTCGGCGAAAGTGACCCCGAATTGGTGGCCATGGCCAAGTCCGAAATTTCGACCATTGAACACGCCCTGCCCGCATTGACCGAGGAACTGCAGATTCTCATGGTTCCGAAGGATCCGTGGGACTACCGCAATGCGACTATCGAAATTCGCGGCGGTACCGGGGGCGACGAGTCCGCTTTGTTCGCTGGCGATCTTTTCCGCATGTACCGTTCGTACTGCGAAAAGATGGGCTGGAAAATCACTATCCAGGACTTGAGCGAAGGCACCGTCGGCGGATACAAGGAAATCCGCGCCTACATCGAAGGCGACAGCGTCTACGGGACACTCAAGTTCGAAAGTGGCGTACACCGCGTGCAGCGTGTGCCCGAGACGGAAACGCAAGGGCGCGTGCATACATCTGCGGCGACTGTCGCCATTCTTCCCGAAGCCGAAGAAGTCGACGTGGAAATCCGCGAAGCGGACATTCACATGGACACGTACCGCAGTAGCGGCGCCGGCGGTCAGTACATCAACAAGACGGACTCTGCCGTGCGCTTGACGCATATTCCGACAGGCGTCGTGGTGAGTTGCCAGACGGAACGCAGCCAGTTGCAGAACCGTTTGCACGCCATGGAAATGCTCCGTTCCAAGATTTTGGATGCTGTCATTGCGAAAAAGGAACAGGAAGAGGCCGCAAGCCGCAAGGCCCTTGTTGGTACCGGCGACCGTTCCGCAAAAATCCGCACATACAACTATCCGCAGAACCGAGTCACGGACCACCGCATCGGCCTCACGCTGTACAACTTGGACCAAGTCGTCACTGGTGACTTGCAAGAAATCATCAACGGGCTCCAGATGGCTAACGCTCAGGAAAAACTGGGAAAATTTAGCGCATAGGTTTTACGATGACCAACGCCCCCATGACAGTTCTCGAGATTCTGAACCGCACCAAGTCCTTTTTCGAAAAGAAGGGCGTGCCTGACCCGCTGCTGGACGCCCAGTACATCATCAGCCACGGCCTGGGTATGAAAAACCGCATGGACCTGTACCTGAATTTCGAGAAGCCGTTGACCGCCGCCGAACTGGACACTTTGCGTCCACTGGTTGCGCGCCGAGCCAATCGCGAGCCACTGCAGCACATCGTTGGTGACACAAGTTTCCGCGGATTCACCATCAAGTGCGACGCCCGTGCCCTGATTCCTCGCCCCGAGACCGAGGAACTGGTGGACATGGCGAAAAAACTTTTGGCCGACAACCCGAATCCGTTCATTGTCGAAATCGGAACGGGCACCGGCGCCATCGCCATTTCGTGCGCCAAGGAAATCCCGGGCGCTCAAGTAATCGCCACAGACGTTTCCGCCGACGCGCTTGCGCTTGCCCGCGAAAACGCAGACGCCAATGAATTGCCGGATTCTCCAGAATCCAACCTGCATTTTGCCCAGGGCGACCTGCTGGCAGCCCTTTTTGCAGAATGCGCGACTCCAGCTGCTTCTACGAACTCCGTGACTTCTGCGACCTCCGCCGACTCAACGAATTCCGCGATTTCCGCGGACAAGAAAATCGATTGTCTAGTGGCAAACCTGCCATACATCCCCGACGGCGAAAAATCGAACCTGCAGCCCGAAGTGGCGAACTTCGACCCGGCTCTCGCCCTGTTTGGCGGTGCCGATGGTTTGGACCTTGTCCGTAAACTCCTGGCGCAGACAGAAAACCATATGGCTCCCGGCGCTCCGATTCTATTGGAAATCGGAAGTGAACAGGGAGCAATGCTCGAAGCCGAAGCCGCAAAATACCCTTGGCTCGAATTCACCGGCTGTCACAAGGACTTCTGCGGCAACATCCGCTTCGTGAGTTACAAGGCGCGATAATTTCTGCTAGACGCCCACCGCACAGCCTAGGGCGCTCAACACAAACGTTTCGCTTTCGCCCATGCGGTAATAGGGTAGTAAATCTTCGTCGTCCAAGGCATTGTCGGCAAAGCCGTTCAATTGCAACTGTTCGCCGATGCGGCGTTTGAATACATTAAAGCCGGATTCCCAAGGCGATTTTTCGAGCACGTCCAATTTGACTGCAGTTTTAGATTCATTCGGCTTGCGGTATCTTTTTGTCATTTTATCCTCTTTCGAAAGAAAAACACACAAACAAAAAAGTGTTCTTCTGTGCAGGTAAATATAAAAAGACGAACTGACAGAATTTGACAGTTGCTATAATTTGCAAAAAATCATAACAGTGGTTTGCGAGATGTATGGGCCCTGCTCAGGCCGCGCCTTCCCAGGGTGACGGGTGCGGTTTGCGAGATGTATGGACCCTGCTCAGGCTGTGCCTTCCCAGGGTGACGGGTGTGGTTTGCGAGATGTATGGGCCCTGCTCAGGCTGCGCCTTCCCAGGGTGACGGGTGTGGTTTGCGAGATGTATGGACCCTGCTCAGGCTGCGCCTTCCCAGGGTGACGGGCGTGGTTTGCGAGATGTATGGGCCCTGCTCAGGCTGCGCCTTCCCAGGGTGACGCAATAAGAAAGTCCCAGGGTGACGGGTGCGGTTTGCGAAATCCGCGCAAGCTTCTATTCAATCACTGTGGCGACAACCGTCGCGTGCCCGACTTTGTCAAGGCCGATTTTTTTGCCGGCGGCGACGCTCAAGTCAAGAATACGCCCATCGACGTAGGGTCCGCGGTCATTCACGCGCACCACCACGCTCTTGCCATTGTCCTTACGCACCACCTTGAGTTTCGTGCCGAAGGGCAGGCTCTTGTGAGCGCAGGTCATATCGTCTTGGTCAAAGATTTCGCCGCTGGCTGTCTGCTTGCCATCGAAACCGGGACCGTAGTAACTGGCCTCGCCCGTAATCTTCATGCCGATTTCAGCTTTCTCTTTGGAGGCGTAGTGTTTTTCGGGGTTCCGAACGAAACCCTTTCGAGCGCTAATGCTAGCCTTCCCTGCGCAGCCCGAAAGCGCCAGGACCATGCAAACCAGCAAAACCACAGGGAACTTCATTTTGAACATGCCAAAACCAGATTTTACTTTATTCAAAGTCATACATGCTGTTGTATGTATTTTCGAGGACTTCGTCCTCCTGGCTCTTGACTTCGGCCTTCTTCTCTTCGGGCTTCTTGTTCAGGCTTTCGTAGTACTGCTTCGAAAGTTGCTCAATGTGCTCTTCGCTCTGCTTCACACGTTTGCGGAGGCGCTCCAGGTCTGCATCGGTATTGGTACTGCGGGCATTCACAAACTTCGAAGCCTCCTTGCCCCACGGCGTACCGGAATGATTCGAGTACAGGTCTCGGTACACAGCCAGCGCGCTATCGATGCGCTCGGGGTTCATCTGGAAATAAATCGCCTTCATGTACAGTGCCTGAACACCCGTTTCGGTATTCGGGAACTCCTGGTAAACGCTGTCGAAAGCGGCAAAGGCTGTCGCATAGGCGGAATCCACCAATTCCATTTTGTCCAGCGGGATTTCGGAGGCTACGGTCCACAGGCTTTCGGCGTGCAGGTAGCGTTCCTTCGCCTGGTCCTCCGGAGTCTTGATGGTCACGCGCATGCCGAGGTTCGCCTGCGCTTGCTTGGCGTACTCGGTATTCGGGTACTTCTCGATAATTTCCTTGTAAAGTTCCTCGGCCTTGTCCTCGTCGCCCTTGAATTCGTCGTAAATGAACGCACGAGCGTAGGTGGCGCGCATCACCCTCGCAGTATCGTCCGCCTGTTCGATAATCGCGTCAAGGCGTTTTACAGCACTGTCCACTTCCGAAAGTTTGAACAAGAAAAGTTCCGCTATCTGGAATTCGTTGCTGAAGAAATTCTTGACGTTCGGAATAGAATCCTTTTTGCGGTCCTCGTCGTTGAAATTACGCAAGGATATCAATCGCTTCAGGGCATCGCGACGTTCGCGGCTTATGCGACCGTACTCGCTGATGGTCCTCGAGATAAAACTGCTATCGTAGTAAACTATCGCCTGCTCGTAATTCATGGTCTTGGTCTGTTCGTAGTCGCCCAAGTTGTAGTAACTGCGGCATGCGTTTTCAGAGCGCGGGTATTCGGTCGTCACCTTGCGGAACACCACGAAGGCATCAGGGTAGCGTTCCGCCATCATGGAGATTTCGCCTATGCGAACCAGGTAGAATCCCTGCTGTTTTTCGTAGTCAGGCACCTTGTACAAGGCCTTGTATTCGTCGGCGGCCTTAAGGTACTCCTTCTTGTTCACCAAGCATTCCGCGGCCTGCTCGCCCGCCGTTTGGCGCTCGCGCACATTCAGGAGTTCAATTTCCTTGGCCGTGTAGTGTTCCCTGGATTTGTCCCAGTTTTCTTTTTTGAAGTAGAGGCCAGCCAGGCGGAAGTGTGCCTTGCCACGCATGAAGGGAGTTCCCGAAGTATCGGCCAAAACGGCCTCCAGGGCTGCGATAGCCTGGTCGGGGAACTCGGACTTTTCATCGAGCAACGAAAGCAGGTTCAATCCCTGGAAATAGTACGGATGCGACTTGTCAGAAATCACCGGTTCCAAGGCGAATCGGCTGATGTTGTATTCCATGTTGCGGTAAAGGCAATAGGCTCGCTGGTATTCGACAGCCCGCATGGAATCGTAGTCGGCAAAATAACGTTCGTATTCGTCGTACTTGATAATGGCCTTGCCCCACTCACCCTTGTGGCGGAAGGACTCGCCAATCAGGAACACAGCCTCGGCGGTGCGCTTTTTGTTCTTGGGGAACCGCTCCAGAACGCGCGAGCCCTTTTCGATGACCTTGTCGTACTTGAGGCGTTCTTCGGAGCCGGGGCTGGAGGCTGTTTCGTCGGGAAGACTATCCAGGCGCTCGGCGCGCATCTCGCTTGCTTCGTCATAGAGGCGTTCGGCATTGAACATGTGGTTCAGGTACGCGCAACACGTACAGCCTTCAAAAGCGAAGGCCGCAAGCACCAAAACGGCGAATGCTGCGAAACGTCTAAACATATCGTAAAGATAGATAATTAGATCCCGGAAAAGTACCTAAAATTCGTTCAAATACGGGATGTAATCGCAAAGTTTGAGTCCAGGGGCCAAAGCGTTCTTGTCGAAACGCACCATGCGGACCTCGGAGGGCTTGCCCACAAACCTCGCAAGGATTTCAAAATTGTCCTGGGTTTCCCAGACAGCGGCATCAATGACGTTCCCATCGTCACAATCCGTTTCGCCAGTGCTGTTGCCGATTCCCGAAATGCGAGAATTCTGCTTAAGCAAGCGCGTGAAGATTTCAGGTGCTATGCCAAGATGGTTGCTTGCCGTAGAGGAATCGAACACGCTCACGTGAACCCTGCGGAAATGGTTCAGCGAATCGAAAACAACTGTGTACGTATGCTTGTATGGAGCTTCGTAGAAGGTTTCCTGCCACACGTTGGCACGTACGGGGCGGAAATTGCCGACGGCGTACTTCTTGAAGAACTCGCCCGGAGTTGCTCCATAGCGGACAAGGTAATGGCCGAGCATGGTCGAAAAATCGTGCGATGTGGCAGGAGCCATTTTCCCGCGGAGGCTGTCCAAGGCGCGGTTCAGGTTTTCGGCAAGGCCTTCGTTCTTGTTCGCAATTACGGGCTTCGTAACGCTTGATTCTTGAATGCGCTGCTGGATATCGGGATATTCCGGATCGCGGGACTGGATTTCGCGGAACTGTATGCGGGCGCGGTCAAAGTCGCGACCCTTGAGCAAGGCGAGGCCGAAGGCTTCGCGCAAAGGAAGATTCTCGGGATATTTTTCTACGAGCGGTCCAAGAATATCGCAAGCCACCTGGGCACGGTCTCGCGGAGAAAGCGCAACCCCACTGCCAGCGCCCGGAGGGGACTTTTCGCCAAGAGTCGAAAGAGCGGCAGTCGCCCGGGCGAAGTCGGGGCGGAACGCCAAAATACGATGGTAAATCTTTTCGGCGGCATCGAAGCGACCCTGGTATTCCAAGAGGAATCCTTGCATCAAGAGCAAGTTCACATCCGCAGGATACTGCGAAAGCGCGTATTCCACAAGGGCTGTGCAACTGTCAATAATGCCCTGGTCGTGATAGAGTTCAGCCATCAAATCGTAGGCGCGGGGGTCGGAACCCAACGAAAGACTGATGGCCGCACGGGCCTCGGCGCTCGCCTGGGCCAAATGGCCTTCGGACTTCAAAAGATTCGCATACCAAAGCCTGGACTCGTAAAGGGACGGAGACTTTTCGGCAGAGGCTCGCGCAAGTTGCATAGCCAGGGAATTATTCCCGGCCATAAAGGCCTTGCGACTATCCAGGTAAACGCACAATCCGGTATTCGGGAATTGAGCCTGCAACTTGGCATCCAGGACTTTCAGGCGTTCCCTCATGGATTCGTCCAGGCTCTCCATTTCGAACAAAGTATTTACCTCGTTCCACGAAGCCTGCGCAAGCCCAGGATACACCAGGATGATAGCCTCAAAAATTTCGTACGCCGCCTGCGGATTCCCGCCACGGGCAAGTTCTACCGCACGACGCAGTTCGGCCTGCGTTTGCACCGGGAGTCCAGAAACACCCTCGCCCAAATCGGGATTGTCCCCCCGGACAATGCTACTGCCCGCAGGCAGACCGAAAGGCACGGATTCCACAAAAATTTTCGAAGGGCCAAATTCTTCGTACAGGCGAAAACCGCCAAAGGCAAGCAAAGCGCCCACGCAAAGCGTCAAAAACAAGTAGGCCGCCTTACGCGCAACTGCTGTAGAGGTAGCCATCAGAGCTCCAAAAAGTCTGCGAGTTTTTCTTTATGTTCCTTGCTCTTCTGCAAACGACGCAAGGTCTTGTTCTTTATCTGGCGCACGCGTTCACGGCTCAGGCGCAGGTCTTCGCCAATGTCCTTGAGAGTCGTGTCCTCGACCGTATCGAGGCCATAGAACATGCGCAAAATTTCTTCTTCTCGACGAGGCAGGGAGGCAAGAGTTTCTTGAATGAGTTTCTTGCGTTCTTCCTTCTCCATGTCGTCGTCCTGGTTGCCATCGGATCCGAGGACATCCATGAGGGTACTCACGGAATCGGCCGACGAACTGGAATCTTCGCCAATCGGGGCATCCAAAGAGATGTCCACAATTTTTTCCATCACCTCTACGATATCTTTTTCGTAGGGGGCGAATTCTTCCATGGAAATGGTCTTGTCGTAATCGCCGCCATTGAGCATCAAGGCTCGCTTGAAGCGGTTCACGAGGGCGAGTTTGTTAGGCGGAATGCGAACCGAGCCCACCTGTTCAAACAAGGCCTTCTGGATGGACTGACGAATCCACCACACGGCGTAACTGATGAACTTCACATCCTTGTCCATGTCAAAGCGCTTGGCGGCCTTGAACAAGCCCAGGTTGCCCTCGTTAATAAGGTCCAGCAAGGCAAGGCCGCGGCCCTGGTACTTGCGAGCGACACTCACCACAAAGCGGAGGTTGCCGCGAATAAGGCGCTGAAGGGCGGACTTTCGAATTTCTTCGGTTTCGCCCTTTTTGATAATCGTAAGCAGCGCCGACTCCTCTTGGGGAGAAAGCGTAGGATAACGATTCAAATCGCGAAAATAAAGCGCTTCGTTAAAATCACTCATAACCTTTGTACACCTATCAATCCATCGGCAAAAACACACCGTTGGTCAACCAAATATGGCTTTTTACGGAGTTTTCGTCAATTCCTTCAATTTATCGTAAGGGTAAATACCCGAACGATGACCATCACTAAAGGACAAACCCGCCGCATAGCGCCCAATGGACTGAATCCTTTCCAACTTTACATCGGACGGAACAGTGGTGTCGTCAAGGATTTTTTCACCCGTATGCTCATCAACACAAAGTGCGCAAGGGCAAGCCAGACGAAGCGAGCGGGCATCGCATGCACCACGAGTGCCGTCGTTCCATTCAAAACCCAGTTTACCATCGGCAGTCCTGAATACTTTCGTAGGCTGGATCATGCGTCCTCCACCGGCAGTTGTTCGAATTCGTAGTTATATGTCTTGAGAACATTTTCGCCTTCGCTCTCAAAAACGGCAAGCGTCCTCACCACCTTGTCGGCGCATTCCATGAACGCCTTCGCAGATTCGGAGTTCGGGTAGCGGAGCACGGCGGGAGTGCCTTCGTCACCGCAACCGGCGACGGCAGGTTCCATGGGGACCTTGGTCAGTAGTGGCACGCCCCACTTGTCGGCGATTCTTTGGCCGCCACCGGCAGGGAATATGTTGTGGTGCTTACCGCATTCGTCACAAATAAAATAACTCATATTCTCGACAACACCCACCACAGGAACGCCCACGTTATCGAACATGGCGATTCCCTTGCGGCAGTCGGCCAGTGCGACCTCTTGCGGAGTCGTCACGACAACGGCGCCGGCCATCGGGCAGTTCTGCGTAAGAGTCAACTGGATGTCGCCTGTTCCTGGAGGAAAGTCCACCAGCAGGTAATCGAGCTTGCCCCACCGCACATGGTGGATAAAGTGCTGAATCATCTGCGAAACCATCGGGCCGCGCCAGATGGTCGCCTTGTCGGAATCGGCGAACATGCACATGGAGACTATGCTTATGCCGCCCTTCGCCTCGACAGGAGCAATCGTATTGTCCTCGAAAACCTCGGGAGCCTTGTCGATGCCGAACATGAGTCCCATGGAGGGGCCGTAAATGTCGGCGTCGAGAATGCCCACGCGGGCACCAGACAAACTAAGTGCCATGGCGAGATTCGCCGTCACTGTCGATTTTCCGACGCCGCCCTTTCCGCTGGCTACTGCCAGCACGTGGGCGACTTCGCCGATATGCGAATTTTCGGGAGCCTTGGCCGCAGAACTTTCGTCGCCCACACGGCCCTGACTCGAAGTCAGCGTCACCTCTACATCTGTAGCGCCAAGCGATTTCACGATGGCGATGCACTGATCCTTGAAGCGGTCGCGAATCGGGCACGCCGGTGTCGTAAGTTTCAAGTCAAAGGAAACTTTCGTCCCTTCGATTTTAAGATTTTGAACAAAGTTCAGTTCAACGATATTCTTGTGCAAATCTGGATCTTGAACTGCACACAAGGCCTTTAAAATATTTTGTTCATTCAACTGCATATCTGGTTCCCCAAAACATCAAACACTAAATTTAGGCATACGGAGCAAATGCGTTATACAAGGAGGCCATTCCTCCTCGTAGTGGCTCACGAGAATAATAGTCGTTTCCGTAGAAAGCAATTGCAACAAATGGAATAATTTATCGCGGTATTCGCCCTTGAGCCCCTGCGTCGGTTCATCGAGCAGTAAGACCTTTGGCGGACGGATGGCCGCACGGGCCATGAGCACAAGGCGCTTATCTATCGGGGAAAGCTTACGAACGCCCAGTGTCGGATTTTCGAAACCCAGGTACTTGAGCCATTCACGGGCCTTCGCCTTTTCTTCCCAAGTCACGTTTTCGGCACGGCAGAGGTTCGGCGTAAAGCCCGTGCAAAGCACTTCGCATAAGTCCAAATCTTCGCGGTACTGCAGCGCAAGTTCCGGCGAGAAGAATCCAAGTTTCGCCTTGTGGTCCCAAATGTTTAGGCCATGCCCCGGACGTTCGCCCAAAAGCGTAATGTCGTTGTTGTACATCTGCGGGTGGTCGGCAGTGAGAAGCCCTAGAAGCGTACTCTTGCCGGCGCCATTCTCGCCCATCACCGCCCAGTGCTCACCCTTGCGGACAGTCCAGTTGAGGTTCTTGATGACAGTCGTTTCGCCAAAGCGGATGTTCACGTTTTTAAGATCGAAGAGAATTTCGCCATCGGCAGGCGTTTCGCGAAACTCCACAATTTCGTAATCGCGCAATTCCGCCTTCTTGAACTTCGGTTGGGCGGCAGCAACAGGCAAATCGCCCTCATACTGCGTAAACGTCTTGTTCGCATAAACGAAAGCGGGAATTTCCGGCAAAAGTTCATCTTCGCGAGCGAGGCGGACAACGACATTCAACCCGGGGCGTTTCGAAAGATCGGCAACGCAGCCGGCCAAATGCGCACGGTATTCCGGATCGAGCCCGCCGAACAAATCGTTAAAATAGACCCATTCCGGTTTTTCCATCCACATGCGCGCAAGCAATACACGACGGAGTTCGCCGTTCGAAAGGCTCAAAAGTTTGCGGTCTAGAATTCCCTCGGCAAGGTCCGCAATGCCAAGCGCCTCATCGAGTTTTGCAGGATCCGTTTCGGGCCAGGCCATATCGTCGATGTAGCGGTCCGTCTGCAAGAAGAACTTCTTGTTCAAAAGCAAATTGCGTACCAGCGGAGCCTCTTCATCGTGAAGGCTAATAAAGCGCTGCTGGAAAAACGGGGCAAGCGCCTGCTGGATTTTGCGCTGCAAAGCCTCAGACATCGTGGAGACATTTTTGCGCTGGTTCAAAAAATGGGTGATGACTCTATCTAAATCCTCGCCCTCGGTGCTAAAAATCTGCACCTGCGGAAACTTTTCAATCAAAGCTTCAAAACGTTTAAATTCCATAAAACTGAATTTAGAAATTTACCACGAAAGCCAACCTCTTCAAAAAAATTTCAAACAAAAATCTCCCGACATTTCCGTCGGGAGATTCTTTTTAATTCAAAGAGCAACGATTTGACTAGAACTGGTTAATGAAATCCCATGTGGCCGCCGGAACCCAAGACTTATTCTGGCCAGGATCCTTGTGGTCCCAAATGTGGCCGCCATTCTGCGTGCACCAACGCACCGGGAAGCGCGGGTCCACATCCTTGTAATCATAGCACACGTGCGGGCCATTGCCACCGTATTCCTGAGCCTGTTCCTTCGTGGCGTCCTTGCCTTCGGCACTTGCGTACTTCAAAGCGGTGTTACGAGCGGCACGGCCCATTTCGGGGCGGCAAAGATCGTCTTGCAGGCCAAGCACGCCCATCCAGGCTATCGGCTTGCCAGAATGCTGCGGCAGCCAAATATTCACTTCGGCGGTTTCGTAAACGGCAACACCGCGGAGCACATCTTGGCGATCCCTAGAAAGTCCATTACTGAACATGGAACCGTAACTGAAGCCCGTCGAGAACACGCGCGAAGAGTCAATGCAGTAGTTGGACTGCATAAAGGCCAAAAGTTCATCGAACAGCGTGTAGTCATCTTGACCCCACGGGGCCTGATTGCCGTTACCTTCCGGAGCAATGAAGATGGTCGTCTTTTCGGTATCGAGGGGCTTCAAGCCATAGTAGCCTTCTTGCTGGACGCCACCGGCCCAACCGCCCATGCAGTGCATGCCGAACACCAAGCGGTAGGGTTTGTTATTATCGTAGTTGTCGGGGATATCTATGCGAACCGTACGCTTGCCCTTGCTCCACTGGAAATCCCAGCTGCCGCTCTTGGGAATATTGCCCGGAGCAGCCTTGCCGCAACCGCGAGTCGGTACGGGTTCATTCTTGAGGCCCCAGCCAAAAGCATACTGCGGTTCCGGCGGAATGGATTTTACCAGCTTGAGATTGAGCGTCGTATCCACAAGGTTGTCGATTTTCACCATCAGGGTGTCGAAGCCATCGGCCACTACGCGAAGGTTGTCGGATTCTCCGGCCTTCATCAAAGTCTTGCCAGCGCCAACAGTTTCGCCAAGCGCAACACCGAACTTGCCGTCAGAAGTGAACTTGAAGTTCTTCTGGGCATTACCCATGCTCACGCGTGCGAAGTACGTTCCCTGGGCCTTCATGCTGGCCTGCATATCAACGGCGCCGGCGCCATAAAGCGTCTCGTTCAACAGGCGGTTGCCCACCACATCGAACACCTGCACGTGAACAGGTTGGCCACTGCTCTGCGAATACGAAAGGATTCCATTATTCACGCGGATATAGCCCGGAGCGGAATTCATGCGAATCGCATCGGAACCCGTCTGGTTCGGATCCTGCGGATCCGGGGCTTCATCCTGGTGAATGCTGAATTCGCCACTGGAATTCGTTTCTGCATTGAGGCCCTTGGCAACAAGGGAAACGGCCGCTTTTTCAACGACTTTTCCGCTTTCGTCACTGACTTTTCCTGTAATTGTGAAGGCGTTTGCCGAAGCGATCATCACAAGACCGAACGACAATCCCATTATTAGAGAGTTTTTCATACCAAACATTCCTTTTTTTGCGTACCCATAAAATATTTCTTTATATCTGCTTTTCTTACATTCAAAAATCAGTCTCCATGGACAATAAGTCAAAAGCAAAAAACATAAAAAAAAGGGTTTGGTTAAAAAATTTAAACAACGTTCGTAAAAACTTGCTATTTTTCAATCGTGATCGACTCCATTCTTAAAAAAGCCACAACGCAAGACAACCGCATCACTCCGGACGAAGGCCTGGAGCTCTTGAAGAACGCCCCGTGGAAAAGCGTCGTGGAAGCGGCCGACCAGGTTCGCCACGCAAGGCTCCCCGGGAACCGCGTGGGTTACACGGCGTTCCGCATCGTGAACTACACGAACGTGTGCGAGGTGACTTGCAGTTTCTGCAGTTTTTGCAGGCCCGCCAAAAGCCCCGAAGCCTATGTGCTTAGTTTGGACGAAATCCGCCAGAAGACAATCGAAGCCAAGGCCAAAGGCGCCGACCAGATTTTTTTGCAGGGCGGAGTCAACAAGGATATCCCGCTCAGTTACTACACAGACGTTCTGAAAATGCTCACGCGCGAAATGGGCGTGACCGTCCGCGGGTTTTCGCCGGTCGAACTCGTGCGCATCGCGGAATTCAACAACATCACCTTGGACAAACTTCTCGACATCTTCAAGGAGGCGGGTCTCAGTTCCGTCCCGGGCGCAGGCGCTGAAATCCTTTCCGACCGCATGCGCGCCCTGTTGAGTCCACGAAAACTCCCCGCACAACAGTGGTGCGACACACTCGCCGCCTGCCACAAGAAGGGCCTCCCCGGCAGCGCGAACATCGTCTTCGGCAGTTGCGAAACCGCAGAAGAAATCATCGAGCATTTGGAATACGTCCGCAAGACCCAGGACATCGCCTGCAAAGCCCATGTCGCCGGGTTCAACAGCTTTGTCGTGTGGACGTTCCAGCCGCAAACGGACAAGTTCCCGATCCGCCATGTGACCGGCGAGGAGTACCTAAAGTTGCTCGCGCTCAGCCGCCTCTACCTCGACAACGTCCCGCATATTGAAGTTTCCCTGCTTGGAATGGGCCTCGAACTAGGCGCACAGGGCCTTCACGCAGGCGCCGACGACATCAACAGCATAGTCATCGAAGAAAACGTTTTAAAGAATCACGGGCTCACCACCATCGAGCAGGCGGAAAAATTCATCCAAAGCGCCGGGTTCATCCCCTACCGCCGCGACTTGAACTTCACCCAGGCCTAATCCAGACATAAAAAAACACCCGCCAGACGATTTTTTGTCGTTTTAGCGGGTGGTTCCAATATGTGAAATGACCTTTTCGGGTATTTCCACACTATTCTACGCAAAATTTGCGTAGATTAAGCGTTCTTTGCGTACTTCTTGAAGCTTTTTACCAAGAGGGCGGCGAGGATGCAGTACATTTTTTTCTCCTGTTTCTGCGTTTTTCTTTAATTTCTGTGAAATTAATCACTTTTTCAATTACGGCGCCAATATTAACATTTTTTTACTAACACGTCAAGGGTAAAAAGTATATATTTTGCGACTTTTTTTTATTTTTTTTCTAAGTGGTTCTATACTATAGAATTACACATAATTGACATTGGTTTGTCCATTTTCCCCCCGCAAATTTGGTAAATTGCATCCCATGAAACGATTCCTGTTCCTCTGCCTTTCATTATCCGTTTTTGTTTTCGCTCGTCCGTCCCTGCAAGTAGACAAGGACCGCATTGAAGCCGGCCAAACCTTCAACCTCCAATTTATCATTCCTCTGCAAGAATTGCCCGATGCAAGGGGCGTTCCCCACTTGGAAACCGCCAACGGATTCACCCTTTTAGGTTTGGACAGCGCGAATCAAACGATGCGCCCCGACATGGAAGACATGTTCGAATCCTTTTTCAACGGAGGCGCTCGCAGTTACAAGGCGCGCGTTTACAGTTTCAAACTTCGTGCACCTAAAAAGACAGGCAACATAAACGTCGGCCAACTTACTTGGGAAATCGGCGGGCAAGTGCAGACCATCAGCGGAAGCATTCCCGTAAATGTGCAGAAATCATTCAACGACGACGCCCTTTCTGTAAGCCTTACCGCAAGCAAAAAGACCATCTACGAAGGCGAACAGTTCAGCGTCACTCTCGGGTTCCACACCTACGAGCACTTTGAAGGCGGCCTGCAGGCAACCGACATGAACACTGGAAACGATTTCATCGTCCACCGCAGTGACCTCAACAACATGGAATTCAAGCCCGTGGAAGGCACCCGCCGCGAAATGCAGGCCAGCGCCAAGTTCGCATGGCTCGCCCCCACCAAGCCCGGCAACCTCCAGATTCCTCCGTTCAAGTTCAAGTACACCAAGCGTGGCGAGCCCAAGGTCGTCGAAGAGAAAAAACAGATGGGCGGGATGTCGTTCTCCAGCAGGACGGTAAAACAGGAATCCATCGAATGCGAAGCCACCTCCCCCACTATCAATATCACAGTGAAGCCATTGCCCGCCGAAGGCAAACCGGCAGATTTCTCGGGAATGGTTGGCGACTACAAGTTCACCGCCGAATTCGACAAGACCAACCTGAAAGTGGGCGAAGCCCTGACGCTATCCATAAGCATCAAGGGCGATGGCATTCCTGGCACCATCACCGACCCAAAACTGCCTGACTTCGGAGATTTCCGATCCGTTCCGCCCGAAAACAACATTTCCAAGAAAATTACGGGAAACAGGGTGATTACCTCCAAGGAAATCAAGGTGTTCCTCTACCCCAAGAAAAAAGGCAGTTTCGAAATCCCCGCCATCAGTTATTCCTGGTTCAACCCCGCCAAAAAGAACTATGAAACAGCAACGGCCGGTCCTTGGAACATCGAAGTAGAAAAAGGCGAAGCAAGCGCCGAAGCCGTTTTCCAGGCTCCAGCAGCCTCCGGACCCGCCGTCGTGCAAAAGCAGGAAATCGAAAGCCTCGGCAACGACATCCGTCATATCCATCCGGTAAACACCAACAGCGGATCCTCGGTTCCATACAAGAGCGTTGTATTCTGGATTCTGTTCACCGCGGCCATCCCATTCTACATCATTGTGAACCTGCTCATCACAAGCCGCCGCAAGTACGCAAACGACGCGGCCCTTGTCCGCAAGAACAAGGCGAACAAGATGCTCAAGGAAAATTTCGCCAAGGCCCGCGAAGCCCTGCAAAAGGACGAAGGCAAGGCGTTCTTCGCCGCACTCGAGAACGGACTCATCGATTACTTGAGCAACCTCACCAACCTAGAATTCAAGGGCATGACCCGACCGCAAATGAAACAGGAACTGGAAGCACTCGGCGTAAAGCCCGAAGTCTCCGCCTCCATCGACAATTGGCTTGAAAAGTGCGCATTCGTGCGCTTCGCCCCTGTGACCGCAAGCAGCGAAGAACAGGCGCAAATGCTCAAGGATGTCGAAAAACTTTGCGAAGGCCTGAACCATCTTAAATAGCAGCGAGTAGAAAAAATGAAAATTGCATTGAAAAATATTTTATTGGCTGTTTTTTGCCTGACAGTTTCCGCACTCTGTGCAAGCAACGAATGCGCAGGAATCGAAGTCGGCACGAAGGCGTACAACGAAGGCAATTTTGAGCGAGCCATTGATGAATGGAGAACCTGCGCCGACAACGGAATTGAAAACGCCGACCTTTTCTACAATCTGGGCAACGCCTATTTCAGGAACGGGAACCTCGGCTTTTCCATTTTCTACTACAAAAAAGCGCTGAGGCTCCGCGCCAATGACGAAGACATCCTGCACAACCTGAAATTTGCGCAGGCCATGACCAAGGACAAGGTGGAAGACGAAGAGGAAAACCCCATTCTTTCGGCTCTTTTCAACGCCCACCACGCTCTTTCACTCAAGGCACAACTCTTTACGCTCCTCGCCATCTTCTGGATTATCGCCCTGGTCTGCATCGCACGCAGGCTCGCCGTCAGCGAGCGCAACAAGAACATATGCATCGGAACAGTCTTTGCGCTCACCATGGTTTTCTGCATCGTTGGCGCAAGTGCTGGCTACAAGATTTTCGTTGCCGAAACGAACATCACAGGCGTAGTCACGGCAAAAGACGCCGATGTCACGAGCGCCCCATCGGACAAGTCGCAAACCCTCAACACCCTTTCGGAAGGAACGAGTTTCGAAGTCCTTTCCATGCAAGGGAACTTCGCCGAAATCCGCCTTGGCGAAAAAGTGAAGGGATTTGTAAAACTTTCCGAAGTCGGAATCGTCAAATAAAAGGCTTCACGGAAGTCTTTTTTTAAAAGTCTTCACGGGAGTCGCTTGCGACGAGCGTGATCCATACATCTTGATAACCGCAATATGAACGTTATGGATTCCGGAACACTCCGTGTTCCGGAATGACTGTGTGCTATTGGACGCTCCGAGCTGCGGAATGACTATGTGCTATTGGACGCTCCGAACTGCGGAATGACTATGTGCTATTGGATGTTAGTTGAAGCGCAGCATGAGGGCGATTTCGAACTGAAGAATCTGCCTCAAGTGCGGGGTTTCATCGTCCAGTTTCTCGTGAATCTGGCGATACTCAATGTAGCTGCTCATGGAAGCAATCTTGTTGAACATGTAGGCGGCGCTCGGCCTCAAGAACCATTCATGAGTACGCGAAGGCACCGTGCGGTCGGTGAGTTCCAAATCGGGCTTGTAGGCAATCATGTCTATTTTGCCCGTATGGAATTCCCTGAATACGCCATCCGTACCGCTTTCCTTGTTCCACATGTCATAGCCCTGCACAGGAGCGTATTCCTTGCGGATTGTCTTGTTGTAGTCGTAGCCGGCAGTGAACTTGAGATCCAAATCATTTTCAAGTTTGAAGTACCACTTGAAGAAATGGAAGCCGTGCTTCAATTTTAGCGGATACGAAATACTGAAGTCGTCACCGATGTTAAAGGCGAAATCATTATACAGCGAAGTGTGCATCCACGGCGTATCCCAGAAATAGTCCGTAGTATCCTTGCTGTTGCCCGTGGAATCCGGCCAGGTGGGGATGCCAATGACTTCTTCCTTGGGCCTGCGGTCGGTAGACTCGATTTTCATGCGCACGCTGTTTTCGATGCGCATGTTCTTTTGCGTAAGGAAGGTTACGCGGATAAGCGGATTGAAGTTCCACTGGTCAGTCCAGGTATCTTCGGCGCTCTGGAATGGGCGCACGGTCGTTGTTCGCGTAAAATCGGTCCTGTGACTTGCGCTGACACTGCGGAAGTTGTTGAGGAACGAAACCCTCTGCGAGAAGTTTGGAACAGTAATGCCCACGCCCACACGCGGCCACATGGTCGTGGTATCGATGTACAGCGGGTATTCACGAGCCTGGGAGAATTCCTCCTTCCATTGCAAGTCGCCGGTCACGCCGATATCCCAAATGGGAAGCGTGATGCCAGTACCCACCTGGAACTGGCGGGAAACCGTGTGGCGGAAGTTGCCCTGGTAAACCAGGGTGTCTACGTGGCGGTTGCGGTATTCGGCAAAGTCCCGGAAATCATCACGATGGTCAAGGCCCATATCGCCAGTTACAATGTTCCAGAAACCGCGATTGCGGTAGCCGTTACCAAAGCCTAGGCCATACAGGTAGTATTCAAAAGGCGTAACGCCCTGTTCTTCGTAAAGTTGAGCAAGGGTGAAGTTTTCACCGACGGTGTTGGTACTCGTATTCCAGTTGAAGCGGATTTCGCGCCACTTGATTTTGTCGAGAGCGCGGGCCACGGCATTTTCCTTGCCGAAGGAATTGGCCAAATCCAGAATCTTGAACGTGGGAGAGAATTCAAAGCGGTTCGTCTGAGAAATCGTCCAGAAGTTCTTTTCGATACTCGTCTCGTCGTAGAAACTGAAATCGTCAGGAATAGACTTTTGCTGAGAGAAGTCAGAACTGAAAGTCGCATTGAACGGCAGGAACGGAATCAGGCGAGGATTGAAACTCAACTTGAACTGCTGACTACGAGAACGTTCGTTACGCAAAATACCGTACGCCTTGCCGAATTCACGAGTGCCTACACTGTCGACCTTGTAGAACGTGGTACTATCGTACAGGATGGTGTAGGAATTCGGGTTCTGCATATCAATGGCAAAGGTGTCCCCGTTGTCCTTCAAGTTGGGAATGGTGTCGTAAGGAATGATTACAAGGCTATCCCTGGAAACATACACCTTGCGGTCGGTATGGTCGTAATCGAAAATGTAATCGGCAGCAAAAAGACCACCGTCATCCGGACTAAAGAAGTTCTCCTTGACAAAGGCTTCGCGGTCGCCGCCACCATACATATCACGCTTGATGTCCAAGGAATAACTGGTCGAAAGGAACGACAGAATATTCCAACGCATGTTCAAGCGATGATTCAAATCGGCCGTGTAGGTAACCACCTTGTCCACCTGGGGTTCCACATAGTCGGGATCCCTGTCCTGGTCCACATTGCGGATGTACGTAAAGTCAAAGAGAGTCAAGTCGAACGTCTGCGGCCAAGGTTCAATTTCGGTCTTCGCGAAAGCCTTCACAAAGGAATTGTCGCTCTTGGAAAGGGACTCGAACGGTTTCCAGCGGAACATGGTGAAAGTACCCAACTTATATTCCAAAACCGTATGATAGGAATAGGTCGAATCGGCACTGGTCGTGGCACGGCCTTCGGTTTGACTGAAGGAGTAACTGAGGGCCGGGCGTTCCAAGAACACCTGCGAAAGAACCTCGCCCAACTTCGTTTCGGCGGCTACATAATCCTTGCTGTAACTGACGCTGATGGATTTTGTACGTTCGTAACTTTCGTAGCCCTTGGATTCACCATTGTCGCGAAGTTCGTTTTCTTCCTTTTCCGACGTCACGGCAAGTTCGTTCTGGAACATATCCCCGGTCAAATCCGAGAAACTGCTCTTTTCGAGAATCATGTCGTCGGTAGGCTTCATGTAGGGGCGCTTGGTGCTGCTGTTGTAGCCGAAATTCAACGGAATGTGGAAACCGAGACTATCGTTCAGGAACTTGTTCAGGCTGAAATTAATGTCGGCGGCAACATCCAACTGCGATGCGGCCTCGGACATCTTGGGCTTCGGAGAGCCGCCCGTCGAGGAAAGGGTGGCGAAGTCGCCATCCTGGTAACGGATAGCCCCGGAAAGCGAAATGAAGTCGGCAAAATTCACTTGCGCCGATGTGCGGGCGGCATAGCCCCAATCAGTATCCATTTCGGAAAGGCGCAAGTCATCGATCCAGAATGTACCTTCTAAGTCGGCAGGGTTCGCATTGGAATCCGCGATAATCACGAAACGCATCCAGTCCACACTGGTGATGGAAGGATTACCCACCAGGCGCAAAACTTCGTCGCGGTCGCCGCCCAACTTTTTGACAGTGGCCTCGGTATACGGAGGATGACGCCCGCGCTTGAGGTCGGAGAAGTCCGCAATGTTCATGGCGAAGGCGTTGTCCAGCCAGTTTTGCTCGTGGCAGTCCTGGTCGCGCTCAGAAGAAGCGCATTCGTAATTGACCGGACGGAAACTCCATTCGTAGTAGTCGCTGGAACCTTCCAGGGAACCTTCACCGAACTGCACCGCAAAACGCACAGGCACAGTCGACGCCTTGGTCTCGTAATGGATTTCCAGTTTCATGGACTTGTAAGCGGAGAAATCCTTTGTATCCGTTTCAAAGATTCTCGTCACGCCGACTTCCTGCCCCGGCGTCAAATTCTGGTAGTCAAGCACCAGAGCCGTTTCTTTAAGGGGAGCATTTGTTTCGGTGTCGCGTTCCGTCTTTGTATTCGGGGACTTCACATACTTATTGGAATTTTCGCGGTTGTTGATGGTAGACACCTTGATGAAACTCGTATCGCGAGTAGCCACCGATTCCGAAATTGTAGTCTCCACGCCGTTCACTTCTACAATCTGCGAATTCTCGGAAGACGATGTCTTGTACATGTCCGCAACAGTCGTTTCTTCCCACGCGTTGCCAATGACTCCGAGACTTACAATCTGCACCTTCGCTTCGGCGACACCCGGATTCAGGTTGCCCATCCACAAGCGGGAGAACTGCGATTCCGCAAGAATGGTCTTGTAGTCGCCACCCGTCGGCGAGACAATCGTATCGTACTGGTTCAAAGGAATACGCCAACGGCGCCAGCCATTCTTGAGGACTTCAAAATTCGTGCGGTTGGTATCCGAAAGATCGATACGATAGCGTACAAAACTGATGTCCATATCCAAGGACCCGTTCTTGTTGATATCTTCGGTATCGTAGACGCGTTCACCCGAGTTGTTTTCTGTTCCGTTGATATTGACTGCCGGGTCGCTTTCGTCTTCCAAATCGTCATCGTAATTATCGCGAGCGATATCCGTAGTGGATGCATCGGAATTGCGTGTCGTGAAATCGGTGTAGATACATCCCGAAATACGGCAGTCCCATGTACGCAAAACTTCATCGGAACCCGACACACCATCGAGGCCCTTGTCGTGCAAGGCGGTTGTCGTGCCCAAATCGTTTTCGCCATCGTATATTCCATTAGGGGCAAAGCCATTGATTGAAAGGTCTTCGCTTACAAGGCCCAAATCCAAGTAGAGGGAACCCACATTACCACGAGCCACCACTTCGACATAGCGCATTTGGCTCAAGTCCTGGTAGTAACTGCTGTTGGGGCGCATCACGCCACCCCAGGAGTTTCCACCCAGGTTGTCGTTGGCGCGAAGGCTCATCTTGAGGACCGTCAAATGCTGGTTGTCGACATCGGAGTTACCGACATTCGGATAGATGTACTTGTACAGTTCCGTCTGGTTGCTGTGCCAAATAAACTCGCCCCTGTGTTTGTAATCCTGACTTTCAATGTAAGTGGTGATTCTCGAAGAATCTCCGCCCGGAGGAGAAGCCTGGAACCAGGAAAGCCTGTTCAACGGATAGATAAGGCCATTAATCGTCGATTCAAAATCTTCGACAAGCGCTTCGGCATCTTCGCTGGTATTCGCATTGTGGCGGCTCGCAGCGAATTCCGCTTCGAACTTCCAGTTGGACATGGCAGTCGTATTGATGAGAGGAATCATGTTCACGAAGTCGGTAAGCGCAGGGATGGAATCCTGCAAACGGAGGTTCACGCCCCACAGGAAACTGTTGAACGGTTCGTTGCCCAGGGTGGGCGTTTCGGCCGTAGTGCTCTGGCTCTTGTACAAGGCGGTAACACCGAGCACGGACCCGTCGCCAAAGCCATAGCGTTCCAGCGGAAGTTCTGCGCGGGCGCCCAGCAACAACTTGTTGTCGATTTCGAACAGGGGCTCGCATTCAAAAGTCACCTTGATTTCTTTATTGGGGTCCAAGGCTCTTTCGCTCAAGAGTTCTATCTGGCCAAGTTCGTAGTTCACTTCGTAGTCGGTGCCGCGGCTGAGCACGGTAGAGCCCGCCGTCAGTTTTTCGGTACCCGGCGAAATATCCATGCACGAGCCGGCACTCACGGAATAACTGGAGTTGGGATCGCGCACACTAATAGTGGAATTACGACGCTTGCCGACAGATTCAAAGTAGAACTTGCTCGTGTAGCGATTCAAGTTGTACACCGGCGTGGTGTACATTTGCGCGACTGCGTTTGTAGAATCCAAAAGGCGAAGCGGTTCCAAGCAGTTGGTTCTCGCCTTTTCGGCCGGCGTTCCCTTCGGGTACTGCGAAAGGGGCTTACAGGGCAACCACATTTCACCCGTATAATTGCCGCTCGCATCCTTCTTGAAAATCGTAGCGTCGTTCACCAGCGGACTTCCAGTAATAGAGTCTGCAAGTCCCAAAGTCTTGAGGTACGTGCCCGTCATACCCGCCTTGTTCTTCATTCGAAGGACAAAGCCGCTCGAACTGGTTTCCGAAATTCCCACGGAGTACACATTGCGAAGCATCAACTTGTCGATATCCACCAGTTCCGAAAGTTGAGCATCCCACTGCAACAGAACCACGCGCGACCCATTACGGATTGTCGTAGTTCCCGCCTTACGGCCCGAGCCATCGTTGCTCCAACTCGCAGCGAGCAAGGTGTTGCGGTTAATTCCGTTAACCTTGACAATACCGGTCCTGGAATCGTAAGTGAAGTCGCTCGACGGAATTTCGACCATGCGGCCTACGACTTTTTCCACCTTGGATTCGTTGGGCAACGTATACACGACGGTAATGCTGTCCAGCACATCCTTGGACGAGTTCAACGAACTGCGCTTGTAAAGTTTAAGCCCTGTCGCAGAATAGTTGGAAGTAGTCTTCCCGCCAATGGCCGCATTGATGTAGTTGGTCCTCGCCTCGTGGTTCAAGAAGTAATAGCGGTAAGCCACGAACTGCTTGTCCAAAATCTGGAACTCGGTCGTCGTCTCACTTGCGTTGATCGTGTATTCCTCTTGGCTTCCACCATCCTGCGAAGCAATCGTCGTAAGGCGCCAGTCGCCCAGTTTCCATTCAGCCTTGATACCGAACAAGCCCTGGTGGTTTTCCGAATAACCCGTGAGTTCCGTACCCGTAAGGGCAAGCGAGGTGGTACCCGCTTCCACACGCTGCAGGATGTAATCCTCGAATTCATCCTTGTACGATTCCTCGTATACCACGCGCACCTGGTTCTGCACGCCAAGGCCGCTTTCCACATTATTGATTTCGACCGTGATGTAAGGCCCAATTTTACCCTTCACCATGAAACTCGGATCGTAGTTCAATGTCGGGGACGGCCACAGGCTCGTCTTAGTACTACCCTCGGCATCGTCCTTTTCGCCATAGCCCTTCAAGCGGATGTCCATGGTACCCTGGAGCATCAGTTTCGGCTTGTCCAAGCCAAAGTCGCGCATCCACGCAGGCATCGTCACCGGGACGGTGATGTCGAACATGGAACCCGTTTCCGGGGCCTCGTAGCCATCGTCGCGCTGTCCGACCAACCCATTCAGCCAAAGGTTCTTGCGGCCGACATCGTACATGTCGTCCACGTAGTCCGTCAATTCCGGATAGTGGGCCGTCCACAGCGTCGTGGTATCGCGGGAAACTCCGTTCACACGTTTTTCGCTAACATCAAGTTCACGAGTAGCGATATTGATGTCGTGACTGAACACTTGGCCCTTGGTCGTCTTCATAAGCCTCGGCGAGGCGCCGATACCGCCAAAAGGCAGCATATTGTTCAAGGGCGTAGACGAAGGCGGCAGCGGCATGTACTGGAGCGTGGGCTGCCATTCTGTTTCGGCCGGATCAGCGGATTCCGCAGACGTTGTCGAAACGGAGTCAGATTGCGCCCAAACAAGACCACCCATCCCAAGGAGAGTGGAACACAGAGCGAACAAACCCACACGGGTTCTATGTAAGAACCTTTTCAAAATCAACAATCACAAAATACAGAATTCGGCATCGCCAAATTCAGCAAATAGGTGAATTTTTCGGGAAATTAGCAAAATTTCGCAAAAAAAAAATGCCATCGGAACATTTCCGACGGCATTATAAGGTTCTTTTCGACTATTACAGGAACAGTTCGATACCACCAAGGCACTTGGACCAACTGGGGTTCTTCTTTACGAGGAACTGAAGCATTTTGTCGTAAGTAGCCGTGTTGGCAAAACCCTTCCACAAACGACGTTCCACGGATTCGCCGCTATCCTTGTCGATAGTGGTAATGGTGTCGTAGTAGGCCGGATTGTCCTTGAATTCGTTGATCAGGATGCCCTTGAGATCGTCGGTATAGATCTTGGAGGCGTACTTGAGGATGGAATCGTTGAAGTTGAGTTCGTTTTCGACAAGCCATTCGAAATCCTGGATCGGATCACCGAACACGAGCCAGTGCTTGAGAGCGAGAGCCACCACCAAGTCCTTGACGGCGCTGCGGAAAATGAATTTATCTTCAAGACGACCGTTGAAAGTGATCTTTGTCAGCGGGTTGTCATCGTTGGCTTCGATAGAAACGCCCTTGCCCGGAGTCACCTTGCGGATCTTGATCGGGAGACGGCTAAGAAGCTGCCAAGCCTTGGTGAAAGCGATGGTCTTGCGAACGAAATCCTTTTCCTTATCGGGGGACACACGCACGAAGGCACCAAAGCAACGCTGGTACAAAGTTTCCTTGTCGAAGATGCAATCGCTGGAGCGGCATTCGCTGAGTTTGCCGTCCATCATGAACAAGGTCTTCGCAAGTTCGGGACGCATGCGCACTTCGAGTTTACGGGTACGAGCCTTGAGACGAACACCATCCTTGTAAACGTAGGTGAAGCCTTCTTCCTGGTAACGCTGCCAAATAAAGAACTGCAAGTCATCGGCGGCACGCAGATGGTAACTGAACACCGGGTTCTGGCGGTTGTTGGCCATGGTCACCTGGTTCAAGAAGTTGTCGGCACCGGGATACGGCACAACGACTTTCACGAGAACCTGCGGGTTCACGGGCTTCTTGCTCTTCTTGGCGTACTGTTCGTACGTAAAGAGGGACTGGGCACCGTTAATAATCTTGGGACGTTCGATAACGAGCACCTTCTTGCCATCGCGTTCCTTGGCGCGCAGGTCATCGCCCGTGAGGGTCATGCCGTTGTGGAGGAACGGGAAGTCGTCCACATTCACGTTTTCATCGTCGTTCCTTTCCATAGTCTGGAAGGCATCGATAAGAGCGGCATTGGTGTGAGTGAGGTTACCGAGATAAGTACGGATGTTGCTGGAGACAATAGCCATGTTGTGCTTTGTCTTGAGGCGTTTACCCAAAGCAACATGGTAGTCGAAAATCGTGCGAATCGGGCAGAAACCGAGGAAAAGTTCGCCGTGGTCGCTAGTGAGATGGAGGGGTTCGGAACCCATGACAATTTCAAGTTTGTCATCGGCGGAACGAAGGTCCTTGGTAAGATCGTCGTGCTCGGCCATGATTTCAAGTTTGGCCTTCACATCGCTCTTCCAGATGGTAAGTTTGCGACGCATGTCCTTGAGGGTGCGTTCCAGTTCGGAGTCGGTAACGTCACGGCTGCTGCGAGTGCGAAGTACAGTTATCTGGAGAGTTTCCATGTACGGGCGACTTGCCGGAGTATCGTCATCCTCTTCTTCTTCGTCATCGTTAATCTTGTTTACAGCCCACGGGTCGGCTTCTTCGCGGAGAGAAAGGAAGAACGGATTGGTCGGGTCGCTAGTGCGGAAAACTGCAATTTGAAGTTGTTTCAAATCGGCGTTCAAGTGAGCGACAACTTTCTCGAGGGGAGTGTCTTCGTCCAGGAAGATGAAGAATTCCATAAAACCCTGAGAATACTGAAATCCGTGAAAACATCCATTTTCATCTAGATTCAGGTGCCGGAGTGCCTTTATTCGATCGTTAGGGTCGTTCGGATTCAAGCTCAAGAGGCTAGCGACAAATGCTAAGCGGCGTTCCTGCGATTTTGTAAGTTCCATTTTTTCCTCAATTATTATACTATTGTCTCAGCATATAATCTTGTTACATATGTTGAGCCAATGCCGTATTTCGCACACTAAAAATAGTTTCAAAACACTATCTTGGGCAAAAAATTACAAATCTTTTTTTAAAAAGCCTAATTTTAGGGCAATTTTTAGTGAACAAATGTACAAAAAATCTATTGGCTCTGTCGGGTCAAACTGTACACTTGTGCCCGGCTAGCAAAAAATCCTCATTCCGTAAGCCCTTCCAAAACTGTTTTTCGGCTGCATGACCGATGTTTTTACGCTGAAATGACCGTTCGGCGGTCCGCAGCATGTTCGCTGCTATGCGGCCTGGCCTAACAGAGCCTGCACTGCACCTGCCTTTTTGTACAGTGACAACTTTTTTCAGTATAAGACACCGTTCAAAAATTCCGAAAAACGCTGACTGAATCACCGCCGCTTGACAATCCGCTGCATCACGAGCCCGTGCGATGTCTCCACCTTGACCACGTACACGCCGCGGTTCATGAAGCCCACGTCAATGGCGGCGCTCTCGAGGCCCACCCTGGCGTAAACCATGTGGCCCAGCGCATCGTAGACGAACAGGCGCTTTACATCGGCCACGTTGCCCAGGTACAACAGCGTGTTACCCGCCAAGCGCACCGAGGCATCGAGGTTCCTCATCACCAGCGGAATCGCCTTGGTGGAATCCTTTACGGTCGTATCCTTGACTGTAGTGTCCTTCGTCGTCGTATCTTGCGCAGGCTTGAATGCGTCGGGATTGTAGACAAAGACCACCTTATACGTGGCGCTCTTTGTGCTGTCGGCGGAGTGGATGACAAAGTTGATGGTGTCGCTCAAGTCGTAGAACTCGTTCTGCTCGTACTCTTCGCAATAGGAGCCATGAGGACCCGCCCATGTGAACGAGGCGCGTTTCAGGTTCATCTCAAACGGCAAATCTACTTGGACAAACTTCTTTTCTTGGTCGATGGTTCCGGGTAACTTGGTGGGCCCAAACTGTATAAAGAGTCCGCGCAGCTCGGCAACCGACTTTTCGGAATTGGTCTGCATCGTAGCACTCAAGATTCTCTTTTGGTTGTCCTCGTTAAAGGCCGTTATCTTGATTTTGCTGCCGGTGTCCCAAAGGTTGTCTGACTCAAATACGGAACCATATTGCATAAATGGATTCGTACTCACAGGCACGATTCCAAAATCATCGTCATCGGAATTGACCACCTTCGCCATTGTCCGGACAGTAAACTTGAGCTTTGTATCCCCGGGCTCGGCCATGATATACGAATAGTGGCGTCCCTGGGAATGATCGTTCACATACACACCCGCAACATCGAACATGGGCCAAGCCTTTGTCTGCTTGTTGAGCGTGATGGCGTAGAGCCTCTTGTCGTAGCCGTTGGTCAAAGTCACGTACATGCCAGAAGACCCTTTCAAGGCACCATGGACCGAAACAACGGAAGAATCGGAGACTTGGAAGGTGTTATCGCATTTCTTATACGAATTCATGTAGTACAACTCGCCCGTACCGCAAACAAACAGTTTGGGCGCCACAGTGGAATTGTACGGGAGGTCATAGATGATGGAACCCGTATCGCTCGGGGTCTCCGGGTCATATATGGTCCTCGGATAGAAGTAATCCGACTTGAGGGTGTCTATCAAGACCATGTCGTACACAATATTCTCGGGTTCAACGCCGTTGAACTTAAACTTGTAATAATGGACAGGTTTCTGGTTCTCCGCGGTTAATTGCAGCACAGTATTTTCAAGGTCCAAGGCTGTCTTGGATAGATTCACGCTATCCATCTCCTCACCTTTGTAATACCATTTTAGTGTAGCACGTTGCGACGGCAAGAAGCCCACAATGGTCTCGTCCATATTCCAGCGCCCATACATTTTGGTCTTGATGGAGTCCGGCGTCCACTTGTACAGGTCGATTAGCACGGTACCCGTATCCCCGTCTCCCTTGGGGTGCGTCACCTTTGTCCCTTCGCTGCAAAGGACGCCCTGCTTGGCCAAAACAGACGGAGTCAGTTGTTCGACTGGAGGGTCCGAATATGTTTTTTTGGCCGTAACAATGTCCGGCTTGGAGCAAAAACCGACGAAACTAGAAGCATAGGCGTTGGTATCGCCCGGCAGTTTCGCGATAGAGAGCACGATTGTCTGCGTCTCGGTGCCCGACTTGGCGGTGAACGTGTAGGTGACAGGCCCTTCGGTAAAGTCCTGGGCTGTAGACGGGCTCACGCTCCCGAAGTAGCCGCTAAAGGAGGGAACGATGCTGTCGAGCCGTGCCTTGAAGGGAATCGAAAGCGAGATGCTGTCGCCGGATTTCTTGTAATCGGACATGTTCGGCACGGTCGCACCGGCAACAAGGATTTCGCTCTGCATGCCGATGAAGATGGACTTGAGGGTCACGGTGCATTCGCTTGCGGAGGATGTCTGGGCCTGGAGCGCAATCTTGGTAAAGGCATCGCACTGAACATTGACTTCCTGCCCGCTCTTGAACGAGCCAATCTCGTACCAGGGATCGGTCGGGTAAAATTCATCATAACCGTATGCGGCGATATTGTTGCCATCACCGCAATTGCTGGTGTAGCTTACCACAAGTTTCTGGTAACCCGCATCGCATTCAGGAGGCGGCACGACGATCGCCGACGAGAACTTGTCGCCCTTGATGGTCGTCTTCAATGCGCCGTTTTCCTTAGTCCACGAAGACCAGGAATCCTGATCATCCTCGAGTTTTTCGCTCTTTGTCGTGTAGTTGTTATGGTCGACAAAGTCGACAACAATGGCGGCAAAGGCAGAAGTCGCCATGAAAGAGAGTGCCATGACTGCAGAAAGGTGGCGCATAAGGATCCTCCGCGGATTTGTAAAAAAAAACAAACAATTCTATGGGATAATTTATAATATTTCGTTCAATTGCGTATATGTTTTTTAGGCCCGCCCCCAATAAGCGTGCAAAAAAGGGATTTTTGCGGCGTTTTCGCAGTTTCGACCCAAAAGTACGGTCTGGCCCGACAGAGCCAATCTATTTTTTGACTTTTTTTTGGGGTCTTCCCCACGATTTCCGGCAAAAATGCTATGATTTATTGTGTTAGTCAACTAGGAGAGCCATTATGAATTTGATCGATACCATCGCCAAGGCAAAAGCAGAAAAGGCCACGTCTTTAGACCTTTCCCAGCAAGATCTCCGCATTTTGCCCAAGGAACTGTTCGAAATCGAAACTTTGGAAGACTTGAACCTGGACCGCAACAAGCTGGTGGAACTCCCCGACGAACTCGGAAAACTCACTAACCTCAAGAGCCTGTCCGTTAGCGAAAACGACCTTATGGAACTGCCGGAAACCATCGGGAACCTAACGAAACTCGAAAACCTGTACCTTGGCTACAACAGCCTTTCGGAACTTCCCGCTTCCGTAGGCAACCTGAAGAACCTTCATACGGTAAATATCGCCAAGAACCAGTTGCTCGACATCCCCCAGGAAATCGGCAATTGGAAAAAGGTGGTGAAACTCTCCCTGCACGACAACATGCTCGCCGAAATCCCGGCCTCCTTGGGCGACATGAAGAGTCTTGTCAAGCTTTACCTGGACAACAACGAACTCACCTCCATCCCCAGTTCCCTCAGCAATTTGGAGAACCTGGAAATCTTCATGGTGTCCGGCAACCAGTTGGGCGCCATTCCTTCTGAGTTCAGCAAACTCGGTAAACTTCGCGAACTGGTACTGGACGCAAACCAATTGGCCACGCTTCCCGAAAGCCTCGCCGAATGCAAGAGCCTCGAGACCATCTCGATTATCGAAAACCCGATGGAAGCCGGAGTCCCCCGCGTTCTGCTTGACAAGAAGAATCTCAAGATAGACCAGTAGTATGAAACGAGGCCTGCTCGCACTGTGCCTAGCGGGTCTTGCCGCCTGCAGCAACTTTTTAGAACCGGTAAAAGCCACCGGCACGCCCAGCGAGTACGAATACAACTACTGGCTGCTTCAGCGAACCTACCTGTTCGAAGAAGAATTGCCCGGACTCCCCGAAGAAGGGGACTCGGTCCAGGTCCTTTACAATTACCTGAAGGACCCCTACACCCGTTACTACCCGCCCGCCAAGAGCGAATCCGCCGAAATCCATATCAATACAAGTTTCGTGCCGGGCGACGTGGGCATGGAATACTTTACAGTCCCCGACAGGAAGTACCCCCTCTTCGTATACAGAGTCTATCCGGGCGGACCAGCAGACCGCGCAGGAATCGAACGCTACTCAAACATCCTTGAAATAAACGGTCACGACCTGTCCGACGCAAATGCGAAGAACATCTACAGCAGCGTTTTGGACACCTCGACCACCGTTGAACTCCTGGTGGCGCATGATTCCACGCAAAAAAGAGTCACCCTCAAAAAAGAGGACATCTACGCGCCCACGGTATTCATCGACACGTTGTACGGAACCATATTCATCACCATCACCGAATTCAAGCCGAACACCGCCGACTACGAAAACGGCACCTACGGGGAACTCAAGACTTATCTGGATTCCACACAAAACGAAACAGCGCCCCGCATCATAGATATCCGCGGGAACCCCGGTGGTCACGTAAACCAATGCGTCCCCATGGCAGACTTGTTCGTACCGGAAGGCTCCCTTTCTACAAGATCGTGGAAAATATTTGAAGGCGACGGCAAACGCGTCAATCGTAAACAAACCACGTTCGCCGCCAAGGGAGACCCTGGAGAAAAAGGCAAGTTCATGATTCTTGCCAACGGCAACAGCGCGAGTTGCGCAGAAATTTTCGCAGTGGCAGTAACGGAATTAACCGACATTCCTTTAGTGGGAACCACCACATTCGGCAAGGGCATCGGACAAACCAACTGGAAAACGAAGGCAGGCGGACTCGCCGTCATCACGAATCTTGAATTTCTAACGCCCAAAGGAAATTCCTACCACAAAAAAGGAGTCGTGCCCATGTACGACTGCGGAAGAATTGCGACGGACTCCTGCGCCATAAGCGCCATGGAAAAACATTTCGGGAAAAAGAGCCATTCAAACAAGAGCGCCCATTTAAAAACAAGACCCGCGCAAGTATTCGGCAGAAATTCCGATTTTGGCGGGGCAATGATTTACTCCGACGTACCTGCAATCTTTGAAAAAGGAGGGAACTGATGAGCATCGCAAAAAAGACACTTGCAATTTCAATCCTAAGCGCATTCACTTTTTTTTCCGCCTGCAGTGTAGACGGAACCGACGAAACTATTGACGTAAGCAAAATTTCCGGACACAGCAATATTGAAATAACCGATGTTCAAAGCGAATTCCTGTACGCCTACACAATTCTAGATTACCTGTACATATTCGCCCACAGCGACAGTCTGGAACCAAAACTTTCGCAATGGTACGAAAGACTCGACGCTCCGGACAGGTACATCAATTTGTCGCACCGATATTTCCCGGACAGCCTTTTCGAATACTACCCCTCCGAAATTCTCGACATCTACACGATGTACGATTTGATGAACGATGCCTACACCCAGTATATTGACCCTTCCGAAATGCTCTACGAGGATTTCATGACCAGTTTCAATGAACGCGAAACCCTCTACGATATCGGTATCAAAGTCGACGCGATTCCAACCGAATCTGATTCCGTCGTTGTCGTAAAGCAAGTTTATCTAAAATCATCTGCCGCCGAACAGGGAATTCAAGTCGGGGACACCATCGTTTCTATGTTCGGCGCCAAAGTCAATTCCGCGATTCTGTTCGAAAAACTATCTACAGGTGAGGAAGGTTCTTCGGTTTCCATGGTCATCGCCCGAAACGAAAACGGTGAACGCATCGAAAAGGAACTCGACTTGAAAATCACCCCCTATCCCGAGCCCTCGGTTGTGTACAGCATCCGGGATTCCATCGCCATTATCGAAATCCGCTCGTTCAACAACGAAAACACGCCTAGCGATAGCGGCACCTACGGAGAATTTGTTCGAGCACTGAACGAGACCATGAATACGAAGGCAACCATCATCGACATCCGCGACAATCCCGGTGGGTACGTAAACCAGTGCGAAGCCATCGCCTCGGAAATGCTTGCAAAGGATACAAAGATGTCTGTGGAATACGCAGTGAACGACGAGGTCGATACAGACTTTGACAAACCGGAAATCGTCGTCGATACCGTTTTTGTCACAAAAGACGGGATTGGCAAAGACCGCTACTACGTATTCCTTGTCACCGGAGAGACGGGAAGTTGTGCGGAATACCTGCTAATGGCGGTCAGCAACAACACGCACAGCCCCGTCGTCGGCCAAACGACATTCGGTAAGGGCAGTGCCTTCACCATCATTCCGACATACTTGAACGGAGTAGCCCTGACGACAATATCCATTACTTACGACCTGAACGGCGAAACCTACCACATGGTTGGCATCAAGCCTGACGCAGAAGTCGACGTTTACGAAAAGATTCTGGAAAAAGGTATTGAAATTGCGAAAGAGGGGACCATGCAAAGAACCGCAGGTTACGGAACTTCTCTGCAGCCCGAATGGCAGCCTTTGCATAAATCCGCCATCGCCCGTTTCAAGTCTATTCCAAAATTCGGGGGAATGATCGCCAAGCGAGGCAAAATTCCGATGGGGAACGTATCCCGCAAGTAAACGGCTAGTTCAACTTACGCATACGAACCATCACATCGGTGGAGTCGTTCGCCTTCACTGCAGGAGCGGCCAGCGTCAAGTCGATTTGCTTACGAATTTCGACCACCTGCTGTTTAAGTTTAGCAAGGCGAGCGCCTTCCAACTTAGGTGTTGCAATCATCGTCTTTGACGTGGGATTGATCCAGGCACCAACGGCATTCTTGAATCCAAAATGGAGATGCGGCCCAGTGCTTCGACCCGTCGAGCCAACACGGCCGATGGCCTGCCCAGGAGAAACTTTAGCCCCGACACCTACACCACGAGCAGACAAATGCATGTACCAACTCACGGAATTATCGCGATGCTTGATGGCAATTTTGTTTCCGCTATATTCATCGTACCCCGAAATCGTAACAATTCCCTCGGCCACGGCATGCACCACAGTTCCTGAAGGAGCACCGTAGTCAATGCCGTTATGGGTCGTGCGCTTGCCGGTAATCGGATGCACTCTGGAACCAAAGGAACTTGTGACGCGCAGTTTTTCCAAGGGGTAGCGAAGGCCGTCAAAAATAAGGGCGTCGCCCATTTCGGTGTAGTGGGCGTTAAAAGTACTTCTCGGATCACCATCGTCGTAGCGGAATGCCTCGTGGTGGCCCACAATGCGTCCGTCAAATTCGGCATACACGACCTTGCCGCCAACCCAGATGGAATCCTGGTAATAGGAATCTTCCAAAAGGATTCTAAAGCGGTCGCCGGCTCGCGCCAAGGGGAATGCCACCTTGCACTGGAGAACCCCGCTCACGATGCCCACCATTCGGCCAGGAATGCCGACCTTGAACAAAATGCCATTCAAGGTGCTGCCTTCTTCGAGAACGCCCTCGTAAATGGATTGCTTGACCACCACCGGTTTTTCTACCAGGCGGTATACAAAACCTGAATCAGTCTTTTCGACCAAATGCACCGTAATGGGGTTTGTGGCATAGCGGAACTTTTGCACCCTGTTGTTGGTATCGACGGTGACATAGAAGGTTTCGCCCACCCTGAGTTTGAATTCCACGCTATCTTGCATGGCCAGGTAGACCTTGCTCAAGTCCTCTTCACCATTGCTCACCTGGGCCTTGAGGCGGGAGAACACATGGAAAGGGCCTTCACCGGCGCGGACCGTATCGCTAATGATTCGTGAATTGTTGGCTAAATCCTGGATTTTCTTTATTTCAACCTTCAGCGAGTCGGATGTGAGCATCAGTTCTTTCTGACGATTCACTAGTTCCTGAATTTTAGATTCTTCACCGCAACCGGCAAGGCACAACACAAACGTAAACAAAGCGACAACAAAGCGTATCACGACAACCTCATTTTTCAATCACTGCAAATAATAAAAAAAACGCCACCTTTTTCAGGTGGCGTCTCTTCAATTTCACAAAGAAATTAGTTGGCGGCAGGTGCGGCAGCAGGAGCAGCGGCAGGTGCGGCAGCAGGAGCGGCGGCAGGAGCAGCGGCAGGAGCGGCGGCAGGAGCGGCGGCAGGAGCGGCGGCAGGAGCAGCGGCAGCGGGCTTAGCTTCAGCCTTCGGAGCAGCCTTAGCCTTCACGGCCTTCTTTTCTGCAGCAGGCTTAGCTTCAGCCTTCGGAGCAGCCTTTGCTTCGGCCTTGACTTCGGCCTTCACTTCAGCCTTGGCATCGGCCTTGACTTCTTCCTTGGCAGGTTCTGCAGCAGGAGCGCCTTCGGCATGGGTGTCAATCAATTCCATTTCAAACACGAGCGTGCTGTTACCCGGAATCTGCGGGCCACGACCACGGGGACCGTAAGCGAGGTCGCTCGGAATCCATGCGGTGACCTTGCCGCCCACCTTCATGAGCTTGAGCATTTCGGTCCAACCCGGAATCACAGCGTTAATGGGGAATTCAAGAGGCTGGCCGCGATCGATGGAACTATCGAACTTGGTGCCATCGAGAAGAGTACCAGTGTAGTGCACCTTGACGACATCGGAATCGCCCGGAACAGCACCAGTACCTTCGGTGATTACCTTGTACTGAAGGCCACTAGCCGTGGTAACGACGCCTTCGGCAGTCTTGTTAGCAGCAAGGAAGGCTTCGCCGGCAGCCTTGTTGGCTTCGGCAGCAAGGCTGTCCTTTTTAACCTTTTCGGCCTGACGGTTTGCGGAAAGATCGGTAAGGGTCTGGAAAATCACGGAGTCGTTCATCAGGAAATGAGCGCTGTCTTCGTTGTAACGTTCCTTGAAAGCCTGGATAAACACATCGATGTCCAAATCAATGGAATCACGGGTCACCAACTGAAAATGGGCCTGGTTGCCAAAATGGGCGCCCAGAGCGTAACTGTACTTTTCCTTGTCGGTCACCAAGGCGGTCTTGGTTTTGGGACCCTGGCAAAGCTGGTCACAGCCCGTCAAAAGCATGGCGATGGCGCCAGCAGCCACAATCATTTTTGTTTTCATAAAGAATCCTCTTTTTTGATTTGAAACTTGTCGCTCTTTAAAATAGCAAATCAGCAGTGATTTAGGTCACAGAAAACCTTTTTTTACCAAAAGTTTTCATATATTATGCGTGTTAATCATTTTTTATTACAAATTCAGGGATTTTTTATGTGCGGAATAGTCGCCTATATCGGTCAAAGCGAAGCCCTTCCTATCTTGGTGGGCGGGCTCAAGAAGTTGGAATACCGCGGTTACGACAGTTCGGGAGTCGCCCTTAACAACGACGGGAAGATTGACGTTGTTCGCGCATCGGGCAAAATCAGCGCCCTGGAAGACGCCCTGAAAAAGCACCCTGTGTGCGGATCAGTCGGCATTGCGCATACACGTTGGGCTACCCATGGTGCCCCCACCGTAGAAAACGCGCACCCCCATACCAGTTTTGACGGCAAGATTTCCATTGTCCACAACGGCATCATCGAAAACTATGCAAATCTCAAGACGAAACTTATCGCGGAAGGCGTCAAATTCCAGTCCGAAACCGACACCGAAGTGGTAGCCCACCTTATCGCCCGTTTTTACAAGGGAGATCTCAAGTCCGCCGTTCTCAAGGCTTTGGCGCAAATAGAAGGGACCTTCGGTCTTGGAGTCATTTGCAGCGACGAACCCGGAACCCTGATTGGCGCTCGCCGAGGCAGCCCGCTCATTCTGGGCATCGGCAACAACAACGACTTTTTCCTCGCCAGCGACGTATCGGCCATCATCAACCACACCCAGAAGGTGGTCTACCTAGACGACAACGACGTGGTGAGCATAAAGAACGGCAGTTACTCCATCGTGAACATGAACAGCCACGAAGTTCAGCGCGAAGTCCAAGATGTGGAATTCGACGCCGATGCCGTAGCCAAGGGCGGTTTTGCGCACTTCATGCTGAAGGAAATTTTTGAACAACCCGAAGTTCTCCGCAATACCATGCGCGGCCGCTTGCTTACCGCCGAAGGCAACGCGAAACTCGCAGGCCTCGACACGAACATCAGGGAACTTCGAAACATCAACCGCATCATCATCACCGCCTGCGGCACGAGTTACTACGCCGGCATGGTCGGCGAATACATGATTGAGGACTTGGCGGGCGTACCAGTCGAAGTGGAATACGCCTCCGAGTTCCGCTACAGGAACCCGATTATCAAGCCGGGCACGCTCGTGCTCGCCATTAGCCAGTCCGGCGAAACCGCCGATACTCTCGCGGCCCTCAAGGAAGCCCAGCAGAAAGGCGCGACCGCACTCGCCATCTGCAATGGAGTCGGTTCCACGATTGCACGTACCAGCGATGGCGGAGTGTATTTGCACGCAGGCCCCGAAATCGGCGTCGCGAGCACCAAGGCGTTCACAAGCCAGGTCACGGTGCTTGCCATGATAGCCCTTTTGCTCGGACGTCAGCGCAGACTCAGTTTCGAAACTGGCGCCGACATCGCAAAGGCCCTGTTGGACCTCCCCGCACTGGTCGAGGAAACTCTGAAACTTTCCGACTCCATTGCCGAAATCGCAAAGAAGTACAGCAACGCCAACAACTTCCTCTACCTAGGCCGCCACTTCAACTATCCGGTAGCCATGGAAGGCGCCCTGAAGTTAAAGGAAATCAGTTACATCCACGCCGAAGGTTACCCCGCCGCCGAAATGAAGCACGGCCCGATTGCCCTTATCGACGAGAACATGCCGGTCGTGGTCATCGCTCCGAAAGACGCCCTCTTTGACAAGGTCATCAGCAACGTCCGCGAAATCAAAGCCCGCGGTGGCCGCGTGATTGCCGTAACCACCGAAGACTGCGCCCCGCTTGATGAATTCGCCGACCACATCATCAAGGTTCCAAAGACCATCCCCATGCTAATGCCCATTGTCACCTGCATTCCGCTGCAACTGATGGCCTACCATATTGCCGTTTTGCGCGGCAACGACGTGGACCAGCCGAGAAACCTCGCCAAGAGCGTGACAGTGGAATAGTGGTTAGAGGTTAGTGGTTAGGGGCTAGGGACTCCGCGCAAAGCGCGTAACTTTCTCCTGTTTGCCAACCACTGCTTACTAGCCACTACCAGACGCCTCTAGTCTTTTCTATATTATTTCCCAATGGTGGAACAAGAAATCGAAGAACAGGAAGACTACGAAGTACGCATCGGCTCGTTCAATGGACCGATGGACCTGCTCGTTTACCTGGTCCAGAAAAAGGAAATGTCCCTGGACCAGATTCCCATCGCCGAAATCGCCGACGACTTTTTGAAATGGGTCAACAAGATTGGCGACACCGACCTTTCGAAGGCAGGGGATTTCTTGTACATGGCCAGCCGTCTGATGGCGCTTAAGGTGCAGGAATTGCTCCCCGCCGAAGAGCGCGACCCTGAACTTGTCGAGGAATACAACGAAGACCGCGAAAAACTGATGCAAGAAATGCTGGAATACCAACGTTTCAAGCAGGTCGCCGGCGGACTCCAGGAGATGGAAGGCAAGAACTTCGGCACGTACTCTCGCGGCCGTCTCGAAAAGACGCAGAACGAAGAAGACACGCTCGCCGACGCCAACATTTGGCAACTGTTCCGCGCCTACCAGAAAAGCCTCAAAACAAAAATTTCCGAAACGGTCCACCATATTGAGCTGGACTACGTCACCATCCAGGACCGTCAGCAGGCCATCAACAACTATCTGAGCGTAAACGGACGCGCCCTGTTCGAAGACCTGCTCGACAACGACAGTCACCCGATTGTCGCCGCCGTGACATTCATGGCCTTGCTCGAGATGATCAAGACCGACGAACTGGTATTCCGCCAAAGCGAACTCTTTGGCCCCATTTGGATTTACCGCAAAAAGAACAATGCAGAATACGCCGATGAAATGGCTCGAGAAACAGTGTTTTTCTCGAAAGACCCCGACGTAAAGCCCGGCCTTGTCGAAGAAATCCGCAACCAGGCCATCGCACGCTCGCAAGCGGGCAGCGTGGGCGATATTGCCGCCGTAATGAAAGAAGCCGTACTGTGGACTACCCGCGGCAGGAACGTGACCGAAGATGATTTGCAGGCCATGCTCGAAGGTCGCGAAGACTTGAGCGAAGTCACCGACAATCCCTTTGCCGAAATGATGGCCGAGGACGCCGCAGCCGAAGCCTCGCAGGCAAATACTGAAACGCCAACAGAAAACGTCGCAAAACCAGAAGCGGAAAATACTATTGAACAAGCGCCCACTGCAGAAGCAGAACTTGCGCCTGTTAAAACAGAAGAAACGCCTGTCGAAACTCCTGTAATCCCTGTCGACGACAGCGAATCACCCGCGGAACAATCTTCCGGCGAGCAAGCTGCCACCACACAGCAAATGAGCGACGAAGAATTCGCGGAGTTCATGAAAAAAGCCCAGGCGTATTACTCGAGCGAAACAGCGACCGATAGCGACGACAAAAAGCCAATCATGGACGAACCGTCGAGAACCGACCTTGACGACAGCAACATATCAAGCACCGCTGAAGACGACACAAGCGACGAGCCGTTCAGCGCCGCAAACGAAATGACGGACGCCGAATACATTGCCTACTTGAACCGCAGCGCAAAGGCCGCCCGCAAGAAAGCGCAGGCCCAGGAAAACGCGGAATCTTCTAATGACAATGACGAAGAAGGCCCCGTAATCTACGGAGCCAAGGATTAAAATCAGTCCCAGTTGATGCTTGGCGGAGGATCCTTCAAGTCCTTGTTCTGCTTGGCGGCCTCGAATTTCTTTTCTAGAAGTTCACGGCGACTTTTCTCGGCCTCCTTGGCTGCAACAAATTTTGCCTCCAAGTCGGAACTGCGCGTGCTCTGCGCTTTTAAGAAATCATCGAAGGACTTGACTTCCTTCTTGTACTCTTTGTGGCTCAGTACCTCGCCTGTCTCGGCATCGACGACGATTTCGCCCTTACACATAGGGCATTCGATTGTCAAAGTCTTTACAGCCATATAGCCTCCTAGTCCCTGCGACCGCCCAAAAGACCCGCACGATAAGCCCAGTAGAGCAACTGGAGAATCGATGTAATCGCAGCGGCAACATATGTGAGTCCTGCGGCGAAAAGCACTCCGGAAACCGTATTGTATTCACGCCCCTGTGCAACAACATCCATTCGCGCCAGCGCCTTCTTGGCACGACTCGATGCATCGAATTCCACGGGAACCGTCACCAGCGTAAAGAGCGTGGCGAGACCAAAAAGAACAACTCCGACAACGGCAAGGGAGTAGCCGAGAGCGCGGCCGGAACTCATCAAGATAATGCCAATGATTACAAGCCACGGTCCAAGATTCGACCCAACGTTTGCAGCAGGCACTATAAGGGAGCGCAACCACATGGGGAAATAGCCTTGGGCATGCTGGATGGCATGGCCGACTTCGTGGGCGGCGACTCCCGCGGCGCTTGCATTGCAGCCGTAGTAAACGTCCTTGGAGAGGTTCAAGGTCTTGTTCAGTGGATTGTAATGATCCGAAAGGAACCCTTGATGCACATGGACCGTCACATCGGTAATGCCTGCGTCCATAAGGATGGCCATCGCCACTTCGGCACCGGTAAGGCCACTGGAAATATTAACCTTCTGGCCCGCAGCAAAACGAGATTTAACAAGCATGGACACGCCGCCCGAAAGAGCAAGCGCAATCACGAGGATAGTCATGTATAAAGGGTCGAACATCATAGATTAGTGGTTGGTGGTTAGTGGTTTGTAGTTGGTGGTTGGTAAACAGCAATCAGTTCTAGTTTCACAATCCAATTTACAAAAAATGAACGGGTGCAAGCATCCGTCCATCGTTTATTTTTGCAATTCTGTCAAAAAAACTAGCGCAGAATCATTCGCTGGGCATGCACTCCCGTAGAGGTTTTTGATTGCACCAGATAAGAACCTGCCTTCAAGGATTCCGTAGCCAGGCGCACTTGTCCCGCGGCAAGGTTGCGGACTTGCAGCACATTCTGCCCGAGCGCATTCAACACATCCACTCGCAGTACATTTGCGCGGGAGTTGTCCACGAACCATTCGCCATTTACGCCGTAGAGCATTCCGGCTTTCGTGCGGGCGATTTTTGCGGGGATAGCCATTTTGGGTTCAAGAGTCTTGAGAACAACCGCCGTGATGGACATCGCCGGAAGAGCGAGGGCGAGAGCATTGGAGGCGACATTCGCCGTTCCTGCCTTGAGGGCGTTCTCGGTATGCGACTTGAACGTTTCTCCGGTGAGTTTTTCGAGCGTGAACGTCGGCACCGTTCCATCTACCGCCTTGAAGTTCTCCAATTTCAGGTTCACGTTCTGCGTTTCGGACTCCGCGCGGTTCACAAAGATGACCGTCAGGGAATCACCGTTTGCATTGACGGAACTGTATGCCGACACCAGAGAATCGTTATCGGAGGAGGACTGCACGCGGAACTCGTGGCCATAGCGACTGAACAGGTGAACTGTTTCGTACATGCCGTCGCCCCATGTCCAAGGCGTAAAGATTTCGACGCCGTTGTCCATGAAGGTTCCGAGCCAGGAGGCGTAAACGAGGGCCGACGTCATCGCGCCGCCGCGTGTAAAATCCGTCTCCGTAAGAGCAAGCGTAATCCCGTGCCCTTCGCCGAAGTACTTGTCGAGCCAGTCGTTCACGCGCTTGAAAATGTATTCCTTGGTTATTTTTTCATCCCAGCCGCCGTTCAGCGTCTTGATGCCGTTCGCGCCAGGATAATTGTACGTAGTGTCGAAGAATACGCGGTGCCAATTGACCATGGAACCGTAATCTTTTTCGGTCGGATACCAGTGTATGTCGAACACGTCCAGCAGGCGGATGCCCGAAGCCTTCTGCTCGGCGGCGACCTGCTCGATGAAGTACTCGAGCCAGCATTTTTTATCGGGCGTCTTTCCGGCGATATTGCACCATTGCCATTCGTTTGCCGCCACGGGGCCGGTGAGCTTGATGTCGGGCCAGGCGGCGCGGGCTTTCTTCGCCACGTCGATGTACTGCTTTACCAGGAAGGCTCCGCCGGAATCGAGCGGCAGGTCGGCGTGCGTGCCGTTCCAGATTTCCATCTCGTTGTCCATGCTCCAGTAGCGGAAACGCGACATGTCGTACTTCAGTTCGTCTTTCCAATGCGCGATGATGCCCACCGTGGAATCGGCGGGCCAGGCTTCGTTGTAAAGCGAGTAGTCGCCCGCCTTCACGAGCGTCTGGCCGTCTTCCGAAACTTCGCCGCCACCCGCAAGGTCGAGTGTCTGCTTTGCCCAGGTTTCGTTGTGCGTGGTGTAGAACGTCCAGTCCTCGAAATTGTAATCCGTCGTGGAGGCCGCATAGCCCGTCAGCTGGAAGGCATACTGCGCATCCACTCCGGGCAGGTTCTCCTGGATTTTTTTCGCGGTGATGTCCCAGTCGTGCGAATAAACATTGTTATACCAGTCCGGATGGACCGTCAGCTTTTTGCGCCAGTTGTAACGCGTGGCGTTGTTGCCGTTGTTCGCGCGCATCATGTGGATGCCGGATTCCAGCACCTGCGTATAAAACGCCTGCTCATTCTTCAGAAGTTCCGCAGCCTTCTCGGCATCGCTTTCGACGGCATCGCCAATGACGTCGATGTTGCGACCGTAAATGTAAGGCGAAATCTTCTTAACACCGGCTATGGCATCAACAGATACAGAAATATCGGCATTCGCCAGGGGCACAAGCACTCCCCCCAGCAAACCAAACATCAGTTTAGACTTGAAAGTTCTTTTCATGTCAGCACCTCTCCAAATACATTTAAAATATCCTTTTTCGTAAGAAAAAGGATATTCCTATTATTCCAATGTGGACAAGAATGTCTACGCCCCTATTCGCAAAAAAAAGAGGGATTTCTACATATCACCGGTTTTAAAATGGGTCTTGTCGCGGAATTTCGTAAGCAGAAGTCCCAGGACCAGATAAACTACAGCCTGAATGGACAAAGCGTACAATTTGGGAGCAACGTCGTATATGTCACCCCCCATTTGCTCAATGGATAGCCAGGCCGGAACGGCAAATGTACTGGGAAGAATGTACGAAAGCGTCTGCATGGCGGTCGGCATCAAGTACGTAGGCCAACTGAAGTTAGCCAGGAACAATATGGGAATGGACAAATAGAGGAACAACTGCATGCTGGTTTCACGGCGCAAAAATATCTGCGAAATGACCATGCCGAAGTTGATGACGGCAAACAAGAAGACAACGGCAAAAACAGCCATGGGCAAAAGTTCTCCACGACGCGGGAAATTGAACAAGTTGTAAATGACGCAATGATAAAAGAGGATAAAGCAGCAGTAGTGCAGGAAATACGCCAACGAGCGGCCAAAATAGCGATAGGTCATGGATTCATTTTCCACTTCGCTATCACGGTACTTTTTGCGGAAACGTCGATGCGCACGGGCACCGCCCAAAATGCTGATTCCAATCACCAGGGACTGCTGCAAAATGAGTATCAGGACACAGGGTACAACGTAATTAGAATAACTCCCCGTGTTGTTGAACATCGTTTGGATACTTATAGGAAACGGGTCGCGCATGGCCATAGCCTTTGCCGAGGGGACTTTCTTTTCAAGCGCAATTTGACGGACTTTCTGCGTTGCCCCCAAGGTGAGTGCGCATGTCGAAAAAGCAGTCCCGATAGCCCCATGCAACATCACGTAGGCGCCATGGGTAAATATATTCAAGGTAATCTGTTCGCCTTTCCGGATATCCTTTTCCATGTTCTCGGGAATGACCATGAACCCGAATATGTCTTCGCGCGCCATAGCATTTTCGGCCTCCGTCATGTCGCCATAAACAGCAGTCACCTGAATTTGCTGGGCGGCCATCGCCATCTGCACCAATTCGCGGGATTTCCCGGAATGGTCCAAATCAACAATGGCGACAGGAACTTCCGAAACAGTCTGGTAAATGTACGGCGTAGGATAATAGAAAGCGTACAAAATTCCTGCTACGACCAGGAGAAGCACCGCAGCAGGGTCCGTCACGAAAAGTTTCCATTCCGTCAAAGTCACTTTCAGAAGTCGACTGAGCATTAGTCTTCCTCCACTTTCGACATGAACGATGCGGACTTTGCCATGGCATTTTCAATTCGCACATGCTGTTTCCAACGGAAGGACATCAAGAATGCACCGAATATATTCCAGAAAATTGCCATGCCGACAAGCAACTCAAGAACTTTCCACGATGGTGCAAGGCCGACATCGCCAAGAAGCATCATGGACTGGATTTTCAGGGAGTGTGTCAACGGAAGCAAAAAAGCAAAGCAACGTACAGCAAAAGGCATAGCCATCAAGGGATACGTCTGGCCGGCAAAAGCGAAGGCAGGGCCGCCCACAACGCCAGCGACACCTGTCGCAATACGCATGACCCCCACCACGCCCACAAAAACGAACCCAGCACCGGAACAAGCGAGAATCATGAATAGTTGCGCAGCCGACACCATTACAAACTCTTCGAAGCTCATCGGAGCAAGCGCCCTGTGGCAATAGGCGTAACACGCCATGTGCCCGAACCACAAAATGATGTCCAGGGGCAAGATGCTCGCCACCCACAATGTTGCACGGGAACCTTTAGCATAACCCAGCAATTCCTTAACTCGATGATCACGCAAAGGAAACGACGCCACATACACAGCGACAAGCATCGCCGCCAAATGGAACATCGCCGCCACAAGTCCGAGAGCCAAAAAGCCCTGGTAATTGCTTTCCATGTTGCCCACGGAATGGATTTCAGTTTTGACAGGATCCTGAATCTGGGCGGTAAACATGTCCGAGCCCAAGTCCGTAATCACCGCGCGAATTTCCTTGGTGGCAAACATGTTGGTCAAATAGTTCTGACCACTGGAATAAACCGGAATCACAGGAATTTCAAGGCGAAGGGCACGACGTTCGAAATCGTTTGGTATCATCACGAACGATTGAATGTCTCCGCGAACGACCGCATGTTCGCAATCACTCATGTCTGAGCAAATCATCGCAACATCGAGAACTGGACTGGAGCGGAACCCCATTTCAAGTTTATCGGCAAGACTGGAATTATCCTGACGCACAACGCCTATAGGCACATGCTGGACAATCTGCGACGAAAACATATCCAGCATGAACACCGACACTCCACAAGGGAGTACAAGAATAATCATCCACAGCACAATGTTGTGGCTGAAATAAATTTTGCGGATGGTGTTCAAGAGGCCATTCAACACGGCAACGCCTCTGTTACTTGATAGCCTCTACCGGGAAAAGAACGCTCATGCCCGGGCGAAGGTTTTCAACCTTTTCTACAGGGCGCATACGGACTTCGAATGTCTTGAGGTCGAAACCGCCGCTCTCCTTGCTGCTGCGCCAAGTCGCATAATCACCTACCGAGGCGATATAACTGACTTCCATCTCGACTTTTTTGTCGAGAGCAGGAATGAACAATTCAAACTTTTTGCCCTTGAATACATTCTTGAGCAAGTCTTCGCGGAGATGGAATACAGCCCAGGAATCATCCAAATCGGTAACAGCAACGACCGGCATGCCGGAGCCTACCACTTCGCCTTCCTCGGCGAGTTTCAAGGAGATTTCTCCGCTAATAGGACTGCGAATCTTGGTTTCTTCCAAGTAGGCGTCCACCTCGGCGGTAGCACCGCGGGCCTGCATCACCAAGGCATTGGCGGCAGCCTTGTCCTCGCTTCGGGCACCGGCAACAGCCTGATTGTATTGAGCCTTGGCGGCGTCGGCTGCCGACTGGGAAGCCTTCATCTGCGTTTCGGCTTCATCGCGCTTTTGCAAGGGCAGTACGCCTTCGTTGAAAAGTTTTTGAACACGGTCGTAAGTATTCTTGGCAAGAGTTGCGGCTTCTTGCGCGCGGTCCGCCATAGCCTTCAATGCAGTAATATCTTCGCTACGGGCACCGTTACGCGCCTTGTTCGCCTGCGCACGGGCAGCACCCAAAGCACCCTGGGCCTGCATTTTTTTCGCCTCGATTTCAGGGCTGCTGATAATTGCTACAAGCGAATCCTTCTGAATGAAATCGCCTTCGTGGACAAACAGACGTTCTATGCGTCCGGGAATTTTTCCAGCGACCAATACGCGTTGCGCTTCCATTTGCCCCTGCAAGTACGATTCCCTAGGAGCAGTCGCAAAAGTCTGAAGTTGAGCAATACCCATGATTGCAAATGCAATCAACGTCAAAATGACGAAGAGTTTTCCAATCAATTTCAAAGCGGTCATGATTAATTCTCCGTAGTCTTTGTTTCTGGGGCGGGAGCCGTTTCGATTGACTCGGCAGGAGCAGAAGCGGGCTCAGGGGCGGGAGCGGGCTCAAGAGTCTTTTCCACAGGCTTCGTCTTGTTGAGCAAAGTTCCCGCATCGGAAACTTCGCCAGCCGCTTCCAAAAGTCCAAGCCAAGCCACGACAGCATCGAAATGCGCCTTCAAATCGGCCACCTGTAAACGCGAAAGAGCGAGTTCCGCATCGACGACATCCAAGCCAGTCGCAAGGCCAGCCTCATAGGCCTTTGTCTGACTGCGCAAGGCTTCGTCGGCCAGTTCGCGCGTCTTCACCAAACTTGTCAACCGACCTTTGGCATGTTCCAACTCGCGCCAGCGCTTTTCTACAAGCAAGTTGATATTGTCAAGCGTACTTTCTTCCATGCTCGAAAGCGAACGATCCAGGGCCTTTGCGTTCGCCACCTTGGAATGCGTTTCGCCGCCCTTGAACAAGTCCCACTGAGCCTTGGCCCCCACAGCCCATTCCGGTTCCAGGATAGTCAAGTCCTTGGTGTACAGTTCCTTGTAACCAAACAAGGCTATTGTCGGGAAATAATCGGCCCGTGCGGCGCCAACAGCGGCCTGGCTGCGCTTGCGTTCCGTGCGCAACTGTCTGAGCCCCGGATGTTTTTCCTTGGCCAGTTGTTTGAACTCGTCCATGGTCCGCGTAATTTCGGGAGCTTCAACCGGAGTCGTCGCTGTAATGTTCGTGTCGGTGTGCAACAGGCTTGCTAGAGCCATGCGGGCAAGGGACTGGTCGCGCAGAGCATCTTCGTATGCATTTTCGGCTTCGGCCAAGGCCACCTCTGCACGCAGGCGTTCGGACTTGCTAATCTGACCTCCGGCTTCCAGTTTCTTGGAACGTTCCAAATGCTCTTCCAAATTTCTCTTGGTCGTTTCCCTGAGGACCGAGAGTTCTTCGGACAGGCGCAAAGTGAAGTACTTGGATGCCACATCCATAAGGATGGCGTTCTGCGCCATGTCGAATTCCGCCTTGCGGGCGTTCACATTCTCCTTGGCGGCATCATAGGCGGAATAAATCTTGAGGCCCGTGAAAATGGGCCATACCACGCTCAATCGCGCATTGAAGAACAGGTCATCCTGCACCTTCATGCCGAATTCAGTTTCCTCAATTTTTTCGATTGCATTTGCGCTATAGGCATCGGCGTTCTGCTGAGCCAAATCCTTTGGAAGTCCGCCCACACGCTGCTCTGCAGCGGCTTTCGCCGAGGCATCGTCCATACCCTGGGCTATGGCGCCCTGGTAAACTTGATTGTAGCCATCCGAAGCCTTGTTATAGGCATCGATATAGGCCTTGGAATAAGCCGCAGCACCAGCCACTTCGCTCAGGGGCTCCTGCAAGCGGCTCAAGTCAATAACAATGGGATCGTTGATTTTGGTAACGCCGGCACTCAAACTCACCGTAGGCATAAAACGAGAACGGGCCTCGGTTTTTCCGCTTTCGGCCATTTCGACCTTGGCTTTTTCAGCCTTAATCTGGGAGTTTCCGGACTTGGCCATTTCCAGGGCATCTTGCAACGAGAGCGATGCTGCGGAGGCAATCAGGGAACTACAAAAAACAATTGCCAAACACTGTTTCATAGTCAATTGAAAAATAGCAAATTCAAGACTTACTAAACAACACCAAAATTATTACAAAGAGCCATTTGAAATCACAATTTGTCATAAAAAAACGTCCCATCCTCGAATGGAACGTTTTTAAACCGAAATTTTATTAAACTACTTGCCCGGAGTGGGGGCTGCAGCCTTCCAGGCCGAGGCTTCGTAACCCATTGTGGCAAAGTCCACTCGCTGCAGACTCAAGCCAAATCCATCGGTTTTGTTGAAGTCGGTTCCAGGCCACTTATCACTATAAAGGGTCGCATCGGACCAATCGTAGTACCACTGATTGCCCACACCGTCTTCCCTAGGGGCATGAGCAAACGGCTGCTTGACGGCAACCGTTTCGCCGCGGTTCGAAAGCCTACCTTCATAGAATCCAATCTTTACAGAAGCATCAATGGAATAACGAGTGCGGAGGCCGTCTTCACCCAATCCAGCAACTCTGCTTAAACTATCCGGGAAAAGCACCATCATACCACCGGCAGGCAAAATATCCGTTCCCACAAATTCCTTGCGGATACCTTCAATTTTCCATCCCTGCGAGGCTCCTCCATCGGAGAAGTACAAAGTAACGTCTTCGGTCCCCTTGTTCACCAATTCCAGGAATTCAACATCGTTAGCATCGCCTTCCTTCGGGTGGTAATGAAGTTCGTTGATAAAGACCGGGCCGACCTTGAGGGCAGAGTTCTTGGTTCCCTTGGTTTCAGTCTGGAGAGCCCCCTGTGCAATGGAACCATCACTGATTTCCACAACGCCTGCGGTACCCGAGGTCGCCGGGAGCATAAGACTAGATTCAACACCAGTCTTTTCGCCGCCTACGACTTCGTACAGGTAGAATTCGCCACCCTTGTCGCTCAGGTAAAGATCGTCACCGAAGTTTGCAGCAATCGCATCGAGAACAAGGAAGCCCTTGGCAGGGACAACCGCATTCGCAGCAGAAATTGTCCACTTGGCTTTTTTCAACTTGGATTCAAATTCCCAGCCAGAGATATCGGCATCCACATCGCTTGCGTTGTAAAATTCAATCCAGCCGGGCTCGTTATCGGCCAACACGAAAGGCTTGATTTCGTTCAAGCGGACATTGGCGCTAGTCACGTATTCATCGGGACCTGCACCAGGATTGCCCAGTTTCTGCTTGCTTGCACCCCAGGCTGTCGGCAGTGCGGGATTGCCGCCCTTGAACACTAAGGAACTTCCCTTGCCGTTGGCAAGACTCGCCCAAGGAGGTTCGCAACCAAAGGCTGCAGTTTCCGTATTGTCCTTACCAGTCAGCTTCACATCAATGGCATCGCCTTCGTTCGCAAGTTTTGCAGTAACGCCCGTTTTCGGGTCTACATCCCAAGGTCCAAACACACGACCGGCAAAAGTCGGATACGTCTGCTTGAACAAATCCACGTCGTTGGTCACCACGATGTACTCGCCCACCTTCAAAGGTTCAGCAGGAAATTCATAGGTGACAGCACCATCTAGACGGAGGCCCAGGAGTTTCATGCTGTTGATATCCTTGCCACTGGAAATGGTAAGTTCCACCCATTCCAAAGCGGACTGATCCGGCGCATTGTACATGATTTCGGTAATGCGCACATGGTTCTGTCCATCGTCGACATCAGGTTCGACAACCGCCGTTCCAGTTTCGCTGGACAACGGTGCAGAACCCGTACTGGACGAAGCCGGAGTGACTTCACCATTTACGCTGGACATGGGCTCGTCGCCGCCCTGTACGCCAATCGGATTGTCCTCTTTTTCGCCATCATCACTGGAGCAGGCAACCATAGCGCCAAGAGCGAAAACGCAAGCGCCACTCATAAACCATTTTTGAAGTTTCATAGGGATAGTCCTCTATTAAATCCTTTCTAAACTATAAAAAATCAGCCGAAATTTCCAGCCAGTTGAGTCCAATAAGGGCTCTTAAAGCGGCGAGGATTCTCGTAAACGCGCTTCCATTCGGCGGCAGCGTTGCCAAATTTCGAAAAAGCACCGTGTTTGAGGTTCAAAGTCTTGATAAGGTCGAACATCCAGAACGGCATCTGGGCGGCAGGGCACTTGAGTTCCAGCACGGCATCGCAGCCTGGCTGGAAGAATCTCGGAAGCCCCGTGGAATGCATGTACTGCGGTTCAACGGTGTAGTCAAAGCCGTTCTCTTCGCGGAATCGCATTCCAGTATCGATAGTCACGCGGGAATATTCCTCGCGAAGCCCGAACCAGGCGCGGCGTTTGTACTGCGTAAGAAGTCGTGGATGCGCATTGTGAAGTTCCGTCTTGTAAATGAAATCCTTCAAGTACATGCGGTCTTTTTCACCTTTGCACGGCCAGTCTTCCGGTTTCATGTGCCACACTTCACCAGGGTTTATGCCCTTGATTGTAGCACGGCTTTTATAGCAAATGTTGCGGATTTTACGCTTGCACTCGAAGTGGAAGGTTCCGTCTTGCGCCGGGTGTTCGCCATAGGTGCGAATGCGCATATTGAAACGGTCAAGCAACTGTTTCTTTTTCCATCCGAGGAACGTCCACTTCGGGGAATCCAAATACAAGTTGGTGATGTAGTAAAAACCGCCCGGTGTAATCTTGGAATAATAGTCTTCTTCGCAATACGGAGCAAGAAACGCACCAATACGGTCTGCCCAAGCGACAGGGATATGGTACTTCAGTTCGAAGCGTTCAAGAAGACTAAAACCGCGGGCTTCGGCCATATTACTTAAGCCCTTCGCGAAGATGGTTCACGACACCCTGGCGGGCAAGTCCGCCAGCGTAATCCAGCAAAGCCAAATAACGCAAGAATATATCGTATTCCAGTTTAACAGCCTTCATGTCGCTTTCCAGGGAACTTTCCTTGGCGCGGAGCAACAGAAGCGGATCGGAACCGGCATTGCGGGCAAACTGTTCCATAAAGCCACTTGCGTTAACTTGTTCGGCATATTCTTTCTGCACCTTCCACTGACCGACCAGCGCAACGACTTCTTCGGAAAGACGCGCCACCTTCTGGTTGATTTCGCGAACGTCGTCCAGATAATCGCTTTCGGCATCCAAGGTCGCCACCTGGCTGCGAAGGTCACCGTCCTTGTTGCTGTCGAAGAACGGCAAGCGGAAAGCGAGGTTCACAAAGAACTTGTCTGCAGTGGAGCGGTCATCCGTTTCTTTCACGAGTTTACGGATGGTGCGGCCATCGTCTGCACCGGCGTCGGGATACTTTTCGAGGTAGTCCAACTGGTATTCGTCGTATTCGTATGCGACGTCCTTGGCATCCAAGTCCTTGTACTTTTCCATAAGGGATTCGATTTCAAGAGAATAGCCAATACCGATATGGGAAATGTAATCGCGTTCCTTGCTCACGTCCTGCTTGGCACGAGCGACTTCATCGTCACGCTTGCCCTTGGCCATAGCCACCTGCGGAAAACTTTCGCTCACTTCGACGCCGCCGGCAAGATTCTGTTCCAACTCTTCCATAGTCGGGAGGAACGAGGAATCCAGTTCAACACCGTCAAAATCCGGAACCCAGATTTTCATCTTGAGTTCTGCATCGCGAAGAGCTGTGCTATCCGAAAGCAATTCCGCCTTGAGGGCAGCAGACTTTTCGAGAGCCGTCATCAAGTCTTCGGGATTGAACGTGGCAGAGCCCGCCTTGAGATGCAGGACCTCGATACGGTCGGCATTGACCTGCATCAACTGCTTGTTGATTTCGTTGATTTTCTTGCGAAGCACATAGCGCACTCCGCGTTCGTAGCGATCGTACAGAAGAAGCGAACGTTCTACACTAAAGCGAGCCTGTTCGTAATTCTTTTGCGCTTCGTAACGATCCTTGTCGGCGCGGCCTTCGCCAAAACTCTTGGGAACCATGCGAAGTTCAAAATCATGTCTCGCAAAACTAAAGCCGTCCAACTTGTAACGGAATTCCAGTTTGTCCCAAAGTTTCGTTCCTTGGCTAGACGATGTCGCCTCGGCACGCTTTTGCGCAGCCTCGAAACGTGGATCCGTCTCGGCGGACTGAATCAAACGTTCCCAAGTAAGAGGTGCCGCAAAGGCCGCTGTAGCAAGAGCTATAGGGAGAATAGACAAAGTCTTCATTACTTTTTCTCGTTCTTTTTCTTGAGGAGTTTAACACTGGCTTCGGAAATAGTCACCATTTCACCCAGCAGGAACGGATTGTCTTCGGGAATCTTGATCGTGACTTCACGACCGTAAACCGGGAACTCAGGCATCTTCCACATACGGGTGGGGAACGGAACGATGCGGCTCGAAAGACCGACCACCTCGCCCACGACAGCCTTGCCAGTTCCAGCAAGAGTCGTCACCTTCACGGCTTCGCCCAAATCCATGTTCTTGTAAATCTGTTCGTTGATATAGCCGCGCACCAAAGTCGGAGACTTGTGAGTCAGCGTAACAATGGGAGCGAAACTGGAAACCTTTTCTCCATCGCGAACATTCACGTCACCCACGACCCAGTCTTCCTTTGCAATCTGGATAAGTTCTTCCTGTTGCTTCTGGAGTTCTTCCAGTTCCTTCTTGAGGTTGGCTGCTTCGCTCTTGCCACTGGTCTTCTGAAGTTTGCTAGAACCGCGCAAAAGGGCAATCTGTTCGTTCGCACTTTTCTGGGCCAAGGCGAGTTCGTTCTTGAGACTCTTGATGCGCATAGCCATGGCATCGTCGCCATCGCTGTTGGTCTTGCTCGAAGAAAGGCTCTTGAGTTTTGCGGAAATTTCCTTGTTCTTCTGGTATTCCGTTTCAAGGTTACGGATTTCCGCATTCAAGGTGAGGCGGCGGGTATCGAGGTTCGCCTTGACTTCGGCCACCTTCTGGTCGATTTCTGCAGAACTCAGGCTGCTGCGTCCTTCAATTGCATCGAGTTCACGAGTCAGTTCGGTGATGCGAAGAGTCAAGTCCGGGCGGTTGATTTCAACAATCGTGTCGCCCACATGGATTTCCTGGCCAGGAACCACATGCACCTTCACAATTTCTGTCGCACTCGGAACACTGATGATTGTTTCGCTCGCTTCGGCAATGCCCTTGAACATGGCAGCACTTCCCTGGTACACAAAACCCAGGATGAAAATGAACAGAATGCCAAGAATCCAGGCCAAGGAGAGTTTGTGTCCATACACATAGGCAACTCCAGGGTTGCTCTTGTGGGCATTCCAGAAATTATCGAGTTTGTCTTCTAAAAATCGCATTGAGTCCCCCTTACATTTCCGTCGTGGCGTCTTGCATCATGAACTGGATGTCGGAAATGCCTTCAAGTTTGGAGAGTTCGTTCAAAATTTCGGCAGCAGGCTTAGTGGCACGAAGGCGGACCTGGTATGCAACATCGAGGCGGGCACCCCCATCAACTTCGCGCATGGTGATAAGGATGAACGTCTTGAGACTCGTACGCATGATTTCTTCGACCTGGGCTCGAATGTTGGCCTCGTTAGGAAGGGCGAAGCGGAGCATGCCATCAAAGAAGTGCTTGGTGCCAAGACCGGTGCGAGAAAGAAGAAAGGCTACGCAGCAGAACGCGATAGTTCCACCCACAGCGGCACCCCACGCATACACACCGCAGCCAATGCCGGCGCCCAAGGCCGCGAATATAAACATGATATCGCGAGGATCCTTGAAACTCGTACGGAAACGAACCACGGAAAGGGCACCCATCATACCAAGGCCGCGACCGACGTTATCACCGATGGCCTGCATCACCGTGGCAGCCACCACGGAACTCAAAACAATACCTTGGACGAAGTTTCTGGAATAAGAAAGCCCAAGGAAGGTCTTCTCGTAAGTCCATCCAATCATGGACGAAAGGATAAAGGCAAGTGTAAGGGTATAGGCCAACGTAATGATGGTCGCATTGGTCGTACTGGATTGGACCGCAAGAAGGTCGAGCATATATACTCCCGTGTATGGGTTCGGTTCACTTTTGTTTCCCATAATCTACTTAAAAAAGCCCGCTTTAAAAGCCTTTTTGTGTAAAAATGGGTGAACAAAAAAATGGAAAAACCTTTAAAAAAGGCAAAATAGGGGAAAAATCCCCCTTTTTTGTGCTTTAAAAAGGTTCCATACACCAATCCGCTCTCAAAGATAACAAAACCCCCTCCCATCCGTATGAAAAAAGATGGTAACACGTTGCTAGGTTTTACAACAAAAAGACAGCCGAAAAAACGTACAAACTTACAGCGAAGCCTTCAAGCCAAAAAAAGCCCCGCCGAAGCGGGGCCTTTCACGAAATTCTTTTTAAGAATTACTTCTTGAGGAATTCATTAATTCCTGCAGCAGCACGGCGACCCTCACCCATGGCGAGAATCACAGTAGCAGCACCGAGCACGATATCGCCACCGGCATAAACCTTCTCCATGAAAGTCTTGTTGGCGGCGGCATCTTCGAGAAGGATGTGACCCTTCTTGTCGACGGAGAGTTCCGGAGTGGTGTTACTGATGAGCGGGTTAGAACCGTTACCGATGGCAACGAGAACGGTGTCGCATTCGATTTCAAAGCTCTGACCTTCGAGCTTGACCGGACGCGGACGGCCCTTTTCATCGGGTTCGCCGAGTTCGTACTTGTCGACGAGCATGCCGCGTACGTGGCCGGCTTCGTCACCGAGGATCTTGGCCGGGTTCTGCAAGGTGCAGAATTCGACACCTTCTTCCTGGGCGTGGAGGACTTCTTCCTTACGGGCCGGAAGTTCGCTCATGCCGCGGCGATAGACGATACGGACCTTTTCGGCACCGAGGCGGAGAGCCATACGGGCAGCGTCCATGGCGACGTTACCGCCACCGAGAACGACAACGTTCTTGCCGGGCCACATCGGGGTATCGGCATTTTCCTTGTCGTAGGCGCGCATGAGGTTTGCACGGGTCAGGTATTCGTTGGCAGCGAACACGCCAACGAGGTTTTCGCCTTCAATGTTCATGAAGAGCGGAAGACCAGCACCCGTACCGACGAACACGGCGTCGAAGCCGTCCTTTTCGATAAGGTCCTTGAGCTTGCGGGTACGGCCAATGACAAAATTTGTCTCAAACTTCACGCCCATGGCAGCGAGAGTTTCAATTTCGCGGTCAACAATCTTCTTCGGAAGACGGAATTCAGGGATTCCGTAGCGGACCACACCACCGAGCTTGTGGAAAGCTTCGAAGATGGTCACGTCGTGGCCTTCGCGGCGAACGTCGGCAGCAACGACCAAGCCTGCAGGACCGGAACCGATAACGGCAACCTTCTTGCCAGTAGCGGGCTTCACGGCCGGCACTTCGGTAGCACCGTTGTTGCGTTCCCAGTCAGCGACGAAGCGTTCCAAGCGACCGATACCCACGGCCTTATTCACGTCCTTGTTGAGCTTACCCATGGTGCAGTTCATCATGCACTGGCGTTCCTGCGGGCAAACGCGGCCGCAGATGGCCGGGAGCAAACTCGTTTCCTTGATCTTTGCGATAGCGGCCTTGAAGTCACCCTTCGCGATTTCGGCGATGAAGGCCGGAATGTCGATGTGAACCGGGCAGCTTTCAACGCAGAACGGCTTCTTACAGGCGAGGCAGCGGTTGGCTTCGACGATAGCCTGGGCTTCGGTGAAACCGCAAGCCACTTCTTCCATCACGTGTGCGCGGTAGGAAGGTTCCAACTGCGGCATTTCCTGTGCCGGAATGGACTGCTTGTCCTTCGGCTTGAGCGGCTGTTCAAGCGTTTTGATTCTTTCAAGTTCCGCCTTGGCAGCGGCATCGAGTTGTTCGCGAGACATAAATTCAGACATTACTTGCCTCCCATCTTGGCATCGGCAGCCTTATCAATATTGCACTTGTGGCCATCGTTTGCACCGAAGCGGTGCATGGCTTCCTGTTCCTGGGGCTTGAAGGCGCCCATACGCTGGAGCATGTTGTTCCAGTCGACTTCGTGGCCGTCGAATTCCGGACCGTCGACGCAGACGAACTTCGTCTTGCCACCGATAGTCACGCGGCAACCACCGCACATGCCAGTTCCGTCCACCATGATGCTGTTTAAGCTCACGATGGTCTTCACTTCGTACGGCTTGGTAGTGAGGGAGCAGAACTTCAACATGATCGGAGGACCGATGGCAATCACCATGTCCGGCTTGCCCTTCGTGTCTTCGCAGAGTTCCTTCAACGGTTCGGTCACAAGACCCTTGCGGCCATAGGAACCATCGTCCGTCATGAAAATCGTTTCGTCGGCGAGGGCCTGCATTTCTTCCTTCATGAGGAAGAGGCTTTCGTTACGGGCACCCATGATGAGGGTAACCTTGTTACCAGCTGCCTTGAGGGCCTGCACAATCGGGTGCATCGGGGCAATGCCCACGCCACCGCAAACGCAAACCACGTGGCCAAACTTTTCGATATGGGTCGGGGAGCCGAGCGGGCCAACCAGGACCGGGATATCGTCACCGACTTCGAAACGGGAGAGTTCGGTGGTAGTCTTGCCGACAGTCTGGAAAATAAGGGTGATGGAGCCTTCAGTCGTATCGGCATCGGCGATGGTCAGGGGGACGCGTTCGCCGTTGTCCTTATTGGTCTGGAGGATGATGAACTGGCCGGCCTTACGTTCTTGGGCGATCAGCGGGGCCTCGACGCGGAATTGGAATACCGCAGGAGAAAGTTGCTTTTTAAATAGAATCTTTGCCATAGTGCCTGCAAATATAAAAAACAGACGAGAGGTTAGTGGCTAGGACCTAGGATCTAGGGACTAGAAATGAGAGATGATTGCCAAAATGGAGGCTTTTTTGAGGAATTCTCTATCTGAAACGGATTTTTCGCTGGCTGTAGATGGAAACACCGCCATTGCAAACGTACGCAACCGCGCAGACAATAAAAAACGCCGGCAAACTTTGGAATCCAAAGACTTCGCAGCCTATGAGAATCGGAGCCCAAAGCGTATTACTCGCGCTGCCAAAAACAGCCGCGTAGCCAAGAGCCGCCGCCAAGGGAAGCGGAACGCCCAACAAGGCAGCCACAGCCGTCCCAAGAGTGGCGCCAATGGCAAACAAGGGCGTTACCTCGCCTCCGATAAAACCCGCCGAAAGGGTGACGATAGTCAGGGCAAATTTCAAGAGCCAGTCAAAGTTGTAAATTGCAGCCCCGCCATCGACTGCAGCACCGCCAAAGCACATGTCAATCAGGTTCGTGCCTAAGCCGGAATAGCGCCCCTGGAAGAACAGCAAAAAGACAACGCTCAAACTAGCGCCCACAATCACGATGCGCTTAATCGGATTCGGGAACTTTTTCGCAAAAAAGCCTTTGGACAAACTAAGCACTTTCGCAAAACCGCCGCCCACAACGCCGAACACGACGCCCAGCACAGCGAGTTTCACGTAAAAGGCTGGCGAAGTCCAATCCAAGTCGCCACCGGCAACACCCTGGGCCGCACTGCCCAAAAGTTCGTTTAAATCGACGGAGAACTTTTCGAGGCCGAGAAAACTGGAAACCCTGCACGCCGTAAACGCAGCCACAACCGTGGGTAGGAGCGCCATCAAATCCAAATGGCCGACAATCATGACTTCAAGAGCAAAAGCCGTGGCCGCCATGGGCGTTTGGAACAGGCCGGCAAAACCCGCCGCCATTCCCGCCACCAGCATGATGTGGCTCGCATTTTCGAACGGCAACTTTTTGCTGATGTTGTAACCGAAGCATGCGCCGATTTGCACCGCGACACCTTCGCGGCCAGCGGAACCGCCAAACAAGTGCGTAAGCCAAGTCCCCACCGCCACCATAGGAATCAAGCGCAATGGGATTTCGTTTTCCTTGCCTTGTCCCACGGCGAAAATCATTCCCATGCCGCGATCCGTGTAACGACCGAACTTGTGATAGGCAAAAACAATCAGCGCACCCGCACCCGCCAAGAACGGAATAAAGTAAAGCGGATGCGTCGAGCGCAAATCCGTTAACTTCAAGAGAATATCGCCGAAGCAGGCCGTAAGGGCGCCAACGACGGCACCCATCACAAGGGCAAGCACCGTAAGTACGGGAAGCGAAAACCACTTCTTCAATTTTTCCTTGACTCGGGCCTTGGCCATGTTCATGACCTGTTCCTTCATCTCGGGACTCATATTCTGAAACGCACTTTTCCAATCCATAGTAAACTCACCTTTTTTTTCGCACGAAAATTTAGAAAAAAAGTCGTACGAACAGCGAATCGGCTAGCGCCATTTAAACCGAGCGACGCTATTTACATTTCAACGTGCGAAGGTATTCCTTCTGTTCGTCGGAAATGCGGTAACTTTCAATCGCCTTCTGAATAGTCTTGTTGTGCGTCCACGGCGCAAGTTTTTTCTTTTCAATATACGGAATAGTTGCTTCCCATTGCTTGGCAAGCGACGTCGCGAAGAACCAAGCCACCATCATCTTGATGTAGTAATCTTCGCCCTTGACCGCAGCGGGAATCTTGAGAAACTCCGGTTTGAAATCCTCATCCAAAAAATGCGACTGCAGCATTTCTACGCCAAAGCGGCTCGTATAAACCTCGTTCGAAGCGGCCCACTCACGGATCTTTTCGAGGAGTTTTGTCTTGTTCTTCTTGAAAATCTTCGGCGACATGATGTCGCAAACAGCCCAGTTGTCCACATACGGCAAGAATTTATCTGTAACTTCAACACACTTGTCGAAATCCTTGATTTCTGCAATCAAAAGTCCATGCAGCATGTTTTCGTCGTAATACTTGTGCGGCAAATGATTCAAAAACTTGTCAATGGCCGTTTGCATCGCGCCCGCTTCCGCCGTCTTGGACTGGGCCGTTTTCATGAGTTCCTTCGCGAGCGCACGTACCTTGGGCACACGCACGCCAATGAACAACTCCGCAGGAACCGTCGGAGTAAGCTTCGCCTGGAATGCGGCATATTCCGCATCGCGCAATTCAAAAAGTTTTTTCTTAAAATCAATCAAAGTTAAATCCTTTTCTTTAAATTTCAATCGTCTCTTCATCGCTATGGATAAAAGCGACAAGGCGTTCAATGGAACGGTCAAAATCCGCATTCAGGGAACATTCCCAAAGTGTCGCCACGCGGAACCCGAGTAACGAAAGTTTCCACGAGTTTTTCACGTCGCGCACGATGTTGTTATCGAACTTTTCGTTCCAAAAATTCTGATTGCTCTTGGGGCGCGTTGTAAGCTTGCAACCATGTTGGTGCCAAAAACAGCCGTTGATGAACACCACCACGCCATACTTCAAAACGAATATATCCGGAGTCCCCGGCAAGTCACGCCGTTGCAAGCGGTAACGGAAACCTGCACGGAACAATGCCCGACGAACCTTGACTTCGGGCTTGGTATCTTTAGAATGAACCGCCTGCATCATTTGCGAGCGATTCATCGGAAGATGCTTTTTTCGTCCAGTTTTACGCACGAATTCAGGCCTTTACCTTCGTGAAGTCGTAGAAAACCGCAAAACAATCTTTGCTCATGCAATGAAATATATATGTTTTACGCAAATCAAGGAGGTCTTACCATGGGATTGAAGAAGAATTTTGCCTTTATCGCTACCATTGCAGCATTCGTTATTGCAGGATGCAGCACCAATCAGGAAAAACCAAAAGCAGAAGACGCAACTACCGAAACCGCAGAACCCGAAGGCACCAAGACCATCCAGCTTGCAAGCGGGGCCACCCTCACCTGGATCAAGGACAACAAGGGCGAAAGGCTCATGCCCCGCGACCTTTTTAGCGATGCAAGCGATTCCCTTTTCGCAAGCGTCAACCTGCCAAACGGCATACCGGCTTCCGTAAGCACTTTTCTGCTGAAAGCAGACAGCGAATACGCACTCTTTGACGCAGGCCTCGGAAGTTTCGGCGGCGAAACAGCAATGCACTTAGAACAACTCGGAGTTCCCGCCGATTCCATCAAAAAGATTTACATCACCCACATGCATGTGGACCATGTCGCTGGGCTTGTCTCCGGCATGCAGGAAGGCAACCCGCAGAAAGTCTTCAAGAACGCAGAAATCTATCTCGCGAAAGTTGAGCACGACGCTTGGCTAAACCTCCCCAAGAACGATTTGCAGAAAGCAGTCATCGAACTTTATAAAGACAAGCTTCATTTATTCGAATTCGGAGAGACGCTTCCGCACAACATCTCTGCGCTAGACGCCATCGGGCACACTCCAGGCCACACCGTTTTCCAAGTCGAAGGAGTTCTCGTCATCGGAGATTTGATGCATGGATACGCCCTGCAGAAAGACCACCCCGAAATCAACTCCAACTACGACATGGACAAAGAAAAATCAGCAGAAAGCCGCAAACGCCTTATGGACTTGGCCAAGCAAAACGGCTTTACGCTTGCCGGCATGCACTTGCCCGCACCCGGATTCGCAAAATAATATTTTACGGTTTTCTCAAAAATTCAAGGACGCGATTGCGGTAATCCGGGGCTTCGTCATACACGGCGTGGTTATAGCCTTCGTAGATACACAATTCGCAGGGCGTTCCGGAAGCTTTTATCTTTTCGTACATTTCAACGGATGAATCGGCAACCAGAACCTTGTCTAACGCGGCGCCAAGCACGAGAGTCGGGCACTTGATTTTTGCAAGCGCCTCGTAACCGTCAAAAGCCTTGCACGCTTCCGCCATGGCAATAAACTTTTCCCTATCGCGCGATGTCGCGCCACGATTCGCTTCAATGACAGACTGACGGCAAAGTTCCGCCGTTCTTTCCGTATAAAGTTTATCGACAAAATCAGAAATCAACGTTTCAATCTTGCCTTCGAGCGTCCAGCGAATCCATTTGTCAAACACCGCATTGGAAACTGCATTCGCCCGCGAAAACGTCGAGCCCAGCACCATTTTGCGCACCAGTTCCAGATGATTTTCGGCAATCAATTCGGCCATCATCCCGCCCTGCGAAAAGCCCATCACGTCAATCTTGGAAAGGTCCAAGCTTTTCATGACTTTCACCGTATCGGCCGCCATGTCGTCGATGGAGTAGCCTAAGCCAAATTCCTTGCGACGATCGAAAAGGTAAACCGTGTAGTCTTCAGTGAAACAGTGGTAGGCCCCGGCACACAAAGGTGCCATCGGCATAACACTCATAAGGCTCATTCCCGGCAAAATCACAAGCGCCTTCGGACCACGACCGAACTTCATGTAGTCCATTTCAAAACCGGCAACACTCGCCGTGAATACAAGTTGTTCGCTCAAGGCTACACCATTCCAGCGATTTCGCTTTTTACTTTATTCAAATCACCACACATCAAAAGAGGCACAAGAGCCTTGATTTCTTCAACACTTTTATTCCACCAGCAGAACTTTTCCAAAAGGGAAATCAGTTCATCGTCAAAGCGCTTACGGATTGGCCGTGCAGGGTTCCCCGCGACAATCGTATAGGCAGGCACATCGCTTGCCACCACGCTATTACAACCGACAATTGCGCCATCGCCAATATGCACGCCCGGGAGAATCGTCGCATTTTGACCAATCCACACATCGTTTCCGACAACGGTATCGCCTTTCATGGGCATGTTCGTCGGGGCAGGTGGTTTTGCATCCCAGCCATCCATCACATAGAACGGAAAAGTAGAGACAGCGCTCATCTGGTGGTTCGCCCCGTTCATTACGAATTCGACACCCGCCGCAATTTGGCAGAACTTTCCGATAATCAACTTGTCACCGAGAAAGTCATAGTGATGCGTGACATGCTTTTCAAAATCAACATCGCTAAAGTAGGTGAAGTCCCCCACAACAACATTCGGGTTCTTGATAGTCGGCTTCACGTTCGTCATGAAATCGACACCCGATTTCGGGAAAATTTTTTCGGGGCTTGGTAAATTTTCGTTAAGCATCATTCATAATATACATAAAAACTTATATTTTTTGCATTATGCAGCCCTACATACACCAGTTTGCTGACTTTCTCCGTTTCCATATGAATTCCATCTCCATAGGCCTTGTAGCAACTCTTTTGATGATTTACGGAGAATCCATCAACAACTATTTTAAACGAATTACAAGGAGCATCCCCTTTATAGGTCGATTTGCCTTGTTCATCGTACTTTGCAGTGCAGGGTACGCATTCTTGACGTCGCAACTGGTCCGCTATTTAAAACTTTTTCTTCGAAGTCAAGCAGACCTTCCACTAATCGGCATCATCGCTGGAGCATTTTTTTTACTAGCATTCCTTGCCCATCACGGCAAGGACGTCTAACACAGGAGTAAATCATGGAACAGCAAGTTGTAGAAACTTGGCTTTTTGCCCACGGAACATTCTAGGCGCTGGTACCGCCCATCGTGGCAATCGTCCTCGCACTCATCACAAAGGAAGCCTACTCATCGCTTTTCATAGGCGTCCTTATGGGAGGCTTGTTCATTAGCCAGGGGAGTTTCCCCGCATTCCTAAACGCAGTCTTCAAAGACGGCATGATCAAGCAAGTCAGCGACCCCTGGAATGTCGGCATTCTCTTTTTCCTCGTAATTCTTGGGACCATGGTCGCCCTCATGAACAAGTCCGGCGGTTCCATCGCCTTTGGAAACTGGGCAAAGACACGCATCAAGTCAAAAGTCGGAGCACAGATTGCAACGATATGCCTCGGCATCTTGATCTTTGTGGACGACTACTTCAACTGTCTCACCGTAGGCAGCGTGATGCGCCCCGTTACAGACAAATTCAAAGTCAGCCACGAAAAGCTTTCTTACCTGATTGACTCCACGGCAGCCCCGATTTGCATTATCGCACCCATCAGTTCCTGGGCAGCCGCAGTCACGGGCTTCGTCGATGGCGAAGACGGTCTCGGGCTTTTCATCAAGGCAATTCCATACAACTTCTACGCACTTCTCACCATATTCGCGCTTTTCGCAATTGTCATCATGAAAGTTGAATTCGGGCCCATGAAAAAATTCGAAACCGCAGAAGCGATGATCGAAGACAAAATGCAGGAAATCACCCCGACGGACACAAAGGGCGGAATCCTGGATCTCATCTTCCCCATTTGCAGCCTCATCGTTTTCTGCTTTATCGGCCTCATCTACACGGGCGGATTCTTCTCGAGCGGGGAAGCCCATAAGGGATTTGTCGACGCATTTGGCGCGAGCGACGCCTCCGTAGGCCTCGTCCTCGGAAGTTTCGCAGCCTTCGTCCTCACCATTGTCTGGTACCTGACGCGCAGAGTTCTCAAGCTCCGCAAGTGCCTCGAATGCCTCCCAGAAGGTTTCAAGGCCATGGTGCCCGCAGTCCTCATCCTTGTTCTCGCATGGAGCCTCAAGGGCGTCACCGACACACTCGGTGCAAAGGACTTCGTTGCAGGACTCATCTCAGGAAGCGCTTCCGGATTCATGAACTTGATGCCCGCCATCATCTTCTGCATCGCAATATTCCTCGCCTTTGCCACGGGAACCTCCTGGGGAACCTTCGGAATCCTCATCCCGATTGTCGTCGCAGCCTTCAGCGGAACCGATTACAACCTCATGATCATAAGCATTTCCGCCTGCATGGCGGGCGCCGTTTGCGGAGACCACATTTCGCCGATTTCTGATACGACCATCATGGCGAGCGCAGGTGCCGAATGCAACCACGTGAACCATGTAAACACCCAGTTGCCCTACGCCTTGAGCGTTGCAAGCGTCAGTTTCCTCTGCTACCTTGTCGCAGGGTTCACCCGTAGTGCAGTTGTGTCAATTCTCCTTGGCATTGTGTGCATCGTCGGAGGCCTTTTCGCCATCAAGATGATGAGTGCCAAAAAAGCAACGAAGGCCAAAGCCAAATAGCAGAACGAATTTCTTCAATCCAAGCGCGCCTACAACGGCGCGTTTTTTTATTTCTCGGATGGGGCAATCTGCGAAACGACAATCGCCGACATCATGAGGGCGCACCCCAAAAGTTCACGGGAAGTCAACTGCTCGCCAAGAATCGCCCAGCCCGAAAGCACAGCGAACACCGATTCAAGACTCATCAAAAGAGATGCAATCGTCGGCTTGAGTTTGTTCTGCGCGATAATCTGGAGCGTGTACGCCACACCCGTCGATAAAACAGCCGCATACAAAAGCGGAATCCTGGCGCTCCAATGCGAATAAGCCGAAACCGCCTGCGCAAAACCCGCCATAGAGAACTTCAAATCGACAAAGACCATCGGGATAATCGTAAGCACAGCGCATACGAAAAACTGCACACAGGAAAGCCGGACTCCGTCAACACGGGACACAAATTTATCCACAATCAAAATCTGCACGGCAAAAGCAAGGGCGCACAGCAGAGAAATCCCATCCGAAAGCTCAATCGTAAAATCGCCCTTGATGCACAACAGGAAAAGCCCCACAAGCGTCACCAAAACGCAAAGCCAAATCCGCAAGGAATTCTTCTTGTGCAAGAAAACGCCAAGTACCGGCACAAGCACAATGTAGCACGCCGTCAAGAATCCGGACTTCCCGGCGGACGTTCCCAGGTAAATTCCCGCCTGTTGCAAGTTCATCGCGAAAAAAAGCGCAATCCCGCAAAGCGCCCCCGCCTTCCACAAGAGTTTCCGTTCCGCCGCCGAGATGGGCCTCCGCGGAGATTTCTTCAAAGCGTCCAGCGCCTTGAATACAAGTACCAGGAAGGCAGAGCCAACAAAATTCCTGACGCAGGTAAAAACAAACGGCCCGGCCACGTTCCCTTCCACCTGGGCGACAAAAGCCGACCCCCAAATGAAAGCCGTCAAAACAAGGAGAAGACTGTAACCCAGATTTGCCATAATACTACTTTTCCAATTTCCATCCACAATCATTGTGGTATATCATCTGTCGGGTCATACCGCCATCAATGCAAATATTTTCTCCCGTGATAAAGCCCGCTTTTTCGCTTGCAAGAAACAACACCATATTGGAAATGTCAAGCGGATTCCCGACGCGCCCTGCAGGTTGTTGCGAAGCATCAGAACCCTCGTACAAAGTAAAGTCTGTATCAATCCAACCCGGGGAAATGGAATTCACGCGAAGTTTTCCGGCAAAACTCACAGCAAGCGCATGTGTGAGCGCAGCAATGCCGCCCTTCGCCGCCGTGTAACTTTCCGTCTGAGGTTGACTCATGCGATCACGGGAAGATGAAATATTGATGATAGATGCTCCCGGAGCAAAGTGACTCGCAAAAAGTTTTGACAAGTAGAATGGAGCGGTAACGCCAACAGCTAACGCATTGCTAAACTCTTCATACGAACATTCATCGATTCCCTTCATCAAAGGCAAGGCGTTATTCACCAAAACGTCTACATGACCATATTGATGAACGACGAAATCAGCAAACCCTTCCAAGACCTCTTTCTTGGAGATATCACCCACAAAGCAATCGTTTTCGCGAATATCGATAAAAGCCACTTTCGCGCCTTCTTTTTCGAACTCGCTAACGATAGTCTTACCAATACCGTGAGCACCACCCGTAACTACGACAATTTTATCTTTGAAATCCATGAGAATAAGTATAGAATAAAATTCAATCACTTTTTCACCCCTACCATTACGCAGCTTATTTAATTATTTTACAATTATATTTACCAGGTTTAAATTATGATCTTTTTATGCTATCCCAAATGCAGTACTTGCAAAAAAGCCCAAAGCTGGCTTGACGACAAACGTATTTCCTATGAATTCCGCGACATCAAGGAACAAAATCCTTCTGTAGAAGAACTTAAGGAATGGCAAGCAAAAAGCGGACTCTCCCTCAAGAAGTTCTTCAATACCAGCGGCCTTTTGTACAAGGATTTGCAGCTGAAGGATAAACTTCCCTCCATGAGCGAAGAAGAACAGCTAAAGCTGTTGGCCAGCAAAGGAATGCTTGTAAAACGCCCTATGCTCGTGAGCAAAGATTTCGTGTTAGTCGGATTTAAGGAATCCGATTGGACTGAAAAATTGAAGTAAGAAAGAGAAGCCAATCGTTCTTTTTTCATTGAATATCTGAAGTTGATTAAGCGAAGTGTTGTATTTTAACGGTATTCAATGTTGCCAAAATCGTTGTCAAAGTCTATCATGCCCTTCCGAACGAGATCTTGGCAGTTGTTGTAGCGTAAAATTTTACAGCCCCGCCAATCATGTGCTCAATAAGGTGGCATACGCCATTTCGTAAGTGCAGATAATTTTTAGAACCGCTTCCTTGGCGGCCTTTCTGCCGAAAGCCAACCCGATTCCTTCGCAGACCGTTCGCCCTCTTTTTGCTCCCCCAAAAAAACAAAGAATTCCTTAAAAAATTACTCAGTCCATTGAGTAATTTTTTCGGCACCGGAGGTAATCACGCTTTCAAAAGCCGATCCAACTCATCGCGACATTTTTGTAAGATTCTATGTGATTCCATCCCTAAAAAGGGATGAAAACGAGCCACGACTTCTTTCTCAGATTCTCCATCATTGCGGGAATTATCGTTTGAGCGTCTTCCCTTTTTTCAGTCCATCAAACATACCTCACCCTGCTGGGTGCCCCCACCACAGTTAGGCGGGACACTATCTATTCCTACTTGGAATGCCGTCCAATTGTTTCTTGAGTTCTTCCGCCTTTGGCAAGAGTTTGTACTCAGCAACACCGATTGGATTTGACGCGTTTGAAAGCGACCATTCCACAATAGTCTTTTTCTTCGACTTGCAAATGAGCAGACCGATGGATGAATTGTCATCTGAATTTTTCAAAATGCGGTCAACGGCAGTCACATAAAAACCCACTTGTCCAACAAATCCAGGTTCAAAATCAGTAGTCTTCAACTCGACCACAACATAGCGCTTCAAACGAATGTGATAGAAGAGCAAATCCACGAAGAAGGAATCCCCTTCCACGTTCAACTCCACCTGACGACCGACAAAGGCAAAGCCCTTGCCCAGTTCCAGAAGAAAACGCATAATGTTCTGCTCAATACCGTTTTCAAGATCCCGTTCTTTAAGGTCATCGGAAACAGGGAGGAAATCAAGTGTATACGATTCCTTCAAAATTTCCTTTACATTGATACTTTGTGGCGCTGGCAGCGTAAGATCAAAATTATTGACCGACTTCCCAATCCGTTTAAATAGGCCTAGTTCCATTTGGTGAATCAAGATGGAGCGACTCCACGTATTTTCAATAGTCCTGTCGATGTAAAACAAGGCCTCGTCAACGGATTTACATTTTGAAATGATTTCTGTATGATGCCGCCAAGGGACCATAGCAAACTTTTCAGGCATTTTAATTTCTCCACCAACTTGGTGGAGTTTTCGCGTTTCTTTAATTTCTGCACCAACTTGGTGCAGTTTTTGAAAGTAAAACAAAAACCATCTTTTTACGAGCCAAAGATTGCGTGCTGAAAAGCCTTTTGCTGCAGGAAATGCGGCCTTCAAGTCAAGGGATATTTGCTCAATAACCCCAGCGCCCCATTTTTCTTCTACTTTCATCTTCACTAAATCCTGTGCAAGGCTCCAGTAGAATTCTAGCATGCTGCTATTCACGCGAATGGTTGCTTGAATCTGCGAATTTTTGAAGCGCTGTTTCAGGCAACCAAGCCACGCCTTGTATTCTTTATCGGCGGTAAAAGCGACGCTGTTTACGCCAACAAACTTTTTATCCATATTAATCTCCGTACGTTAAAACCGCCATTTTCCCCTCGCCGGGAAAATGGTCGATAGCATTTTTTGATTATAAAGATGACACCGTTGTTGCCAAAGGTTCTCATCGGCGCAGTGCGCCCTGGTTGTTTGATTGATAATCGGCCACACACAAAATGTGCGACCATTATGCTTGCCATCTCGCAGGCGGAGGCACACTCCTCTGGTCAGCCGCGTCACTCACTGACCCTCACCCTGCTGGACGCCTGAAGCGCCTCTATTTCTTATCCGCTAACGGCAAGCTATGATTTTTCCGCCCCGGGACCTATGGAACCGCGACCTTGACGGTGCCGATTCCTCACCACAGTTAGGCGGGTTGAATGAACTATAAAGGAAGTATAGATTTTTGGAAGGAGAAATGCAACAGCTGTTTTGCAACTTTTGCTCAGCAGTCAGTGCGAGAGACCCCTCGGAAACATTCCGAAGGGCCTCGTTATAGTTTCGCAACGAACATGGCGAACTATCAAGGTCGGAACGGCTAATTTTTCATAGCAAACGAGAACTCAGGAGACGGTTTATCTAGCCGATTTTGAAGAAACGGTTTGAGAAAGGAGCTGGCCCCAAGGGGGCACTATCCCTAATGCAAAAGGGCGGACTTACGCCCGCCCAAAAGCAAATTCTAAAAAATCACTTTACGCCTATTCGCTGAACAAAACTTCCGACCTTGATGAAATACGTTCCAGATTGCGGAATCAAAATATTAAAGTTCGGAGATTCAACACGACCTTTCTTCAGCACTCGGCCTTGTGCATCGAGAAGCGCATATACAACTCCAAGCGGGGCTGCGGAAATCTGAACAGACCGCGATACAGTATATATAGACATATTCAAATTGGCAACATTCACTATTCCCGTTATACTAGTACTATCAAATACGGCTACGAAATCCGTTTCCTTTGTTACAGATCCAAGCTTTGGCGACCATCCGACAAATTCATACGAATATGATTTGGTCGAGGCCTTTGTAGGTATTTTACCTATATATTCAGGCATTTCACCATAAGCAATATTACCCGTTTGCAATATTTTATCGCCATTTATAAATGAGATTGTGTATTTTTTTATAGTGCTGTCATACTCGGCAGTGTAAACCATATTCCCCGTCACATCTGCAATAGTCGGGTTCCATCCCTTGAATGTGTAAATGTATTTTGCAGTTTCTTGCCTTGCCGGATTTGCCGGTTTAATAATATTTATTGACGAAGTCCCATAATCATACTGAACAGCAGCCTTCAAAATAGAACCGTCATAATCCTTGAATGAGACGCCATACTTATTTATTACGCTGTCAAAAACGGCTGCGTAGGTCGCCGTTCCTGCAACAGACGAAATAGCAGGATTCCAGCCCTTGAATGTATATGTCCACTGTGCTGTAGCTTGCTTCGTCGGAACCACGCCGTTGTAGGTAGGAACATTTCCATATACAACAGATTCCGATTGAAGTTCATCATTTCCATTGACAAAGACAATCTGATAACTTCGGATAGTACTGTCATACTCAGCAGTGTATACCGCATTCTCCGTCACATCTTCAACAGTCGGTTTCCAACCCTTGAATGTGTAAATATATTTTGCAGTTTCCTGCCTTGTCGGATTTGCCGGTTTAACAATATTTGTTGAAGACATACCATAATCATACTGAACAGAGGCCATCAAAACAGAATCATCATAATCCTTGAAAGCAATCTCATACTTGTTTAAAGCCCGATTAATTACAGCATAGTATGTCACCGCTCCTGTAACGGCTACAATTGGCTTATCCCAACCGCCAAAGCTGTATGTATATTGAATGGTGTTCTCAGGCAAAGAGACTTCAGGAGCCGACGGCACCGTTCCATAGGTAACCGCACTACTTTGCAATTCATCATCACCATTCATAAATGTGACTACATACTTATTTACAACGCTGTCAAAAACAGCCGTATAAGTAGCCGCCCCCGTAACAGAAGAAACTGCAGGATTCCAGCTCTTAAATGTATAAGTATATTGTTTTGTTGCTGATTTTACAGGAAGCACACCACTGTAAACAGGCTTTTCTCCATAAAGAACATTTTCCGACTGTAAGATATCATTTGCATTAACAAAGGAAACTTGATAACTTCGAATGGTGCTGTCATACACAGCAGTGTAAACCGCATTCTCCGTCACATCTGCAATAATCGGTTCCCAACCCTTGAATGTATAAGTGTATTTTACAGTATCTCGTCTTGTTGGATTTACCGGCTTAACAATATTTATCGATGGAGTCCCATAATCATACTGAACAGCCGCTTTTAAAATAGAACCGTCATAATCGTTGAAAGTTATCTCATACTTGTTTAAAGTCCGATTAATTACAGCATAGTATGTCACTGCTCCTGTAACGGCTACAATTGGCTTATCCCAACCGCCAAAGCTGTAGGTATTTTCAGGCAAAGTCACCGTTGGCACCGTTGGCATTTTCCCATATTCAACTTCGCCGCTTTGCAATTCTTTTTCATCATCCATGAACGTAACCAGATACCTGTTCACCACACTATCGAATACTGCAGTATAGGTTTTCGCACCGGTCACATTCACAAATGTCGGACTCCAGCCTTTGAAAGTATAAGAGTATTGAGTCGTCGTCGCCTTGGTCGGCATCTCGCCCGTATATTCCGGCAACGAGCCATACGCCAATACATTTGACTGTAACTCTAACTCACCATTTACAAAATTTACAACAAACGTTTTTATTTTATACACAGCCTCTATCACGGTATTTTCATTTACAGCAACAATATCTCCAGAATTTCCAACAGCCGTATTTCCTTTGTAGAAACCCATAAAGTCATAACCAACACTATCTGGAACACTCGGTAATGTGTAATTCCTTCCTTTTATAACAACAGCACTATCAAGCGTTTTTTCGTCAATATGGACAGCGATATATGCCACATCCCACACAACTACCGGCACAACGATTTCAACAGGGTTATAATTTGCATCATTTTCAGGAGCAAAGACAACAGTATAACCATCGTTTACCAATGTTGGAATAGTACCAGGAGCTTTCCATACAAACAAACCCGAGACATTCGCAACACCTTCAGAAAGAATTGACCGAGCAAGAGACTGGCCAATCGTAATATCACTCGCCTGAGGACTTACGGATACAACAGGCGTCGCCTTTTCGATATTAAACTCTTTAGTTGCTGTTCCGCTATAATTTCCTTTCATAGTTATCGCTATTTTTGCCGTTCCTGCATTAACATTGTCTTTATACTCAACAGTGTAAGTTGACGCATCTAATAGAGACTCACCATTGTAAACCGATATTTCAGGAGTAAACGCCAGTCCCGTATACACAACATTGTCAATCGCGGCGATAGTCGGTACTATCGTGGCAGGAGCAATTTCGAATTGGATAGTCTTGCAACCATTATAGAGACCCTTTCCGCATACGCTTATTTTCGCCATTCCAGCATTTACGTTATTTTCATATGCAACGGAATAATCAACATTTTCAATCAGAGAATTATTCCAAAGAGACACCGCCGTGACCTGTGGTGTTTTTGATATTCCGTCATACACAATCCCTTCAAGAGATTCCGTTGCAACAACGGCATTCAACAAGGAATTCGCAAAAATCTGCAAGAACGGATATGTATTTTCCATAATCATCCACGTATCCGTAAAATCCCAGTTAACAAATGTTGATTGGGTTTGCATTTCTGTTGTAGTCTTGTCTGGACTACCCGTTACCGACACAGAATTTTCGCCTCCATCAACGCCAAGGCCACACTTAGACTTATCATAGTATGATTTTGACACAGACAGGGAGCCGTTTACATAGCCAACGACACAGCCTGTATAAACCGGATCTTCCTCAATCCCTTTAACAACTCCACTGGCATACGATTCATTGACAGTTCCCTTCGCATAACCAACAAGACCCCCGATATAGTAATTTCCAACTTCATCAGACGGATCTCCATAATAATCACCCGTCACATTTCCATTTGCGTAGGATTGAGAAATACTAGTTCCTTCAAAACGTCCTACAAGTCCACCTAATTTAGTTGTCCCAGAAACATTTCCTAAAGCCAAAGATTTACTGATAGAACCGCCATATTGGTAGCCAACGAGACCACCCAGGTTGTCATTTCCTGCAGAGGAATGTTCAACATCACCATCGACATTCCCGATAGCATAAGAATTGGAGATGCCGCCATGTGCACTACCGATGAGTCCCCCGACATTATCATCTCCTTTAACATTCGCAGTAGAATAGGAACTATCAACAGTTTTCGCCACATAACCAGCAAGGCCTCCTACCTGGTAAATACCCGTAACAGAATCGCCTTCAAAATAGGAGGCACTGACAGCGTCCTTCACCAGTCCAACTAACCCGCCTATCGTATTACGACCTTTTACGCTCCCTTTAGCATAAGAATTCGTAATTGTCGAGCCAACGTAGCCAGCCAAACCACCAACAGAATCCATTCCCCAAACATTACTATTCGCATATGATTTCAATACAGACGCATCAGTATTCCCAACTAAACCTCCTACATAATGCCCCATACCTATCACATTTCCTTCCGAATAAGAATTGCTCAAATTAGATAAAACCCACCCAGCTAAACCACCAACGAAATTAACACCCGAAACATCGCCTTCAATATGAGATGAAGAATCAACCGTCCCATTCGATGAGCCAACAACGCCACCAACATAATCTTTTTTTCCAATAATATTCCCTTCTACATTGGCTTTTTCTATAGACAACACTGTTTTCCCCGCAACGCCTCCAATAAAACTAAAACCACTCACGTCACCACCCACATGACTTACAGAAGCAATTTTTCCCATTGAATAGCCTACAAGGCCTCCGGCAAAACTAGAATCGGCAAGGACATTTCCTTCCGCATGACTACAGCCATTCACTCTAAAATTTATATAATCATTATACGTTGTATCCAATATATATGTAGAGCTATCACTACCAATATTTTGCCGACCAATTAAGCCACCAACATAGCGTTGCCCTTTTATATTTCCTTTTGAGTATGAATTAGAGACCAATCTTATTATCTTTTTTGATGTTGGATTATTGGTATATGTAGTATCACATATTCTTTCTGTATTTGGAAGATTATAATGACAGTGTATTGAATTGGATGTCATTTTATCTAATTTCTTGTAAACTGAATCCAAGCCAACCAAACCTCCTACAAAATCAACACCTTCAACATTCCCATTGAAATAAGAATTTTTCAATACAGTTGTATCATTTTTTGCAGCATTGGTTGTATTCTGATTTCGAACAGACAATCCAATTAAACCTCCTACATAATGTTTTGTTCCTTTTACATTTCCTATAGAATGAGAATTAGTAACAGAACTATCAGAAAATCCTAACAAACCTCCCACATATTTAGAACCATCAATATTTCCATTATTATGATGCGAATAAGCAACGCTTCCAGATGTATAGCCCGCAATTCCGCCGACATAATCACCTCCCAAAACATTCCCTTCAGAATGCGAATTTACAGTATAACTACTATCAACTTTACCAACCAAGCCACCTACATAATCACACCCATTAACATTTCCACCTGAATGATGCACATCATCCATTTTTCCGATTGAATACCCTATAATTCCTCCTACATAATTTGAGTTTCCTGTAACAGATCCATCGCTATGATAACTTGAACGAATTTCAAACGATCTATACGCATTCGAAATGTATGCCGAACTATCACCGCCTACTTTTTGCGCTCCAACCAACCCTCCAACTTTGCTTGAACCATTCACAAATCCCTTTGAATACGAATTATCAACAATTCTTATGATTTTGGGAGATATTTTATTGTTAGAAATTGTATCACAAACTTCTCCAGATGTTAAATTCACACACCAGCATACATGAATTTTTGTATCTGGATTATAACTACAATTATTAGAATGAATTAAAACTTCTTTGTATACAGAATCAAGTCCGATTAAGCCTCCAACAAATTGGCGTCCTTCAACATCGCCAATTGAATGAGAATTCTTTATAAATGAGGTATCTGCCAACATATTTTTGGTTGTATTCGCTTTTCTAAGTGACAAACCAACCACCCCCCCAACATAGTCGCCAGTTCCAGTTACATTTCCATTCGAATATGAATTTACCACATTTTTTTCGCACCATCCTATCAGTCCTCCTACATAACTAGTACCATTTATATATCCATCACTATGGTATGAAAGAGACACATTGTCACTAGCATATCCAGCCATACCTCCTATATATGATCCTGCTCCTATAACATTTCCATTAATATGATATGAAGAATCAATTTCTCCACTAACTTTCCCAGCAACACCGCCTACATATGAGCCCGTTCCTATGACATTTCCTTCAGAATAAGAATTTTTCAATGGTCCATAAATACGTCCTACAACACCGCCAACACTTTCAGAACCATTCACATCTCCGTCAGTATGATATGAAGAGTCTACCACGCCATAAACATACCCTGCAACACCACCAACAAGAGAGCCACCACTCACATTACCTTTTGCATGTACATTCACAATACCCTTCGTTCCTTCCATTGAACCAATTGCACCACCTACACGATTTCCACTTCCTGACACATCTCCCTCAGAAAAAGAATATTTTACCGAGTCAAGAGAACTTCCAACGACACCACCAACAAAACCAAATCCCTTTACCAATCCTCCAGTATAATACACAGAATCAACTAAGCCATTTGCAAGTCCAGCAATTCCACCCACATAACTCGAATCCCCAGAAATCGTCGCTTCAGCATAGGCGTTAGATATTTTTCCACTACTTCCTGCCATACCACCGACATAATTACGTCCATTCACATTTCCAATGAAATAACTGTTAGCAGCAGTTGTTCCAGTAATGGAACCTGTTGTAATTCCAACAATCCCTCCAACAGAATCTCTTCCCAGAACATTTCCTTTTTCAGAGCTTTTCGAAATATTTCCCGTAAAATATCCAACAAGTCCACCAACACGATCATTTCCGCTTACTCTAGTTTCTGCATGAACATTTGTAACAGCCCCGCCCTCAGCATAACCAATAAGAGATCCAACATTGTCCTTTGCAACAATCTTGCCAACAAGAAGATCCAAATTGCTGATTTTTACGTTACTCGCATTCCCAAAAAGTCCCGCATAATTTGTAGATGCGCTATTTATATACAGTCCATAAATCTTACGATTTTTCTTTCCTGCAATACCATCAAATTCACCCTTGAACGGACGACTTGTTGTTCCTATCGGAGTCCAGCTACGATGCGACACGTTATACCACGAACCAGCATTTGCCCCCGTCGTATCATTCAGGAAAATATCCGCCCCTAAGGTGATTGTTTTCCCCGCAAAATCGGAGGTTCCCTCATTCACCAATTTGGCTAATCCCGCCAATTGTTCAGCATTAATGAGATTGTAAGCCTGAGCACTAGGCTCATACCAGGATACATCTGACGAACCGTTCCAAACAGAGGGAGCGGCAAAAACTAAAGTAGAGCTAACAAGAAGTGCTCCGAGGAATAATTTGTTTATGGCATTTTTCATAGCGGCTCCATATTCTGTGTTAATACTTTTCACTATAAATTGGTCAATTCCAAATCAAATCTTCAAGAAACATAAATGTTATTGGTTCTTCATCAACAGAGCTAGAGAGTTTAGAGGGGTCTAGACACTCTACAGTACAGGGAACTTCATTTTTTGATTTCACCAAACCAACTTTCCCTATTTTGTTTCTCGTTATTTTATAGTAATCGGTTTCCAATCCATCTAATGGCAAAGAAGCATCAGAGTTGTAATCTAAAATCCAGATATGAGTCGCATCTGAAATTTGTGATTTTAGATGCCGTTGCTTTATACGATCTTTTTCACGAATATATTTTGAGCAACGAATCCATGTTATGGGATTACGTTCATATTCTTGAAATGCGTCAGCAACAAATTTGGTCACATTATTAGAATTCATCTCATCAGTCAAGTCCCAGTTAATTATAGCGAGAATGACTTTATCTTTTAGCTTTATTTCCTTGCAGGGTTCTTGCTGTTTGTACAGATTCGACCTACTAATTTTTGATGCTAAAAATTTTAATTCATCTCTTGCCCTATCAAATAAAATCCAACCTGGAGGAAGAGGCTCAACCCAAATACTTTTTACGGCATTTTTGTAATCAAAATTTTTCATACAGAATACACCTCCATCTATATCCAAACTTTTTTGATTTTTGGGGATTAAAAATATTCTAATTTCCCGTTCATACTCAAAAGACTTTCTTTTGTAAGAAAGGCTTTTAATATAAAGTTCTTCTAAATTTGTATGATCATCAATATTTTCTGTTATTTTTCGGATGAAATCGCATCCACTTTTTATTGTATTTGCGTCTAATTTGTAGTTTATCACCGATACATACACATTGACTTCTTTTTGCAAAGAACAGATTTGTTTCACAAAATTATTTAAGTAAAACTCAACCCTTACCAACTGCTGGTTCATATCGGTTTTAAAACATTTCCAAAGGGCAACAGAATTTCTAAATTTCTGCGTAGTAAAACAAAGACACGCTATTTGAGGTGGTTCATAAATTTCGCCCTCCGATATACCATAATACTTAGTGCGAAGATAAATTTTCTCAAATGGATCAGACCATTTTTCAGGAGATAAAAAAACAAGTTTTGTTTCAGCAACAGCCTCTTTTAATCTAGAATATGGTATATAGCGAGACACAACCGAAGTTGTTTTATTCAAAAGACGCAATGCGTCTTCATTTGCATAGCAATTGTCAAAATCACCATACCGTTCAAAGCGCATCAAAACATCTTTCGGATATAGTTCCTTAGCCATAACAGCCTCCATCGTATATACCGCTGGAGTTCAACTCTCGTTCCGCAAGGAGCCACACCTTATTTTCTGGAAACAAAAAAAGGCGCAGGTCGTTGCATTTACCTACACGGGGCTCTAGACTTGCCTCAACACGATAAACGCAAACGACCCACGCCCCAAACGGGCTGTTGCGCATGGCCATAGGACCAAAGACCGGCTTAAAAAAGCCGGTACAGCAAACTGAAGCACACTGCAAACGCAGCATACCTGCGTGAGCGTTTACCTTGTCCTCGTGTTTTGAAATTGTCTAGATTTCGTGTAGAGAACAAGAGCAAAACTCTCTAT
>JAZLMK010000111.1:0-49816 GCA_045598645.1 Fibrobacter sp.
GGAAATCTGTTCAAGTCTGTCGTTCAGGTCGAAAAAACTGAGCTGGTCCATATAAAAGCCTCATTTTTGTTACGAGGCTAAATATAGAAAATATTAGTTTGTTTGTAAATGGTGGATTTTGACTAATTTTTAGAGGTGGCCCATATTCATTCCTTTTTTTGTGTATGTGTGAGAGAAAATATAGAAACAAAGAAAAGCCCGTCAAAGATGGCGATGTTCAAAAAATTATTTTTGTAAGCATTTGCACGAACGGCCCGTTTTAAAGCAAGCCGAGCGACGTCCCTATTTCGAACGAATCATCGCGACGGCTTGCGCCTCGATGCCTTCGCCGCGTCCCGTAAAGCCGAGTTTTTCGGTCGTCGACCCCTTGATGCCCACCTGACGCACGTCTAGCCCCAGCACACGTGCGATATTCGCCTTCATGGCGTCCTTGTGCGGATTCACCTTCGGTCGTTCGCAAATGACCACACTGTCGATGTTCACGATTTCGTAGCCCGCCTTCCCGACCTCCTCGCCGACCTTGCGCAGAAGTTCAAGACTGTCGGCCCCCTTGAATGCCGGGTCCGTGTCCGGGAAGTACGTCCCGATATCGCCGAGGCCCGCGGCCCCGAGCAGGGCGTCGCTGATGGCATGCAGCAAGACATCGGCATCGCTGTGGCCGAGCAAACCCTTCTCGTACGGGATGTCCACCCCGCCAACGATGCACTTGCGGCCTTCCACCAATTTGTGAACGTCGAAACCGATACCTGTACGATAAACCTTTTCCATATCAAAAACCTCTACTGCAAAAAAATATAAAACCACCCTAAAGTTTCAAGAAACTACTTGATTATAATAACATCTATTGTTTCTGGATAACTTGACTGCAACAACCCTTTGCGATGCGAAAGCACAAAAAGTTTCATTTTCGGTGGTATATACTTTTTCTTCACTTTCAAACCTTTGTTTCTTCCATCAAACGAAAAGACGAGTCGTAAGCAACCGGGCCACAGTAACCTGTGCAACTTGCATCCAAAAGGCTCGCACGGCGTTTCAATTGGACGATTTTCACTTTCGGGGGTTGGTAATTTTTCTTCATATACAACATTCCTCTTAAATGTAATAAAATCTATCTTCGCCTGAAATAAATCAAGATACCTACTTTACAACTTCATGCACGCCGTTGCGGTAGTACGAACCCTTTGCCGTCGGCTTGGCGTTCAACTTGCGTCCATTCAGGTCGACCCACTTGTCGAGGAACTTGATTTCGCCCGTGCGGGTGTTGATGGCCCCGATAGTCGTCGTCTGCTCATCATCGCCATTCACGATGCGGACCTCAAGTTCTTCGGGCAAATCGTCAATGCTCATGATAGGCGCATGGTCACCAACGCCCGGACGACCAAGTTGCGGTATTGAATTACACACCAAATAAACTCGCAACGGTATGACATAAGCACCCGCAGCAAGACTCACAAACTGGCCCACGACGATATCGTCTTCTTCGGCATCGGCAAAGCCGAAAATTTTCTCATCCAGAAGTTCCTCTTTCGTCCACTTGTGGTATTCGTAGGTTCCGCGTAGTTCCCATTTCCCGAAAGCCTTGGAGTACGTCATCTGAGTCGTCGGGCTAAATTTTACCTGGCCGTCAAAAGCAAGAGATTCCGTCGCAGGTTTCACGATGTACGGAGTATTTGCCACAATATTATTTCCGGCGATTTCCACATTTACAACCCACTTGCCATCTTCCTTGACAACATCCTTGAATTGGAGGAGTTCCCAGCCGTCCGTCTCGGCGGAGAACGGGAGCATGAGAGTGGAATAGACATCAGGAACAAATTTTCGATCGTAGGAGACGCCCGCCGCACTGAACGTTTTCGGAATGAGAACAGGCTCATTTTCCATTTGGGCAACGCTGAACAGAGCCACGCCATTTTCATCCATGGTAACGCCGCTAACCGGATAAAGCGTTTTTCCGGCAATGGACTTGACTTCGTCCGAAGTCAGAATGCCGCTATAGATTTTCCCATCGGCGTAGAACTTCTTGCCTTCTGCTATTTTCACAACCACTCCACCCCTGGAAATCGCCGTGCGCATGTCATAGTCATAAGAGTCCATCGCAATATAATCAGTCGATTTTTCCCAGTCAAGCGCAAGTTCCATTCGAGTAACCTTGCCGGTAAACGTCGGCAACGTTTCGCCATTAGGAACATCCTGCCCCCAAATGGAACCATCAACACCGTTCTTCACGTTTTGATAATCGTGAAGTCGTTGCGCTACGGAGCCGTTTTTAAAGAATTCCTCCTTTTGCAGAGGAGTGCCATCGTCACCGACTTTTTCGCCGAAATAAAAAACATTCTTCAAAATCGGAGCATTTACACCATCCCAAATGCGATAAGTGCGAACAGTTTCTCCAGAATTATAAATTATACAGGAACCTGTATTGAAACCATTGTAAATATGGACGGAAGCTTGATCACCTACGGAACCAACAATCCCCCCAGCATAACCCAAATTTGATACAACTGTTCCCGTATTGTAGACGTTGAAAATTTGTAGCGTTATTTTGCCATTGGTTCCACCAACAATTCCGCCAACGTCAGTGCTATGCAACTCACAGGCCTCATTGAACACATTTTCGATTTTGACCTCGCCATCATTAACATAGCCGAGAATTCCACCTACATAATCACTTGCAGAAAAATAGGAATCCACGATTCCTACATTTTTAATAACCGTGGGATTTTCTGCCCCCTGAGCAACACCAAAAAGACCAACATAGTCAGCACCGTCAACATTGTAGAGTCCGGAAATTGTATGGCCCCGGCCGTCGAACGTTCCTTTGAACGGACGCGTTCTCTTGCCTATCGGAGTCCAAGACTCATGATTGCTATAAGAAGATGCAATTACATCACTATTGACAGTGATGTTTTGCGTAAGTACCGCACAAACATTCTCTAGAGGGGGTTCTTCCGAAGAGGACGAAGATTCTGCTGGCGACGATGTTGGCACCGAAGGCGTTCCTTCATTCTCACTTTCCTGGCCATTGATCAAACAGGCAAACCAGTACAATTCACCAGCCGATCCAATTTGGTAGCAACCATTTTCATCTACCTGAGGTTGCACTTTCTCTATTGCGGCGAAAGCGTTAACACTTGCCATAAATGCCAAAACCGGAAGAAAAATCGCTTTTTTTGTCAAACCTTTTTCCTAATAATCAAACATTTCTAATTTAGAAAAATTAATAATGACGTCTACTTTTTTATAATTCAGAAATATTTTTTTTGTACTTACAAAAAAAAGTCTCCCGGACTAGCCAGGAGACTTTTCAAATAGAATCGTCTAATTTTGCGTTTTTATGCAATCAGCGCCCAACCGGGCATCACGCCAACGGCAAGGAGGGCAAGTGCCGCAACGGCGACACTGAACTTCAGCAGGTAACTGAAGGGGGCGCTGCACGGGCAGCAGCACTTCTTTTCGCAATCAGGCTTGCTAGGTGCAAACAGGACGAATGCAATGCGCAAGTAGTAAACCGCGGCAAGGAGGGAAAGACCGAAACCGGCGATAGCGAGCCAGCCAAGACCAGCGGCAAAGGCATCGGTGAAGAGCGTAAACTTGGCGAGGAATCCGGCGACAGGCGGAAGCCCTGCCAGGGAAGCCAAGCAAACGGACACGCCGAGAGCGACAAACGGGCGCTTGCGACCGCAACCCTGCAGGTCGTCGAGAGTCTCGTTCCTGTCGTCCCTGCCGGCCATGTAGGCGACACCCGTAAGGGCGCCAGCGCTAGCCACAGCGTAAGTCACCAGGAAGTAGGCCATGGGGCCCAACTGCACGGAGCCATTGGTTGCATAGTTCGGAAGCAGGAAGCCGATTACGATAAAGCCAGCATTCATCACGGCGGAGAACGCCAAAATGCGACGGATGGACTTCTGTGCCAAGCCGCTGAAGGCGCCGATGACCATGGAAAGCAGGGCGACGACCAGCACCACCAGGAACAGTGAACGGGACTGGCTGCCGATAGTCACCGGTTCGGCAAGATTCCAAGCCGGAGCGGAGCCTGCACGGGTGACCAAGAGGCCAAGCCAAACAGAGCCGAGAGCGGCAAGGGCACCGACCTTCACGACTGCAGCCATGAAGCCGGTAACGGCAACAGATGCACCTGTGTAGACGTCGGCCACCCAGAAGTGGAACGGAGCAGCACCGGCCTTGAAAAGGAGTCCGAAAATCACGAACAGAATGCCCACGGCATAAATGGCGCTGCGGCCTTCAAGAACGGAGGCGAACATGAGCGTTGTTCCGGTAGCACCGTAAATCATGGCCACGCCATAGAGGTACAGGGCGCTGAACACGGCACCGGAGACAAAGTACTTGAACACGCCTTCACCGGCGTTTTCCTGGTGACGGCGAATGCCAACCAAGGCGTATACCGGGAAACTGGTAAGTTCCATGCCGAGGAACAGCGACACAAAGTCAATAGCCTGCGTCATGAACAGGGCGCCGCAAGATGCAAGCAGCATAAGTCCGTAGGCTTCGCCGCCCTTGAACTTTTCGTGACCGAGCGTCCACTGCAAACCGGAGATTCCCAAAAACGCACAAAGAAGCACGGAGATACCGAGCAGGCGGCGGATGGGGTCCATGGCGTACAGGTTGAATACTGTGTCGGTAGAGACCAAGGCGAACGAGGCCATGCCGCAACCCACGAACAGTGCGGCAATCCAGGGGAGCACCTTGTGCTTGTTTTCGTCCTTGATGAACGGTTCTGCGGCGAGCGTCACCATGGCGCCAAAAGCCACAAGAACGATGGGCAGCATATTGATGAAGTTAGTCATTGGAAGCCTCCACATTTTGAGCTTCTGCCGGAACCGCGGTGGTGTCCGGCTGAACCTCTTCGGCTTGTGCCGCAGGAGCGGCAGAGTCGCCGGCAGCATCGGCGCCGGTGAGTTGAGCAATTAAAGACTTGCGTTCTTCTTCGCTAAAGCCGTTTGCGGCAAGCGTAGAATCCAACTGCGCAAGTTCCTGATCGGTCATGGCCTGCACATTGCCGGCAGCGTCCACATCGGCTTCGACAGCCTCTTCGGATGCCTCAGCGGCCTCGCCCTCTTCGGCGACAGCGCCAAGGGACTTGTTCACATCGGCCATCTGTTCAACGGCCTGTTCATCGAACAGGTGCAGGGAGTTGGTGATGAAAGCCGGATGGAAACCGAACACCAGGAGCAAGAGAACCAAGATACCGGCGGCAGCGCCTTCCTTTGCAGAAAGACCGCGGCCTTCGTATTCATTGTTGGCCTTACCGAAAATGACCTTCTGGATAAAGCGCAGCATGTAAGCGGCGGAAAGAATCATGGTGAAGCCCATGACCAATGCCTGGAGCGGACCCATATCCCAAAGGGAAAGGAGCACCGTGAATTCGCCAACGAATCCTGCAGTACCAGGAACGGCGAGCGCCATGATACCCGCAGCACCAAAGACAAAACTGAACACGGGTGTCTTGCTGGCGAGACCGCCAAGTTTGTCGAGTTCGCGAGAGCCCGCCATGCGTTCGGCAACACCCATCAAAACGAACTGGACACCGGCAGAAAGACCATGGGCGACCAAGAGCACGAGAACCGCTGGGAGCATCGCTTCACTGAGGCTGAACACGCCTGCAACGGCAATGCCCAAATGGCTCATGGAACTGAACGCCAGGAGTTTTTTACCGTCCTTGGCACGGAACGCCATAAGGGCGCCGTAAACAGCCGTCGCAAGGCCAAGCCACATCATAGTGCTCACCACAGACATGGAAAGCGGGAAGATGGGCAAAATCCAAGCGATGAAGCCGAACACACCAGCCTTGCTCATGGCACCGGTAAGAATCGCAGAAAGCGGAGCCGGGGCCTCGGCATAGGTAATGGCCTGCCAACCGTGGAACGGGAAGATTGGAGTCTTGACGATAAACGCAAGGAGGAAACTGAGCAACACCAGCATCTGCGTCGAAGCGGGGAGGCCCTGTAGGGCGACCGCCAGCGAAAGCAGAAGGGAATTGTCGGCGATGGTCAACAGATACCACAGAGCCACCATCATGGGAGCGGAGCCCACCAAGGTGTAAATTGCGAATGTCATGGCAGCCTTGGAACGTTCCTTGCCACCAAAGCCCGCAATAAGAATCGCTGCAGGAATCACCATGGCTTCGAAGAAGAAGAAGAACAGCACCGCATCGGCCGCAAGGAAGGTGCCGTTCATGGCGCCCATCAAAGCAAAGATGCCGATAGCGAAATTGCGGTAGTTCTTGCAAGTGGTCACCTTGGCCGAGATGAGGGCGACGAGCGAGAGCGCGCAAGAAAGGAAAACCATCCAGGCGCCGAGACCATGGCTGTACAGATAGTAATAGGCCGGGCCCTTGCAGCCAGGAATCTTGAACCATTCCACCGGATTGGTGGCCTGGTTACCGGCGGCGATGAGCATAATCGACATTGCGACAAAGGCGATGCCAAAAATGAAGGCCAAGCGAGAAGAAGAATCAGGGTCTTCCTTGGAAGTCGCCACCATGAGGATAGCGGCGATGAAGGGGGCCAAGACAAGGAGATGTAACAACATTAGACCATACCTCCAGTCAAAAGAACGATCAATACAAGAACGGCAACGCCTGCGATGCTAAAGGCGACCTGCAAGCGGGCCTTGCGAACCTGGATAACCGTAGCACCGTCGCCGAGAATCGTGGCGATGGCGCCCAGCGTCCACTGGATGGCCTGCAGAATCTTGTCGACGACCACATCGCAAATCCAGGCGAGCACCTTCACGGGAATGATGCCGCAGTACTTGTGAAGGCTATCGAAAGCAAATGTCCAGGTGGCCTTGGCGCCTTCGGGGGCGGAACTGCCCTTGGCGGCAGGCACGCGAGCCTTGCCATATACCTTGAATGCAATGAACATACCCAGCAGGGCAGCCAAAGTGCCGAGGCCAGCGAAGACCAGCGGATTGGCATGGGCGATGACGTGAGTCGAGGCGTTGTAGGCCTGGGCTGCACCCACCACCGGGGCGAGGCTGTCGCTGAAGAACGTGATGCCGATGGAATCGGCCCAGAGATAACCCGAGAAGATGGCACCGAAGGCAAGCACGACCATGGGGATAATCATGGCGGCAGGAGCCTCGTGAATGTGTTCTTCGCTTTCCTTGCTTCCGCGGTATTCACCGAAGAAGGTCAGGATAATAAGGCGACCCATGTAAACGGCGGTAATCACGGCAGTGAAGAGACCCACCATGTAGAAGGCGGGGCCCATCGGGCCGCTCACGAACAGGCGTTCCAAAATCAGGTCCTTGGACCAGAAGCCGGCAAAGCCCGGGAAACCGATAATGGCGAGGAACGCGAAAATCATCACGCATGCCGTAACCGGAGTCTTCTTGATCATGCCACCCATCTTGCGCATATCCTGTTCACCAGCCAGGGCGTGGATTACAGCACCGGCACCAAGGAACAGAGCAGCCTTGAAGAAGGCGTGAGTGAACACGTGGAAAATGGAAGCATCGAAGGCGCAGACACCGGCAGCCATGAACATGTAGCCCAACTGGCTGATGGTGGAGTAAGCGAGCACCTTCTTGATGTCGTTCTGGAAAAGACCAGCCATGGCCGCCCAGAATGCCGTAAGCATGCCGATGACGGTAATGATATCGAGCACCACAGGCAAGAGCGCAAACATGCTGCCAAGGCGAGCAAGCAGGTAAACACCGCTAGTCACCATGGTGGCGGCATGGATAAGGGCAGACACAGGAGTCGGACCGGCCATAGCGTCGGGGAGCCATGTGAGGAGCGGAATCTGGGCGGACTTACCCGTGCAACCGATAAAGAACAGCAGACCGGCAAGAGAGAGAACCGGGAGAACAATCTCGACATGGTTCCCGGCAAGAATCATCTGGATGAACTGGTTGAGGGCGTCGTAGTTGAGGATGCCGGCGCCACCGACGGTCACGAGGCAGAGCATACCGAGCAAGAAGCCGATATCGCCCACGCGGTTCACGATGAAGGCCTTGTTAGCGGCAGCGCAGTTGTTCACGTCCTTGTTCCAGAAACCGATAAGGAGGTAGGAGCAGAGACCCACGCCTTCCCAACCGAGGAACGTGAGCAGCAGGCTATCGCTCAAAACGAGAACGATCATGCTGAACAGGAACAGGTTGATGTAGGCGAAGAAGCGGGTGAAGCCGCGGTCGCCGTGCATGTAGCCGATGGAGTACAGGGTTATGAGCGTTCCGATGCCCGTCACAAACAGGAGCATGATGCGAGAAAGCCCATCGAACAGGAATCCGATATCGGCCTTGAACAGCGGGATATCAATCCAGTTGCAGATGGTTTCGCGGATGCCGGCTTCGGGCATGCCGAAAGCAAGAGTCGCAGCGACAGCAAAGGAAAGCGCCGGGAAGATTACGGCGAGTGCGCCGACGATGCCTTCGGAGGGGCCTTTTTTGCCACCGGCCGAAACCACGGCAACGGTTCCAAGCAAAAGGGTTGCAACCAGCGGGAATAGAGGAATGAGCCAAAGCGGTAAATTAGTCATTGTTTACCCCTTCATGTTCGTATAGTTATCGGCGTCAATGCTTTCCTTTTTGCGGAACAGCATAATCACCATGGCGAAACCGACGCAGGCTTCTGCAGCAGCGACGGCAATGGAGAATAACGGCACAATCTGGCCTGCGACACTCATTTCTGCAGGCAAAGTCTTTGCAAAGCCCACGAAGGAGAGGTTCACTGCGTTCAAGGCAAGTTCAATGCCCATGAGCACAAAGAACAGGTTGCGGCGGGAAATGGCCACTATGAGACCGATGGCGAAAATCACCAGGGCCAAAAGTTGAATATAGATAGCTTGAAGTTCCATTAGTGTTTATCCTCCGAGTTTTCGGATACCACGGAACCCAGGCGCTTCTTGGCGAGGAGAACCGCGGCCACCATTGCAGAAAGCAACAGGAGTCCGAGGACTTCGAACAAGATGAAGTAGCCCGGACCAGTCTGGGCGACATCGAACAGCGTCCTGGAAGTAAGAGCCACGGAACCGCGAAGGGTCGTAGCGTCGAAAGCGATGGGAGCGCGGAGCAAAGCGAAACCCACGAGACCGGCAAGCACAAGCACGGCAGGAATCACAAAGAGCGAAACCTTGTCGAACATGGGCGTTTTCGAGTCGCGGGCACCGTTAAGCACCATGATCACGAAAGTCACGAGCATCATGATGGCACCGGCGTAGACCATGATTTGCACAACACCCATGAAAGGGCTGCCGAGAAGGCCGTAGATACCGGCCAACGAAACCATGGAAACCACAAGAGAAAGGGCTCCGTAAAGCGGATGGCGGCTCAGGAGCACGCAGACTGCGGCACCGAGAGCAATCACAGCGAGAATAATGAAGTAAATGAGAGCAAGCATTACTTAACCTCCATTCCCCAGACCTTGAGGGCCTCGGCATTCTTTGTACCGCCCGGGGCGACCTGGCTCTGGGCATCTTCGGGGTAATCCTTCGGGTCCCAGTCAATGAGGTCGTTCAGGTGAGCCACGAAATCTTCGCGGGTGCGGTGCATAAACGAAATCTTCTTGGTATCCATGCGGAGGGCGTCCACCGGGCAGGCTTCGGCGCAGAGACCGCAGAACACGCAAGTAAGGTGGTCGATATCGAAGCGCATCACGCGCTTTTCGATACGCGGATCGTCGCTACGGGTAGCCTCGATGAAAATGCAGTGGGCAGGGCAGGCCGCAGCGCACATGCCGCAGGCGACGCAACGGGGCGTGCCGTCCGGGCGAAGCATCAAGCGATGCTTGGCGCGGTAGGTCGTGCGGATTTCGGGCTGGCCTTCCGGATAAGAAATTGTGGGAAGCTGTTCGTAGCGGAAAAGGCCGCGGGCAGCGTGCTTAAGGGTGGTGAACAAGCCCCTGAGACATTCGAAAATGTAGAGGCGTTCAATCCAGTTCATGGGTTTTTGCTTAATGACACGCATTAGTTACCCCCTACGAGTTTTGCAATGACTGCAGTCACTACGAGGTTGATGAGGGCGATGTTCAAGATAATCTTCCAACCGAGGTGCATCACGTGATCGTAGCGGAAGCGCGGAAGCGTCCAGCGAACCCAGATCCAGACCCAGCAGAAGCAGACGCTCTTGACCACGAGAACCAAGAGGTGGATGAGAGCCGTACCCACGGCAGTAGCGAAACTACCCAGGGCAAAACCGTTCCAGGCAATGTTCGACGGATTGTAGAACATCCAAGCGCAAACGCCGAGGGCGATGAACACGACTGTTGCGACCCAGGCGCAAATCTTGTAAAGTTTGTATTCACGCAAGACTTCGAAGCGGTGCGTTTGCTGCGTAGCCTTGAGTTTGCGGGAATAGCGGTAGACCATGTGGAGGAACGCGAGACATGCAAAAGCGAGAATGCCGCAGAGGATGGCAAGAGTGCCGCCCATGTGGGCCTGCATAGTCTCGGTCGTTACGAACGGCACGGAATAGCCTCCCAGGAACAGCGTCGCGATAAGGAAACTGTTGATGCAGATGTGGGAGTATTCGCCCATGTAGAAAAGACCGAACTGCATGGCGCCATATTCGGTATGGTAACCGGCGACCAGTTCAGGTTCACCTTCGGCGACGTCGAACGGAGCGCGGCCCGTTTCGGCGATGCTCGCGATAAGGAAGCAGAAGAATGCCACAGGCTGGGCAACAACGCCCCACACATGGTGTTCCTGCCAGTTCACGATATCGGTCAGGTTGAAGGAGCCCACCAACAGAAGCACGCCCATCAGGGAAAGTCCGAGGCAGACTTCGTAACTGATGGTCATGGCGCTGGTACGGAGAGCGCCCAGGAAACTGTACTTGGACTTGGATGCCCAGCCCGCGAGGATTGCACCGAAGGCGGAAATCGAGGAGAAGCCGAACAGCAGGAGGACGCCGACATCGGAATCGATGATGGAGCCTGCAATGCGGATGGTCTCGCCACCCCATTCGAACACCATGGGTCCGAACCAAGGAATGACGCAGGGGCTGATGAACACGATGGCGAACGGAACCGCAGGCGCCACGCGATACAGGATCTTGTTCACGCCGGCCGGAGCGAACTGTTCCTTGAAGAACAGCTTGGCACCGTCACACATGTTCTGCACGTAGCCGAACAAGCGGATCTTGCCAAAGTAAGGGATCTTGATGTAGGAACGGTTCGGGCCCTGACGATCTTGCATAAAACCGGCGCCGCGGCGTTCCATAGGAATCAAGAGGAGGATGTACAGGACAGGCACAAAGCAGAAGGCGAACTTCGCAATGGTGATTGCCCATTCTATCCAGGTTCTGGATTCAATAATATCCATTATGCGTTACCTCCCTCGAGGAGTTTGCCCGTGCTCTTGATAGTGTCGTAGGTGAGTCCAGCAAGAGCCGGGACGTATTCTTGAGCCTTCTTGAAAGCCTCGCAAGCGCATTCGAACTTCTTTCCGGCAAGGTCGGAAAGGATTTCGTAGGCTGCCCAGAGTTTTTCGTCGGGGCAGACCGGGCAGGCGGAAAGTTTCTGAACAATGTTCAGGCTGTTCACCATGGTGCCCTGCACTTCGCTCCAGTGCTTCACGCCGAGAGCGATGGTCGCACGCTTTGCAGTAGCATTGTCGAAAGCGGTAAGCGCGACGTGGCAGTTGATCTGTTCCAGAGGCTTCGCGGCGGCCGGGTCTTCGCCGAAGAGGTCGGCGTTCACGGTCACGAGAGTCTTGAACTCGGAAGCGCGCTTGACAAGGTCAGCGACATCGGCGAAGCCCATGAGTTTCATGCCTGCGCGGTTCGCGCAGGGGTCGCCGCTCTTGGCGATTCCGTCCGGGGCGTTCACCTTGAGGAACGTACCGCCGAAAAGTTCGGCGCGGTCCCCGAGGGATTCTTTGAGCATCTTCATGGCGGCGAGGTCTTCCATGGTGCAGCTTCCGCCGGCGACGAGGGCAATCTTGCCTTCGCCGAAGGTGTAGCTCTTGATGTCCATGGAGGGCACGCGGTTCTTGTCGAATTCCTGGAACGCGAGGCGGCTCGTATTGGAGAGCCAGCTGCGGTTCACTTCCGGGTTGCAGCGCGGCATCACGCGGTAGATGCGGCCGTCGGCATGGTCAAGCCAGATGTTCGCGCCGAGGGAATCGTCCATCGAGATGGTCGGAGTGTGGGAAAGGAGCCACACACGCTTCTGGAAACGGAAGTACTTCGCAGTCATGGCGCCCGTCGGGCACACGTCCGTCACGCAGAGGTCGTATTCGTGGTCGAGCTTTTCGCCCGGGAACGTGGTAATGTAAGTGTGGTCGGCACGGCCGGCGAGCTGGAGCTGTTCGTCCTTCGCGATGGAGCGCATGAAGCGCACGCAACGGTCGCACTGCACGCAGCGTTCTTCGTCGAGCAAGATGCGCGGGCCGATATCAACGTGCTTGCCGCCACGGACCTGTCCCTTGGAGTCGATGAACTGGTGGGCCGGATTTCCGTGGTAGTTCTTGCCGTATTCAGGACGCAGGCGGCCTTCGTTCTGGCCGGCTTCCATGTAGTTTTCCTGCAGGGTGCATTCACCGGCCTTGTCGCAAATCGGGCAGTCGAGCGGGTGGTTCACCAGCATGAATTCCTGCGTCGCCTTGCGGGCGTTCTTCACGCGGGCACTGGAGGCCGGCGTGTAGATTTTCATGCCCGGGGCAACCGGAGTGTAGCACGCAATCACCAGCATGCGACCGCGCGGGCCTTCCTGTTCGACCAGGCACTGGCGGCAGTTACCGCTCACCGGCAGATACGGGTGATAGCAAACGTGAGGAGTTTCAATCCCGACAGCCTTGAGGGCTTCGAGGAGGTTCGTATCGCCGGGAACCATCACGGCCTTGTCGTCCACGAAGATTTCCACCTTCGGGCTGTTCTCGGTCGGGAGTTTCGGCATGTTGTAGAAGTTACTCATAATTATTACCAGAAAATTCCAGGACGATAGGTTTCTTGTACACGGGGTTTTGCATGATCCGGGTTCTTCGCAATGTACTCATCAAAGTCTGCGCGGAACTTTGCGGAGTAACTGCCCACTGGGCCACCCAGAGAAATGGAGAGCGGGCAAATCGTCACGCCGCCGAAACCGCCGCAGAGGCTCTGCATCAGTTCCACGTCGCCGTCATGGCCGTTGCCAGCCACGATCTGGTTCAGAATGCGGTGCAAGAGGCCCGTACCTTCGCGGCACGGAGTGCACTGGCCGCAGGATTCGTGGCTGTAGAAGTTGCCGAGGCAGTTCAAAAGATCCACCATGTTGTGCGTATCGTTGATAATGATCATGGCGCCCGAACCGAACATCGTCTTCATGGAGGCGAGGCATTCGTAGTCCATCGTGGCGACCGCGGCTTCTTCTGCTGTGAGCGGAGCGCAAGAGGAACCGCCCGGAAGAACGGCCTTGAGCTTGCCGCCAACCACGCCACCGGCGTAATCGTTGATCATCGTCATCATCGGGGTGCCGAGCGGAGCTTCGTACACGCCCGGATTCTTCACGTCACCGGAAATGCAAAACACCTTGGTACCGCCGGCACGGGGAGTACCCATCTTGGCGTATTCGCTCGGGTCGTGCTTAAGAATCCACGGGAGCGACATAATCGTTTCGACGTTGTTCACGCAGGTCGGAGACTTCCAGGCGCCGCTAACAGCCGGGAAAGGCGGTTTAAGGCGCGGCTGGCCCTTCTGGCCTTCGAGGGAGTTAATCAAAGCGGTTTCTTCACCGCAAATGTAGGCGCCAGCGCCACGGTGAACGAAGATATCGAAGCAGAACTTGGTGCCCATGATATTTTCGCCGAGGTAGCCGGCGGCGTAAGCCTGGTTCAAGGCCTTGTTGAGGCTCTCGATGCACGGGAGGAATTCGCCACGGCAGTAGATGTAGGCTGCGCGGGAACCCAGAGCCCAGGCGGCGATGATGAGGCCTTCGATAAGGCGGTGCGGATCTTCCATCATGAGGAAGTGATCCTTGAACGTACCGCCTTCGCCTTCGTCAGCGTTCACGACAATGTAAACCGGCTTGCCTGTTCCGCGGGGCACAAAGCTCCACTTCATGCCGGTCGGGAAGCCTGCACCGCCACGACCGCGCAAGTTACTGCGCTGCACGTAGTCGATGAGTTCGAACTGGCTCATGTTGAACAAGCGTTCGGAAATGTTTTCGTAGCCGCCCAGCTTCTTGTAGACTTCGATGTCCTGGGCGCCCTTGCCGAAGTTTTCAGTACAAACTTTTACGCATTCTGCCATAATTATACCTTCTTCTCTTCCACCGGGGCGGGCTTTTGAGTGGTGACAGCAACGTTGGAAGGCTTGGCCACGCGTTCGCCACTCGTGGCGATCATGCGGTATTCGTCGCCGACCTTACCGGCGGCATCGACGAAAGCCTTGTCCTTCACGCCGGGCTCGCCAACGGCGACCCAGTCATTGCCGGACTTCTTTTCAACAACGATCTTCGTGAATTCCGGAGCGCCCTTCCAAGTGAGAGTGGCGCCCGCTTCGTCGGCTTCAGCCTTCACGTTAAGTACCGGAGAAGGAGGAGCGTAGTCGGGGACCTGCGGCTTCGCCGTTGCACCCGGGGCACCCGGATGACCGCAATGGCCCTTGACGGTACCGCCGAGCACGTCGTGCTTCGGCATGTTGTTTTCGTGGGCGTAGCACCACTTGAGGATGCGGTCGATGGATTCCTTCGTGAGAGTCGTACCCGGCTTCATCGTGAGGTTGTCGCCTTCGGCGTCGGTCGCGAAGTCGTCGTTCACGAGCATCATCGGGCCGTTGCCGCAGCTACCGAGGCATTCCACCTGGAGGATGGTGAAGAGGCCGTCTGGAGTGGTTTCGCCGGTCTTGATGTTCAGTGCCTGTTCCACATAGGCGATAAGGCTCGGAGCGCCCTTGATGGTGCAGCTGATGTTGCGGCAGAACTGCAACAGGAACTTGCCCTTAGGAGCGTGATTGTACATGGTGTAGAACGTAGCGACGCCGAGAGCGTGAGCCGGAGCGCAGCCGCAAACGTTAGCGGCCCAGCGGATACCTTCACGCGGCACCCAGCCGAACACGCCCTGCACAAGCCAGAGCACTTCGAGGAGAGCTGCCTGTCCAACCGGGTAGCGGCTGAGCAAATCAGCGCAGCGTTCCTTGATTTCGGGAGTGTCGAGTTTCGCCAAGAGTTCCTTGGTGTTCGGCTGCGGCACGTCCTTGTTCACATGTCCGAAAGTTTCCGCCGGATCCGGGAGAGCATCAATCGGCTGTGCCGGACGGTCGAACTTCAGATGGTTGTTAGATACAAATTGAACTGCACCAGAAATGTGTTCTCTCATCGGTCAAGTTCTCCAGCGATAATGTTGAGGCCAGAAAGTACAGCCATGGAGTCGGCAAGCTGACCGCCTTCCACGAGGTCGTGGAACGCGGCAAACTGCGTAAGGCAAGGCGGACGGACCTTGATGCGGTACGGATGGCCGCTGCCGTCACTCACAATGGTAAAGCCAAGTTCGCCGTTCGCGCATTCGGTACCGCAGTAGAATTCGCCCTCCGGCACACGGACGCCTTCGTACACGCTCTTGAAGCGGCCGATAAGGCCTTCCATATCCTGGTAAGCGAGCTTGTGCGCGGGCACGCGGATGCGTGGGTCGACGATGTCGACCGGGCCCGGAGCGAGGCGCTTCAGGGCCTGGCGCACAATCTTCACGGATTCTTCGATTTCGGCAAGGCGAACCTGCAAGCGGTCGTTGCAGTCACCCTGGGTGCCGACCACGACTTCCCAGTCGTACGTTTCGTAATCGTAGTAAGGTTCATCCTTGCGGAGGTCGCTTGCGACACCGCTTGCGCGGAGGCACGGGCCGGTCCAGCCGTAACTGATGGCCTTCTCGGCGCTGATCTTACCCACGCCCACGGTACGGTCGAGGAAGATACGGTTGCGGTCCAAGCAGGCGTGCAAGTCCTTCAATGCCTTCTCGGTAGAATCGAGAGCGGCAAGCACGTCCTTTTCAAAGCCGTCGTAACTGTCGCGATAGAGGCCGCCAATGCGGGCGAAGCTGTTCGTGAGGCGAGCACCCGTGAGCTTTTCCCAGATGCACATGATTTCTTCGCGCGGGTTGAAGGCGTACATGAACGGAGTCGTACCGCCCAGGTCCTGGAAGGCCGCGGCAACGCACACGAAGTGGTCGTTGATACGGCTAAGTTCGTTCACGATTACGCGCAAAACCTTGCAGCGGTCCGGAATCTCGACCTGGAACATCTTTTCTACCGAGCGGCAGAAGGCGATGTTGTTCATGATGGCCGAGCAGTAGTTCAAACGGTCGGTATAGGGAATCACCTGCTGCCAGGTACCGCGTTCCACCATCTTTTCGAACCCGCGGTGCAAGTAGCCGATTTCTTCGACACTGGCAACGATAGTTTCGCCATCCATAGCAGCGAGGAAACGCAAGCAACCGTGAGTAGCCGGGTGGGACGGGCCCACGTTCAGAGGCATCAAATTCAGCTTTTCGCCATTCGGATCCAATACGATCATTCTTTGATACTCCCTTCGAGATATTCGTTATCGTTCGTGCCCACTTCCTTACTACGCTGTACGATCTTGTAACCAAGGTCTTCCAAGCGCTTTTCGAGTTCGGGAAGCAGGTAATCGTTAGTAGAAAGCCACTGACGCTTCTGGGCAGGGTAATCCTTGCGGAGCGGATGGCCGACAAATTCAACATGGTTCAACAGGCGGCGGAGGTCCGGGTGGCCTTCGAACTTGATACCGAACTGGTCGAACACTTCGCGTTCGTACCAGTTGGCGTTCGCATAGAGGTCCGAAATGGTCGGAACCTTCAGGGAATCCTCCCCGACCAGCACCTTAAGACGGATGCGCGTACCCGGTTTCGACATGCTCTTGAAAGAGTACGAAACAGCAAAACGCGGACCTTCGTGATTCGGGTAAGTCAAATAGTCGATACCGGCGATGTCCACCAGCATTTCGAACTTCACGTCGGCGTTATCCTTGAGGAACTGCACCGCATTGTGCAAGTAACCTGCGGAAACTACCGCCGTCACAGCCCACTTGTCGAGTGTTTCGCGGGTAGCGCCGAATTTTTCCTCCAAGGAAACGAAGATATCTTCAGCAGTCTTCATCTTCTACTCCTTCCAGAATTGAGCTTTTTTCACAAGTTCATGTTCTTTTTCAGCCACAAAGTCCTTGATGTCCACGACCTTGTCGTGAGCGAAATCCTTTGCGCAGGCCTTGGCTTCGGCAGTCTTCGCCTTGATCATTTCCAGCTGATCCTTTACGCGTTCGGCACGCTGCTTCATGTAGGATTCGTCCTTGATCTTTTTCTGGAGTTCGAACATGGCATCGAAGAAGGCTTCGGGGCGTGTGGGGCAACCGCCGATATACACGTCCACCGGAATGATATGGTCAATGCCCGGGACCGTGCAGTAGCAGTCATAGAAACCACCGGAGCAGGCGCAGGCGCCCATGGCGATGACCCAACGGGGTTCGGCCATCTGTTCGTAAATACGCTTGAGAATCGGAGCCTGCTTATAGGTGATTGTACCCGAAACAAGCAGCACATCGGACTGACGCGGCGTAAAACGCACGTATTCAGACCCGATACGCGAAAGGTCATAGCGGCCCACTTCCGTACTCATGAATTCGATTGCACAACAAGCCGTACCGTAAGGGAACGGCCACAGAGAATTAGTGCGTCCCCAATTGACGATGAAGTCGAGGGACGACGTTATGATATTCGGCTTTTCTGCCTCATTACCCATAGGAGTTACCTCATAAATTTTCGCGCCAAAAGATAGAAAAAGCCAAAGTCCGACGACACCGGAAAATCCCCAAAAAAGCGAAAACCAAGCCCACAGGAACGCGAGAAACACGTTAACTCGTTGAATCTCAACAGGATACGTACAAGCCTTTGAAATCGGGCCAAATTTTCTAAATTTGACATCGTTGGCAGGAAAAAAATGAGCAATGCACTCTGTACAGATCTTTATATAGAGTTCAGGAACAACATCCTGGGTGGTCAAACATCCCCTGAAGAGGTGGCCAAGGCCATATCGATGGCAATCCCCCCTGTCGCCAAAGCACTGAACACGGGTTTCATCGGCATAAACATCATGACCCCTTCCGACAGGAACGCACCTAACGGGGCCATCACTTTGTACAATGACCCCGAGGGCTACGAGTACGCCGCGCTTGTGGAAACCATCCGCACCAACGAAAACAGCATCGTAAACTTCAGCGCGAACCCCCGCAAAGGCCACAAGTTCACGGAAAGCGAAATACAGGGCTTAAAACTCCTCGCCTCGGACATCACCGTGAACTTCGGCATGGCCCGGCTCCTGTCCATCGCCAAGAAAGCGCGTTTCAGCGACACCCTTACCGGAATTCCCAATGCTCCAAGCCTCATGCAGAAGGGTTTGGAACTGAAAATCGCCAAGGAACTGAGCCAGTATAACGGACTGTTCATCAACCTCAAGAACTACAAGTACATAAACAATACGCTCGGATTCAGCACCGGCGATTCCGGCATCATTACTTACGCCAACGCCCTGGTCTCCTACCTGCACGACAAGGGATTTGCCGCCCGCCTAGGCGGTGACAACTTCTTCGCCATCGTCAAAAAGGAACTCACCGACGAATTCGTGCACAAGTTCACGTGTTTCGAAGTCAGCACCAAGTCCGGAAACATCCCCCGCAACTTCGAAATCCGCAGTCGCATGGGAATTTACAAGACCACGGCCACCGACACCATGGGCGACATCATGCACGGGGCATCCATCGCGCTGAACTTCGCGAAAAACGAGAACGGCACCGACGTTTTGACCTTCTCGCCCAAGATGCTCGAAAAGTCCATGCACGAGAAGCATGTCTCGGCCACATTCCAGAGCGCCTACAACAACCACGAATTCATGGTGTACTACCAACCCAAGATTCGCGTGGAAGACCGCAAACTGTGCGGCTGCGAAGCGCTCGTACGCTGGAACCTGGGCGACCGCATAGCCCCGCCTTCCGAATTCCTGCCCATCCTCGAAAAGGAATCGGCCATCTGCCAACTGGACTTCTACGTGTTCGAAACCGTGTGCACCGACATCCGCGATTGGCTAAACGCGGGAATCACCCCCGTCAAGGTTTCCTCCAACTTCTCCAGGTTGCACCTCAAGAACAAGTTCCTGGCCGACGACATACTTGCCATCATGAAAAAGCACAATATCGAGAGCAAGTACATTGAAATCGAACTCACCGAAGTCTCGGATTTCGAAGACAGCATGGCCATGCAGAACTTCGTCAACAAAATGCGCGAAAAGGGCATCTCCGTCTCCATCGACGATTTCGGAAACGGCTATTCCACCCTGAGCGTGCTCACCAACTTCAACGTAGACGTCATCAAACTGGACAAGTCCCTTTTGGAACACATCGGCGAAGGCGACGAACACGACAAAATCGTGCTCAAGAACATGGTGAGCATGATGCAGGAATTGAACAAGGAAGTTGTCGCCGAGGGCGTGGAAACCGAAAAGCAACTGGAATTCCTGAGGGGCATCAAGAGCGTTCTCGCTCAGGGGTACGCCTACGACAAGCCTCTCCCCCGCTCCGAATTCGAGCAGCGCCTAGTGGAACGTCGCGTTTATTAATTTAAGCCCGCAACCTAGCGCGGCATTTTCTTGAATTCACGAATCGCCATGACCGTAGCGACAAGGGCCGCCCCAACATCGGCGATAGGCTGCGCCATGAACACGCCCTTCAGTTCAAAGAAGCGTGGCATTATAATGAGGAACGGAATCAGGATGATCAGCTGGCGGCAGGCGTTGAAGAACATGGACTGCCACGGTTTTCCGATTCCCTGGAACAGGTTCCCGGAAACCATGCCCACGGGCACGAACGGCATCATGCAGAGGAATATGCGCAAGGCCCAGCAGGCCAAATGCTGCATGTTCTCGTCGCCGGGAGCAAAAGGTGCCACGAAGGTCTGCGTGAAGGACATGATGACACCCCACGAAATCAGGATGAAGCCGACCGCATAGATCATGGTGAACTTGAAGGCGCCACGCACGCGGTTGAAATTTTTCGCACCATAGTTGTAGCCGATAATGGGCTGCGAGCCGCTCACGAAGCCCATCAGCGGAAGAATGATGATGGTAACCACGCTGTTGATGATTCCAAAAGCAGAAATTGCCTGGTCGCCGCCCTGCATGCCGTTCACCACCTGCAGCGACCTGTTGCCGTACGTGGTGAGGCTCCAGGCGAGAATCGCGTTCAAAAGGCTGTTGCTAATCTGCATCACGCTGGGCGGGAGCCCCAGAATGTAAATCTTGCGCACGTAAGGAGCACGCAACTTCATGCAACGGCGGTTGATCTTGATGGGAGTCGACTTCTTGAAGAAGAATTGCATCACGAAGAACGTACCGACGCACTGCGAAATCACGGTGGCCCAGGCGGCACCTTCGATACCCCAGTGGAACTTCATTATGAAAAGCCAATCCAGGAACACGTTGCAAAAACAGGCAATCATGACACGCGTCATGGCTGTCTTCGGGTGACCCATGCTGCGGATAAAGTGGTTCATGCCGGGAGTGACCGTCTGGAAGATGGCACCGCACAAAATGATGCGCATGTAACTGCTCGCCACAGGCAAAAGTTGATCGCTCGCACCGAACAACTTGAGAAGCGGCACCATGAAAATCTGGCCAAGCGTAAGTGCAGCAACAGCCATGATAATCAAGAGCACGAAGGAGTTGTTCAGGATGATGGCCGCCTGCTGGTACTTCTTTTCGCCGAGGCGGATGGCAAAGAGAGTGTTGCCGCCCACGCCCACAATCATGGACATGGCCATGATGAACAGCATGATCGGGAAACAAATGGTAATGCCGCCGATGCCGATGCTCCCCACGCCCTGGCCCACGAAATAACGGTCCACGATATTGTAGAGTGCCTCGATGAGCATGCTCACGATGGCCGGCACCGAAAACTGCATGATGATTTTCGGGATGCTTGCCGTGCCCATGGCGTTCAATTTTTTGTTTTCTACCAAATCTTCCACGGGCGCCAAAGATAGAAAAAAGCAAATTTTATTGCAAGACTAACGCAAATTCACCCGCTCGACCTGCGAACCCACCTTCACCACGTAGGAGCCTGACGCCGGCAAAGCAACATTCGTCACCTGGCTATTGAGCAAGCCGCGCGAAACGATTCTCCCCTGCAAGTCCATTACCGCATAGGGTGTAGCCCCGTTCATAGCAGACGAAAGCGCAATCTCGAGTTGCGAACGGCCCAAAGAACGGACCTGGAAATCTGAGGCGGCCAGAATTTTCGATTGCACGGGAACGGCAGCTTCGGAGTCCAACATACGGAATGCATAAAAACTGGATTTTCCGTCTAATTCAATATACAGGCGATATTCACCCGGTTCCAATCCGGTAATCTTGTCGGGATAAATAACCGGGTTAGCAGGATTGGTAAGATCAATGCCCCCGTAACTCACCTCGTTTTTCGGGAGTTCCGCAATTAACTTTCCTTCACGCGTTTTAATGGAATAGGTTGCAGCCACACTCGGATAGCAAGGTTCTGCGACAAGTTTCTGATACACACCTTTCGCAAAGTCAGAACAACCACCACCGCCACTGATTTCACGGCTTCCATTTTCATCTGCAAAGCAAACCATTCCATCAAAATCTTCCGGAAGTCCCGAACTGTCAATTTCGGTAACCCACTGTTCCGCAAAGATATTCGACTTAATGGACAAATTGTTGCTCATGTCGGCATCCCTGTTGCAACCGAAAATGGCTATCGGATACCTTTCGCCAGACTTCAGAAAATCCTTGCCGTAAGTCGTATTCAAGTCCTCAAGCGCCAGATATCCAGGCACAGCCAAGTGCGCACCACCCAAATCCACCGCAAGTTTATTATTAATAAACACCCAGATATCGCCATCGCCACTAATCGTCAATTTCTGGTCTTCGTTATACACGAAATACGCATGGGATTCATAGCAGAACTGCTGGGATGTTTTTGCGGAGATTTCCTGTTGGATGGAATCAAAAGAGAACGACCACTGCGGAACTTCTGCCGAACGGCTGAAAGAAACCTCACTGCACTGTTCCTCACTAACATCCTTCGTGTAGTTGAACAGAGTCTTGAAGTTTCCCTCGCTACCAAAGCACTTCTTTGCATTTTCGGACCCCGAGAAAACGGGCTTTCCATCGGCACCCAAACTTTCTTCTACAATTCCGGTATACACATCAGCGCAATCGCTAAACTCGTGCGCCTTCGAAGACGTAAAGAACACGGGATTAACGGACGGATCGCCATCGTATATCAGATAGTAAAAATTGATTGTGCAACTTCCAAAAAAACCAGGATTAGTAAGATACCACCCTTGGCTGGCGTCATCATCAGGCCACTTATTGTTGTCTAGAATAAAGAACAGCGTATCCTTGCCATAGGAATCGTAAATTACGGACAAATCAATCGGGGTCGCGTCACCTTTTCCTCATAGTCCATCAATACCGAACCGCATATCAGGGTTATTCTTGAGGAAAAACAAAGTACTTTTCGGAACATTGTCAAAGGTTGTGTAATACCAGCCGCACATATCCGGAGCAACATTCATGGCAACATCCTTGCCATCGGTTCGAATCATTAAATCATCGGACAGCCATTCCTTACTTTCCGGAGCCAGCACGTAAAGCGTCTTGGGCGCAGCACTTGCAAACGCTGCAAAAAATGCTAAAAAAGCAAAAAACTTAAGAAATTCCGTTCTCATATTCCCTTCCTTTTTTGCGTTAATATATATGCAAAAAAGCGATTTTTACGGTAATTTTCACAAATACCGGCCAAAAACGGCATTCTTGCAAATTTATATGAAATAGAACACACAAAAAAGACGACCCGAAGGCCGTCTTTTCGATATTCCGACTTGGACTAACTCGGTTATTCCAAACTAGACTACTTGACCGTTATGATTTGCTTCCCGAAGCCCACGCGCACAATGTAGGTACCCGCCGGCATGGAAGGAATCCGGGTTTCTTCGGACTGAATCCAGCCCTGCTTCAGGATGTTGCCCTGCATGTCCATAACAGCGTAGGACTTCTTCGCACTCAACTTCGAATCCATCACAATAGTGAACTCGAACGGGCCCACCATCTTCACGCGGAAACTCGGGTCGGCGAATTCCTCGGAAGATTCCTTGGATCCGCTGGAATTCGGCTTCTTGGAATCGCTGGAAGAAGGCTTGTCCTTGGAATCGCTGGAAGAATTGGAACTCTTGCCCTTGGAATCACTTGAAGAATTAGCCTTCCTCGTAGAATCGGCCTTGGCCGCCTTCGTTGAATCCGCCCAGAAAGTCAACTCGACATCGGCTCCGCCAATGTTTGCAGATGCAGACACGCTTGTCTTGGAACCGAGCGCATCCTCAGGCACAGTGACCCAAACGGTATCAATACCGGTTTCGTCCACAGTGCGGGTGAGTTTTTTCAACGGAGTCGTATTCTTGGAATCATTTGTCGAATACGCTACAGCATTCTCCGAAAGCGTCAACGTATATTCCATGCCAACAGCAGAAAGCAAGTCTACGCCACCCTGGCCGTCAGGAGCAGAAATATACAGCGGAATACGAGTCCCCGCCTTTGCATTTTCTTGATAGGTCCACTTTGTTCCTGCCGGATAAGCGCTCTTTTCATTATCCGCATTGGCAAAGGTGACATCGCCTCTTATAATATCCAAATTCGCTTTGATGCGGAAAGCGTAATAAGTGGATTTTCCATTTACTTCCATGTACAAGCGATAACTACCTGGATCGAGGCCCTCTATTTTTTGAGGATTTATGCTCGGCTGCTTGGAATTCGTCAAGTCAATACCACCGTAGTTCACCTGACCCGGAGTCAGAACAGCCACGGTGTCACCCTTAGCCGTCTGAATGGTGTAGTGGATTTCCACAGGAATATCTTCGTTACACGGAACTTCCTTGTATTGCGTTTTGCCAAGGGCTACAGAAGCGCAATCGCCTCCACCAACAACTTCCATGCAGACATTCACGCCCAAACTGCCATCTTCCTTTTTGACCATTTTAACATCCAGACCTGTAGATTGCTTGATATACAAGGCATTGGACTTGATAATCATGTTGCTCATAGTCGTGCGACGGTCGCAGAAGAAAATATCCAGCGGATAGTCGTTGCCCGGAACAAGGAAACCTTCGCCATACGTGTCATTAAGATTCTTAAGAACCACATGGCCAGGGGCAGGCAAATGTGCACCACCCAAGTCAATCGCAATTTTCTTGTTGATGAACACCCAAACATCGTCATCCCCGCGAATCGTAAATTCCTGATCTTCGCTATAAGTGAACGTCGCATGGGATTCAAAGCAGAAATGCTGATTGCGCATTTCAGATTCACTATATTCCGCGCCATCCCCCCAACGTTTGAGAGAGGGATCACAGTAACTACCCCAGCACCAAATGGCACCGATAACGGCCTCTTCGCCATTGGCAAACAAGCCTTCGCAATCGTTGCCCGTCGGCCAACCCGGAGTCTTGCAATAGTAGTCAAGAGGCATGCCAAGGACTTCTTCCGCATTGTTCGACGGAGGACCTGCAGCCGGGCGTTTCGTTCTCGCCGCAGGCAAGGGGCCAGCCAAGGTCGGCACACCATCGATATCCAAAGTCACAACACCGACATCGGTAGAATATTCAAGCGGAGAAAAACCGCCCTTTAAATTGTTAACGACCATGGAATCCGAATTGAACGCCCAACGGGGATCTTTTCCATAATGAGAGAAAGGCATGTCGTAGCACTGGACTTCATTCCTGCCCGGAGTATAGTTAAACAAGGTCTTGAAACTCTCTTCATTACCAAAGCATGCAGAGCCCCAAATACTTTTGGGGTTGAATTGCGGTTTGTTATCGGGGCCAAGGTCCTCCAATACCATACCTTGGTGCACACCCACGCAGGACGCCACTCCGCCTTGAGAAGGCAAATCAACAACATCTTCGGTAAACAAGGGATTCACACTCTTGTCCGTATCGTAAATAATTGCGGCAAGACTGAAACTGCAACGAGAAATATCGCCATTTTCCGGCACACCCGGATCCATTGTATACCAGCCTTGGCTAGCCCCACCGTCCAGCCAGTCATCTTGATCAGGCATGAAATAAAGTTTGTCCGTTCCAAAAGCGTCAAAAAGTTGATTCAATTTGATCGAGTTTACCTTTCCTTCATCACTAAGGCCATTCAGACCAATTTGCATGGCAGGATTGTTTTTCAAGTACATATAAGCTTCAATCGGAGCGTCTTCAAACACCATGGAGAACCAGCCGCACATATCCGGTTCCACACCCATCAAAGTGTCCTTTTCTCCACTCGACGTCTTGTAATGAATCATCAGGCTGCCAGACAACCATTCTCTTTCGTCGGGAATAAGCACATACAAATGCTTTGCATGTGACGGAACAGACCCTATGTACGTTCCTCCCGTCATTTCGTTCTTGTCAACGTAAACGACATTGCCCTCACCAGGGCAGGGAATGCCATCATACGAAAATCCGTTGGGGCGTCCTTTAACAATTCCATCATACACAATATCGCTAATGCCCCATACCCCCGGCATATCTATATTGCTAAACTCAGAATTGTAGGTATAGACAACAAAATTCCCAGACAAACCCGAAGTCACCGTAGCGAGGTTGACTATGTAATAGTCCGATTCTGGATTATACATACTGGCCGGGATTTTATTTTCTTCTAAGCCGTCGTGAACTTTCAAGTCCAACCAGGTACTCGGCACCCTGATATACGCCGTTCCCGAGCACAGTTTTTGCGCCCACGCGCCTACGCATGCAAGGCAAAGCAGAATCAATGTCAATTTTTTCATCATGTTCATCTTCATTCCCTCCCCTTACAAGAACCAGTAGCCGATGTTGAACTGACCCTGCCATGTCTTTGGCGCATCGTCGCCATCGCTTATCGGCGTAATGCCAAGGACAAAGCGCAAGTTGAAATCGAGCATGGACTTTTTAATCTGCTTCGTGGTACCCACGCCAAACGCGGCATCCAGTTCAACGGTATTCAAACCATTCTTCTGCCTGTAAACCTGCGTGCCGTACATGTCGGTAACCGTCGACTTGTTTCTAGCATAAAAGTTGATGGACGCGAGCGGGCCCGCTTCCACATACAAGATGTTCGGAAGAATTACGCGGGCGAGCAAAGGAATGTCGAAGTTCTTGCGCCTTTCCTTGTATTCCACTTCGATATCGGATTTTTCTGGATCCTTCGCGGCATCGTTCCAGTAAAGTTTGACCGTCACATCCGAAGTTCCAATGCCCCTCTTGTACGAGAAGGCAAAGCCGCCATGCACGGCGAAATAGTTGTTCACCATGAACATCCCGTCAATTCCCAAGGTATAGCCGATGCCCCAGAAATTGCCCAAGAGAGTTCCACTTCCGTTCACATCCAGCGTGTAATCATCGCCGTTCTTCAAATTGCCCAAGCCCAACTTGGTATCGTAAAAGTCGTTATAAGTCACACCAGCGGAAACACCGCCCCACCAGCGCTTCGAAGGCTTCTGCGCGGCAGGCTTTGCAGGATCCGCCTTGGCGGAATCGGCCTTGACAGAATCGGCCTTGACCGGAGCCGCGACAACAACAGGCTTTTCGGCCTTGTAGGTCGCAGCCACCTGTCCGCCGGCAAGCAACGCCACGGGAACGTTCTTCTTGACACCAGCCTCTTCGACTTCCACCGTCGAGCACAACTGAACCTTGCCGACAAACGGAGTTTCGCCGACCTTCTGGCCGTTCACGAACACCGGGAGTTTGACCGGCGTGGTATCGCCCATGACAGCGTTCAAGGTAAGTTCACTTTCCCCACGCTGCAACTGGGCCGAATACTGCGCTGTTTTCTGGTTTTCAATTTCGACTTCAGCATTCAGCGGAGCGTAGCACGGATGTTCCACATGGATAGCATGCTTGCCCGAATCCAAATTGTTCACGCCCAGCACTGCATCCTTCCCGTCCACAGTCACCTTTATATCTTTCGGGTCGCCCACATTCGGGAGCAACTGGACAGACACGTCCAAGGCGCCATTGTTCGGCACAGAATCCGCAGCGGGAACAACGGTGGAATCGGCAGGCGCCGCCGGCTTTTCAAGCACCCTCCTAAAAAACGCCGGGGCATTCTGATTGATTAGGCCTTCCAAGGCTTCGACATTCTCAGCCTTTTCGTTGAAACTCGTCACAAGCGTATTGGCCGCCTTTTCGTACAGTTCCACGCTGATGAACAGCGAAGACCCGAACTTGCCGACTTTCGACTGCGCTACAAAATCGCAAGCGACATCCGTCCCAGTAGTCCCGTTGACCACAGAAACGCCGCTTGTCGTAGGCAATGTTTGAATGGCATGGCCGCGAAGAACATTTGTCAAGTATTGGATTTCGGAACTCGAAAGCACATTCTCGCTCTCTGCGCTAACGTCCAAAACTGCCAAGGAAGTCGCCTGCGCTAAAATCGGCAGCAATGCAACTAGCGAAAGAATACCCAAAAGCTTATTTTTCATAATAAGTCCCATTTTAAATACAGCATTTAATATAAACTTATTTTTAAATCTGTGGTGAACAACAAAAGCAAAAAAAGACGACCCGAAGGCCGTCTTTTTAAAAAATCACTGAATTCAAGACTTAGAAAATCTTCTTTGCGGTCGTGATGTCGCCGCCCACTTCGTGGAACACCACCAAGGAACCGCCGTCCACCTTTACGAAAATTTCCTTCAGGGCGTTCACGACCTTGTTCTCATCAAAACCAATTTCGTTCTTGGCGGTTTCGCCAATCACGATGCCGAAATTCACCATGTTGGGAGCCGTGAAGCGGAGGTACTTCAAGAAGTCTTCCGGAGAGTTCACCTGGTCGATGGTGGTTTCGCGTTCGATTTCCTGCGGGTCGCGGGTGCTCACCAGCAACGGGAAGAGATCATTGTTAGCAACGTGCTTCACGTTCAGGTAAAGGGAGTTGCCGACCATGAGGCTCACGGAATCGTCGAGGACCGTGCGCACATCGATAAAGATGTCGCAATTCGCGGACATTTCCTGGATTTCAAGTTTGGAAGGGCCGCAGGCGGTAAGAACCAAAGAAACGAGGGCCACAACGGCAATCAATAATTTTTTCATGATATACTCCTTATATTTCTACTAATTCGCAATATACTAATTTTCCAAAGCGCTTCCCAAGACCAACTAAACGAAAAAGTACGGAATTTGCTATATTCCGGTTATGCTCGGTATTGAACAGAAAAAAGGGAACGACGAAAATCTTTGCGGACGCATGATCGCCTACGCAAGAATTCTGCCTGCGCCAGACGCACAAGGCAGCGGCACTCCTTTTGACGACATGGTCAAGAACGGGATTCTAGCCCTGGAAGGTGACTTTCGCAAGCAGGCACCCCAGGCCAAAATCCACCGCGAAATAAACCGCGCCGTCGACGACAAACTGAACAACATGCTCGAAACCATGCAGAACGAAGGCATGGAACTCCCGGAAAACATCGATGTAGACGCCCTGCGCGGCAGATTGCATGAACTTTCCAGCATGGAAGTGATTCCCATACCTGCGCGCATCGGGAACTTCGGCAGCGAAGAAGACATCTTGAACGAAGACGCCGACATCTATTTCATCGGCGAATTCATCGGACTCAACCAGGCGCACTTCTGCCTCACGACGCTCCCCATCTACTATCAAGCGCGGTACAGGGAGCAAGCCCGCAAAAACGAGATGGAACTTATCAACGACATGCTATCGCAGTTCGAAAACGGCGACATCATGGACAACGAGGACATTCAAAAAGAAACCCATGAACTGTTCCCTGCAGGAGCATCGCTCAACACGTTCGTGGGCGACCTGTCGAACCTGTTGAACGTACGCGTGATACCCTTCTTGCTCGCCTGCGAAAAGCAAAGCGATTACGACACCCAGATAGGCCTGTTTTACGATTTCATGAAAAGTTACCCAGAACAGAGCGACGTCGAACGAATTGACCTCGCCATAAGGGATTTGCGTCTACAGAGCGACAACCAGAGCGCCCGCAAGATCCTGGAACTGGGTTGCAAAAAAATTGAAGCCATTTACAACGAGAATACGAAACTCGCCGAAGAAATCGAAAAAGAAATCGCAAGCCTGTAAATGGATTTGCGCCACGCTGCGCTACATTTTTGAGAGCGTCAAAAGAACAGCACCCACTAGAATCACTACGGTGGAAATCGCAAGTTTCACGCGACCGTTCTTGCTCGCGTATTCGCCAAAGGCGAACACGCCCCACATCTGGTTCACCACCAGGTTCAACTGCAAAAGCGGGTAGCCCACGGCATAGCCGAACATGCCGTCGTCGGCGATAGCCCAGAAGATGGCGAGCGTCCCGAGCATCCAGAGAATGCCCGAGCCGAAAGCCCAAAGCGTCGGGGCGAGCGCATAACCGAAACTCTTGCGGCGCTTGAGGGTAAGCAGGGCCACCAGCACGATACTCCCTACGCACACGCCCACCGAGAACGGGAACAGGAATTCCATGTCGCCCATGCCGCTGAACTTGTACGGAATCAGGTACGTGCCGAACACGGCGCCGCTCAAGAGCGAGCGCCACTTTTTCCAGATGGAAGTCTTCGACTTGCTCACCGGAATCCAGATGCCGATAATCATGCACGCGATGGCGGGAATCGAGAACTGCAATGCGGTGGGTTCCTGGAAGATGACGACGCCACTGAAGAACGAAAGCAAAATGCTCACGCTCATGGAGCGCAGGCCAGTTCCTGCAAGGTCCGCCTCGGCCTGCACCGCCCAAAAACAGAGCGCACCGCCAATGACCCACAACAGGCCGCAAAGAACGCCGACCGGTGCCAAGTTGAACTGCCCCGTAACGCAGGCGATGACCGCCGAGCAGACAAGCGCGCCCACGGCCATTACCGCGAGGAACGACCACGAAGAATAGTTGGGGTACTTCTTGAGAGGCACCATGTAGGTACCGAAGGCGAAAATTCCAATGAGGACGCCGATGAGACTCAAAGTGCTACTTGCCAATGCAGAACCCCGCAAAGATTGATTGTAAAACGTCTTCGGACGAAATCTCGCCCACGATGCTCTGGAGCGAACGGCGCACCAGCTGCATTTCAAAAGCTAACAATTCCACCGCCGGATTCGTGCGGATGAGGTCAAGCGCACGGTCAATACCCGCGAGGGCCTCCTCGAGGCAAACCTTTTCGCGCTCGCTTGTAATCCACAGGTCATCGCCGTCGTTCGACTTCGCAAAGAGGCGCTCGTTCATGATTCGAGTGAGTTCGGCAAGCCCCTCGCCCGTCTTCGCAGACACCCGCAAGCCGCTCACTTCCGTCATCCTGGAGCCACAAAGTGGCGAACGGGAACCACTTAACGATTCGTCTTGCGTCATCCTGGGAGGCACGAAGTGCTGAGCAGGATCCATACTTCCCGATAACCGCGAATCAAGACGTATGGATTCCGGCAAGCCGGAATGACAGCTAGACAAGTCACTCTTCGAACACACCACAAGGTCCGCGCCGGCAGTCAAACCGCCATTAGACGCGCAGTCGGCGACGCCTTCAAGAGGCTCGCCAGCAACCGAGCGTTTGAGAAGCGCGACGTCCGCATCGCCAGCAACCGCGCCATCGACCACGAGAATCTTCAAGTCGGCCTCGGCCAAAATCTCGCGGCTCTTTTCCATGCTCAGCGCATCGAGCGCGTCCGTCGCCTTGTCGGCAATGCCCGCGGTATCGACCAAGCGAATCTCGCCATTTTCAAGGAACAGCCTGACTTCCACAAAGTCGCGCGTCGTTCCCGGGACGTTCGAAACCAGAATGCGGTCTTCGCCCAGGAGCGCGTTTACCAAGCTCGACTTACCCGCATTCGGGGCGCCGTACAAAACGGCGAGCGGCAAGCGCCGAACACCAGCAGCCCCGCGAAAACTATTCAGCAGGCTTTCCACGTTCTCGCGGATGGCGGCTATCTTCACGCCCCACGTTGCATAATCCGGGTCGGCCTCTTCCTCTGCAAAATCCACATCGAGTTCCAGTCGCGCAGATACATCCTTGATCTGCGCCGTAAGCGCGGCAACCTTCTTCGAAAGTGCGCCCGAAAGCAAACGATGGGCGTTCTTGAGTTCCGCGCGGTTCGCACTGTGAATCACGTCGGCCACGGATTCCGCCTGGGCCAAATCCATCTTGCCGTTCAAAAAGGCGCGACGCGTATATTCGCCCGGTTCCGCCAGACGCACGCCCGGCACGCTGCGAATCGCCTGCAGCAAATCGCGGACAATCAGCGGATTCCCGTGCGGATAAAGTTCCAGCACATCTTCGCCGGTATAGGAATTCGGGCCCTCGAAAAAAATGTACAGCAGACTGTCAAGGACTTCGGCGCTCTTGAAGTCACCATCCTTCACAGTTCGCGGGTCACGCGCCGTCGCCAAATTCGCACGACGCGCCTCGAGCGATTCCTCGGCACGCGCGCCAAACAACGCACGCACGACATCACGCACTTGGGGCCCACTCACGCGGAGGGCGGCCACGGCGCTCACGCCCGCAGGCGTCATCGGTGCAACAATAGTCCTGGAATCCATAAAACGAAAATTAGAAAAAATTGAAAGGCTGCAAATGGAATTTTCCCGACGGTCCCGATGGCTCGACTGCACCCGCCGCAACGTTGCATACACGCAGATTATTCGCACATTTTGTCAAAATAACACATTTTTCACGTAATTTTAAAGATTTTGTTGCATAGAAATCTTGATTTCCGCAGTTCATTGAACTATATTCTTAAGTATGAAGCCGATTATCGAATACACAGACTTCCGCAAGTACATGCGGGATTTCTACGACGACAGGAAACTGCGCCACGCATTTTCGTGGAGGGAGTTCTCGAAGATCGCCGGTTTTTCGTCATGCTCGTACATGAAGGTCGTCTGTGACGGCAAAAGCAAACTGAGCAAAATCGGGGTGGAACGCACTGGGCAAGCCATGGGCCTCATCGGGTTCGAGATGGAATACTTCAGGGCGCTGGTCAAATTCGGGCAAGAGGAAACCGACGAAAAGAAAAAAGCAGCCTTCGAAGAAATGCGCGCCATCGCAAAAATCCACAAGGTGCGCGTCATCAACAGCGAACTCTTTGACTTTTACGAGAGCTGGAAAAACGCGACCATCCGCGAACTCGCGCCGATGATGCCGGGGGCAACCCCTGGCGAACTTGCCAAGAAATGCTACAACGAAATCTCCGCCGAAGAAGTCAAGAACGCACTCGCCTTCCTGACAAAAAATGACTTCCTGAAAAAGACCGGAGAAAGCTCGTTCGAGCAAACCGCGAAGTCGATTGTCGGAAACCCGGAAGCGACCCGGCTCGCCCTCCGCGACATGCACCGCGAAATGGCAAACCTCGCCGCCCCTGCGCTCGAACTTCCGCGGAACGAGCGGAACTTCACAGGCGTCACGATGGGCATTTCAAAGGATTCCTACAAGCGCATCGTGAAGGTACTTGACGAGTGCATGCGACAAGTCGTCGCTATTGCAAACGAAGACAAGGACATTGACCAGGTTTACCGTTTGAACATGCAACTTTTCCCGCTGACCCGAAACGCAAAGGAGAACGACGATGTTTAAGAACACGTCTAAACTTAAAGTTGTCTTAAAATGCGCGGGTATTGCAGGAGCCGCCATAACCATGTTTTCCGCCTGTTCCGACGACCCGTCCGTCGCAGGCACCGCCGTGGAACCGAACCAGAACCCGATTGCCTACGAAGAAGTAAGCAGTTCTTCCGTAACGCCAGTCGCAGAAAGTTCTTCCGAAGTCCAACCGGCATCTAGTTCGTTGAGCACCCCACGCGACTCCTCCGACAACGCACATTCTTCATCTTCCGAAATCCCGCCCGCATCCAGTTCTTCGAACACTCCGTGCGGCTCCTCCAGCGACTCGGACACCCCACCCATAATACCGCAATCCTCGTCATCGTTGCCGCAATCATCGTCCGACATTAGCGACGGCGACACGCCCATTCCTCAGGAGCCGACCAACAGGCTCTCCGATTTCATTTGGCAGTACAACGCACGCGGCAACCAGTACAACCCCGACATCGAATTCGACGAGAACGTGCTCGCCTACCGCCTGGTCGGTCATGACAACTGCGAGCAGGGCAAAGTCTGCGACGACACCGCCCCGATTTACGAGGAGTTCCGCCACGCCGGACTGAACAAAGACATCGAAACCGACGTCATCAAAGTCCTGTTCCCCACGACAGGTAGCGAAATCAAGTCGCTTTCCAAGCCGCTCAAATGCCCGCTCCACCTCTTGAACATCGCAACGAATTCAAACACCGGGTTCGTGCTTACAGGAATTTCGGCAGACACGCTGACAATCGCCGACTTGGAAATCAGTTCTTCGTGCGACGTGAGCACGGAGCAAAAGGTTTTCGGCATTCTGTTCATGTACTGCGGAGAGTTCTCCACGAACATGGTCATCGAGCACCAGAAACCGTCAAGCGCCACAAGCGTATGCGTCCCAGATTACGAAAAGGAATGGATGAGGCATCCGCTTTTAAAGAGCGGCAGGGATTACGAATAAATCAGCATTCGCAAATGAAATTTGACAAAAAACGAGTCGCACAAAGCACTCCCGCGTAAGCCGATTTGAAGTTCCTACAGGCAATGCTTCTGTATTTCTTCGACGGAAAGTCCGGTGCCCTGGGAAACCTGCTCCAGCGAGAGGCCCATGGCGAGGAAGTTCTTGGCGGATTGCACCAGTTTCGCCAACCCCTTTGCGAGGCCGATTTCTTCGCCTTCGGAACGGCCCTTCACAAGGCCTGCGGCTTCGCCTTCAGAGCGACCTTCTTCGCGGCCTTCGGCGCGGAGTACATCAGCAACGGACACGAAGCCTTTGCGCTTGCGTTCTGCCATGATTTCTGGACGGTCCATGATTGCCTCCTTGTATTCCGAGGACATTTCCTCCCCTAAATATAAGAATATTTCGCGGATGAAGTTATCGTCTATCTTGTTTTGCGGGTCGAGGAAATATTTCATGGCCTTGTCCATGATGGGCTTGTACTTTTCGGCGTTAAAAACGTACTTCATGGCGACAAGCGCAAGCGCCACGTAAGGATTCAACTTGTCGAAGTCGATGTTCCCGACCTCGTTCCCTACGTCAATCATCTCGATTTTAAAAGGGTAGCCGATGTCGTGGAAATACTCCGGATACTTGGCATAGAGTTTCGCCTTCAGCGGGTTCCACTTGATTTCGCCGTTGTATACGATGACCGCGACCATCGGGCAGTCGGGGCGACTCAGGCGGAAGAGCTCGTAAAAATAATGCTCCAGTTGTGAAATAACTTCGCTGTCGGGGTATGACTTGTGCTCCAGAACGAGCCCCACGACAAGTTTCGCCGTGTCGTTGGAATTCTTGATTTTGAGCGTAAAGGCGAGATCCGCGGAGCCTTTAAGCCCCTGACGATTAGATTCCGTGCGCTCGGCCCGCATGGTCTTGAGGTCCACCACTTGCAGGAATCGCGCGAGACTCCTGTTCTTTTGTGCGGCAAGTTTCAGCAGCGAGGCTGCACGTTTCGGGTTTCTGAAGGCAGTCTTGAAGACACCATCGTGACTTTTTTTCGTATTCATTTTCGTTCCTTTCCTTGCAAACAGGCGGAAACTGCAAGGCTTTTGAGGTTAAACAACCATCAACATGTGCGGATTTTGCACGCTACACAATATAAAAACATTCAAGTGTCAAAAGATGACATTTTAGTGGTTGGCAAGCAGAGGTTGGTGGTTGGTGATTGGGGTGCAACACGAGCCTTTTTAAGCGAAAAAGTGACTAAAAGCGGCTAAGAATGACTAAGAGTGACTAAAAAAGTCGCCAAGTAATCATTTAGGCACAAAAAAATTAGTTTGTACAAACCAAAATTTTATCAAACGTGACTAAAGCCAACACGAAAGCGGCGATTTAGTCACAAATTACAAAGAAGAACGCCCTAAAGCAGGCAAAAACACGTTACTTTGTCCATAAAAAGTGACTAAAACCCTTGTCGTATGCCCGTCTTAGTCACAATTTCATGGGAAAACGGTTCTTTCTTTGGATTGCGAGGTCAGGTTCGGTTATGCGGGGCTTTAGTCCCTGAGACAACGTACGGAAAAACCGTTGTACTTGCTGTACCAACTGATGTCCACGTCGTCGACGTTGTAGTAGAAGCGCCAATGGCCCGCGTAGCTGCTATCGTACTCTGTAGAACTCCAGAAGTGCGCGTTGTCGCCCTCGCCGTAGAAGCTGCCCTCGCCGTAGAAGCTGCCTTTGTCGTTGCGGTTGCCCGCCGGCAGAACAGCGAAGCCAAAGGAATCATCATTTGAAGTTCCTTCATTCCACAGGTCAGAGTCAGCCCTCAATTTTTGACCGGCATAGCTAGTACCGCCAACTGCCGTGAATAGCGCATCCCATTCATCATTGCTCGGCAAGTGCCAGCCTTCGGGGCAAACGCCGCGGACTTCGCCTTTTTCATTCTTCGCTCCACTCAAATCACATTCGTGACCATACCCGCATTCATCCTCCGACTTTCCGACAGCCGCAGCCCAAGTGTACAGGCGACCGTACACGGAGCACTCACCCTCTGTCATATCACTTCCGCCGCCGCACCAGCTCTGTTCGCCCGGGTTCACAGAGTAGTTCAGGTTCTCGGCCATCCAAGTTTCAGCATAACCACCCACCGCAATGGTTACATAACCATAGATTTGATAGTCGCGAGTATCGCAGAATTGCTTTTTCGGGTCGTACGATTTTCCACCGCACAAATCATAGAGTTCGCCCTCCGAGCAGAGCGACTTCGCCGGATCGTACGGTTTCGTGCCGCACATGGCCTTGTACAAGGTGGTTTCATCTTCGCCGCAGGTAATTGTCATGGTTCCATCGTTATTATCCGAGACTAAGCAAGGTTCACCATTTTCGCCGTCCTTGACTTCGGCAGAAGTCACAACATTGCCCTTGGCATCCGTGCAAGAGATAACGGACTTGCCACCCTTCTTTTCAACAGAGCAGCTCAAGCCGTCCTCACCATTTTCGCCATCCTTGACTTCGGCTGTGCTCACAACTTTACCCTCGGCGTCCGTGCAGGTGATAACGGACTTGCCGTCGCTCTTCTTGACTGTGCAACTCGTGCCGTTTTCGCCATTTTTGCCGTCAGCACCATTTTTACCATCGGAACCATTCTTGCCATCTTCGCCATTCTTGCCGTCGGCACCATTTTTACCATCGGCGCCGTCCTTGCCACTGGCGCCCTTCATTGTTTGCCAGGCTTCGCCGTCACAAACATACACCATTGCGGAATCAACAACAAAGAGCATGTCGCCCTCATTCTTTTCACCGCATTCCTGTTTTGAAAGCTTTTGACCAGCTTCCAGTACAGTCACGCCAGTCGCGTTGACTTCCGTAACCTTGGAGACATCATCACCGCAAGCAGTGAGTGCGAGTAACGCAGTCGCACCCGCCAAAGCCATATTTGAAATTTTTGTTCTTTTCATAATTTTTCCTCATTAAACTTTTTAGTTAAAATTCTTCATGCAACGCACGGAGAACGCTTTGGACGTATAGTCGGATTGCAATTTAACATCGCCCGTTTTACCTTCAATGTCCATATAATATGCAATGCCGCTAGATTCCTCTTGCGAAGTCCAGAAATACGCAAACAGCCCAGCGTCGCTAAATTTTCCACTAGAGTTTCCATACCACCCAGCAGGCAAGGCCGAGAATCCATAGGAATCAGCCCCCTCCAGAGAGTTCCACCCCGTGGTCGCAGCCAAATCTACACCAACACCTTCATAAGTGTATGCCCCGGGAACGCCGCTATATTGACCCATCAAATCCAAGAGATACAAACGCCAATCACTTTCATTTGGCAGAAACCATCCTTCGGGGCAAACGTCCTGCGCAGCTTTCCATGTGTACAGGCGCCCCAAAATCTCGCACGAATCCGCCTTGTCGTTGTAGCACCGAGATGCACCGTTCTTCAGACTTTCGGTATTCGCGGAATCCGCGTAATTCATGTTCTCGGCCATCCATGTATAGGTATCCACGCCATCTACAACGGTCATCGTCTTATAATACTGGCCATCGCGCTCATCCGTCATAATACCATACTCAATGTCCGGATTCAGGTAGCGCCAGTTCGGTTTGATATCAAACACCTTGTTTTCAAAGCATTCCTGATTCGCCGGGTCGTATGGCTGCGAGCCACATACGGCCTTGTTCAAAGTGATTTCATCTTCACCACAAGTGATGGTCACGGTACCGTCGCTATTGTCCGAGACCATACAGGATTCACCATTTTCGCCGTCCTTGACTTCGGGCAAACTTCCTTTTTTGCCGGCCGCACCATCTGCACCATCCTTGACTTCGGTTGTACTAACAACCTCGCCCTCGGAATCCGTGCAGGTGATAACGGACTTGCCGTCGCTCTTTTTTACAGAGCAGTTCGAGCCATCCTTTCCGTCAATGCCGTTTTCGCCATTTTCGCCGTTATTTCCATCCAAGCCATTTTTACCATTTTTGCCATTCTCGCCATCCTTTCCATTCTTTCCAGCTTCACCTTTGAACGAATTCCATCCCTTGCCATCGCAAACAAAAACTGCAGAGGAATCCTTCACATATAGTAATTCACCCACATTCGAGGTATCGCACTTTTGCTTTGAAAGTTTTTGACCAGCGTCAAGCACCGCAATACTCGGTTCGTTGACTCTAGACACTTCGGTCACGTCGTCGCCGCACGCGGCAAACATAAAGATACTGGCTACAACGGCCAATAGGTATTTTTTGTTCATCAGAACAGCTCCTAAGATTTTTAGGGAAAATATAGGAATTAGTGGCTAGGATCTAGGGGCTAGAATTTAGAGATTAGAGATTAGAGGTTAGAGACTAGAACCTTGGGGAAAGTTAGGCGGCTGCGCCGCATTGAGCGATACGCGCTTCGTGTTCGCTCGCCCCACCCAACAAAAATATAGACGCCCCAAAACAAACCCTCGGGAGGACGAAAAAAGCGCTGATGAAAATCCCTCGTGCGGATGAAAGATCCCTCGGGCGAGCGCAAATCAAGGCATAAAAAATGAAATTTTGCGAAATTGATGGACTAAAAAGCAAAAAAAAGCATTTTGGTCCATCATTTTTTACGTTGTTTGTAACATTTTCAGGTAAAAAACGGGTTCATTTTCGTTTGAGCGCTTTTTGGGTAGGACCAAATTGGAAATTTCTTTGATTTGGTCCATCATAAAATGCGAAAAACGGTCGCAAAATCGTTTGCACACCCATTTTTGAATTAATTTGTTCTAAATTTTGTAGACCAAAACGGGTAAAATTAAGATTCGGTCCATCATTTTTAAAATTTGGTCCATCATTTTCATGATATGGTCGTCAAAAACAGCTACAAGCCCTGGCAACCCAAGCCCTTTATGCACAAAGTGAATCTAGAGGGACTGAATTAAAGGGCGACTCTAATAATTCAATTTCAAAAATACTACATTCCATACTATGAGCAAGTTCAAGATTATTTCTCGCCCGCTGGGCACTGTGCAGTGTTATGTTCTAAACCGCGATGACGGCGCCGAATTCGAAATTTTAAGTGGCTTTGGGGCTGGCCTCAACGCCTGGCGCGTTCCGACGAAACAAGCCGCGGGCAGTTTTAACGGCTGTTCCAACAGCAGTCCTAACGGCGATTCCAAAAACGGCGCAAGCAACGCCCTTCTGGACCTTCTCTTTGGTTACCGCGACGGAAGCACGCTTCACAAGATCGCCCCCGACACGAACGCAGGCTGCAGGCTAGCCCCCTTCCCGGGCAGAGTCGCCTACGCCAAGTTCAACTGGAACGGCAAGGACTACCAGCTTGTAAACAACGTGAGCTGGGCGCCGCACGCCCTCCACGGTTTTTTGACCAACAGGGAATGGAACTTCGTAGAATTCGAAAGCGACAGCGAAAAATGCACCGCCACGTTCACTTGCGACTGGCCGGGCGCCTTCGCCGGCTTCCCCTTCCCGTTTCGCGCTACGAACAAAATAACTTTCACGGGAGAAAGTTTCACGGTGGAATCGACCGTCGAGAACATCGGGAAAGCGACCATGCCGTATTCCGAAGGCTGGCACCCGTACTTTTCGCTCGGGCAAAAGATCGACGAACTCACCATGGGCCTTCCGGAATCGGATTTCGCGGAACTCGACAAGGCGGACATCCCGACAGGGAACTTCCATGCCGACAAGCGCTTCGTGGGCGGCCGCGCCATCGGCGACGAGTTCGTCAACGACTGTTTCTGCCTCGGCACGGATTTTGCAAGCAAAGAAGCCGGCTGCCAGGACGGACGCGCAGAAGTCACCCTTCAGGGCGCAAACGGGAAAATCACCTACTGGCAGCAGGCCGGGCACGAGCAGTACAACGCCATCCAGATTTACACCCCGCCCGACCGCATGAGCATCGCCATAGAACCCATGACCGCCGAACCCGACGCCCTGAACCATCACCGCGGACTCATCGAAATCCCGGCCGGCGAATCTAGGACGTTCACGTTCGGAGCGACCTTCAAGAACCCCTAGGCACAAACAAGTTCCTGGCCGCGGGATGCGCCCCAGGCGCGAGCAGCCCGTAATCTACGCAAAATCTGCGTAGATTAGAAGCGGAGTCACCTTTTTTTCGCCCTCTCCCAGGCTCAAAAAATCGCAATTTTCTCAACAATCAGCGTTTTTCCCACTAAAAACGCCATTTTTGGCGTTGTGATTTATTCAACTCATTTATCGCGCCGCAACGATTTCGGCCGATAGTTTCTTCAGACGAGTATATATTGATATCGTAATACCTTTTTGCATCAAGGAGCGTGTATGAATTGGAAAAAGAACCTGGCCGTGTTTGGTTTAGCCATGGCCGTGAGCGGTTTCGCTGCGCAGTACGAAGCCGAAAGCGCAACATTTACGGGCGACGCAAAGATTGTCACCGACGCAAACGCATCCGGAGGCAAGTACGTCGACGAGCAGGAAGCCGACATCACATTCAACATAACTGCAGCAAAGGCCGGCAAGCACCTCGTGAAAATCCACTACAAGGCGGGCTCCGAAAAGACGAACTACATCGTGGTGAACGGCGAAACCGCCGGCGAACTCTACTTCGGCGAATCCACCAAGTTCACCGACGCGACAACGATCGTCACCTTGAAAGCTGGCGAAAACACGTTCACCATCAAAAAATTCTGGGGCTGGATCAGCGTCGACTACATCGACGTGAGCGAATACGAATCTCCGGCATTCGACATCTGCAACGCACCCGTCAACGCGAAAGCCACTCCCGAAGCGGTCAAACTCTACAACTTCCTAGTGAACAACTTCGGCAAAAAGACCATCAGCGGCATCATGACCGGCGACATGGACGGCTTTACCGCTGGCGCCGACTTCAAGACGCACGCCGACGTGGCAGATGTATTCTCCCGCAGTGGCAAGTACCCGGCCCTCGTGGGCGTCGACCTGATGAACGCGACAGGCATCAACGCAAACAGCGACTGGTTCAAGACTTACACCGACAAGGCGATTTCCATCGCGAAAGGCGTATGGAAAGCTGGCGGCATTCCTTCAATCACCTGGCACTGGCGCCCGGGCGACGAAGCGGAATTCTACACTGCAAACGGAAACAAGACCGATTTCACCACCTTCGACTTGAGCAACGCCTTCATGACGGGCTCCGTCACATGGGATACCTTGAGCACCGAATACAAGGCCATTGTCCAAGACATCGACAAGATTTCCGAGATTTTCCTCGACCTGCAAAAAGAAAATGTCGCAGCCATCTTCCGCCCACTGCATGAGGCCGGCGGCAACTGGTTCTGGTGGGGCGCCAAGGAAGCGAAGCAACTCGCTGCCCTCTACCGCTTGCTGCACGACCGCATGGTCGAAAAGAACGGTGTGAACAACCTGATTTGGGTATTCAACCCCTCGAGCACCAGCGGCACCGAATGGAATCCGGGCGAAGCCTACTACGACGTCCTTTCCATCGACATTTACAACGACGCCAACGACCATTCCAGCAACTCCGGCGCATTCGACGATTTCAAGACCAAGTGGGGCTTGAGCAAGGTTCTCGCCTTGAGCGAAAACGGCCCGATTCCCGATGTCGAGAAGATGGCCGCCGACCAGGCCGTATGGAGTTGGTGGATGCCGTGGTACGGAACCTGGGGCAGCACCTATCCGGCGCAAACCAGCAACGCAATCTGGACATCGAACATGGCCGACCCGCGCATAATCACTCTTGACGAAATGCCGGGCTGGGCGAACTACTCCGAAACCAACAGCGGCACCGCCACCTGCAAGGCCGAAAAAATCGAATCCAAGTTCAACGGCGACGCCGAAAAGGCCGCAGGCACCAAGAAAGAAGACAAGATGGCCGTCACCTACGCCCTCGGCGCCGACGGTGCGCTCATCAACTACACCAAACTCCCCGACCTCACCAAGGCGAAGAGCGTCTCCGTCGATATCAGCGTAAATGGTTCAGGCGCCACGGATGGCGGCGTCTGGTTCGGCCTCGCCTTCGTGCGTAACGGTTCCTCGGACAGTCTCTGGACCTGGGAACAATCCCCGAGCGACGGCTGTTGGCTTGGCGAAAAGGAATCCAAGACCTGCAAGTTCGACATCACCACCTACACCGACGATGCCGGCACGGAACACCCCATTGACATCGGCAACCTGTTCTCCGTAGTATTCGTCGCAAGCGGCGAGGGCTTCAACGGCACAGTCACATTCGACAACCTCATCGCCGACGACGGCACCGTAATCACCACCTTCGACGACGCCAAGAACCTGTTCGCAATCTCCGACGGCAGCGAGACTTTCGTCAAGTCCATCAAACTTGCAAGCGAGGGCACCACAGCCATCAAGGCCATGGCCGCAACCGCCGCGAAATTCAGCATTGACGGCAGTAGCGTAAGCCTCGCCACCACCAAGGCAGGCAACGTGAGCGTCGACGTGTTCGGCATGAACGGTCGCCACGTGGCAACGCTCTACAGGGGCAACTTGAACGCCGGCAATTACGCATTCAGCCTCGCCGACTTGAGCGCAGGGCAGTACATCGTCCGCGTAAAGGGCGCAGGCCTTATGGCGACGCAGCCCGTTCGCATCAAGTGATGCCACGCAGTTGATGTTTGAAAAGCCCGCGGTTGAATACCGCGGGTTTTTCGCTATCGTTCGCGTTAGATTCGGGACGAGTGTGGACAAAATTTCGGATTTATGTCCACAGCCTAGCCGAAAGGACATCCTTTTTCCGCTTTTGATTTATAGTTTTCCTCAAGGTGCCTCCGAAGGAGGCGTTTTTAGGCGTTATTTTGAGGAGTAATATGAATAAATTGAGTTTTGTGGCTTTTTGCGGAGCCATTTTGCTTGGCGGGAGCGCTTTTGCGGCCCCGGGACTCACCGTGAACGGCACCGACCTACTCTACAACGGCAAGAAAATCTTCTTTTCGGGCACGAACCTCGCCTGGAGTGACTACAATTCCGACGTAGGGGCCTCCCCGCTGAACGAAAACGCATGGCGCAAGGCCGTAGAAGGCACCCGCGCCGCAGGCGGCAACGCCATCCGCTGGTGGCTCTTCAACAACATGAGCCAGAGTCCGGAAATCGACCAGACGACGCACCTGGTTTCGGGCCTCAAGGAAAACACCATCAACAACATGAAAAAGGCTCTCGACATCGCCGAGGAATACGGCGTGATGGTTTCGATGTGCCTTTTCAGCCACAACCTGATGGAACCAAACCAGTGGGGACTTTACGACGAAAAACTCGACATAACCGCCAACACGAACCTGTTCGAAGATGAGGGAACTCAAGCGTTTATAGATAATGCGCTTATTCCGGTGGTGAAGGCCATCGGTAACCACAAGGCGCTTATGACCTGGGAAGTTTTCAACGAGCCCGAGGGCATGACAAGCGAATGCAGCGGCTGGACCGCCAAGAAGATGGCGCTTTCCAAAATTCAGGCGTTTACAAACAAGGTTGCAGCCGCCATCCATACCGAAAACCCGGAGTTGCTGGTTTCTACCGGAAGTGTGAACATCCAATATCAAAAGCACTGGAACGACGCAGCCCTCGTGGCGGCAGGCGGCAAGGCAAACGGTACACTCGACTTTTTCCAGACTCACTATTACCCGTACTGGCAAAACGATGCCGTAAGCCCGTTCGTGAATACGGCAGCGCAGATGGCAACCAAATACGGTTACGATTCCAAACCGATGATTATCGGTGAATTCCCTGCAAGCGGTTGGTCGGGCGACACCTACACGGCGAGCATGGCGGCAAAGACCCAGATTTCGACCGAGGAATGCTACCGCAAGGCGTTTGACGGAGGCTATGCGGGAGCACTCGCCTGGCAGTACATCGGCGACAAGACCGAAGCGAATTTCGGCGGATACGCCTACACCATCGACCCGGCACTCAAGGCGATGACAGCGCTTGCCGCAACCGAAGAAGCGAGCATAAAGATAAAGGACGTTACCATCAGCCAGGATGGCGGCGACGGCAAGATGTCGGTGACCTACGGTGGCGACAATGCGCAGATTGAATACCAGAAGACATGGGACCTGAGCAAGGCAAGCGCATTCACGTTCGAAGTGACGAACCTTGGCGCAAGCGATGCGCAACTGCACTTGATTTTCAAGTTGACTGATGCATGGACCTGGACTCCGGTGAACGACGACGCAAGCGCATGCACCGTCCCCGCTGGAGAATCGACGGTCTGTTCCTTCGACATTTCGAGTCTCGCTGACCGCAACATGACCTTGAGCGTCACCATCGCGAACTACGCACCGGGTTATACCGGAGCCCTCCTGTACGATAACTTTAAAGCAGACGACCAAATTCTTTGGGACTTCAACGAAGACAAGTACGATGCCTTCAGCCGTGGATTCGAGAACACCGAAGAGATGATTCCCGAAATCAAGATTGTATTCGACACCGGTTCCACCGGGATTGAGCCGCGCCTGGCCGCAGTCAAGGCGACAGCCGCGAAATTCAGCACCAACGGCCGCAGCGTAAGCCTCGCCACCACCAAGGCAGGCAACGTGAGCGTCGACGTGTTCGGCATGAACGGTCGCCACGTGGCAACGCTCTACAAGGGAGCCCTGAACGCAGGCACATACGCATTCAGTCTCGCCGACTTGAGCGCAGGGCAGTACATCGTCCGCGTAAAGGTCGCTGGCCTTGTGGCGACGCAGCCCTTGCTTGTAAAATAAGGGCTTTAAAAAAGATCAATCCGACTTTTTTAGGATATATTGTAGACTACAATACGTATGGAGTGTTTATGGGAAAAACAATCAAGCCGAATAAAATCGGCAATTTATTCACTACAGCCACTTTGATAGCGGCAGCGGCAGCATTCGCCCTTGCGGAACCCACCAAATACGAAGCGGAAAACGAAACGGGCATCGCAGCCACCGCAATCGTCGAAGACGCCGCGTTTTCGGGTGGCAAGTACGTAAGCAACGAAAAACAAAAGTTTGACTTCAAGGTGACCGTTGAAGAAACTGCCGTCTACGACATCGTGGCGGCGGTACACATCCACATTTACGACTGGGTCACTTCCAAGGTGCTGGTGAACGGCGTCGAGGCGGGTTCCCAGTTGACAACTCCGCGCAACTGCGACTCCACCTATTTCGTGGCAGTCTCCGGTAAACTCCGTGCTGGCGAAAACACAATCAGTGTAGGAGAAGGTGCCGTTGGCGTGGACTACATCTCCGTAGAACGCCATCCGGACGTGCAGTTCAAAATCAGCGCAACGCCGGTGACCCCGGGAGCAACGCCCGAGGCGCAGAAACTCATGACCTTCTTGCGCGACAACTTCATGAAAAAGACCATCAGCGGGATGATGATCGGCGACAACCAGTTCAACTACCATTACGGCGCCGTAAACGACGACGGTTCCATCGTCCCCGAAGACAACTTCGTCATTGAAAAATGCACGCCCGCGGACAGTTGCAGCCTGGCCGACGAACGCACCACCTGGAAAGGCCAGGAGGACATCTCGCTCTTCAAGGAAAAAACAGGCTATTACCCGGCCCTGGGCGGCTTCGACATGCTGTTCGCAGCAGGCGGCCACAGCAACGAGGGCTGGTTCAGCGGCTACACCGAAAACAACATCCGCATGGCCGCTGAACTTTGGGAACTGGGCGGAATCCCCGCATTCAGCTGGCACTGGAAGGTGGACAACGACACCGTATTCTACAGCAAGAACAAGGGTTTCAACGACCCGAATTGCAAGGAGGGCGTAATCGCCAGTTCGGCAGAAAACACATGCTTCAACTACACCAAGGCCTTCACGGGCGACAAGTGCGCCGAAGTCAACACCTCGAGCAAGGAATACGCTCAGATCATGGCCGACGTGGACAAACTCAGCAAGTGGTTCCTCAAATTGCAGGACAAGGGCGCGGCAGCCATCTGGCGTCCCCTCCACGAGGCTAGCGGAGGCTGGTTCTGGTGGGGCGTTGCAGGCCCGGATTGCTACAAGCAGTTGTACAAGTTGGTATTCGACCGCATGGTCAATACGAACGGAGTAAAGAACCTGCTGTGGACATGGAACATCAATACCGACCCGGAAATCGGTTATGACGTGAACGCACTGAACGCCGCCTGGTACCCCGGCGACGAATACGTAGATATCGTCGGCGTCGACATTTACAACAATTCCGGAGACCTCAAGTCGAACGTGGCCTACTTCAACAAGATCGTGAGCGACGTGGGCACGAACAAGGTCATCGCGCTGACCGAGAACGGCCCGATCACCGACGTGGACAGCATTTTCGAGGACAAGAGCGTTTGGAGTTTCTGGATGCCCTGGTACAACACCTGGAGCGGCAACTTCTTGAGCCAGACACCTGATGACGCTTGGAAAAAGAACCTGGCCGACGAACGCGTCATCAAGTTGGAGAGCATGCCGGGCTGGGAAAACATTTCCGTCACAACCAAATTCGCGAATTCCAACGCCTTGATTACAAACAAGATAATTCTAACCATGACAAATGGAATCCTGACATTGAGCATCCCCAAATCCGGCCATGGCAAAATCGAACTCTACGACGCCCACGGTAAACTTGCAGCGACCATTGCTAGCGGGCACATCGTGGCAGGCTCGTACAGTCACGATTTGTCGAGATTGTCAAAGGGCATGTACTTTTTGAAAGCAAAAGTTGCCGCGGCAAGCCTTTCCAAGGTAATCATGGTCCCATAATTTTTATATTTGGGCCATGAGCGAAAAGCACCCCCTTTATTTTACCATTCATGGACATTTTTACCAGCCGCCACGCGAAAACCCCTGGACAGGCGTCATCGAGAACCAGCCCAGCGCATCGCCGTTCCACGACTGGAACGACCGCATTGCAAGCGAATGCTACAGCCCCAACTCGGCAAGTCGAATCCTGAATCCGCACGGCAGAATCCAGGACGTCGTCAACAACTACGACTTCATGAGTTTCAACATGGGTCCGACGCTCATGGGCTGGATTCGCACCAACGCGCCTGCCACCTACAAGCGCATCCAGGAAGCCGACAAGCGCAGCCAGGAACGCATGGGCGGCCACGGGAACGCCATCGCCCAGGTGTACAACCACATCATCATGCCGCTCGCGAGCGCACACGACAAGCGCACCCAAATCCGCTGGGGCATCGAAGATTTTAAGTTCCACTTCGGTCGAATGCCCGAAGCCATGTGGCTCGCCGAAACAGCCATCAACCTCGATACTGTCGTCGAACTCATCAAGGCGGGCATCAAGTTCACCATCCTTTCGCCCACGCAGGCCGACTGTTTCCGCGAACTCGCCGAAAACGGTTCCGCCAAAGACGGCGAATGGACAGGCTGCGCCAACACCGATATCGATACAACGCGACCCTACCGCATCTACCCCCGCGACAAGGAAGGCAACCTGGTTTGCGACGGATACCTCGACGTTTTCTTCTACAATCCGTGGCTCAGTTCCGCTGTGGGCTTCGAGCACCTGCTGCGTGACGCTGGCACGTTCGGCAGACGCATCGCCGACGCCTGGGACCCGAATCGCGAAGAGCCGCAACTCGTGAGCATCGGCACCGACGGCGAAAGCTACGGCCACCACGAGCCCTTCGGCGACATGTGCGCCGCCTGGCTCTACAACCGCTACGCCCCCGAGCACAACATGGTGCCCGTAAACTACGGCTGGTACCTCGAAAAGTTCCCGCCCAGGCACGAAGTGCTGCTCAAGAACTTCCACGGTGAAGGCTGCGCCTGGAGTTGCGCACACGGCGTTGGACGCTGGTACCGCGATTGCGGATGCTCCACTGGCGGTGGCCCCGGCTGGAACCAAAAGTGGCGAGGCCCCCTGCGCGACGCATTCAACCACCTCAAGGCGCTGGCCGACGACATATTCCTCCGCGAATTCGAGAAACTTTCGGCCATAAGCCCCTGGGACGCCCGCGACAACTATGTACAGACTCTTGTCGCCCCCGAAGAAAAGTCCCGTACAAGGCACTTCCTGGAAACAACGCTTTTGCACCCCGAAAACAAGGACGAGTGCGCCAAGGCCCTCCGCCTGCTGGAAATCCAGAAGTTCTGCCTGTTCAGTTTCACCAGTTGCGGCTGGTTCTTCAACGACATCGAAGGACTGGAACCGGTGCAGAACATGCGCTACGCCCTGCGCGCCATGGAACTCCTGGAACCGTTCCTGCCGTTTGGCCACAATATCAAGAGCGAAGTGCTCAGCATCCTCGGGCGCGCCACCAGTAACGAACACAAATGGAACGGCGTCGAAGTGTTCAACCGCTTCGCCGAAGATTCCATCCCCGTGGTGCTCAAGGAAATGGCAGAACGCGCCGCCATATTCCACCTGGAACTGGAAGAGAATTACCTCAACAAGGATTCTCGCATCTCGGCCACGAAGATTGCCTCCCGCCGTCGCCAGACACTCGTGCGCACGGCCTACGAAGACGACCTCATCGGGGAAAAGCGCATCACGACGAACCTCGTGATCACCGATCCGCTTGGCAGAATCAACATCGTGGTGGCCATGGGTGAAAACGACCAGAACGGTCTCAAGTTCGTCGAGAACCCGAACATGAGTACCGAGGAACTCCGCCGCATGTTCCCCACCGCCTACGTGGTGCGCATGCGCGACCTCATGAGCGATTCGCTCAAGCGCATCAACCAACTCTCAACGCAAAAGCACCTCACGAACATCACCGAATCGTTCTCCAGTTTCGCGCTGAACCACGGCATTTCCATCGACAGCCTGGCCGACCCCGACCACACCCTGCCCGACACCATGCGCAAAATCCTCACAGTGGAAATCAACGCGCGCATCCACCACAACGCCCTCAAACTCCTCGAGGAGCCCAACAGCAAACTGGTGGACGAAATCAAGGACCTGGTGGACGAAGCGAACGCCGTGAACACCAAGTTCAGTTTCGGCGGAACCGGCCGCATGTTCTTCAGCAAGCTTTCCAACCTCATCGACGACGTTTCCAGCAATGTGGACGAAGCGACAGTCACCTACATCACGGAACTCATCACCGTGGCCGACTGGCTCAAACTGTACATCAACAAGACCGAACTCGAAAACCGCGTTTTCGCCATCTACTGCGAATTCAAGAAGCAGCCCAACGGAAAGTACGCAGGCCTCAAGCCCATGTTCCAGTGGCTGAACTTCGAGGTCGAGAATGTATAGACTATCCCGTGAACCGCTGATAACAGCCAGACAAATCGAGCAACGCCTCGACACGCTGGCAAACGAAATCAGGCCACTTGATTTCGACGTTATTTTGTCGGTACTCACAGGAAGTTACATTTTCACCGCCGATTTGAGCCGCCGACTGGCCAAGCCGAATTTGCAGGTCAAGTTCATCAGGGCTTCCAGTTACGGGGAATCCACGGAATCCTGCGGCAGCGTAAAGTTTTCGGGACTCGAAAACATCGACATCCGCGGCAAGCGCGTACTCGTCATCGACGACATTCTCGACACTGGAGCAACAATGGCCCGCCTCTGCAGCATATTGAACGACATGGGCGCAGGTCTTATAAAAACATGCGTTTTGTTGGACAAAGAAGGCCGCCGCACTACTGAAATCGAAGCAAATTTTGTAGGTTTTAACATAAAGAACGAATTTGTCGTAGGTTACGGACTCGATTGCGCCGGCGAATACCGGACCCTTCCCGAAATCTGGACACTAGGTGAACAAAATGGCTAACAACGATTTAGATGACGTAAGGCTCCACGCCACCCAAACATTCGCCGCCGTCGGGCGCAGTTACAACAAGATAAGCCCGCGCAAACGCTTTTTGATAAAGGCCGGCATGTGCCTGATATTCTTCGTTGCCGGCTTCGTCACCTGCGGCATCTTGAACGACGTACCTACGCAGGGCATCATCGAAAAAATCGCCGCGCAGCCCGACCTCAAGAACAAATGCAAGGGCCGCTACGACAGGCCCATGGAATACGCCATCATGCACGAATGCATTTTCGCCAAGGGGACACCCAGCAACGAAACAAAACTCGTGCAACGCATAAACTACTGCACCTGCGCCCTGCAAAGCGTCCAGGCCAAAAAGCCCTACCAGAAGATGTTCGAGAACAACCTGGTGGACTTCACGTTCAAAATCCGCGAAGAGGACCTTTGCCAGGATGACAGAATCATCCCTACGCTCGACGCCGATTCCACGAAGCGATAGCAGGGAAGCGTCTAATCCACATCGAACATTCTGCTAGGCAGAACTTTGCGTTTTTTGGCAGAAAGGACGTCGACTACGACGGTGCTCTTTTGACCGTCCGGCATCGTGGTGACGATTTCCGTCTTTTTTAGCGTTCCCGGCAAGGCGCAAGTGTTGTCGCAGTACTCGAACTTACTTTCGGCAACGCTTCCGTTCACATTG
>JAZLMK010000112.1:0-20961 GCA_045598645.1 Fibrobacter sp.
GCCCGCATTGCCGCCGGCGAAAAGGCCGTGATTCGCTTCAAGGTCCCGGAAACGGGTGTCACCGAATTCGACGACATGATCCGCGGCCACATCAGCTACCAGAACGAACTTTTGGACGACCTCGTGCTCATCAAGCGCGACGGTTACCCCACGTACCATTTTGCAAGCGTCGTGGACGACCACTACATGGGTACGACCCACGTGCTCCGCGGCGACGAATGGATCAGTTCCACTCCCAAGCATGAACTCTTGTACAAGGCCTTTGGATGGCAGCCGCCTGTTTGGTGCCACCTGCCGGTGATTCTCGACAAGAACGGCGGTAAGCTCAGTAAGCGCAAGGGAGCTGCTTCCGTGGGTGACTTCCGCGATTTGGGCTACCTCCCGGAAACGCTCGTGAACTACCTCGCCCTCCTCGGATGGAACCCGGGCGACGACCGCGAAGTCATGACCGTGAAGGAAATGATCGATAGCTTCACCTTGGAACGCATCAACCCGAAGTCCGCGAGCTTCGACGAAAAGAAACTCCAGTGGATGAACGGCCAGCACATCCACATGTGCGACGACGCCATGCTCCTTGGCATCATGAAGGAAGGCCTTGCCGCAAAGGGCTTCGACATTTCTAACGAACCGGAAGCCCGCCTCTTGGAAATCGTGAAGCAGCTCAAACCGCGCGCCCACTTTGTGCAGGACTTGGCCGAAATGTCCACGTACTTCTTCAAGGCTCCGGAAACCTACGACGAGAAGGGCGCTAAGAAACACTTCGGCGAAGGTTCCAGGGCTCTTTGCCAGCAGGTTCGCGACATGCTCGCCTCCATCGAGGACTTCAAGACGCCTGTCATCGAACATGAATTCTACGCCATCGCCGAACGCATCGGCCGCAAGGTGGGCGACCTGGTGGGCGCTCCGCGCCTTGCCGTGTCTGGCGTTACCGTAGGCCCCGGCCTCTGGGAACTCTTCGAAATCCTCGGCAAGGAAGAAACGCTCCGCCGTATCGACGTGGCCCTCCCGCTGATGGGTTAGCGCTCTGTTGCGATGAAAAGTCTGTTCCCCCATAGGTTGCACACGCAAAGGCTGTTCTGCAGGAGTTGCCGCAGGGTGACTCCCCATGGGCTTTTTGCCAAGGAACCTTATTCAACCTATGGTGGATTGGACGCCCATATCCCGCTGTTATGTTGTTGTGACGATTGCGGCACCGCTTTTGTCGCCTTTTCGCATGAGTTCTTTCTGGGTCGTCAAAATAAAGGCACGGAATACGCGAAAATATATGGGCGTAATCGCATAAATCCTGGTAACTGGATTTATTTCAAGGGATCTGTCAAACCAGGTGTCGTCAAAAGTTATTTCCAGTCGGGCGACCGGGAAGTGATTCTTGTGAGTTACGACGGCGGCCCAGCCGAAAAAGTGGAACTGGCCAGCATTCGTATATTGAACGAGGATGCTCCTGAAGGCTACAGGCTTGTGCCAGCCCAAACGGCCCACGTTCTTATGGGGGACCATGTCTACCATGCCATTCGCGACCAGTTCGGTATCGCGGTGGGGCTGGTGAGCGATGGCGGCAAGGATAAACTTGCGATTTTGTTCGAAGACAATTCGCTGTTGTTCATTACCGTCCCGCAGTCGGTACAGAACTTGCCGAACGCGACGCTCTCGGATTTTGTTCGTCTGAAGTTGCTGCAATTGTTTCCGCAGGATGCCCGGCGCATCACGGTGACTGTTGGCCAGGGAATTGTCTACCTGGATGGTATCGTGCGTACCTTGGCGGTGAAACGCGCCCTGTGCGCCTGTGTGAACAGCATGCCGCGAGTGCGTGGTTGTGTGGACTTTCTGCGCGTGCAAATGGAAACGTACATTTCGGACGAACGTCTTGAACTTTCCATGTGGCGCCTGCTGGAATCCCAGAATGCGAGAATCTTCGATTGCAGTGTGGAAATCTTGAATAGCAAGGCCGTGGTGAAACTGAGTTGCTTTGACGACAACATTCCCAAGGACCTGGAAAACAAACTTGCCGACATGTCTGGCCTTCAGGACCTGTCCTTTTCGCTCACCCGTTTGCCGGGAGGCAACAGCGAAAACCAAGTGACTTGCCGCATTATCGAAAGGGAACTCGCGATGAATTCCAGACTTTCGGGTTCCGTAATTCGATTGAACTATTTCAACAACAAATATGTGATGGAAGGACGGGTTTCCAATTCCTTCCAAAAACAGTGGGCGCTTATCAATGCCGTTAAAATGATAAAGACGGCGTCCATTGAGAATAGGCTTAGAATAGGTTAACGTATAAGGAGTAATTTATGGCTGGATATGAAAAAATCAATACCGTCAAGGATTTACTTAAACGCGAAATGACTGTGAACCAGTTGGCCGTCGCCATTGGTCGTGGCCCGAGAACGGTGTTCCGCTATTTGAACTTGCTCCGTAGCGAAAATTGCGGGCTCCGTACCAAAAAGCACGATGGCGAAACTTTTTTTGTCATCCAGACCGAAGAAAAGGTTTCGTTCAACCAGACTATTGTCAAGCAACTTGAAAAAATCAAGAAGAACATGTCAGAAACGTCGCCTGGCGACATCAAGAACCGCAAATTGCTCGACAAACTGATGGAAGCGCTGCAGACCACCGATCCCGACGAGTTCAAGCCCGAAGCCATCACCACCGACCGCGACCTTGTTCTGGATTACGGCCCGTTCAGCGACAACAAAATCCAGGACGTGATGGTGAACCGTATTTTGGACGCCATCCACAAGAAATTGCGCATTCGCATGACATATATCCATGCTACCGAAGAAAATAAAGGCCCGGAATCCATTGAAGTGTCGCCGGTAAAAGTGATTATGCGAATCGACACGACTTACCTCGTGGCTGCCGATGATTCTTTTGGAACAACGGGAGTCTTCAAGAATTACTTGGTGGAAAATATTTCCAATGTGACGATTTTGGCGAAGCCCGTTGCCGAGGGCATTATGTTCGATCCAGCCATTCATTACAAGTATACGTTTGGAAAATATACGTCCGCAAATCATGCGGAGGATGTTACGCTGTTGGTAAAAAGCAGTTGGCTGAAGACCCAGTTCGAAAAGTCCCATTTCAATCCACCTGTCTCCATTCGCAAGGATAAGAACAAGAATTGCCTGGTCGACATGAAAGTTCGCCTTACTCCCGATTTCAAGTCGTGGCTTATGGGAATCCTCGCGGATGTTCAAATTGTTAAGCCGGAGTCCTTGAAAAAAGAAATGAAGGAAATGCTCAAGAAAGCCATCGCTGAAATCTAAACAAACCACCGTCATCCTGGGAGGGGCGAACAATATTGCGTCATCCTGGGAGGGGCGAAGCCCCGAGCAGGAACCATACAGTACTTAACGGAACTTGAAAAATGGAACATAGTTTATCAGATTACACTTTTGATTTTCCCAAGGAACTGATTGCTTCCCGTACGGCGGGGAAGGGCAAGACGCGCATTCTCCACTGCCCTCGTGATGGCGGTGAAAGGCGTATTTTGAAGGCTCCCGAAATCGTGGATCTTTTCCGCCCGGGCGATTGCCTCGTGGTGAACAACACGAAGGTGATTCCTGCACGCCTGTTTGGCGAAACGCAGCATGGCGGTATCGTGGAAGTCCTGTTGGTCCAGGCGTTGAACCCTTCTGAAACGGGCGAGGCCCGCTTCGAGGCGAAGGTGCATCCGGGCAAGGCTTTCCAGGTCGGCCGAGAACTTTCCATTGCCGGCGTCCGCACGTTCGTGGAGGAAGTCCACGAAGAAGACGGCAACCGAGTGCTCCGCTTCGACAAGACTCCCGCCGAGATGGAATCCGTGATGAACGAACAGGGACACGTACCGCTCCCGCCCTACATCAACCGCCCCGATGACGAAGAAGACAAGAAAGCGTACCAGACGATTTTTGCGAAGTATGCCGGGGCGGTGGCGGCGCCTACGGCGAGCCTCCACTTCAGCGAACAGATGCTTGCTGACCTGAAGGCGAAAGGCGTGTATGTCGCTGAAGTCACGTTACACGTGGGCCCCGGCACGTTCCAGAACATCTCCGTCGATGATTTTACGCAGCACAAGATGCATGGCGAGCATTACGAACTTACCAAGGAAAATGCCGACATCATCAACAAGGCGAAGCGCGATGGCGGCCGCATCGTGACCGTCGGTACAACGAGCACCCGCGTCATCGAGACCGTTGCCGATGCGAACGGATTCCTGAAACCTCAGAAGGGCGTCACGTACGCATTTTTCTATCCGGGCTACAAGTACAAGATTGTCGATGGCCTGCTTACTAACTTCCACTGGCCGAAGAGTTCGCTGATTCTTCTGGTATCTGCGTTCTATGGCCGCGAAAACACGCTTGAGGCCTACAAGATGGCTGTAGAGAACAGACTCAAACTGTTCAGTTACGGTGACGGGATGCTGATTCTCTAGACTTTGCGTTCCATAAGTCGTTTGGCCTGTAACGTCAAGATGTCGTTCCCGCCAAGTTCCACGACTTTCTGCAATCGCTTTTTACCTTCTTCGGGATCCATGTTCTGCAGAACACGGATTTCCCCGATGTTGTAGAGCGAACGCCTTGCGACGTTGACGTCCTTTTCGTGGGCCAGTCCCTTTTCGAGCAGCATTAGCGCCGCTTCGAAACAGTTTCTTGTCTTGGCCGTGCCGCCCCATTCCAACCACATTGAACTGGGGACATCCACATAAAAATCCGGACGTACGATTTTTTCGACGAGGTCGTTCAGTGTTTTCTTGTCTACGGGGTGCTCCTGCAGTAACGAAGTCAGGGCGGGCCCGATCAAGTCTATGGCGGCAGGGAAGCGCCCCTTGGAGGCTTCCTGGAATCCTTCCTTAATCTGGTCGCGCGTCTTTGCCCTGCGTTCGGCGACAAGGTTGCGCCCTTCGGCTCTCTGCACGCGTACCTGGAGTGCTTCGTTGAGCATTTCCTTGCGGCTCTTTTTGCGATTCGGAATCTTGGTTCCTGCGAAGGCTCCCAAACCGAACAGGGCGATGGACGAAATAGCCACGGACACGAAGATGCCTCCGTTCACGAATCCGTCAATAATCACGCTCATGGCGAATCCGGCGAAAGCTATAATCTGGGTGAGTTTTGGAACGGAGTCCTTTCGCAGACCGAACGCTGTTGCGCCTAGCAGGAACGTGAGGGCAAGGCTTACGCCCATATAGCGGTCGCCTGCGCTGTGGTAAAAGAAACTGGTGGCAGTCAGCCCATATGTAGCGAATCCGCCGACAAGGGCGATGACAAGGAACAGGGTGAGTGTTACGGGAATGCCCCAGCGTTTCGTCAATTGCATGTAGGCGAATCCGAAGAATCCTGCAAAAATCAGGAAACTGAAAAATCCGGGGAACAGCAGCCAACTCGTGAATACTCGTTCGAATTCCTTTTCTATGGGCACGAACGCGAGGCGGTAACGCAGGTGCTTGTCCTTGTAGCGCTTTATCCACTTGTAGCATTCGACCTTGAAATGCTTTTCGTTAGGATAGATGTTGTACTTGTTGATGAACTCTTCCTTGCCGCCGTTGACCTCCCACCATTCGCGGAATTCCTTGCGCATTTCCTCGATGCGGTCTTCTACGATGAACGTGTGGTTCTGCTTCAGGTAGCGTTCGCGATATTGCTCGAATTCCTCTTCCTTGATTTTTTCGTTGGGGGTGAGCCCAACTGCGGTGAACCGCGCGGCACCTTCATCGTTCCACCAAGTGTTGAACGTCTTGACGATGTTCCGTTCGCGGTTGTGCTGCTTGATGCTGGGCTCAAGCGCTGTGACGGCGTTAAAAATGCCGAGGGCAAGAACAAGGCCGAAAACAATGTAGTGATGGATTTGTAGGCTTTTGAAAAAGTTTTTCATCGCTTTCCGTATTCTCCAAGCTGGTTCCATAAAAAGTCGGTATTCACGTCGCGGAATCCGAGGGCGTTCACCTTTTCGCGCAACTTGTGGGCGATGTCGAAAAGGTTAGGACTGTTATGCATGCGTTCATAACTGTCGAAAAGGGTGAGACTGTCGATCCATTGGGCGACTTCGGGGAACCTGCTGTCGGTAAAGTGGTTCTCGCGGCCGTTCTTGATGTTTTCCAGGTAACGGTCGGTGATGCGGTAGCCGTCTTCCGAGAAAATGTCCATGGCCTTGGGAAACAGTTTGTACCCGGTCAGGAATTCGTGCATGATGATGCCGAAACTGAAATAGTCCACGGAAGTCGACAGGTTTTCTCCCATGATAGCCTGTTCGGGCGCACTGTAGCAGGGCGTAATCTGACCGCCGTATTCGGTGACTGTCTCGCGCAGTTTCGCCTGGGCGTAACCAAAGTCGCACACCAGGATTTTGTGGTTGTTCTTGTGCTGCGGGTTCTGGCAGAGCAGCAGATTCTTGGGCTTCAAGTCCTTGTGGATTACCTGGTAGTAGTGCAACTGGCTGATGGTGTTGGCCAGGTAGGCAATCTGTGCCAGGCGCTGCAACATTTCATCGTCCGAAATCTTCGTCTTGAAGGTCTTGTCCAGCGAACAACCCTTGATGAACTCCATCTTCAAGTATGGGTGCCTGCCGGCGAGACCTCCGCCAAAACTTTGCACCACCCCCTCGATATTTGTTGCACGCACGAGGTTGTTGATGCGAATCTCATCTTGGAATGCGCTCAGCAGCATGTTCAGACGGTGCAGGCGGTTCTTGCCTGGCTTCGCCCAGAACTTGCAGATTTTCACCACGATTTCACGTTCGCCGTAATGGGTGTCGTCGTCGGGGCGCTTTACCCAAAAGTCGGCTCGGTACAGGTTGTTGGTGCCTTCCAGGGTGAGCGGCTCGATGAGCTTGATTTTTTCCACGGCTCCGTTGTGCAAAAATTCCGGGTTTTGGTCGAACCACCGTTGGTATTCTTCCATAGAATACTGAGGGCGAAGCGCGAGGTTGCGCGACACCCGGTCTAGTGATTCGGCCAGCAGGTTTCTTAGCATTTTTTTGCTCTTACTTGGACTTGATGGCGGATTTGCCTTCGCGGTTCCTGGTGAATAGAGTCCAGTCCTCTACCTGTTCGTTCAGTGCGTCGGTAATGTAGTTGTAGGCTTCGTTCACCGTGTCGCAGAACTTGAACAGATTCAAGTCTTCCTTGTTAATCATGCCGGTTTCGGCCAGGTAGTCCCAGTTGAGAACCTTTTTCCAGAACTTACTGTCGTAAACGACGACGGGCATGGTCTGCGCGTACTTGTCTGTCTGGATCAAGGTGAGCATTTCGAACATTTCGTCCAGGGTGCCGAAGCCACCGGGGAATACCACGAGGGCGCGAGCCTTGCGCAGGAACCAGTACTTGCGGATGAAAAAGTAGCGGAACTGCAAATTCAGGGCGTCGTCGAGGTAGGGGTTCGGATGCTGTTCAAAGGGAAGCTTGATGTTGAGCCCGATGGACGGAGTGCCAACGTCGGTGGCTCCTCGGTTGCCGGCTTCCATGATGCCCGGACCGCCGCCGGTCATGATGGCGTAACCCTGGTGGTGCTTGTTCGCCCACTTGCCGAGTCTAGCGCCAAGTTCGCGGGCGGCATTGTAGGACTCGGCCACTTTTTCGAGACGGGCCAGGCGCGCCAGTTCCTTTTTGTCTTTGCAACCTTTGCGACGTTTCTTGATTTCGTCGGGCGGGAGGGTGCGTGCGGAACCGAAGAACACGATGGTGTTCTTGATTTCTTCTTGTTCGAAAACCTGCTGAGGGGCGAAAAATTCCGAAAGGAAGCGGATCGGTCGTCCGGCATCGCTTTCCATGAACTCGCTGTTGTTGTAGAACATTTTGCCGGGAGCGGGGTGCAGTTGTTTTTTCGTCGTCATAATGGTATCCTTTTATGCGTTTATATACATAATATACGATATAAAATATGTTGCTGTTGGTAAAATTGAGCAAAAAAAAGACATTCGTTCTTCTTATTTGGAATAAAAAACTTTATATTTAATACATGCTCGTAAAAATTTGGACAGACAGTTTTATCATTACCGGCGAAATCGACACTCTCCGTGACGAACGCCTTACCGATTACATCCGCGAAAACAAGGATTTCATCGCCGTAACCCAGGTCAAGGTGAGCGATCGCGAAGAAAGGGACTTGTTCCGTACGCATTTCTTGAATGTGAGTACAAGCCACATCGAAATTATCCTGCCTGCGGAATAACGCAGAACGTTTTATGCCTTTAAGCGAAAAAAGCCGCTCCCCCGGGGAGCGGCTTGAATTTTATCTAGCCGAGTCGATTACAGGAAGAACCAACTAAGTTCAATGCCCGCAGATGTACCGAAGAGCATACGGCCGGTTTCAACCTTGTTGCCGAGAGCGTCGGATGCTTCGGACATTTCGTACTGGAACAGCAGGCCGAGTTTTCCTGTGATGGCGAAGTTGTTGAAAACGTCCGCCTTGACTCCGAACAGAGGCCCGAACTGCAAGAAACTCTTGGAATTCTTGTTGCCTTCGGCGTCCGAGGTTTCGCCTGCGCTCGCGTAAACGAACTGACCGCCGATAAAGGTGGGCAGGAGCGGCGTCGGGAGACCGTAGTCGAATTCCACGCCTATGGCGAGTGCGGTTTTGTCGTCGCCCATGTCCTGTTCCTGTTCGGGAACGCCAGGGGCGGATGCCGTTACTGTGGTTTCTCCGTAGTGGCCAATGCCGAAAATGGCGCTCAGCATCATCTGTTCGTTGATACGGAATTTAACATCCCAGTATGCGAAATCGCCGATGGAGTTCAGGTCAAAGCCTACGCCAACTCCAAGGAATGCGCCGCCGTTTCCGCCTTTTTTCTTCTTGGATTTCTTTTCGGACTTCTTTTCGACGGGAGCAGCCTCTTCTTCGGCTTCCTCTTCCTCTTCTTCTTCGACAGCTGGAGCTTTCTTTACTTCTTCGGTGGTTTCTTCTTCATCTTCGTATTCGTCTTCGTCGTCCTGGGCGTACGAATAACTGCACAGGGCGAATGCAGTGATAGCTGCAAGGAACATTTTCTTCATGGGAACTCCTTAGTGTATTTTGAACTTAGTCTAATATAGTTCAAAAAATTTGAAAAGTCTTTTTTCTAACAAAAAATTAGCGTTCAATGGCGATTTTGGCGATTAAAAAGCGTCTTGAAACCTCGTCCAGCTTGGCAGGGTCGATTTCTATGCCCAGAAGCCCGGCGTAAATCACGAACGGGCTTGCCGTAGCGCCCTGGTCGTTGCACTTCACCTTGATGAACATCGTAGCGCCCTGGATTTCGATTCCGAGAACATGCTCGTTCAAGTCCATGGTCTGACCGCGATGGTTTGTGACGACCGGGAGGGCTTTCGCGTTGAATTTGTCCATAAGGTCCGCGGGGATGGATTCGGGCACATGGCGGTAGATCATCGCGGTGGGGAAGTGCTTGGAGAGCTTTTCCTTCAAGGGCTCGATATCGACGATTTCCATGCCGCGCGGGAACGGGGCGGAAAGTTGCGCGATGAGTTTCGGCTTGTTCTCGGCGGAGAGGTCGAGTTTTTGCAACAGGTCCACGCTGATGATTTCGCAGTACGTTTCCAAACCGAGCGGTAAGGCGCCCATGTTCACGATGCGGGGTTTGGGGCTGAAGCCTTCGCTGAACTTCACGGGGATTCCGGCACACAGGAACGTGCGTTCGAAGAATCCGAGCATGTTGTGGTGCGGAAGGAACCTGCTGATGCCGGTCTTCTTGAAGGTAATCTTGTAACTGTAACTGACTTTTTGGCTCGGGCGGCGGCTTGCGACGAGGTTCTTGATTTCTTCGGGGGTGCGACTCGGCGCCTTGTGGCGCACGGGGTCGGCGGCGAGGCGGATTTCTTCGCCGAATCCCGGAATGCCGCACTTTTGGCAATCGCCCCATTTGCAGTTCGGTACCGGTTCCGAGTTCGGGTCGAACGCCTTTTCCCATTCGCGGCGGAGGTACTGCTTCGTTGTGCCCGCATGGATGAAGTCCCACGGGAAGACTTCGTCCTTTTCGCGTTCGCGGTAAACCCAATTGATGTCGTAGCCGGTCTCCTGCCACACCTGTTCCCACTTGGCAAAGTCAAAGCGGTAACTGTCGCTTTCGAAGATGATGCCCTTCTTGTAGGCGGCGTAGATGACGGGGGCGAGGCTTCGATCGCCTCGGCTGTAGATGGCTTCGAGGAGGCTTGTTTCCCAGCCGGCCCAGTTGATTTTCACGTTCGGGTTCTTGAAGAACTTTTCGCGCACGTTGCGGATGTGACCAAGCGCCGTTTCCTTGTCCATGAAGGGAGCCCACTGGAGGCCCGTGAAGGATTTCGGAATGAGAATCCCGATGCTCACAGCGATTTGGATGCCGCGGTTGTACTTGCGACCGATTTTGACCAAATTAAAGATGAGGTCGCAGAAGGCCTGCATGTCCTCTTCATTTTCGGTCGGGAAGCCAATCATCGTGTAGAGCTTAATCTTGTTGAAACCGCTCTTGAAGGCGTGTTCGGCGGCATCGTACATGTCCTGGTCGCTGATGGTCTTGTTGATCATCTTGCGGATGCGCTCGGAACCTGTTTCCGGGGCGAATGTGGCGCTTCGACCGCCCTTGAGGGCAGCGACCTTTTCGGCGAGACTTTGTCCGAAACTGTTCACGCGGATAGAAGGAAGGCTCACGTCCACGTTGTCGTAGAACGGGTCGTCGATGATGGAGTCGGTGAGGGCTTCCACGGGCTTGTAGTCGGCAGTGGAAAGGCTGAGGAGGCCGAGTTCGCGTTCACCCGTGGCCTGGAGCCCCGCTTTTGCGATGTCCAGTACGTCGTCCGGGTCGAGTTCGCGGCAGGGGCGGTACCAGATGCCCGCCTGGCAGAATCGGCAACCCTGGGCGCAGCCACGCATCACTTCGACGCTGAAGCGGTTGTGCACAAGGGTCATGTTCGCAATCAAGTTCTTGATGGGGTAGTCCTTCGGGTCCATCACCGGGATGAACTGGCGGCGCACTCCGTTCGTGCTTGCGTAGGCGCCCGCGGCAGGGGCCGCAGGGACAATCGTGCCGAACTCGCTCTTTACGACTTCGCGCAGGCTCGGTACATAGACGCCGTCGATTTTAGACAAGTTTGCAAGGATTTCGGCACGCTTGAGGTGCGCCTTGCGCCCCTCGCCTACGCACTTCATGAACTCGAGAATCATCTTTTCGCCGTCGCCAATCATGAACGCGTCGAAAAAGTCCGCGACTGGTTCTGGGTTCGCCATGGCGGGGCCGCCCGCGACGATAATCGGGTCTTCTTCCCGTCTGTCCTTCTGCCATGCCGGAATGCGCGCAAGTTCCAATACGTAGGGGACGTTCGTGAAGTTCAGTTCCGTCTGGAGCGTGATGCCGACGACATCGAAGTCGCGCACCGCCGTGTAGCTTGCGTGCGTGTACAGAGGAATATCGTACTTCTCCATTTCACGGGCCATGTCGTCCCACGGGGCGAAAGCCACTTCGCAGAGCATGTCGGGCTCGCGGTTCACCACATGGTAGAGAATGCGCATGCCGTTGTTGCTCATGCCGATTTCGTAGGTGTCCGGGAACACGAACGCCATGCGGGCGAGCATCTTGGAGTGGTCTTTTACAACGCTGTTCGCTTCGCCGCCCATGTAACGAGCAGGATTTTCGACAGCGGGGAGGGCAAGTGCGATTTTCTCAAGGATAGTCATAGGCTTAAAGGTAGAAAAATTCCCCTTTTTTCACGATGGTATTAGCCATCCTTTTTTTTCTTTTCGTAAATTTAAAGATATGAGCATCTTATCTTATATAGTTTGGTTGTTTTTCTTTGCCGCCGGTGTCGTCGGCATGTATTTTGTACCCGAATCTGCGGTAACCCTGCTCGCAAAGTATGTTTTTGTGGGTGTGTGGGGTGCGGTCCTCGGATTCATCTACTATAGCGTGGCCAAGCGCAGGGCTCAAGAAGCGGAGGAGCAGTTCCACGAGTCCCTGAACGAAATGACGCAGGCCCCCAAGACCCAGTATATTCCTGTAGTGCCTTCCGTTGGCGAAGAACCGAAGGTCGAGGCTCCTGTCCATGTAAACAATCCTTTTGAAAGCATCCTGCCTCCGGGAGCCGTTCCCGCCAAAGACGCCTTGGCGCAAATGTCCCGTTTGAACCAGCATGCTGCGGCAAAACCCATGTTCCCGCTGGAGCATTGGAATTCTTTCTGCAAGGAAATTCTCAAGAACCGCCCCTTTACCGAAGTTATCGAGGCTCTGGAAAAGGCACTCCCCAAGTTGTTCCCCAATGCGGCGGGCATTCTGTACATGTACGGTTCCGACCAGTCGGAACTTTGCAAAATCTTCTCTTTTGGCGATTATGTCATTAGCGACGATACCATCATGCCTATGGAATGCGCCAGTTTCAACAAGGGCGATATCGTGGTGACGGACTTTAGTTCCGGGAACTTTACCGGCGGCTGCACCCATCTGCACCACCATCCGCGCGGTGTCTCGTTCTGCGCACCGATCGAGGGTCTCGAGGAACATTTTGGCATCCTCTCCATCCAAATCGATGAACTTCCTGCCGGCGAGGATCTGGAATTCTGGAAGGCCAAAGTGAGCATTGTTGCGGCGACGTTCGGTTTGTATGTCGCAAACCAGAACCTGAGCATCCGTTTCCAGCAGCACAGCATTCGTGACAGCCTCACGGGCCTTTTCAACAAGCGCTATATGGAAGAGTCCCTTCGCCGCGAAATATTTGCAGCGACTCGTCACAAGTCTCCCATCGGCATCATTATGCTTTACCCCGACAACGTGCAACAGATCGAAGCCAGTCGCGGCCGTCATGCTGTGGACCAGATGCTTTGGGAACTGGGCCTTCGCTTGCCCAGTTTCATTCGCAACGAAGATATTCCCTGTCGTTACGATGGCGATGTGTTCTGCGTTATTCTTCCCGGTGCCGAACTCAAGATTACCCGCGATCGCGCCGAGAAAATTCGCAACGAAATTTCCCAACTCCAGGTGTCGTATGGCGACACGGTCTTGGCGACCACTCTCAGTGTGGGCGTTTCCGTTTTGCCGGTTCACGCCGCCGACGTCGAAACGCTCATTGCCGCTGCCGAGGCATCTATGCAATTGGCTTACAATAACGGTGGAAACCGCGTGATATTGGCCGACGCCCTGCAGCAGTGATTTTTAATGAATAAGGAATGAACGAATAATGAATCAAAATAAGATAGAGCAGTTCGCTGCCCGTTATGTAGGCTTTGTCGAAAAAAACAAATGGAAAGCCTTTTTTATCATCCTCGCGATTTTTTTATTGAGCCTTATCCCTACGGCGACCATGCTCCGTATCGATACGGACCTCGCCACCCTGTTGCCCGAAGGTACGCCCAGTGTAATCGCCCTGGAGGAATCCTACCAGCGCTTCGGTAGTACCGACCGCTTCATGATTGCGATACAGGCCAAGGATCCGTACTTGGTCGCTCGTTTGCAGGACAGCATTCAAAAGTACATTTACGACAACTGGAAAGATGACGTTATCAGCAAGCCGCAGGTGATGAACGACAATTCGTTCTTTACCAAGAACGCCCTCATCTACTTGCCCGTAGAACATCTGGAACGCATTCGCGACAATCTGGAAGACATCCAGTTGGAAATCGGCCGCAAGAACGGACCGCTTGTCGTAGACTTGCTTTCACCGGATTCTACGGATTCTGCCGCTGTCGAACCCAAGAAGGAGCGCATCTGGTTCGACGCCAACCTGCCGCAGGCCCTTGGCCTGCCCGACGAGGCTGCCGACGCTTTTGAATCGTTCTTCAAGAAGAAGGATGGCGAAGCCGACGCCAAGGATACCGGCCCCAAGCGTAACTTGCCGAAAGATCTCAAGACTCGTCTTATCGGTGAAGACAAGCACGATTCCACGCTCTTCAACGGTGTGGTGCAGTGCAAGTTGATTCGCCCGTCCACCGACGTCGACTTTGTAAAGCACATTCTCCTCCGCTCGGATACGCTTCTTGCAAAGTTCAATGCCGTGGATTATGGCCAGCCTGTCCTCATGACGGTGGAAGGCTCCTACGAAGGTCTTAACGAAGTGAACGACATCATGAGCGATAGCACCATTTCAATGGTCATCGCCATCGTTCTCATCTACTTGATTGTCTTCTTCTTCTTCCGCAGCCCGTTCAAGGCTCCCCTCTTGATGATGGGACAGGTACTGCTCGCCTGCTCCTTGGCCATGTGCTTCACTTCGCTGTATTATGGCGAACTCAACCCGTTCACGGTGCTCGTTTCCAGCATTATCTTGGGCATGGGTGTCGACTACTCCATTCACTTCATGGGAACGTGTCAGCGGTGCTTTACCGAATGCCGCGACCTTAAGCGAGCCATGGAGCAGACTGTGGCTAGACTTTTGAGGCCGATGTTCCTTGCCGCGCTCACGACGATTGCCGGGCTTCTTTCCTTGCTTATCGCGAAGTTCGTTGGCTTCTACGAGTTCGGTGTCATTTCTGCCGTGGGTATCTTCTTCAGTTTCCTCACGGCCATTTTTGCCATGCCGGTGTTCATCTTTGTTGCAGGAGGCCTTCCGCCGCGCCCGCGCAATTCGTTCTTCCCCAAGGCCTGGAGTGACGAAAGAATCGTGACGTTCTTCAAGCGCGCCGCCATGGTGGGCATCGTGTTCTCCCTGGTAATGGTCTGGTTCCTGCCGAACCTGGAATTCGAATACAACTTCAAGAATCTCCGTCGACCGCCCAAGGAAAACGTAGAAGAAGTGAAAAAGTCCATCAGTACGGGTAACGCACTCGCCTCGAATCGCAAGAGTTCTACGCCGGCCGCCGTCATGGCCTCCCGTTCCGAACTTCTGGATTCCCTGTACGACACCTTGATGGTGCGCATGCACACCGAGCACGATTCCACGCTTCGTAGTTTCCTTACGCTCAAGACGTTCCTGCCGTCGTCGAACGATCAGGATGCCCGCATGGAAATTATCGAAGAAATCAAGGACTTGGCCGAGGCCCGCGTGTTTGATCGTGCTACTGGAGACGATAGCGTGAATATTGCAACGCTTCGTAAACTGGCTGAAGAAGTCACGACCTTCACGGTGGATTCGCTTCCCGAATGGGCTGTGGACCTGCTCAAGGAAAAAGACGGCAGCGTCGGCAAGATTGGCTTTATCTACGGTCGTTACAACAGTTCCGATGCTCGTGAAGCCGGCGATTGGCAAGACCGTTTTGGCCATTGGGAATTTGGTGGCGAAAAACTGAAGGTGTTCAGTAGTCAGTTCATTCTGGCCGACGTGGTTCGCGCCGTGAAGTACGATTCCATGCGCATGGCGTTTGTCGTGATTCTTGTGATTATCGCAATTCTCGCATTCTCGCTGCGCAAGCCGAAGTTGGTGGCCATGTCCGCCGCCTCGTTGCTACTGGGGCTTTTGTGGAGCGCAGGTCTCCTTGGATTGATGAACGTACTTATCGGTCTTGGACACATTGGTATATACAACGTTGTTGTTATTCCTGCCGTGCTTGGTCTTGCCATTGACTCCACAATTCATCTGTTGGTGGGCTGGACTCAAGACCCCACATACACGCCTCGCACTCTGTTCGACAACATCGGCCGCTTGGTCATGGCGAGTTCCGTGACGACTGCCGCCGGTTTTGCTGGCGCTCTGGGCGTCGAACACAAGGGTCTTCGTACAATCGGTGAATTGGCCTCCACGTCTATTTTGGCATTCTTGCTCGCTTCCCTCATATTTACGGTATTCTTCTGCGTAGTGGTGCTGAAGCGGAAGTGACGGGAACCCTAAATTGCGTTAAAACGGAAAAATCCCCTGGCTTTTAGGCCGGGGGATTTTTTTGGGGGTTAGGAGGAGAACAAAGAGTTCTTGAGCATAAGATACATATTTTTGATGGTGGAAAGTTACTTTTTAGTGTTGTGCACTTTTTTTGTGTTGAGAAGTTCTCAATGCTCCTTTTGCGAAAAAATGGCAAAATCAATAAAATTGTCCATTGTGGTGTGTAAAAATTTTTTCAAAAACAATATTGACCCATCATTTCTCGGCGAATTTCTTGATTGCGCATATATTTTCTACATTTACCCCCATGAAAAAGTTTGTTGCTCCCATAATTCTCTTTATTTTGGCTGCAGGGGTAGTTGGGTATTTGTTCATGGATTTTTCCGGGGCAAAGTCTTCGTTTGATGCCGAAGCCTATTTGCAGGCCCGCGCGAAAATTGATTCTTTGGAAATAGTCCTGTGGGAATCGGCCGACAAGCCCGATGTCCAGCAGGCCGTTCGCGTTGAGTTGGAAACGTCCTGGGAAAACTTGAATGCGCTTCGCTCGGCGTCCGAGACTCCAAGTGCGCAGAATGATGGCCAGGAATCCTCCATGTCAAACGATACCATGATGTGGGTCGTTGGCGGGGCTATCGTCATTGTCGTTTGCGTGATTCTTTTGATTGCCCTCGGGCACCGCAAAAAAGTCCTCACGCAGAAAATGGAAGCCCTCAAGGCGGAACAGCGTTTCAAGGAGCCCAAGAACGGTTTCGAGAACGATCCCACGATCCTGGCTCCGCGCCCGCGTCCGCAAAAGAAATCCATCATCGACGAAGTGGTGGGCGAGCCTACGGTTTCGGGCAACGCCCCCCAGGAGCAGAAAATTTCCTTCGAAGACGAGAACGGCGTTCCCGAGAACAAGATTCTTTCCGAGGATTTCAGCGGCAAGCCGACTCTCAGGCCGACTGCCAAGGAACGCATTACATCAGCAATGCAGTCCTTGAGCGATGTGCTGCGTGCACCGCGTGGCGTGAGCCGCGATCGCACCATGAAAATCAGGGCGCAGAGCCACAATACCACAGGCGACCCCAACTTGCAAAAGCCGAATCCGCTAAAGACTAGCCGTTTTGATCGCGAGTTCACTGCCAAGAGCAAGATTTTGCAGATGTCCCGTCGCGGTTTCCCTGCATCGGCCATCGCCACCCAGTTGGGTGTTCCGCAAGAAGAGGTCGAGGCTGTAATCAAGGAAGCCCTGGATTTGGGCAATTAAGGTTTATGATGCGTTACCGCTTTCGCTGCGAGTACCTGGGCAGTGCGTTCTATGGCTGGCAGGTCCAGAACGAGGCGGGAAAGATAAAGTTCATTACCGTGCAGTCCGCGCTCGAAGAGGCTCTCTCGATAGTGCTTCGTTCGCCCATCCGCGTTACAGGTTCCGGCCGCACCGATACCGGTGTGCACGCTCGAGGGCAGTGCGTCCACTTTGACTACGATGGCGAGTTGGACTTGGCGAAGACAGTCCGTTCCGTAAATGGCCTCACCAAGCGCCTTATACGCATCCGCGATTTGCAACCATGTGCAAATGATTTCAACGCCCGATACGATGCGGTTTTGCGCTACTACCAGTATACGCTGTTTACCCGGCCGGTGGCCTTGATGCGCGATTTTGGCTGGGAGTGCGGTTCCCTGAACCTGGATCTAGATGCCATGGAACGCGAAGCCAGGTCATTCTTGGGCGAACACGACTTTATCGATTTCTGCATTCCCAGGAACGACGGAAAATCTACGCTTTGTACTTTGTTCGAATTCCGCCTCGAACGCCTGAACGAGTGGACTTGCGTTTTTCACATCAAGGGGAATCGCTTTCTGCATCGCCAGGTGCGAGCCATGGTGGGAACCTTGTTCGACGTCGGCCGTGGTCGTTATCCCGAGGGTACGGTAGATGCCATTTTTGCGAAAAAATTTAAGGGCGAACGCACATGGGCGCCGCCCCAGGGGCTAGTACTCCACAATGTAGAGTACAAGGACTACTGACAAATTAGTTTGCCTGTGGTTAAGCCTTGTTGATTTGCTCCAGCATTTCCTTTACGGCGCGTTCCATGCCTACGAAAACTGCGCGGCTGACGATGCTGTGCCCGACATTCAATTCTTCGATGCCCTCGATGGCTGCGATGGCGCCGATGTTTCGGTAGTTGAGGCCTTGGCCTGCAAAAATGCGCAGGCCGTACTTGCGGGCGAGAACCGTCATGTCGGCGATGGCGGATATTTCGCGATCGACTTCTTGCATGCTCCCTAGTTCGCAAGCGCTGGCATATTTCCCGGTATTGAATTCCACGAAATCGGCGCCGGCCTTCTTGGCTGCCTTCACCTGGTCGGTCTCAGGTTCAATGAAAACGCACACGGCGATATCGTTGTTCTTGAGGGTCATAATGACCTTGGCAAGTTCATCAATCTTTGCGGCTACGTTCAGTCCGCCTTCGGTAGTGATTTCTTGGCGGTTTTCGGGGACGAGCGTCACCATGTCCGGTTGCACGTTGATGGCGAACTGGAGCATTTCGGCCGTGGGGGCGACCTTCAGGTTGAGTTTCGTGGTAACGGTACCGCGTAAAAGGCGAATGTCGCGGTCCTGGATGTGGCGCTTGTCTTCGCGGAGGTGTGCGGTAATGCCGTGGCAGCCGGCTAGTTCTGCTATAAGGGCTGCAGTGACCGGGTCCGGTTCCCTGATTTTGCGGGCTTCGCGGATGGTGGCGATATGGTCGACGTTTATACCAAGTTTTACGGTCATTGCGGTCTCCTTGTTAATACTTCATAAAAGTAGATAAATTCACGATGGATGTTCCCTGGCTTTCGGCTTTGGACTTGATTGCCTTGACTTTTGCAACACTTTCTTTGCTCAGGGGCAAGATCATGGCCGACATGCCGCTCCTTGCAGCTCCACGCAGTCGCTGCTTTATGTAGTCGTCCAGTGCGCTGTTGGATGGGTTGTAGGGCGAAAGAATCTTGCATTTCATGAGGGCGTCCTTGCAGGCGTCCTTGACCCTGGATTTTTGGTTCATCGAAAGGTCCAAAAACCACAGGTTCTGTTCCTTGGCCGGGGCGAGTACGGCTTGCAGCAACTGCTTGTGTTCAACAGCCTGGTCTGCAAAACGAGTGGCGAAGCCCTTGGCTTCGGGCACCAGAGCCTTGGCTTCGTTGATGATGTTCTCAATTTGCTGTTCCGTGTGGTGAATGCGTATAGGACGCAACTTGTTGTGTCTGGAGTCCAGGCTCTGGGATTCCATCAGGAGCCACAGCACCAGTTCCTTGTTCTTTACGCGGTCCAGGTCCGGGAAAAATTCGTCGCCCATTCCAAAGGGCGTGACAAGCAAGTCGTAAGGGAAATCCAGTTCGTTCAGCGCCACGATGAGTTCCGGAGTAAGCCTAGTCACTTGGAAAGCGATCGACATAATAGAAGCGTTGTCGCGAAATACGCTTTCGGAGACTTTCAAAATCAACTTCAGGGAGTCGCCGGTCGGGGCGATGGCGTCGACCTTGGCGGACTGCAGGGCGTTGTTGTCGAACAATTCCTCCATATATATTACTTTACCGCCGTTTGCGGTAAGGTACTTTTCAAACTGCAACAGGTAGTGTATGATGGTACGACCGTTCCCCAAAGTCCAAATTTTACGGCCTTTTTCTTTGCCGCGCCCCTTGTCTTCTTGAATGACCTCGAGGTGGTTCTGGAATTTTTCAATAAAGGGTGTTGTGTCCTGTACGGCAAGGGAGTCTGCCGCGACTTCTGTTTTTTCGGGCTCGGAATGCAGAATGCTGGCACCGAATTCTGTGCTTGGCAATAAATAAGCCGCTGCAGACAGTATCGTCAAGACGATAAATATGGCCAGAATGTGTTTGACTTTGTTCATCGAGAGCAAATATAACTACATTGGGGCACATGCCTGTTGTACTTGCACTTGTCGGAGCCACTGGAATTGGTAAGTCCCGCCTTTCGCTGGAACTTGCCCGTCGGTTCGATGCCCAGATTGTGGGCGTGGATTCCAGACAGATATACAGAGGCTTTGCCATAGGCACCGCGCAGCCGTCCGCCGCCGACATGGAATCCGTAAAGCATCATCTTGTCGATTTTGTGGATCCCGAAAGCGCTTATTCCGCAGGAGATTTTTGTCGCGATGCAAAAGCGGTTATAAAAACGAACCCGCAACAGAACTTCATCTTGGTGGGTGGTACGGGAATGTACCTGCAATCCCTATTGCTTGGACTTCCGCAGATTCCAAAGATTGACCCGGGCCTGAGGGAACAACTGCAGAAGTCCGCGGAGCAGGATGGCGTAGGATTGTACGAACTTGCCAGAAACTCTGACCCTGAATCCATGGTGAACGTGGATTGCAATAATATACAGCGCATTGTGCGCATACTTGAAGTATTTCAGGGGACGGGCCGCAAACTTTCGGAATGGCAAAAGGAACGTGTGGGCGGCATTGGAAAGGTGCCGACATTCTGGCTTGACTGCAACCGGGAAAAATTGTATGCGCGCATCGATGCTCGAGTTGAACAAATGATGCAGAATGGTTGGCTGGATGAAATTCGCGAACTTGCGAAGAAAGTCCCATTGGAAGCCCCTGCTTGGCAGAGCCTCGGTTATCGTGAATTGCTGGCCGCCAATTCCGCGTCCGAGATTGCACGTGTCCTTGACGAAGTAAAACGTAAAACTCGCAATTACGCCAAACGCCAACTCACTTGGTTCCGTGGACAAATGGAATGTGTACAAGTTAACTTGGACCTTGTTGGAAATCCGTTAGAATTTATTTGTAATAGTTTGTTGTAAATCATCTTGTGCGTAACGTGTAGAAAATCTACGTTGCAGAATTGGTAAACACTCTTTTGAAATTTTCTGGGTGTACGCAAGAAAGTTTGGGTGATTTTTTTTGTCAAAAGAAAGAAAATGGCCTTCGTAACTCGTTATTGTTCAATAAATTAGAAAGGCCGGCCAAAGATTTTTGTGAATTAATTGTGAATAATGTGTGTTGCTCGTTGGGAAAGAACCGTATTTAGTTGGTTTTTAGCAAAAAAATGAAAAAAAGTGAAATTTTTTCGAGAAAACCCCTTGCAAAAGTTCCAGGAAATTCTATAATTGGCGTCACTCCCGAACGGGACGGCCGAAACGGCCTGAACGAGAAGGGAACGAGAGGCCGCGAGCCTTTCGGGCAGTTTGAAGGAATCGGAGATGTGCTTAGTGACGGCCCAAGAAAATTCTTGGAAGTCAAATTTACGGAAACAGGACAGACTATATAAAATCAATGAAGAGTTTG
>JAZLMK010000113.1:0-15687 GCA_045598645.1 Fibrobacter sp.
ACAAACTTTTACTTGCACTAACACAACTTTTTATGTAGTTTCCTTGCATCTGCTGGGAAACCGGCCAACATCGTGTATTTATAGATCGCTACCTGCCTAGGAAACTCCGACCGCAGAGGCGGTCTTTTTTTGTGGAGTGAAGATGAAAAAAACGAAAAGAAGACATGACGGATTCTTCAAGTACGTGTACACCGTGCCGGAAAATGCGCGGGCCATGCTAAACACGCTTGCGCTGCACAGCGCCAACATGCAGCGCATTTTGAACAACGTAGATTTAGCGACGTTGGAAGAAATCCCCGAGCGCTACGACAACGTGGACGAACACGGCGAGGCGGACATCGCGTTCAAGGCGGCCACCACGAGCGGCGTAAAGTTCTACTTCGGCATTCTGCTGGAGCACAAGTCCGAGCACAAGACGAACGTTCTGGAGCAGACCTTCCGCTACGCGTTCAACGTGATGGTCGACAAGAACAACGCCACATTCAAGTGGATGCCTACAAAGGCCATCATCATCTACAACGGCACCGACAACTGGGATCCGCTGGAAGCCTACCGCAATTCCGCCCACGGGGATTTTGAAGGTCGCGAGCTCCCCTTCGAATGCGCTTTCGTGGACCTGAAACAGGTGAGCGACTCCCTGATTCTGCAGAGCGACGCGCCGGAGGCCGCCATCGGGCTCCTCGCCATGAAATACGCCTTCGACGCAGAAGCCTTCAGCAAGGCAGTTTTGCTGATGGAACCGCTGTTCCGAAAAATGCCGAACGACAAGGGGACTACCCTTCTGCAGAAAATAGAGCTATATTTATACGAGTACATCAACGCGGACGCATTGGAGGAACTGAAGATGGCATTAAAAAGTTTGGGAGAAAGACTGGGCTTTGTCAGTGCCGGCGACGTCCGACGCGCCCGCGAAAAACAAATCCGCATCGAAAGCGAGAAACGTGGTGAAATCCGCGGCGAAAAGCGTGGTGAAATCCGTGGTGAAATAATCGGCCGCAAGGCGGAACGGCAAAAGGCAAACGACGAATTCCTGCAAAAAACGCTGGATTCGGCACGAGCGATGCTTCGTGATGGTATACCGCTAAATAAGGTGGTCGAATACCAAAACCTCACCGAAGAACAAGTTGCAAAGCTATAGCGAAACATCAAAAAAAGGCTTTAGTCTGAATATACAACAAGCGCCCCGCAGATGAACGGAGCGCTTTGTTGTATATTCGGTTTTGTGACTGCTAGATTCCGGGTCAAGCCCGTAATGATAAAAAAAGAACCCCGCGCATTGCTACACAAGGTTCTTTAGTGGAGAGACTCAAGATGTAAATGCGAGAAGCGCATCTGGCCCCACTTTTACATAGGAGATCCCCGCCTTCGCGGGGATGACAAAGCGTCCTACGACACCAGCATCATGGAGAACACCATGACGAAGAGCGCGACGGTTTCGCCGACACCCAGCACCATGAGGTAGTTCACAAGGCCCTTGCCCGTTTCGCCGAGGGCGTTGCAGGCGTCCGCAGCGGACTTGCCCACGTACCAGGCGCTGGCCATCATGCCGATGCCACCGAAGATACCGACGCCGAGGTAGGCGGCCCAGTTGGCCGGAGCCGCCTGAGACTTGTTCAGGATGTACATCATCAGCAATGGAGTGTGGGGGAAGTTTCCCCCTTTCTTTATATATAAAAAAGACGAGAGCCAAGATTTCTCTCGACTCTCGTCTTACTAATAACCTCAAAGGCCGTAAGGCCGCGCTCATCGCTCAAAGCGACGAAGTCGCGACCTCATACCTCTTACAGGCTGATCAACCCTTCCGTATCCTTGCTCATGGCTTCGTAGAATGCGAAACGTGCGTCAACTTCCTTCTGGAGGTCGTCGGCGAGCTTCTTCGCAACTTCCGGATTGTTACGGGTGAGCTGCTTGTAGCGGTTTTCGGTGTAGATGTATTCTGCAACCGGAATCGTCGGCTTCTTGGAGTCGAGGACAAGCGGAGCCTTTCCTTCGGCGGCGAGAGCCGGATTGTAGTGGAGCAGAGTCCAGTAACCGGAATCCACAGCCATCTTCTGGTGTGCGAGCTGGCTGTTGAGATCGAAACCGTGGTTGATGCAGGGGCAGTAGCAGATGATCAGAGACGGACCATTGTGTGCTTCTGCTTCCTGAAGAACCTTGAGAGCCTGGGCGTCGTTTGCGCCGAGGGCGATGCGGCCCACGTACACATTCTTGTAGCTCATGGCGATAAGGCCGAGGTCCTTCTTGCCAGCGCGCTTACCGGCGGCTGCGAAGAGGGCGACGGCGCCACGGTTCGTGGACTTGGAAGCCTGTCCACCCGTGTTGGAGTACACTTCGGTATCGAGGACGCAGATGTTCACGTTTTCGCCAGATGCGATGACGTGGTCGAGGCCACCGTAACCGATATCGTATGCCCAACCGTCACCACCGAAGATCCACACGGACTTCTTCACGAGGTAGTCGGCGAATTCGTCGCGGAGGCTGACGGATGCGTCGTCGGTAGCATCGGCGAGAGCTGCCTTCAAAGCGGCAACGTTTTCACGCTGGGCCTTGATGCCGGCTTCGTCGCTCTGATCCTGGGTCGTGAGCTTTTCCTTGAGGTCAGCCGGGACGTTCACGGCTTCAAGGAGACTCAAGGCCTGGTTGGCGTGCTTCGTGATACCGAGGCGCATGCCGAGACCGAATTCAGCGTTGTCTTCGAACAAGCTGTTGGCCCAAGCCGGACCGCGGCCTTCCTTGTTCTTGGCCCACGGCGTGGTCGGGAGGTTACCGCCGTAAATGGAGGAGCAACCCGTAGCGTTAGCGACAACCATGCGGTCGCCGAAGAGCTGGGAAACGAGACGCACGTAAGCGGTTTCGCCGCAGCCTGCGCAAGAGCCAGAGAATTCGAACAACGGTTCGAGGAGCATAGCCTGCTTGACGAGGTTCTTGTTGACCTTGGTACGGTCGAATTCCGGCAGGTCGACGAAGAAGTCCCAGCACTTGCCTTCCTGGACCTTGATCGGTTCCTGCGGCACCATGTTGATGGCCTTCTTGGTTTCGTCGGTCTTGTCCTTACCGATACAAGCCTGAGTACAAACGCCGCAACCCGTACAGTCGTAGCTGGAAACGGAGATGGCGAATACCGGCTTTTCGCTTCCTTCGAGCTTGAAGCCCTTGGCAGCGGTGAACTTGAAGCCTTCCGGAGCGTTCTTCACGGCGGATTCGTCCACAACCTTCACGCGGATGGCTGCATGCGGGCAGACCATGGCGCACTTGCCGCACTGAACGCAAGCGTCCGGATTCCAGGACGGGATGTTCAGGGCGAGGTCGCGCTTTTCGAACTTGGTGGTGCCGGTCGGGAACACACCATCGCACGGCATCTTGGAGACCGGGAGCTTTTCACCGTTGCCGCGGATGATTTCGGCAGTCACGTCGTTCACGAATGCTGGAGCGTCGCCGTGGATGGCTTCGCGGAATTCCTTAGTGCTGGTAACAGCGGCCGGAACCTTGACTTCGAAGAGGTTGGCAAGCGATGCGTCGATAGCGTCCCAGTTCTTCTGGACCACTTCCATGCCCTTCTTGGCGTAAGTCTTTTCGGCGTACTTCTTGATGTACTTGATAGCGGTATCGGCGTCGAGCACGTTGCCGAGCTTAGAGAAGAAGCAGGTCTGCATCACAGTGTTGATGCGACGGCCCATGCCAGTCTTTGCGGCCACGGCGTAAGCGTCGATGACGAACACCTTGAGCTGCTTGTCGATGATAGCCTGCTGCACCGGACGCGGGAAGGTATCCCAAACGGTGTCTGCGGAGTGCGGAGTGTTCACGAGGAAGGTGGCTCCCTTCTTTGCAAACTTCAGCATGTCCACGGATTCCAGGTGCGGAGTGTGGTGGCAAGCGACGAAGTCGGCTTCGTTTTCGCCAATCAGGTACGGGGCGTCGATGATGCTCTTACCAAAGCGGAGGTGAGAGGTCGTCATGGAGCCGGACTTCTTGGAGTCGTAAACAAAGTAACCCTGAGCGTTGTTTTCGGTTTCGTTACCGATAATCTTGATGGAGTTCTTGTTGGCGCCAACGGTACCGTCGGAACCGAGACCGAAGAACATGGCCTGGAAGAAGTCGGAGTCGAGCTTGAAGTTCGGGTCGATGTCGAGGCTTGTGTTGCAGACGTCATCGTTGATACCGACAGTGAAGCGAGCACGCGGGTCGGCCTTGGCGAGTTCGTCGAAGATAGCCTTGACCATGGCCGGAGTGAATTCCTTGGAGGAAAGACCGTAGCGGCCACCGATCATCTTCGGCATTGCCATCTTGCCAGCCATCACGGCTTCGGAAACGGCAGTCAAAGAATCCTGGAAGAGCGGTTCGCCAGCGGAACCCGGTTCCTTGCAACGGTCGAGGACTGCAATCTTCTTGACGGTCTTCGGGAGGGCAGCAACAACGGCTTCCATCGGGAACGGGCGGTACAGGCGCACATTGACGAGGCCGACCTTTTCGCCCTTGGAATTGAGGAACTTGACCGTGTCACCGATGGTGCAGGTCGAGGAACCCATGGAAATAATGACGCGTTCTGCATCCGGTGCGCCAACGTAGTCCACGATATGGTACTGACGGCCCGTGAAGGAAGCAACCTTGTCCATGTACTTCTGGACGATTTCCGGAACCTTCTTGTAGAACGGGTTCACGGTTTCGCGGCCCTGGAAGTAGACGTCCGGGTTCTGGGCGGTACCGCGCATGGTCGGGCGGTCCGGAGTGAGGCAGCGTTCGCGGCAAGCCTTCACGTACTTTTCGTCGATGACGCTACGGATAACGCCGTCTTCGAGAGCTTCGATCTTCATCACTTCGTGAGAGGTACGGAAACCGTCGAAGAAGTGAACGAACGGAACGCGGCTTTCGAGAGTAGAAGCGTGGGCGACGAGAGCCATGTCCTGGCATTCCTGAACGGAGGAAGAACCGAGCATAGCGAAACCGGTCTGGCGGCAAGCCATGATGTCGGAGTGGTCACCGAAAATAGAAAGGCCCTGCATAGCGAGAGCGCGGGCAGTCACATGGAAGACCGTGGGGGTCAGTTCGCCAGCGATCTTGTACATGTTCGGGATCATCAACAGAAGACCCTGGGAAGCGGTAAAGGTCGTGGTCAAGGCACCGGTCTGCAAGGCACCGTGAACGGTACCGGCAGCGCCACCTTCGGACTGCATTTCAAACACGCGGGGAATCTGACCCCAAATATTCTTCTTACCTGCGGCACTCCAGTTATCGGCGTGCTCAGCCATCGGACTAGACGGTGTAATCGGGTAGATAGCTGCCACTTCGCTCACTGCAAACGCAACGTTGGCGGTAGCTTCGTTACCATCACACGCAATCATCTTTTTTGCCATGTGTGTCTCCATTTTTTGAGTTTACATTAAAAATTCTGATCATATACTCCCTTTATAGTGTGGCGCACTACAAAGGGGCAAAAATCCATGCAAAAAAATATAAAGATTGAAGAGGAAAAGACTATGTTTTTTTTGAAAAAATGCCATAAAAACGTGCTTTTTTGAAATGGAGCAAAACAACCGTTTTTTTGAAAAAGAAAGTTTACGCGAAACCGTCCTCCCACAGCGTCATATCAGAAATTTCATGGCAATACATAGTTTTTTTATATTTGGCGACATGGACGCGACTTTGTGGCAAAAAATACTGGATTTGTGCGACAGTCTTTCGAAGGTGACCTACGAGAACCTCACGAAAATCATCAGACTCGAGCAGACTGGCAGCGCCACGGGGGCACGCAACCTCGATGACAGCTTCCAGAACGACGTGGACACTTGGATGGGCGGGGGAACCTGCTTCAGCATGACGTGGCACTTGTTCCAGGCGCTCTCCGACATGGGACTTAAACCGCGTCTGGTGATGGGCCACAAGCGCAAGGAGCGCAACATCCACTGCGCCTTGATTCTGCCAGACGTAACCCTCGACGAAACTCGCGCCTCGTACCTTTTTGACCCGGGCTACTTAATCTTCGACCCGCTCCCAATTCCAGAACCGGCCCCTTTCGGCACAGGCGTAGCCTTTTTTCCGCTCACGCCCAACTGCGTTCAACTGAAGCGCCCGACCCTCTACTCCATGGAACTGTGGACCGGCGGGGCAGGGGGCCCCATGAAACTGCGCTTCGAGTACCCGGTGGAAGGCGTTTCGGTTGAAGAATTCAAACAGCACTGGAGCGAGAGTTTTTACCGCGAAATGATGACGTACCCGGTATTGAACCGCTTGGACCGCGAACGTGGAATCCAGTATTACTACCAGAAGGGAAATCTGGTGACTCGCGACAAGAACGGCTCTCGCATGGAGCGCGTCGATGAATCCGCACGAGTCGAGACCTTGAGCACTGTGTTCAATCTTTCTCCTGACTTGATTGAAAAGGCTCTCAAGATTCTTGAAAAATAGCGGGCAGGGTTGTCGATTCATCGAGCCGTTTTTTATATTAGGTCCATGCGTTTATGGATTTCCACTTGTCCTGATGATTTTTCTGCGGAATTTGACGATATCGAAGAAATGTTCCGTCGTGGGCTTACTCGCTTGATTTTGGACAAGCGAGGGCGTCGGCTGTACAAATCGACTTCCAGTGAAGATCCTATCCGGCACGAGGTGTCGTACTGTCGTGCGACAGCAGATGAATATGAACGCTGGCTTTTGAGCCTTCCGATGGATTTACGCGAGCGCATCTGGGTGCGAGGAACTCCTGATATGGCTGAACAGTTGGATGTACGCGGCTGCGTTTGCGAAGCGAAAAGTTTCATGGGGGAGGTTCCAGAATCTTGGAAGCGCGTTAATTGCATTGCCCTGTGCAAGGATTTCGACGAAGTGCGTAATCTTCCGGCATGGATTTCGGGCGCCCTCCTGGGGCCGATTTTTCAGCCTCTTTCCGCTATCGAACCTATGAAAACTTTGGACGTGGATTTTACCGCGGGCCTAAAGCAAACGGACGTTCCCCTTATTCTATATGGCGGGGTTGATGTCGATACCATTGACGAGTTCAAGAAAATTTCACCCGCGGGCGTCATGTCGCTTGGGGGAATCTGGAATTACGCCGACCCCATCAACGCTTTTATAAAATTGAACCGCGCCTGTGGCAATCAATTCTAAGTCGGGCGCAGTTTAGCGTGCGCAGTGCGCGGAACCGTAATTTTAACGCCTATTTTACGGCGAATTTCTCGATATTTACTTGCCCGTTGGCGAGGAATTTCTTTCTAAGATATACGCCTTGCGTTTTCGGCATGCCCGGGAGAATTTGCCCGTTGATGCTGAAGTAGACAGTTCGGACCACATCGACGTTCCAGGCGATGCTGCCTGCCGTAAAGGTGGTTGTAGAGTCTTCTTTTGGCTCGTCCTTTGTCGTATCGATTTCTACGGGTTCAACGAACGGGTGTTCAGGGTCGTCGACGACTATTTTCAACTTCAAATTGCTTTCGCAGCCCATTTCGTTGGTATAGGTTACGGTGTAGTAGCCGCTTTTTTGCCACTGCATGTTGGAAAGTTTGATTTCTCGATCCGTCGACTTGAAACCATCCGGACCTTCCCATGACCAAATCTTCCCGTCCCACGGATGCGGACCTACAACGACGCTACCGCCGTTTTTCACTGTCAGTTCCGTCGTTTCGTTCCAACTCCCTCCGTCCACTTGAACGTACGGCGTAATTTTCGTCCCTGGGCATGCGCCTACGACGACCTTTCCTTCACTCGTCTTCTTGAGCGTGTCGATGACAGTGACGCTCGGTTCGAAATCCTTGGTGGGGAAGGCTTTCATCAATGCTCGCGTTTCTTCTGCAGTAATGGGAATGACCGTTCCGTGGCGCGGAGTGAATGCGCCTTTCATTTCGGTGTTCTGCACGAACTTGAAATTCGTGAGGTCGGCGCTAGAAGTGAACTGGTAATGTCCGTTGTTGTAGCAGTCGTACATCAAAATCCAGGAATCCTGGTTGATGAGTTTGAAGACTCCCGCCCCTTCTACGGCTTCGGTCGTTTGCTGCAGCGTACTGCTGGGCTTGCTCCACTGGGTGCCTTCTTGGCCTTTTGCCGCAATCAGGTTCTTTGTGGTCACCTTGCAGATGCCGCCCTGTCCTTCGTTCTTGTAAAAGGCGTGGTAAAGGCTGTCGTTTGGATTGTAGACGATGTCCATATCGATAGTCGCCGAACCACGGTCGTAGAAATATGTCGGCTCGTCCAGGACATCGGTAAAGTCGTCGTTCGCATAGGCGTAAAACACCTTGTCGAAACTTACCTTGCCGTCGTTCGTCAAAATGGAGAAGTAAATCATGAGGCGGCCCTTTGAGCCGTCCTTGTTGACGTAATCCTGGTCCCATATGGTTTCCGGCGCCCAGACGCGCGTGACATTTGCAAAGTACGTGCCCTTGAATCGATCCGGAAAATGGATTGTCGCGTGTTTCCAACTGATCAGGTCCTTCGATTTCATGAGAACCATGCCGCGGTTGCTTGACCAGCCTTCGGCGCTCTTCATGTCGGTATTCACCATGTAGAACCATCCGTCAGGCGCACGCAAAATGTGCGGGTCGCGAAGCCCTTTCTTGAGGCTTACGGAATCGGCGGCGACCACGCGGTTCCCGTCGTTCATCGGAGTGAAATTGTATCCGTCGTTACTGATGGCGTAATAGATGTTTTCGTTGTTGTTTGCCGGGAAGTAGACGAAAAGGTAGTTGGAGTACGGCTCGAATTCATGGATGGTCACCGAGAAATCCTTGCTTTTGGATTCATTGCCGCTCGTTGCTGTTGCCGTAAGCGTAACTTGGACAGGCTCATTCACCAATCGTCCAGCGATATGCCCGGTATTCGTCAAAAATTCCGGATGATTCGACGTCCATTCAATCGACGAACCCGTAGCGCCCTTGGCAGGAAGGTTCAAGTCGTTGTACAGGTTATTCAAGTGGGCGTTGAATTTTATGCCATCCAGGTCTTCCTGTGGCGTTGCTTGCACTTGAATCATTCCTAAGCCTGCCACTAGAGCGAGGCTGGTCCAAACCTTTTTTTTCATTGTAACCCCTTACAAATCCATTGTAAATATAGGCTTCTTATTTTTTCTTGTCACCAGGTTGGATGTTTTTTTATGGATACTTCGTCATTTACGCCCCAAAAGTGTTTTTTAATAGTTTAAAAGTTGTTGATTGATTATTATTAAATGCTTACATTTCGCGACGTCGTAACTCTATGTTTTTCAAAAAGTTACGATTAATCCAAGTTGGAATAGAACAACTCGTTCCATTTGCCTTTTATATGATATATTTCACAATATGGAACAACCCCGTGCCAAAATTTTAGTTGTTGACGATACAAAAACGAATATTGATGTCCTTGAAGGCGCTTTGTCGCCGTTGTACGATGTCATTGTCGCCATGAATGGCCAAAAAGCCATAAAATTGGCTTTGAAAGTGCATCCTGACTTGATTTTGCTTGACGTGATGATGCCCGAAATGGATGGCTACGAGACCATTCGGCAGTTAAAGCAACTAGATGAAACGAAAGATATTCCTGTATTCTTTTTAACGGCAAAGTCAGACCAGCAAAGTGAGGCTTTTGGCTTGAATTTGGGCGCGGTGGACTATATTGCAAAGCCGATTATCCCGAATTTGGTTCTTTTGCGCATCAAAAACCAATTGGAAATCAAGCAATTACGCGACCATTTGAACGAGCAAGTGATAGAAAAAACCGAGGATTTGCGAAAAACCATGAAGGTCCTGCTCACCAGTCTTGGCGCACTGGCCGAATACCGCGATCCCGAGACAGGGGAACACATTCGCCGTACCCAGTTGATTGTACAGCGCCTGGCGCAGGAACTTCTGTCGAATCCGAAGTTCAATATGTTCATTAAATCCCGCGAATACGTGGATTACTATGCCACCGCGGCACCTTTGCACGATATTGGCAAGGTGGGGATTACCGACGAAATTTTGCGTAAGCCGGGCCGTTTGGACGAAGAAGAGCGCAAGGTGATGATGAATCATCCTCGCATGGGCTACGATGTGTTGCTTGGTGCCACCAAGGAACTTCACGACAATCCCATGGTCCGCATTGCAGCAGACATGGCCTTGGCGCACCACGAAAGGTGGGACGGCAAGGGCTATCCCAACGGTCTGAGCGGCGATCAGATTCCGGTGGGCGCGCGACTCATGGCTGTGGCCGACGTCTACGATGCTCTAGTTTCCAAGCGCCCCTACAAGGACCCATACCCGCACGAAGTCGCTGTGGCAGAAATTGTAAACGGCAAGGGGACCCAGTTCGACCCGGATGTGGTCGATGTATTTGTAAAAATATCGGACGAGTTACCGAAAATCTACGAACAATTCAAGGATAGTGAAAGTTGACCCATGCTCCAGCAAACGCAAAGCGCCGTCAATTGAGTTGGCGCATTTCATTCGTCTACACAATTCCCGTGTTGGCGGTGACTGTTGCGCTGGTGTTCGTATTTTTCTTTTATTTGCGCTCCTCCTTGATTTCGACGGCCTACAACGGCACCGAGACCAATGTGGTCAAGTCCATGGAACAGTGCGAACAGTATTTGGACAAGGCCAAGGACGAATTCATGAAACTCACCAAGAAGGTGCAGTCCTTGAATCGACAGGCGGGTCGCCTGCAGATGGTCAAGTTCTTGCAGGGGCAGGAGGACGTGGTCGACGTGTATTATGGCGACCGCGCCGACGTGGACGAGTATTTTAGCGCCCAGGGAGACATGCTGGACAAAGGCGTCTCGGAATACCGTACCAAGACCTGGTACCTGGAAGCCTCCCGCAACAATGGTTTCGCCATTACCGGACCCACCGTAAGGGGAAAGTCCAAAAAGCAGGTGATGACCCTTTCGTACCCGATTTTTGGAAGGAATCAGCAACTCAAGGGCGTCGTCGCCGCCGATTTCGACATGATGAAGGTTCGGCAGTCCTTGTCGCAGGCCGCCAAGAACGAAGGCGGCATCACGTTGATGGTGGAAAACAGTTCCGAAAACATTTTCACGTTCTTCCCTTACGAAACGAATCTTGGAAAAATGGACCTGGACAGCCTTTCGGGCCTGATGTCGCTTATCGAGGACGACTTTTCTCCGGATTCCCTGATGATGGGGAAGGTCCTGCGCTTTGAAAAGACTACCAACCACCGTCAAAGTTTTGTATTCATGGTCACTCCCATGAAAAAGTCGCCGTTCTTTGTGGTGCATATCATTCAGCAGAACAAGGTGGTGGCGAAGTTCAAGGAAGACCTTTTCGGCATCATGATTTTGGTGATTACCGCCGTGGTCATGTTGATGCTTTTGGCTGGCATTTTGGCACGCTTGCTGTTCAAGGTGTTTATCGAGAAGGATTTGGACGATAGCGTTAAATCCAGTACCCTTTTCGAGACTTTGCTCGACAGCCCCAATTTTACCTTGATTCTGACTGACGACACTTTCGAAATACTGCATGCCAGCGCCAACGTGATTGACTTTATCAATATGGGCGAAGATATCAAGGGCGACACCCTTTGGAAGTATATCCCGTCGGAACAGTTCAAGAAATTTGCTCATCGCGTGGCCATGGGTGGCGATTTGCATCCGAGTGAACGCAAGACCATAGTGAAAATCAAGAATCCGGCAGGCGAGGAAGTCTGGTGGAACGTATTTTTCCAGGTGCTAGTCGAAGACGACGGAAGCATTCGTTACCTGTTCATGATTAACGATGAAACGAGCGGCATCCAGAAGGATACCATCTTGGATACGATTATGCTTTCGGCGGACCGCTCGCTGCTTGTGATTTTCGACAGGAACAAGCGTATCAAGTACATGTCCAGGCAACTGGCCGATATTCTTGGCAAGGAATGGAGGAACTTGATTGGCTTCTCGTTGGCGGACCTTGCCAATTGCGGGCTTCCGGAAAATGTCGAAGAGGCCTTGGATGGGGCTTTCCAGAGTGGCGAGACCTGGAAGGATTCCTTTATGCTCAAGAGCCACAAGACGGGGAATGAAATCTGGTTCCGTGGCGAAGCCGTCACACTGAAAGTAGAAGAATCTATCGTGGGCTACATGTTCTCGATGATTGACATCAGCGAAGTCGTCGCCGCCCGCGAAATTGCTGAACAGGCGACACAGGCGAAGAGCGAGTTCCTCGCTAACATGAGCCATGAAATCCGTACGCCGATGAATGCCATTATAGGCATGGCCCACTTGATTTCTGAAACGGAACTGAGCGAACGGCAGAGAAGTTTCACCGACCGCATAAGCCATGCGGCAAAGTCACTGCTCGGTATTATCAACAATATTTTGGACTTCTCGAAAATCGAAGCCAAGAAACAGGAATTGGAAGTCACGCAGTTTTCGCTGCAGGACACCATCAACGACGTGGCCGCCCTGGCCGAGGTCCGCATTGCCGGCAAGAACATAGAACTCATTGTCGATGTGGATCCGGACATTCCCGAAGTATTGATGGGCGACCCGCTGAGACTTTCACAGATATTCACGAACCTCGTGAACAATGCGACCAAGTTTACCGACAAGGGCGACATCACCCTTCGCGTGGAATTGGAAGAGGCTACCGAAAAGAACGTGCGTCTTGCTTTCAGCGTGAAGGATACGGGCATAGGAATGACTCCTGAACAGTTGAGTCGTTTGTTCAACGCCTTTACACAGGCCGACGGCTCAACGACCCGCAAGTACGGCGGAACGGGTCTTGGCCTTGTGATTTCCAAGTCCCTCGTTGAACTGATGGGTGGCCAAATGCAGGTGGAAAGCACTTCGGGCGTTGGGTCCAGGTTCTTCTTCACTATTACGCTCCCGATTGCGCCAAAGGCTGGAGTGCCCAAGTGGAAGGCTGTGAAATCCTTTGCCGGCAAGAACATTTTGCTGGTGGATGATTGTGCGAACGTCCGTGCCGTTTTGCGCCATACCCTTACAAAGTTGAATTGCGTCATAGAGGAAGCCTGTTCCGCTGCCGAGGCCTTTGACTTGATTCAGTCCCACGAAGAGGCCGGCGAAGCCCCGTTCGACTTGTTTGTCGTGGACTACAAGATGGGCATTGAAACGGGATTCGATTTCTCGCGTGGAATTCCGCTTTCCATGCACTATGTTCCCAAGGTGCTCATGCATCCGCTTCATTTTGAAGAAGCCGAACAGAACATGGCGAAGGATCTCGGATTCAACAGTTGTGTTGCTAAGCCGCTGCAGATAAGTTCTTTGCTGGGCGCCATGGAAGAAGCGTTAGGCATGCCTCTGACCTACCAGAAGGCCGTGAAAAAGGAAAAGCGCAAGATTTACTTCAAGCCCGCCAAGGTGCTGCTGGTCGAGGATAATACCATGAACCAGGAATTGGCGGTGTCGCTTTTGAACAGCGTGGGCCTTACGACCATGGTCGCCAACAATGGTCAGGAAGCCTTGGATATGTTGCAGGTGGATTCCTTCAACCTTGTGCTTATGGACTTGCAGATGCCTGTGATGGACGGCCTTACCGCGACAAAACACATCAGGGACCGCGAGGATCCCTACTTCCAGAAGGTGCCTGTAATCGCCATGAGTGCCCGAGCCTTCCAGAAAGACAAGGAAGAATGCTTCGAGGTCGGCATGAACTCCTATGTGACCAAGCCCATCGATCCGTTCTTGCTGTACGAGGAACTGGCTAAGTACCTGAAAGTTGCTGCGGAAGGGCCCAATGTCCAGACCCGCACGGTTGTTTCTTCCAGTAGTTCGCAGTTGTCCAACGACGACTCCGAATTTATCAGCCAGTTTGTGAAGGTGCGCAATTTTGACGCGAAGTCCGGCTTGTACCATGCCAACAACAACAAGACTCTTTACCTCAAGATTATGCAGGGGTTTGTAACGGACTACGGCGGCAAGAGTTTTGAGTTGCGTAAACTGGTTGAAGACATGAAGTTCGAAGAGGCGACTCGAATAACGCACACTGTGAAGGGGCTTTGCGGAACCATCGGTTCAAGTTATGTGCAGACTCTTGGGGCCGAAGTCGAAAGCACCTTGTCGCAAAAGAAACAGAACTTCAACGAGTTCAACAACTTTGAAAAGGCTCTGCGTGAACTTATCGAAGACTTGAACCAGGCTCTTTCTTCCATAGCCATGGAGCAGACTTCGCATACCGAAAAGAAGAACGACCCTCACGCTCAGGAAAAATTGAAAACGGCCTTGAAGGAGTTGGCCGAGGCTGTGGATTCCTGTTCTGCGACTCAGTGCAAGCGAGTCCTGGACGAACTTGAAAACATCTCGTTCGAAAAAGATCAAGAAGCGTTGATTGACAAACTGAAATCCCAGGTGGACGACTACGAATTCACCGAGGCCGAAGAAACCATCAAGGATTTGGAAGAGACGCTGGCGTAGGTCAAAGGACCATGGCGGCGATAAATGCCACGGCTACAATAATTGCGGCGATGACCATTGCGGGATTCGCCTTTTTCTTTTTGTAGTATGGGCTCTTGGGGTCGTCACTAAATTCATTCTCGACGATTTCGTCGTAGTCGGGAAGTTCTTCGTCTGCGAATTCAGCACCCTCGGCCCAGCCGGTGGTTTCGTCGCTGCCGCAATGGGGGCAGTATTTTGCGCCATCTTTAAGTTCGGCGCCGCAATGGGGACAGAGCATAGTGGTTGGTGGTTAGTTTACTGCAGTAACGTTTCAAGGCGACTAGATGAAATTATTTTTTTCCAATATACAAAATTTGCATAAAATATATATGTATCTAGACAGATATGTTTAAATCTTTGATTGCAATTTTTTTGTCAGTTGTATTTTGCGTCTGTACAGTTGGCTGCGCGGCTTCAGCTCCTGTGCCAAATCCCAACTCAACAGCCGAAGTCGAAATGGTCCAGCAGGAAACCACGGCTGATACATTGAATTCCAAGGATTCGACTGGAACAAATCATACGGACGAAAGGCCCCTTCCATTCGTCATACTCATTTCTTATTTGACTTTTGCAACAATTGGTTCAATTGCAATTATTATGGCCTTTTGTCTTAATACCTAATTACAAAAAAAATTCCCCGGCATAACTGCTGGGGAATTTTTAAGCTTTGTTCGCTTTTTTGCTTATTACAGCTTGTCGTTAGAACCAAGAACGTCAACGATCTTGTGTTCGTACATCTTCTGCATGTTTTCGCGAGCCGGCTTCAGGTACTGGCGCGGGTCAAAGTGATCCGGGTGTTCGTTGAAGTACTTACGGACAGCAGCGGTCATAGCAAGACGGCTGTCGGAGTCGATGTTGATCTTGCAGACAGCGGACTTGGAAGCTTCGCGGAGCTGTTCTTCCGGAATACCGACAGCGTCCGGGAGACGGCCGCCGTTGGCGTTGATGGTGTCAACTTCGTCCTGCGGGACAGAAGAAGAACCGTGGAGAACGATCGGGAAGCCCGGGAGCTTTTCTTCGATGGCGTGGAGAACGTCGAATGCCAGAGGAGGCGGAACGAGCTTGCCCTGGGCATTGCGAGTGCACTGTTCCGGCTTGAACTTGTAAGCACCGTGAGAAGTACCGATGGAGATAGCGAGGGAGTCGCAACCAGTACGGGTAGCGAAGTCGATCACTTCTTCCGGCTTGGTGTAGTGAGAAACTTCAGAAGCGACTTCGTCTTCGACACCGGCGAGAACGCCGAGTTCAGCTTCGACGGTAACGTCGTGAGCGTGGGCGTATTCAACAACCTTCTGGGTGAGGGCGATGTTTTCTTCGTACGGAAGAGCGGAACCGTCGATCATGACAGAGGAGAAACC
>JAZLMK010000114.1:0-14015 GCA_045598645.1 Fibrobacter sp.
TGGATCAAGAATGATGGTGTTCAATCCTTGATGGAAGAATTGCTTCCTTTGGGGCAAATTGTCGTGCGCAAGGCTTACGGTAAATGGTCTGCGCCCAATCTGATTCCTCTGCAATCGGCGCTTAACGAAAATGGATTTGAATTGGTCCATACATTCCATCCGGTGAGTGGGAAGAATTCTACGGATATAAAGATGACCGTGGATACCATGGAAGTCGCCTTGGATTCTCAGGTCCGGTGGATTGTGCTTGCAACAGGAGATTCTGATTTTTCTCCATTGTTCCGTAAACTTCGCGAACAGGGCAAAGAAGTAATTGGTGTTGGTCCCAAGTCTCCCTTGAGCGAGTGCGTTAAGAATTCTTGTTCTCGATATGTATATACCGATGATTCCTCTGTGGAAACTGAGGAAGATGTAGAAACTGTTGCTTTGACTCGAGTTTCCGAAAAGATTGACTTTATGGAAATCTTGAGTGACATTTTGCAAAAGGAAGAAGGTCCTATTCACCTTGGTGTTTTAAAAGGCCGAATATTGCAAGTTGATAATGCTTTCAGCGAAAAACGCCTTGGTTTCAAGACTTTCAAGGACTTTGTACAATCCGCTGATTTTACAAAAGTAACTGATGATGGAAACGGAACGATTCTTGTTTCCTACGATCAAAAGCAAATAGAAGTTTCCGGAGATGTTCAGCTAACTCTTGCAAAAGTTTTGAAGAAAAAAGGATGGGATTTATTCTCCAAAGGAATGATTCGAAAAATATATAGACTGGCTTGCGATAAAACAGTTAAGACTCCCAGAACTAAGGCGGATCTTGTTCAGGATTTGACTTCAAAAAACATTGCAGGAACTACGAGTGGAATTATAAATCGAATTCTCGGCATATTTTATAAGGCAAAATTAATTGCGATTAGTGGTAATGAGAATGAAAAACTATGGACTGTGAATAATACAAATCAATATTGGAAAGAGATTGACAAGGCGATGTTAGACCGCTTGATGGCTGGTATTAAAGAAGAAAAGTTGAAAGTCAATACAGCGGATTTTGTTTCTCTTTTATATGGTAGATATGTTGAAGGCGAAGCTGAAAAACTTGTTGAATCAAAGTTGAAGGTTTAATAAACCAATTACTTGCCAAAATCAAAATCGTCTCTTGCATTCTCCTTTCCAAAAATCTATACTTCCTTTGTAGTTAATTCAACCCGCCTAACAGTGGTGAGGAACTTGCGCCGTCAAGGTTCAGGTTCCATAGGTCCCGGGGCGGAAAATACATCGCTTGCCGTTAGCGGATAAGAAATAGAGGCGCTTCAGGCGTCCAGCAGGGTGAGGGTTAGGAGTGCGAGATGGCAAGCACAGTGGCCGCACGTGTTGTACTCGGCCGATTATCAATCAAAAAACAACTAAGGCGCACTGCACCGTTGAAGAACGTTTGGACAATCGTGTCTTTGTTCACGTTTTTCCCGTATGGAGGCTATATGGTAAAAAAGGTTGTTGGGGGCAGCGCTGAATTTTATGTACGGTTTCCAAAATTCCAGACTGTGTCTGGAAAATTGAGCTGGAGCCACTATACCGAAATTTTGAAGTCCGATTCTGAACTTGAAATCGGCTTTTACGCCAAACAGTGCGAACTGGAAAACTGGAGTGTACGGGAACTGAAGCGGCAGATGAAAAGTCTTGATTGATTTGAAGAGTGGCGACAATCCGCCTATTGGCATTGTTCTTGGGTCTCATAAGGATCAGCTTTTGATGGAATATGCAACTCAGGGAATTGAAAACAACCTGTTTGTGAGTCGCTATCGGACTCAATTTTATATATTCTCCATCAGTTAGGAGAATCTATGCGTATCAAGTTTTTTCCTTGTGCTGCACACTGTGTGTTTATTGCGATCCTCTGCGCGTTCTTTGCGCTCGTCGCCTGTTCCAATTCCGAAAGCGAGTTTGGTTCGCCGAGCCAGCCGGAAATTGCCGACACGTCCGCGACAAGCGATACGGCTGTCCGTTACAAGTATCTCTTGATGCTCGACACCGTTCAATCCCAGGAGGTGTTCGACAGCATTTCTTATTTGCTCACGGAATTCGAGCTTGAATTCGAGGCGAACTACGAATATCTCAACCTCTTTTACCTTTTTGCCCACAGCGATTCTCTCAAGCCCGCGGGCACAAACTGGTACAACCCGCTTGGCAAGCGCAGCGACTACTTGGGCAAGGGCACGCCACTCAACAGGCCGGATTCCGTTGCCGATACAACGACTTTCATAAACAGCCCGCTTGCGACAGACATTGTTTACATGTACAAGTCCCTGAACGATAAATACGCTTTATACATTCCACCCATCGAAGTCGCGGGCAACGCGGGTGATTCCAGCGACCAAAAAATTGACGGGAACGATATCATGGACATTTTAAACGATCATCCTATAAATCATGATCTTGGCGTAAATCTTATGTCGGTTTCTTACCGTGAAAATCCGGCATTCGTCATCGCACAGGTTTACATTGGTTCTGCTGCCGAAAAAGAGGGATTACAGATAAACGACACCATCATCGAAGTCAACGGCGGTGCGGTGACTTCTCTCAAGGCTTTCGCGGCGGCTTCGCAAAAAGACAAAATTTCGCTCAAGGTGATTCGCGATTCCGAAGAGAAGAAATTTGACATAGCCATTGCAGATTACCCGCAGCCCATCGTCACTTACAAAGTCGTTGACTCCGTCGCCATTATCCACATTGAAAAGTTCGATGTCCAAGGTGCCATGGGAGATAGCGGTACTTACGGGGAATTTTTGCGCGCCCTGAAGGCGACGGAATTCGCGAAATCCATGGTGCTGGACCTGCGCGGGAACGGTGGTGGCAATAGTATTCAGTGCAGGGAAGTTTCCAGCGAATTCCTGGAAAAAGGCGATACATTGTACATCGATTACACGACTTTGTCCGATTTTGCCGCTACGCTAGAAACGAACAAGCAGATTGTTGCCGGGACTCCCATTATCAATGAAAGAGTCGGAAAGGCCAAGGACAAATACACGGTCATTCTGGCCGATTCGGAAACGGCAAGTTGCGCTGAAATTACGGCGATGACTCTCGCCAGCAACAGGCAGTCTGTTATTATTGGGCAAAAAACGGCGGGTAAAGCTTCCAGTTTCGTGTCCCTGCCGACATACCTGTCTGGTTTCTGTCAATTGACCTTTTCGCTTATCTTTGATAAAAACGGCAAAACCTACCACATGATGGGAATCGAGCCCGACATCGCCCTGGACGATTACGAACAAATGATGGATACAGCCCTTGTCATTGCGAAAGAGGCGGAGATGTCGCGCCACGCGGGTTATGGCACTACATTCACCGATATGTTCGCACCATTCTCTCCCTAATTTTTCTATTTTTATGCCTATGATGGACATGAAAAAGATGGAAGACGGCTTCAAGTTGATTCTTGAAGGCATGGGCGAGGACGTGAACCGCGAGGGGCTATTGAAGACTCCGGAACGCGTCGCGAAGATGTACGCGGAACTCATGACGGGGCTTTCCGGCGAAATCAAGCCGGAGGACATTCTGAAGACTCGTTTCCATGAGGTGTACGACGAGATGATTATCGTGCCGGATATCGAGTTCGCGAGCATGTGCGAACATCACTTTTTGCCGTTCACGGGGAAGGCCCACGTGGCCTACATTCCAGGCGATTGCGTTGTGGGGCTTTCGAAGATTCCGCGCGTGGTAGAATACTACGCCCGCTTCCCGCAAATCCAGGAGCGCATGACGCGCCAGATTGCGGAACTCATCCAGAAGGAACTGAAGCCGAAGGGTGTCGCGGTGGTGCTCGAGGCGAGCCACATGTGCATGACGATGCGCGGTGTAAAGAAGCCTGGCGCCACGATGGTGACGACTCAACTTTTGGGCCGCTTCAAGACGGACGAAAAGACTCGCGCCGAGTTCATGTCGCGAATCTACGCTCCCAGGTAATTGCCGGGCGTTTGGGCACCTTTGGATTTTTTATCCATAAAAAGTGTGCTTTTAAGCGAAATTCCTTGTTCTCAACTAGGTATTTTTCTATTCGGTTAGTGGAGAAATGAACAAGGAGTAAGAATGAAGTCCAAATTTTTTAAATATGCCGTTTTGGCGAGCGCCCTGGTGTTCATGAACTGTGGCGACGATGCCAAGGAAACTTTGACCAACGCTGTCGGCGATACGAATCTGCCGAAAGACGACCAGCAGTTAATTCCCAAGTTGGACGAAAACGGCAACCCGGTTTTTGACGAAAATGGCAATCCGGTCATGATCCCGGATACGACGAGCCTGCTTTCGGATTTTATCCCGCTGCTCGATGAAAACGGCAACCCGGTTTTTGACGAGAACGGTAACCAGGTGATGATTCAGAATCCGGATACATGGGATGATCCAGAAGATAACCTGAAAATTGGTGGTTCGGATGAGAACACGACGCAGGATCCGGCTTCCTCTAATTCTGTCGTTTCGGAAAGTTCTGCAGCCGTCGTTATGAGTTCTGCCTCTGTCGACCCGGCTTCCAGCGCAAGTGTCGAGCCCGTCGTTGTTGAACCGACTTCCAGCGCAAGCGTCGAGCCTGTAGTTGTTGAACCGGCTTCCAGTGCAAGCGTCGAGCCTGTAGTTTCCAGTTCCAGCGTCGAGGCCCAGGCCCCGAAGGGCATTTTCCTCGCAAGTGGCAAGGAAGAAGAAAAGGACCAGATGCGCGTTGAATACAAGCAGGGAACAGGTCCGGACGGCAAGTCCATTCTTTCCTATCCGTCTGAACTTTCCAACGACCAGAAGCACGGCATTGTCGTGTGGGGCCCGGGTGGCGGTACCGAACCGGCTGCTTACGAAGGTATGATTCGTCGTCTTGCATCGCACGGTTTCGTGGTGATTGCGCTTCGTGAATCTCCGGGTGACGGCCACCTTGCTACGGAAGCTTTGGACTGGCTCGCCAAGGAAAACCAGAATCCCTCTAGCCCGTTGAATGGAAAACTCGACATGAACACTGTCGGTTGCTCCGGCCACTCCATGGGTGGCCTGGAATCCGAACAGGCCGTCATCAAGGACAAGCGCGTGCTTACCGCTTTCATGAACAACAGCGGTGACTGGAATGGCGATGGTGCAAATCATGTGCCGACCGACCGCTCCATTGCAATTCTCTATGGTGAAGTCGGTAGCGAAAAGAACAATGCCATTAACGACTACAACAACCAGGGTGTCAAGGCTCCTGCCTGCCTCATCGAAATGAACGGTGGTCCGATGAACAGCGAAGGTGGCTATGGTCACGGTTCCGGTTCTTGGGACGGCATGGCCGCTACGGTCGCCTGGATGCGCTGGCACTTGGGTGGCGAAACCGAACGCAAGGCTGATTTTGTCGGTACGAGCGGCAAGTATATCAATGGAAGCATTGTCGGTCACCAGGGTCACTGGAAGACCCAGTGCAAGAACTTCTAGTTCAGTAGATTTCCACACTCCAACAACAAGCGCCCCGGCCGTAATGGCTGGGGTGTTTTTGCCAATGGACATGCCGAAATTTTAACTTGCGATTGAACTTATTGCCCAAAACAATGCTATTTTAAGAGTATTATGAAAACTGCTATTCTCACTAACGAATTTCCGCCGGAAATTTACGGCGGTGCAGGTATCCACGTGAAGTTCCTGAGCAAGGAACTCTCTAAACTTTGTCGCGTGGAGGCCCGTTGCTTTGGCTCCCAGAACGAAGACGAAAACAATATCCATGCGGTGGGTTTTAACCGCAAGTTGGGCTTGAACCCGCAGGACGATCGTTTTCAGAAGATTTTTAAGCCGCTCGATATCAATATCCAGTGGGCTGCCGACTTGAACGATGTAGATGTTATCCACTGCCACACTTGGTACAGTCATTTTGGTGGTGTTCTTGCCAGCCGTCTTTTGCAGTGCCCGTTGATTCTCACGACGCATTCGCTCGAACCGCACCGCCCGTGGAAGGCGGAACAGTTGGGCGACGGCGGTTACGCCATGAGTTGCTGGATCGAACGCACCGCTTACGAAGCCGCCGACGGCGTGATTGCCGTGAGCGAGGGCATGAAGCGCGACGTGATGAAACTTTACGGCGTTCCCGAAGATCGCGTGAAGGTCATCTACAACGGTATCGACCCCGATTTTTACAAGCCCACGTTCAGCGAAGAGGTCCTCAAGAAATGGGGCGTGGACCCGAACAAGCCTTTCGTGCTGTTCGTTGGCCGCATTACGCGTCAAAAGGGCATCAGCCAACTGATCCAGGCCATTCCGCAAATCGACAAGAATGCGCAGGTGGTGCTTTGCGCGGGTGCACCCGATACGCAGGAACTGGCCGACGAATGCAAGGCGCTTATCGAAGAGGTGCAGAAGGTGCGCGAAGGCGTCGTGTGGATCCAGGATTCCGTGCCGCACGAAGAACTGCGCGTGCTCTACAGCCATGCGACTGTCTTTGCGACTCCGTCGCTGTACGAGCCGTTCGGCATCATCAATTTGGAAGCCATGAGTTGCGGGACTCCGGTTGTCGGTAGTGCAGTCGGTGGAATTCCCGAAATCATCGTGGACGGCGAAACCGGATTCCTGGTTCCGCTGAAGGCTGTTTCGGAGACGAATTTCGAACCCGCCGATCCGAAGGCGTTCCAGACGGATTTCGCAAGCAAACTAAACAAGATTCTTGAAAATCCTGAACTCGCTAAGAAAATGGGCGAGGTGAGCCGCAAGCGCGCCGTCGACGTGTTCAGCTGGGAAGCCATCGCCAAGCAGACCTACGATTTTTACAACGAATGCATTGCCCGCTACAAAAAAGAAGGCAAGCGTAAATAACCTTGATTTAAAAAAGGAGGAATCATGTCCGCAGCAGTTATCGCAGGCATTATCGTTCTGGCTCTCGTCATATGGATTGTATCCATGTACAATGGCCTGGTAAAACTTCGCAACAACCGCGAAAACGCTTTTGCGAACATCGACGTGCAACTCAAGTTGCGCTTCGACTTGGTCCCGCAAATCGTCGCCGCGGTCAAGGGTTACGCTACCCACGAAAAGGAAACTCTGGACAAGGTGACCGCTGCCCGCAGCGCCGCCATGAACGCGAATTCCGTCGACGAGAAGATTGCCGCCGACAAGGCCCTTACCGGCGCCCTTTCCGGACTCAAGGTCTCGCTGGAAGCCTACCCGGAACTCAAGGCGAACCAGAACTTTTTGCAGTTGCAGAACGAACTTTCCGACATCGAAAACAAACTTTCTGCCGCCCGCCGTTTCTTCAATTCCTCTACCAAGGAACTGAACAACGCTTGCGAAGTGTTCCCGAGCAATATCATTGCCGGCATGTTCGGTTTCAGGCGCGCTCCCATGTACGAAGCCACGGAAAGCCGCGAATCCTTGAACAAGGCTCCCGAAGTCAAGTTCTAGAGTACGCGGTTCGCGGCTCAAGTCGCTTGCGCCGTAAACCCGGAAGTTAAATGAAATACGTCGGAATGCAAACGCAGATTTGGCGGAATAACAGGAACACTGTTATTCTGCTCTGCATGTATCCTGTCATCATTCTTGCAATGGTCTGGCTGTTCGTTTATGCGCTGGACTATTTTGGCGTTTTCTGCTCGTTCATGGGCGATACGGTTTTGGGTGATGGCAAAACTGTCGCGAACGTGTGTGCCGAGAATCCCAAGTCCTACGGGACCAACTGGCCGATTCTTTGGCACTGCTACTTGACCGCGTTGCCTGCGGTCATTGTCATTGTCGCGACGTGGTTCTTTTTCGCCTATGGGTGCAATGTCTCGTTGATTCGCCATGTGACCCGCGCAAAGCCCTTGGAACGCAAGGAGAACGTGCGCGTCTACAACATTGTCGAAAACCTCTGCATTGCGGGGGGTATCGAAATGCCGCAAATCAACATTGTCGAAGACCCGGAGTTGAACGCTTTTGCAAGTGGTGTGGGCATAAGTTCGTTCACCATTACTCTTACAACGGGAATTATAGACAAATTAAACGATGCGGAGCTGAGCGCCGTAGTGGGCCATGAACTGACCCACATCAAGAATCGCGATACGCGCCTGATGGTCGTGTGCATCGTGTTTGTTGGCCTGATATCCATTTTGCAGACAATCTTCATGAAGGTGCTTAAGGCGTTTCTCTATGCGCCCAGTTCACCTAGAAGGCGCAGCAAAAAGGGCGGCGGTGGCGGCAGCGTTGTCATTTTGATAGTTTTCTTTGCCCTGGTCGGGCTTGTCATTTCGACTGTGGCGTATTTCTTTAGTTTCATCAACCGCTTGGCGATTTCACGCAAACGCGAATACGTTGCCGATGCCGGCGCCGCGGAACTGTGTGGCGATCCGCTTGCCCTTGCGAGCGCCTTGAGGAAAATTTCCGCAGAGCCGGGCCTTACCGGAGTCCAGCGCAGTGACGTCGCCCAGTTGTACATTGTGCACCCCGACGAAGAATCGCGGGGTGTCGTCTCGGGGATTGTCAAAAAAATCGACGGGATATTCCGCACGCATCCGGATACGGATGAACGCATCCGGTTGCTGGAACAGTTTTAAACGACCTCGAAAATCGCGGCTGTTTTTGGAAACTTTTGTAAAAAAAGCGAAGTCCATATTGGATTTCGCTTTTCATTGTTCTAAATTGAATGGCGGATTAGGGAAGGTTTGGGCTTAATGCCAAAGTTTTGCGAGTGTATATTATATGCGGCTTTTTTCATGCTGTTGTGCGCCTGCGACAATGTCTCGGGCGTACAGCAGGGGTGTTCCAAGGAAACCCGAAAAGTCTGCGAATCACAAATCAGCGAAACTGTTTGGCCTGGCTACTACTGCACTTTGCTAATCGAAGAAGATTGTCCGGAAGAGATATAATTTCTTCCCGGGTTGCATAGGCTAGGAATTTTCCCTTTCCGCACGTTCTTTTTTCGCTTGTTTTAAAAGCGCAAGTTTTTCGCCGAGTTGTTTTTCCTTGCCGTAAGGCTTCGGCGTGTAGATTTCGGTACCCACGAGTTCCTTGGGCAGGTGCTCCTGCGCGGAGTAGGCGCCCGGACTGTCGTGGTCGTATTCGTAGCCGTTCCCGTAGCCGAGTTGCTTGCCGACGCGGGTCACGGAATTCCTGAAGGCGCGGGGCACGGGGAGCGTGCCCGTCTGTTTAACGATGCTGTCGGCCGCCATGCCGGCAATTTCGACGGAGTTGCTCTTTGGCGCAAGCGAAAGGTAGATGGCGAGTTCATCGAGCGCAATCAGGCCTTCCGGGATTCCCATGAAGTCGTAGGCTTCGCGGGCAGAAGTCGCGAGCAGAAGCGCGTTCGGGTCGGCAAGGCCTATATCTTCCATGCTCATGCGCATGAGACGGCGCAAAATGAATCGCGGGTCTTCGCCGCCCTGCAGCATGCGGTGCAGCCAGTAGAGGGCCGCGTCCGGGTCCGAGCCGCGCACGGACTTGTGCAAAGCCGAAATCAGGTTGTAGTGTTCTTCGCCACTCTTGTCGTAACGCAGCGGCTTCTTGTACTGGAATTCCTCCAGCAGCATTTCGTCAATTTTCTTGCGGTCGCCGAGACTCTTGCCAATCCATTCCAATTGGTTCAGCAAAAAGCGAGCGTCACCTTCGGACTGCGCGATGAGTTTATCTACAACGGCGTCCTCGATTTCTACGTCCTTTAACTGCAAGCCGCGCGGATGGTCCTTGAGGGCGCTGTAGATGAGCGTGCGCAAGTCTTCCTTGCTGAGGGGGGCGAATAAAATGAGTTGGCAGCGGCTGAGCAAAGCTCCGTTCACTTCGAATCCCGGATTTTCCGTCGTTGCTCCGATGAGCGTCACCGTGCCGTCTTCTACGGCGCCCAGGAGTGCGTCTTGCTGGCCCTTGTTAAAACGATGGATTTCGTCGATGAAAAGAATCGTGTCGCTGCCCAACTTTTTCATTTGGCGGGCGTCTGCCAGGACTTCCTTTACTTCTTTCACGCCGCTCGAAACAGCCGAAAGCGCGACGAACGACTTTTTCGTGTTTTGCTGGATTACGTGGGCGAGGCTTGTTTTGCCGCAGCCCGGCGGTCCCCAGAAAATCATGCTCGGGACGGTATCGTTCTCGAGACTTTTGCGGAGTAGGCTTTGTTCGCCCAGGATCTTGTTCTGGCCGAGAAGTTCGTCGAGAGTCTGCGGGCGGAGACGTTCTGCTAAAGGCTGGTCCATAAGTTGGTTGTGCGGTGAATTGCGTAATTTAAAAGTCTACTGCACAAAAATATACTAATTTACGGGCTCTGTCAAGCCGAATTGTACATGCGTGAGTAGGTAGCGAAACATTCTCAATTCGTCAGCCCATTGGAAAACACGAATTTTCAAGATATTTCACCATTATGCGTTGGCGACCAGAAATCGCCTTGTCACTCGCTATTTCACGTTCACGCGTTGCAGATTGTGCCCGTAGCGCACCAAGTATGCGCCCGGATTGAACTTGGCGCGCATCATTTGCGCTAAGGTTTCGCCGTGCAGTTCGCTTGCCTGCAAAGTCCCTAAATAGCGCCCCTGCATGTCGAAGACTTCCAACTGCGGCGTTGCCGTAGCGCTGAACAGTCCGCCCAAACGCGTGCCTTCGTGCAAGGCGAGGCTTGTGTCCTTGTGAGTTGTGTCCTTGGGGCTTACGGGAGCGCTGTTTGAATCGGGGCAGCCGACGGCTTCGATTTTCGCAATGTAGAGGGCCGAAAGGTCGCTGCTGTTGATGGTCAACTGCGTGGGACTAAACGAGGAATCGCGAACCACCTGCAAATCCACGGTCATGCCGCTCCAGGTCTTGGGGGCGACGGGGCGGCCGTTCTGCAGACTTACCCAAGGTTCGTTCATGCCCACGTTCACGTAGGCGGTGTTCCCCGTGGTTCCGTACGTGGTGAAGAGGAGCGTTTCGCACTTGTTGAGGATGTTGCTGTCGACCACGTCTTGCGGGAGTGTGTAGACTGCATGCTGGTAGCCGCAGTAATCCGCATTCTGGTCGCAGCCGGCCAGCGGGACGTTCATGTAGCCCGTCTTCCCGGCGAGAGCCTCGCTCACAAATTTTGCATTGCCGTTCTTCACGTCGCCGGCCCATTCGCCGCGGGATTCCGCGCCAGCCTCGCTGTAATCCACAATCACGTAGGTCGCATTCCCGAAGGGCGAGGTATTTTCCCAAGTGAGCGGTTTCGCGTCGGTCACCTTAGTTACTTTGTCTGCACTGTGCGCCTTGAGGCTTGCGACAAGGCTGTCGTAGGCGGGCTTCGCCACAAAGCTGGAGTCGAAAATCAAACCGTTGTACTTGTACAAATCGGCAAGCCAGCTGTACTTGTCGCTAAAGCCCCAGATGACGAACGCTTCCATGTTCGGGGCTTCGAGGAACAGGTCCATGAACTGGCGGTAGAGATGCCCTTGCGCTTCAAAATCCGCCTTAGTCGGATCCTTCTTGTCGAAGCCGATGTCCAGTTCGGTAATCTGCATGGTGAGGCCTTCCGCTTCGAGCGCCTTGGCGAGCGCCTGCACGTTTTGCGGAGTCGTCACGTGGTAATCGGAAATGTGCGTCTGCGTGCCGATGCCTGTAATATAAATGCCGGCCGCCTTCAAGCGCTTTGCCACAGAATCCACGGCGAACTGCGCCTTGGATCCTGCCGCAAGCCCCCATTCCAGGGAGTAGTCGTTGTAGTAAAGCTTTGCGTCGGGGTCGGCCTTGTGCGCCCACGTAAATGCGGAGTCGATGAATTCGCGGCCAATGTACTTGCACCAGACGGACGGATTCTGGCTCGAGCCGGAACGCCATGCGGCGGGTTGTGTATCGTCAATCGCCTCGTTCACCACGTCCCATTCGCGGATTTTTCCCTTGTAGTGGCCCACCACGTTCTCGATGTGGTTCTTGAGGACGGCAAGGAGCGTGTCCTTGGCGGAACCGCCTTCCTTTTCCACCTTCGCGGCGAGGTCCGGCACCCACTGCGGAACCTGGCTGTGCCAGGCGAGCGCGTGGCCGCGGACCTGCATTCCGTTCGCGGCGGCGTAGGCCATCAACTTGTCGCCCTTCGAAAAGCTGAAGGAGTTGCGCTTGGGTTCCGTGGCGTCGAACTTCATCTCGTTTTCGGCGACCACGATGTTGAACTGCGACTTGTGCGTGTTTTCGTAGATTGTAGCGTCGTCCCCGAGGCCGTAATTGAACCAGTTGGAATTCAAGATGGCGCCTACGAAGCGGCCGCGGGCTTCCGCCAGTTGACGGAGCGTGCTATCGGTCTGTGCGAACAAAGAAGTGCTGAAAGTAATGACAGCGGCGCCCACTACGGCGGCTTGACATGCAAATGATTTACGCATATTCCTAATCCTTATGTCCAAGTAGGGTATGTCGCCCCGTACACCGAATTAAAAGATAGTAATGATTTTTTTGTCAACAAAAAAGCCATGATGTAACTGGATGTACTTATGCGAAAACGGGTACAGGAAATTTCCTGTACCCTTGATTTTTTTATTGAAGTCGCTGTTGAAACTACTCGATGGTGAAGTAGGTGTCGTAGTAGATGAACGGGCGTTTCTTCTTTTTCTTGAACTTGCCCTTTCCCTTGCCACCGTCTTCGAGGCCCGTAACCAAGTCCTGTATTCCGCCCATATCCACCTTATTCATGTCCTCTTCTTCTTCGGGTTCCTTCACCTTGAAGTAGGGGATGACCAGGTCGAAGTCTTCCTTGTCGGCATCCTTCTCGAAGTTGAAGGAGTATTCGGTTTCGGTGTTGCCTTCCTTGGTGCGCTTGCTCGAAATATTGATGCTCACGAGTCTCGCGTTGAGCGCCACGGCATCGAATTGAACGTCCATGTCCAGGGCGTATTCATCCAGGGGGAGCGTTGTCTTCGAAAAGCAGAAATCGCCTATGCTGTTGAAAACGCCGTCCAGTTCCACGCCGTACTTGATGAGGTCGCGGAGCATGGTGTGCGTGGCGCCGTATTCCATGGCCTTTAGCGTGAACTTGGATTTTACCATGAGTTGCTGCAGTTTAAGGGAATACTTGTCCAGACGCGACGTCAGGTTCATTTGCAGTTTAAAATTTTTTGCCATGTTCGTTCCTTTATCGAGGCAAATTTCAGGCCGACATTATTTTGTCTTCAACCTTCTTGAAGCATTCGGGCTTTTCCCTTGTCGGTACACCGCCCTTTGTGAAGGCGTGTATGGAATAACCCGTGGTGCTGAGCGTTCCGTCTACAAATACTTTGTACACAAAACGGCACTTGAGGGCGCTTTCTTTTACCATGGTGGTGACGATTTCCACGGAGTCGCCGAACCTGCAGGGGCGCCTGTACTGTATATTCAGTTCCAGCACGGGGCTTTCGAAGCCTTCTTTTTCGATTTCGGTGTAGGGGGCGCCGAGGGCCTTGAAAAATTCTATGCGTGCCTGTTCGAACCAGACGGCATAGGAGGCGTGGTGGACGACGCCCATGGCGTCTGTTTCTGCGTAACGGACCTCGATTTTGGTCGTGTAACTCATACCTGTTTGTTCCATGACCTAAATATAAATAGAACGCATGTTTTTTGGGGGAGGGAGGGGCGCTTTTCGGGAAAAAACGTCTATCAACAATCTATCAACAGTGTTCGCCCATTTTGTGTACGGCTTTTTTTGCCTTTTTTGAAAAAAAATCACTTTTTTTGCCCTAAGTGCTTGATTTTCATTGACAAAACACCCCTAATCTTATTAAATTTGGCACACTCTAATATCTTTGCGGTTATTGGAGGCTTGCCAAAGTAGCTCAGCTGGTAGAGCAGCTGATTTGTAATCAGCCGGTCGTAGGTTCGATTCCTATCTTTGGCTCGACAAATGGGTCGTTGCCCGAGTGGTTAAAGGGGACGGACTGTAAATCCGTTGGCTCACGCCTACTGTGGTTCGAAACCACAACGGCCCACGCAAAATCGTTCTGCGGTACTTCGGTACCGCAGAACTCAAGCCCAGGTAGCTCAGTGGTAGAGCACTTCCTTGGTAAGGAAGAGGTCTCGGGTCCGACTCCCGATCTGGGCTCTCACTAATTGGAGATAGAATCATGGCAAAAGAACATTTTGACAGAAGCAAGCCGCACTGCAAC
>JAZLMK010000115.1:0-87430 GCA_045598645.1 Fibrobacter sp.
CGTCTATATAAATGGGACTTATTGGGGATATAAAGAAACTGACGACTTGGAAAGTTCAAGCTCATCAGAGTTCTCTGAAAAAAAGAAATATACTGACCTTCCGGGAAAGCGATTGCTTTTGATGTTGAGGTGACAAATGAAAAAGATAGCTTTAGTGATTATCGTGTCCGTTGTTCTTTATATCGTCGCCTGCTCTTTGGAAGGTGTTTGGCCAAATGCAACAACTGATCCTGATTCAACTTCTCATCCTAAAATAAAAACCCCTTATGGCGAAGATTCTCTTCACACTCGATCAATTATCTATTACCGATAGACAACCAAAAATAAACAAACCAGTTCCCGCTTCGTCCATCTCGTTCAGGATGGCGTATTCCTTACGATAGCGAAGTCTACAGCGTCCGTTGCGTAGAAGATTGATAAATTACCTTTTTTTTACAAAGGTTTATTCTACGCGAGGGCTTTTCTTGACTATTTTATGTAGTGGAGTTAAATCTTTTCAAGGGATTTGGTTTGGGAATGAGTAAAAAATTTTTGTCCTTTTGGGCTGTCGTGGCGGCTTCTGGCTTGGCAATTTTTGGCCTTGTTGGTTGTGGCGACGATTCGGCAACGTCTTCCGATGATGCGGTTCTTGTCGACGATAGTGTTTTGTCGTCGGAAAGCGTTGATGTTTTTTCGTCGGGAGTAGATAATCTTTCTTCGTCTGCGGTGGAACCGGGTTCCGCGAGTGTCCTGGAAAACAGTTCCGCGAGTGTTCTGGAAATCAGTTCTGCGGACGTTTTGGAAAACAGTTCCGCGAGCGTTCTTGATACCGGCGTGGCCCCGCTTTCTTCAAGCGCGGTTCTTCCGCTATCTTCGAGCGTTCAACCCCCTCCACGCTCGTCCGGTAGTGAACCTCCACGCTCGTCCGGTAGCGAGCCTCCGCGCATTTCCAGTTCCTCCGTCGAACCCGCAATGGATTTCAGTTTCTATAACGGAGCCGACATCTCCACCGTCCAGGAATACGAACGTTTTGGTGCCAAGTTTTACGACGTGGACGGCACCGAGGCCGACATCTTTACGGTTCTCAAGAACCACGGCTTCAACGCTATCCGTCTGCGGACTTTTGTTTCGCCGACCGCCAAGTACGGCTATGCGGCGCAGGGCTGCGAGCATTCCGCCGAATCCTACGGCGACAAGGAGCACGTAATCGCCTACGCCAAAAAGGTGAAAGCCGCCGGCATGGCCCTTTTGCTGGACATCCATTACAGCGATAACTGGGCCGATCCGGGCAAGCAGATTATCCCGGAGCGCTGGCGCAACGTGACGAGTTCCGACGCCATGGCGGATTCCGTTTACGCATACACCTACGACATTGTGAATGCGCTTAAGCAGGCGGGCGCCACTCCCGACATGGTGCAGGTCGGCAACGAGACGACTCCGGGAATCCTGATTCACAAGCCGAACAGCGGCACCGACTGCTGGGGGAACGGAGTCGACAAGGCTTCCACCGCCATAAACGGCGACATGGGCACGGATGCCGGCAAGACGAACGCCGCCAAGTACTTCAATGCGGGAATCAAGGCGGTGAAGGCCGTTTCGCAGAATATCAAGACAGTTCTCCACATCGAAAGCATCCACAAGACGAACACGGTGGACTGGTGGATGGGCGTCATTTTCGACCAGAAGAAAATCCCAGCCGATGTCATGGGATTTTCCGCCTATACGGCCTACAGCAACGGCGGCCCGGACGACTGGAAAAAACTCTTCGGCAACCTCAGTTCCAAGTACCCGAACCTGGAGTTCATCATCGCCGAATACAACGGCGGGGACAGGGAAAAACACTACAATTTTGACGGTTCCAGACAAAAAACGGTGGAAATGGCCCGTGCGCAGAACAAGGTCATTGGCACGTTTTTCTGGGAACCGACTCTGGAAGGTGCCTGGGGGACTGCCCTTTTTGACTGGAACGGCAGCAACCTGAAGGCGAATTCCCAGGCGTTCGAAGAGTACCCGAAGCCATAAAAGCAAAATTTATCTTTTTGCCTATTGACAATTCACCCGCATAAGGATATCTTATGTAAAGATTTGTTATCCTAGTTTTTCTTCTAGGGCGATTGAGGTGAAGTTGGGTACGTTTCTTAAATTTATACAGTCGCAGGACTCTTTGGAAAAGAAACTGTTCTGGATTGTGATAATTATATGCATGGGTGTGGCTGTCTATTCCACCGTGCTTACTATTGCGGAGCATGTAAGCGTTGCCGCGTGTATAGGAACGACCCTTTCTTGTTTAGTTTTCCTTAGCATAATGAGCGTTGCGCACGTGACGAAACAGTATTCCAACTGTTATATGGCCATGTGTCTTGCGCTCAATTGTTTTTTGCTGCCGCTGAATTTTTTCATTAACGGCGGTGTCATGAGTGGCATGTCCATGTATTTTGCCACGGGGACGTTTCTTTGTGCGTTCTGCCTGCAAAAACGCAATATCATCATCTCTGTCGTATTTTCTTCGCTAGCCATAATTTTGACTTATGTTTTCGCAATCAAAAATGAATCCCTTGTGCAGACTGTTTCAAAGGAATATGCTTATGTTGACAGCCTTGGCGCTTATATCATCGTGGCGGCCGGGGTCGTTGCCATAAGCCTTTTTGTTCAAAGGGAAGTACGCAACCAAAGACTCAAGGAAATCAATAACGGGATTATCGATATTCTCAGTACCATGGTGGAATTTCGTAGCGTAGAGGCGGGTGACCATGTGGAACGCATCAAGGGCTTTACTCGTATTTTGCTTGGCTATGTGAACCAGGTCTACGATAACGTACGTTTGTCGGCATCCGATATCGCCGTGATATCTTCGGCATCCGCCATGCATGACATTGGGAAAATCGCCATTCCCGATGGCATTCTTTTAAAGGGCGGCCCTCTTACGCAAACCGAGCGATTGGTGATGCAGCGCCATACAATAAAGGGTTGCGAAATTATTCGCTCCATGCGCAATATCCAGGATCAGGCGTATTACCGTTATGGTTACGAAATTTGCCGTTATCACCATGAACGCTACGACGGCAAGGGATATCCGGAAGGCCTCAAAGGCGAGCAGATTCCGCTTTGCGCCCAGGTGGTGGCTCTGGCCGATGTGTACGATGCCCTTGTGAACGAACGCTGCTACAAGATGGCGTATTCCTTTGAACAATCCTACAACATGATAATGAATGGCGAATGCGGCGTATTTTCGCCCAAACTGCTCAAGTGTTTGGAAATGGCCAAGAAGGACATGGAAATCTACCATTTGGCCATGAAGCAGCGTTGCATCGTTTTCGAAGAGGAATCCATTGGAATGGCCGATGAAATCGATGAAATGCGCTGACTTGCTGCGGTCTTAGGGCCGTTTCAATTCCAGAATGTAATCGGCTGCATTTACGAAATCTTCGGCATGTTCGATGGCTATGACGGTGTGGCCGGCTTCACAGAGCTTCCTGATAATTTCAAGCAGCAACTCGATGTCTTTTTTGTGTAGTCCGCGGGCGGGCTCGTCGAAAAGGAAGAGCGTGTTGGGTGCTTTCGCCCGGGCGAGCGCTATGGATAGCCTTAATCTTGCTCTTTCGCCACCAGAAAGGTGCGCGGTGGATTGCCCTAACTTCAAGTACTCCAGCCCGGTATCCAGGAGCGGCTTCAATTTCTCGGCGATAGGGGCCATGTTGGCGAACAGGGGGTAGGCTTTGCCGATTTCCATGTCCAGCAGGTCGGCGATGGAATAGGACTTGAACCGAATTTCCTGGATTTCGTCGCGGAATCGCTTGCCAAGGCACACTGGGCATTCCGATTCCTCGTAACCGCTCGGGTCGTAAACGACGCCCTCGCCTTTGCAGTTCTCGCACCTCCCGCCTGGGGCGTGCGTTGCGAATTTTGCCGCGGTGTAGCCGCGGACCTTGCTTTCGGGAAGTTTAGCGAACAATTCCCTGATTTTGGCGGTGAGGTCGATTGCGCTGAGGACCGTGCTCCGTCTGTTGCCATGGAAGTCGCCTGTGGTGAGTACGGAAAGGGCTTCTATTCCAAGTTTCTTGAATTCGCCGGATTCCGCGCGCGGGGCGATGTTCTTGAAAAGGAGCGTAGATTTTCCGCTGCCGCTTTGGCCTGTGATAGTACTGAACTTGCCTATAGGGAAGGTGGCGTTTACGGGAGCCATGTCGAACATCGAAAAGTTTCGGACCTTGATGAAATTGTCGCTTGCCGAAGCGGAACGCTTGCGTTCCTTCTTTTTGCGCCTTTCTTCCAATTCGGCAATCCATTTGCCTGTGGGCGAATCCTGGTTGTCGAGGACTTTGGAACGAGGACCGGAAAACAGCACTTCACCGCCTTTTTCACCTGCTCCGGGACCCATTTCGATAATGTAGTCGGCCCGGCAGATGATGCCCGGATTGTGCTCAATCAGTACGAGCGTGTTTCCGCGATCGCGAATTTTTTCGAGAACGTTCCAGAGTGCATCTACGTCGGTTTTGTAAAGACCGCTGGCGGGTTCGTCCAGGGCTATCAGGAGCCCGTTCAGGTGGCCGGTGCTGAGGCTTGCGAGTTTTAATCTTTGCAGTTCCCCGCCCGAAAGGCTCTGGCCGCTACGGCCTGCGGTGAGGTACCCGATTCCCAGTTCGTTGATGGCATGGATGCGGTCCATCAGGGTTGTGTAGGTAGGACGCAGGTGATCGCCTATTTTGCTTTCGAATAAATTCTTCAACAGTTCAGGAAGTTCCGTGAACTGGGTGGAAAGAACTTGTTTGTAACTAGTCTTGTCGATGGTAGCGTTTAGAAATGCGGCAGAAAGTCTTTGACCGTTGCACTCTGTGCAAGTATCCCCTTCGCTTTCGGGGAGAGTTCCCGTTCCATGGCAGCGGCAACATGCCGAAAGTCTATTGTAGGGGCTGAACGACTTCGCGTTGAGGGCTGGCGCATAGCCTTTTTTTTCGGGATGGTCCGGACAACGGGGTTCTGTACTGAACGATTCCGACTTTCCGCCAAGGTCCAGTGCCACCAGGCTGTGCGTAAGCCTGAGGGTCGCGTCGACCGCTTCGGCAATGCGTGTCCGGGTGTTCTCTCGAACGATGATTCTATCTACGACGATGTAGAATTTCTTTGGTCTGATTTCCTTTTCACCGGGAAGCAGGTCGGCCAGGGAATACACGTTTCCGTCGGCGATGGCTCGGGTGAACCCTTGGGCGAGGAAGACTGCTGAAAGTTTGTCCAGACTGTATCCCTGGGCTTCGACGGGAGCCAGGAATTGCAACTTGGTGCCGATTTCTAATCCTGCCACGGTATGGATGATTTCTTCGCGGCTCGTAGATTCCATGGCCTTACCGCAAACGGGACAGGCGGATTTTGCGAAGGCCGCGAAAAGCGTACGCAGGGCGTTGTCGCATTCGGCGATGGACAGCGCGGTAGACCTGGACGAAGCTTCGCCGTGGGTTGTTCCGATGGCGAGACTCGCAGGGAGCCCTTCGGCACTGTCTAAGGGGATGCTTCTTTTCCCGCCGAGCATATCCGAGGCGAAGGGGGAAAGGGTTTCCAGGTAACGTCGCTTGCTTTCGCCATGGAGCGTGTCGAGTACCAAGGTGGACTTTCCGCAGCCCGAAGGTCCGCAAACAACGGTAATTTTGCCGAGGGGGAAATCGGCGTCGATGTTTTTCAGGTTGTGAAGCCTGCATCCGCGAAGGGAAATTAGCATAGGGGGCCCTGGGGCCTACTCCTTAACTGTAAATCTCAGTTCGCCGAAGGGAGTGCAGAAGTCCATGTCGTCCAAGTTGTTCTCGTCAATGCCGGCGAACATGCGGTAACCGCCGCCGATAGATACTTCCAGCATACGTGTTACCCTGTAGTTGAAGTGGACGGCTGCATCGCCGGTGAAGAAATACTCTTCTGACTCGAAGGCCTCGTCGCCGCTGTTGAGTGCGCTCAAGACGCCGCCGCCGATTTGTACAGGGACGGAAATGGAAAAGTCGCCAAAGCGTAGCGGGAATAGTTCTATGAAACCGCCAAAAGCCCTGTACTTAACGAGTTGCTTTTGCGGAACATTGTAGTTGCGCACATCGCTGATGGTGGACGTGACCCAGACTCCAGTAGAAAGCAACTGAAAATCGAGCCCTATGCGGAGCGTCATGAAAATGGTTCCGTCGTCGGCGATCATGGAGTTTCCTCCGCCAATGCCGATAAGAGCACCGAAACCTTCACTTGTGGTTTCGTTTGAAACTCTGCTGTCGTTCATGCCCGCGAGTTCGGCAAAACTTGCCGAAGCGAGTGACAGAACCAAAAGAAGTACGGATGCGAAATTCCTTGCGCTACTTAAATTCCAGTTCTTCTTCGCTTTCTTTATCATTGTGCACGTCCTCCAGGGTGGCGTTCCAGTTCCATTTCTTTACTTTCGCTTCTGGCCAGTAACAGACTGTCCAAACAAGGCTGTTGCCGCACAGAATGATGGACCATACTCCAAAAAGCAAGAAGAGGAACAGGGGTATAAAGGCGAGTGACCCGTAGAAAATGGACATGCGGATGACCATGGCCGATTGAATCAGCATGAGGATTTTGACATAGATGTTGATGACTATCCAGGAAATAATTGTAGAGACTATCGACATCACCAATAGTTTGCGCTTGGTGTAGGGGAGCGGCTTGTCGCTTTTTTTGCGAAGGCTCCTGGCTGGCAGGGCGTAAAGCATCAAGAAGATGAGGAACATGGCAGCAATGTGGAATGTCGTGTACCAGAATGCGGTAATCATGATTTTCAGGAGTTCCGGCGAAAAATGGAAACCGTCTACGATGATGACGGAAAGGACGTTCTGCACGTGGTTTACAAATCCGGCGAATAAACCGATAATGCCAGCAAGAATTACTAAAAACGGGGTGTACACCTGGATTTGACGGTAAACGGTGCGTGATGTTTTCACTTCCCAGACCACATTGAAATTGGTTTCCAGACTGCCGAAAGCGAGAATGAAGGTCACGAAGAGGCCGAGTGCGCCGATGAACCCTAGTTTGCCGATGGGGATATGCTCGGCGTTTTGCACGATGGCGGTCACCTGCTCCGTTGGCCAGTCCAGATTCAGCATGTCGAGAATCATCGGCAGGTAATCGGACATGAAACCGCCGAAGCCCACGGCAAGGGTAATGGAAGTGAGCAAAATCAGCAGGGGGACGACAGCCACCAGGGTGGTGTAGGTGAGCGAGGCTGCACGGGTCATACCATGGTAGTACAGGAACGATTTTCCGGTGACTACCATGATTTTTACGAACTTAGGAGACCGCTCGGCTAAGGCGTCGAATAGTCTTTCCCATGAAAAGTTTTTCCACCACTTGGACATACCTTGCGTAAAAATAAAAAAAATAAAAATGTTTTTGTGAATGTGCGGGGGGGGCTTGAAGCGTTGATTTGTAAAATGTAGACATTTATATTGTTGAAATTTTTGCAAAATACGTAAAATAAGTAAAAATAAAAGTTAATGTGGACTTTTTTATCAAAAAGTATTTAAATTGAAAAATGGCTGAAAAGCCGATGTTTGGAAAAAACCTGTTAGGAGGTTATTATGGTGTATGGATTAGGGAGGCCTTCGCTCGCCTTGTGCGCAGCGTTGTCTTTTGGCCTGTCGGTGCAGTCCCTTGCGGCTCCCCGTCAGATGGAAAACCTTAGCCGTGGGCTTGTGTCCGCGAACGTGGGCAAGGGTATGCTCGTGAGCTGGCGCTTGCTGGGAACCGACGCCCCGAATACGGAATTCAATCTGTATCGCGATGGCACGAAAATCGCAACAATCGACGGCAAGGGCGCAACGAACTACCTGGATGCTAGCGGAAGTGCCGCGTCGAAGTATTCCGTCGCGGCGGTCGTGGGTGGCAAGGAAGGCGAAAAATCCGGTCTTTCCTTTGTATTCGACAAGACTGCCAGTTCCGACGGAAAGTCTTTCCCTTACAAGACGCTGAAACTGGATCGTCCGGGCGACATGAAAATGCCCGACGGCAGCAACTGCAGCTACACGCCGAACGACATGAGTACGGCTGACCTGGACGGCGACGGCGAACTGGAACTTGTCCTCAAGTGGGACCCTAGCAACCAGAAGGATAATTCCCAGGGCGGCTATACAGGTAACGTGTATATCGATGCCTACAAGATGGATGGCAAGAGAATGTGGCGCATTGACCTTGGCCACAATATTCGTGCAGGAGCCCACTATACCCAGTTCATGGTTTACGATTTGGACGGTGACGGCATTGCGGAAGTCGCCATGAAAACGAGCGACGGCACCGTGGACGGCACGGGCAAGGTCATCGGTGACAAGAGCAAGGATTATCGCGTCAAGAAGGATGCGAATGGGCAACGTACCGGAACCATCATGAGCGGAAACGAATTTCTCACGGTGTTCAGTGGCAAGAACGGTGCCGAAATTACGACCATCAACTACGAACCGGGTCGCGGCATTACCAAGAATTGGGGCGACAACTACGGCAATCGCAGCGAACGCATGCTTGCCGCTATCGCTTACCTCGATGGCGTGCATCCGAGCCTCATCATGGTTCGCGGCTACTACACGAACGCTTACGTGGTCGCCTACGATTTTGACGGCAAAAAACTCAAACAGCGCTGGTACCACAAGTCCGAAAAAGGCGGCCAGGGGCTTCATGGCCAGGGCAACCACAACATCTCCGTGGGCGATATCAACGGCGACGGCAAGGATGAAATCGTGTTCGGCGCTGCGGCCCTCAAGTCCGACGGAACAGTGCTTTACCGCACGGGTCTCGGCCATGGCGACGCGATGCACCTTTCCGACCTTGATCCTGACCGCGAAGGCCTCGAACTGTGGGACGTCCATGAAGAAGGAAACGCCAAGTATGGCGACGAACTCCGCGCTCCAGACGGAAAGATTATCTGGGGTACGCCGGGCAACGGCAAGGACAACGGTCGTGGTCTCGCTGCCGATATCGACGCCGACAACCGCGGCTTTGAAATGTGGAGCAGCATTTCCGATGGCGTGAAGAACGTAAAGGGTAAGAAAATCTCTGGAAGCAAGCCTTCCGTGAATTTCCGCATATACTTCGACGGCGATTTGCAGGACGAACTTTTTGACGGTGCCATTGACAAGTGGGATACGAAGGGCAAGAAGGCGAACCGCTACTTCACCTACGGCAACGTGAACAAGTCCACGACGAACAACGGAACCAAGAAGAACCCGTGCCTTGTGGCGGACCTCTTTGGCGACTGGCGCGAGGAACTGGTTCTCCGTTCGGGTGGCGACGCCGCTACGGTCACCATCTTCGGTACGCCTGTTGCGACGGATTACCGCGTGTATACTTTGATGCACGATCCGCATTACCGCGTAAGTATCGCCTGGCAGAACGTGGCCTATAACCAGCCTCCGCATTTGGGCTACTACTTGCCGGATGCCGTGAAAAACTTGAAGCAGCCTTCCATCTACTTGGCGGGTAGCGGCGAAACTCCGATTGTTTCCGATACGGACCCTGTAGTTGTCGATCCTGTTGTTTCCGAAACCAAGCACGACATGGCGAAGGAATCCTTTGTGGATGCTTCCGCTCCGATCGAAGGCGCTGGTACGTTCGAAGATACGAACGAAGGCTGGAAGGAAAAGGGCTACTACAACTTCGACAACACTGCTGAAAGTTTTGGCTCTTGGAAAGTTCAGGCTTCCGAAGCGGCGACGACGACAATCTCTGTTGTGTTTGCGAACGGTGGCGCCGGCGCACGTGACATGAACTTGTCTGTGAACGGCGGTGATGCGACTTTGGTGGCGATGCCTTCGACGGGCTCCTGGACAACCTGGTCCGAAGTGAAAGTCCCCGTGGAACTTGTGAAAGGCGAAAATACCATCAAGTTGACGTCGACCTCCGCCGACGGCGGCGCGAATGTAGACGGCTTCTATTTCGGGGTTCCTGGCGTTTCGCTTGCTGCTGGCGAATCGACCCCGGTTGATCCGATGAAGCTTATTGCTGGCCCCGTGAGCGTGCATAAGGCTGGCTTTGCCGAAGTAGACATCTACAACATGAGCGGTTGCATGGTCGGCTCGATTGCGAAGTCCGTTCTTGAAGGGGAAACGATTGTGGACCTTTCGAACGAACCTATCTCCAGGGGAACGTACATTGTCCGCGTCAAGGTTGACGGCAAGTTCGTTTCAAAGGGAATTTACAGAAAGTAATTGCAGAAATCTTGCCTGATGAGGTTTCTCGACGTTGTGTAATCTTAATATTTACACGAAACTTTCCATCGGAATTTCCTTTTGCGCCTGCAAAACTTTAAATTTACAGCAAGGAGATTCCGTATGGATTGTGGTGTAAAATCAAAAATTGTCATGGCGAGTGCGGCTCTTGTGCTGTACTCGTCCGTTTCGTCTTTTTCCGCGACTCGGCAGGTGGAAAACCTGAGCCGCGGCTTGTCCGTTTCGGCGGTGGCTTCGGGTGTCGTGGTGGGCTGGCGCCTGCTTGGGACCGACGACCCTGCGACGGAATTCAACCTTTACCGCGACGGCGAAAAAATAGCCTCGATTGGCGCCAAGGATCCGACGTTCTACGCCGATACCAAGGGGACTACCAAGAGCAAGTATGCGGTCGCTGCCGTTGTGAACGGCGTCGAGGGTAAAAAATCTGAAGCGGAAGTCGTATTCGAAGAAAAAATCAAGGATGTGAACAACGTTCATTTTCCGTACAGGACTTTGAAACTGGATGTGCCTGCGGAACAGACTATGCCGGACGGTTCTAAATGCACTTATACGCCAAACGACATGAGCGCTGGCGACTTGGACGGCGACGGCCAGCTGGATCTTGTCCTCAAGTGGGACCCGAGCAATGCACAGGACAATTCGAAGGACGGCTACACGGGTTCCGTCTTCTTGGATGGCTTGAAGCTTGACGGGACGCGCCTTTGGCGCATCGACCTTGGCAAGAACATTCGCGCTGGCGCGCACTACACGCAGTTCATGGTTTACGACCTGGACGGTGACGGCATCGCAGAAATAGTTGCGAAGACGAGCGACGGCACTGTGGACGGCACGGGGACGGTAATCGGCGACAAGAACAAGGATTATCGCACTTCGGCAGGCCGCATCATGAGCGGAAACGAGTTCCTGACGGTGTTCAAGGGCAATACGGGTGCGGCTGTAACGACAATCGATTACTGGCCGAAAATTGATGTCACGAAAAACTGGGGCGATACCTATGGTAACCGTAGTGATCGCTACTTGGCTGCTGTCGCCTATCTTGACGGAGTCCATCCGAGCGTGGTCATGAACCGTGGCTATTACACGAACGCGTACTTGGCCGCCTACGATTTCGACGGGAAGGAACTCAAGGAAGTCTGGAAGTACAAGGCCGAACAAAGCGGTCAAGGGCTTTACGGACAAGGTAACCACAACCTTTCCGTGGGCGATGTCGATGGCGACGGTTACGACGAAATTGTCTTCGGGTCGGGCGCGTTGAACCACGATGGTACGCTGAGATACCGTACTGGGCTTGGCCATGGCGACGCCATGCATCTTTCCGATATCGACCCGGACAATCCTGGCCTGGAACTTTGGGAAGTTCACGAAGACAAGACGGTGAAGTATAGTGACGAACTCCACGACAAGGACGGGAAGATTCTTTGGGGAACGGCCCAGCAGAACGTGGACAACGGTCGCGGCATGTCGGCGGACGTGGACTCCAACAGCCGCGGGCTCGAAATGTGGAGCGGCGTGAGCGGTGGCATCCGTAATCCGAAGGGCGAATTGCTCGCCTCCGTGACGCCTTCGCAGAACTTCCGCATCTACTTTGACGGCGACTTGCAGGACGAACTAATCGACGGCACGAGCGACCCGAACAAGAATAACGGCAACACCGGTGGAAAGATGGAAAAGTACAATTCATCGACAAAGCAGGTGGACCGCTTGTTCAGTTTCTACAACGTGAACTCGGCTTCGCTCAACAACTGGACGAAGGCGAACCCGTGCCTCGTGGCGGACCTCTTCGGCGACTGGCGCGAGGAGTTCATTACGCGTTCCGGTGCGGACCCGAGTATCATCACGATTTACACGACGCCGTTCACGACGCCTTACCGCGTGTACACCTTGATGCACGATACGCATTACCGCTTGAGCATTGCCTGGCAGAACGTCGCCTACAACCAGCCTCCTCACTTGGGCTACTATTTGCCCGATGCCGTGAAAAATCTGAAGAGGCCTGATGTGCGCGTGGTGGGCGGTTCCTCGGAAGAAGATCCTCCGCTTGCGCTTCGGGAGTCTGCCCGGCCGGTCGCCTTTGCCGCTGCGAATGGGATAGTTCGTTTTGCGAAGCCTGGGTTTGCCGAGATTCGCATTTATAACGTCCGGGGACGCTTGGAAAAGTCGCTTTCTCGTCAGGTTTCCGCCGGTGCGGAGATTGACCTGAATGGGCTTGGAATGCCGAGTGGCGTGTACTGGACTCGTGTACTTGTGGATGGGGTCCGTATGGGCGAGGGCTCCCTGATTCTTGAAAATTGAGTCCCGTTTGCTCTTGATTCTCGTTTTTAGGGCTGTTTTTGCTGAAAATGTCAAAAAACAACTTGAAAACGAGATTTTTTATTGTGTTAATGTGGACTTTTAATGTTCTTGAATTTTTGTGAAATCGTTGTATTTTGTGAAAAACTAAAATAAATGTGGACTTTTTTAAAAGTTTTTATTATATTTAAAATAGTCCGGAGGGGCAAGTGGTGTTGCCTGGGGACAACGAAATGTGGAATTAGGACATTTTGTCAACGGAAATGTGTGTTATTTTCTACGGAAAACACATGAAAAAATTGATATTTAACAAGTCCTAAATAAGAGAGGAGTGTATGGGAAATTTTTCTAGGAAATTGTCGGTGGTGGCTGCATTCGCTGTATCGCTTGCCATGGTTCAGCATGCTGATGCCGCCCCCCGTCAAATGGAAAACTTGAGTCGCGGGCTTGTCGCTTCGAACGTCGGCAAGGGAATGCTTGTGTCCTGGCGCTTGCTAGGGACGGACGCCCCTACGACGGAATTCAACCTGTATCGCGACGGTTCGAAGATTGCGACGATTACCGGAAGCCAGGGCGCCAACTATCTGGATGCTAGCGGCTCCACTTCTTCCAAGTACACTGTTGCCGCCGTTGTCGATGGCAAGGAAGGCCCGCAGTCCGGGCTTTCCGTCGTGCTCGACAAGACCGTTTCCAATACGGGTCGCTCCGTTCCGTACAAGACGATAAAGCTTGAAGTGCCTGCCGCCCAGACTATGCCTGATGGCGAAAAGTGCACTTACACTCCGAACGACGCGAGTGCTGCCGACCTCGATGGAGACGGCGAACTTGAAATCATCTTGAAGTGGGATCCGAGTAACGCCCACGATAATTCGCAGACGGGCTACACGGGTACCGTTTTTATCGACGCCTACAAGCTGGATGGCAAGCGCCTGTGGCGTATCGACCTTGGCAAGAACATCCGCGCGGGTGCTCATTACACGCAGTTCCAGGTCTTTGACTACGATGGCGACGGCAAGGCCGAAATGATCGTGAAGACTGCCGACGGCACCATTGACGGTACGGGCAAGGCTATCGGCAATGCGTCTATCGACAACCGCGATGGAAGCGGTCTTGTTCTCAAGGGAAACGAGTTTTTGACTGTGTTCCGTGGTTCCGATGGTGCCGCGATAACGACTATTGATTACGTGCCGAAGCGTGATATCAACAAGTCCGAGAAGGGCAAAAATGGCAAGGGCTACTGGGGCGACAACTATGGCAACCGCAGTGAACGTTACATTGCGGCGACCGCTTACCTTGATGGAGTGCATCCTAGCGCAATCTTCATTCGCGGCTATTACAGCGCCTCCTACGTCGTTGCTTATGATTTTGACGGAAAGCAACTCAAGCAGCGTTGGTTCCACAAGTCCGAAGACCCGGGGCAAGGGCTTTATGAACAAGGTAATCATAACATTACTACCGGCGATATCGATGGCGACGGCTACGACGAAATTGTATTCGGTGCCGCAGCCCTGAATCACGATGGATCCCTGCGTTATCGTACCGGCTACGGCCATGGTGATGCGGGCCACTTGGGAGACCTCGACCCGGATACTCCGGGGCTTGAATTCTTCGGCGTGCAGGAACACAAGGATGCCGCCTGCACCGACGACCTTCGCGACAAGGACGGTAAAATCCTCCAGTGCGGTAAGCAGGGCGGTAATGACAACGGCCGTGGTATTGCCGCCGATATCGATTCGACCCAGCGCGGTTACGAATACTGGTCTTCGAAGGGTGGCGGACTTCACAACATCAAGGGCCAGGTGCTTGGCTCTCCGGCACTTGCCATGAACTTCCGCATTTACTTTGATGGCGACGTGTACGACGAACTTTTGGATGGGGCGTATATTACGAAGTACGTTTCTCCAAAAGTTGACCAGGCGGTGTATTTCGATGGTCCGGCCGCTCTCGGGGCTACCGGCTGCAATGGCACCAAGAATACGCCGACTCTCGTGGCGGACCTCTTTGGCGACTGGCGCGAAGAAATGGTGGTGCGTAGCGAAAAGGATCCTTCGACGCTCTACATCGTTTCAACTCCGGTCACGACGCCGCACCGCGTTTATACGCTTATGCATGACGCCACTTATCGCACGGCAATCGCTTGGCAGAATACGGCTTACAACCAGCCTCCGCACTTGGGCTACTACCTGCCGGATGCAGTCAAGAACTTGAAACAGCCGAGTATTTTCGTGGTGGGCGAGGGCGCATCTCCGGTGGAGCCGGTTGAACCCGACACGACTCCTGTGGTGAACAACGGAAAGTCCTCTTTCGATGCGTCCAAACCGGATGAAGGTGCCGGTTGGAGTGAAAGCACCAATGCCGGTTTCGAAGGCGACGGTTACTACAATTTTGAAAACAGCATAAGCAGTTCTGCCACATGGAAGGTGTTCTCACAGACTGAGGCCAAGACAACGCTTACGGTTCGTTTTGCCAATGGTGGAAACGTCTCCCGCGACATGGACGTGAGGGTGAACGGGACTTCTGCGGGGTCCATCAGTTTCCCTTCCACAAATGCGTCCTGGACGACCTACGAGACAGCAACCATCGACGTGAAACTCAAGAAGGGTGTGAACGAAATTATGTTCACCTCGCTCACGAGTGACGGTGGAGCCAACATTGACATGTTCACCTTCGGTCTTGACGGTGTCGAAAAGTACGACGGCACGCAAACCTTGACAGGTACGGATGCTGTTTCCGTGGTTCCGTTCAGGGTTTTCAATTCCTCCTACAATCCGGTGACGGGCTTACTGCGTACATCTGAATCCGGACTTGCCGAAGTCTGCATTTTCGATATGAATGGCCATATGCTTGGCGCTGTCTCGAAAAACGTGATTGCGGGCGAATCGGTGGTCTCCTTGGCGGGCTTGCTTCCCAGGGGCCATTATATGGCTGTTGTGAAGTTGAATGGTAAGACGATTCTTAAAAGTTCGTTTATTTTTTAAAAATTGAAAATAGGGACTGGAGATAATATGAAGAGTATTTTCAGCAGGGTTTGGCAGGGCGCAGTTGTTGCTTCCATGGTTCTTGCACCGGCTGCTTTGGCCAAGGTAACCATCTACATGTGCGGTGATTCCACCATGCAGGATTGGAATGAAGGATACTACCCCAAGCAGGGGCAGGGCCAGGATTTCCATTATTGGTTTGACGTGAACCTGGCGGGCGTCGTGAATCGTGGCCAGGGCGGTATGTCGCTTGGTGGCGGTGGCAAGGACAAGTCTGGCGGTACTGCTGTCGGCTATTACGACATGTTCTTCAAAAAAGGATGCAGCAATGGTAATTGCATTGCCGAAAAACTGCAGGCGGGTGACTATGTGGTTATCCAGTTTGGCATCAACGATATCAACTATAGTACCGAGGATTTCTTTAAGTCCAACATGAAAAAGATGGTGGACGATGTCCGTGCGAAGGGTGCGAATCCTATCATCATGAGCCCGATTCGTCGTTGCTATTACGATTCTCCGACCGCCATCCATAACAGTTACCGCGGTTACCCGGCGTTAAACAAGCAACTCGCCGAAGAAATGGATGTTCCGTTTATCGACATGAGCGAAGAAGTCGCGAACCTCATGATTTCTGTTGGCGAAAAGTATGCACAGCAGTTCATTTTCAACTATGCGACCAAGGGCGAGTACAGTAACCTCGGCAGCGACCAGACAGACCAGGTGCACTTGCAGATGAACGGTGCGAACGCTTTTGGCCGAATCATTACCGAACAGATGCGCGCCCACAAGGATCCTGTCGTCAAGAAACTTGGCGACTACATGGCTCCCATGTACATGGTGAACGTGAAGGTGAGCCCGGCCGATGCCGCCGAAGCGACATCCATCAGCGCCTATTATCCGAAGGGCATGACGGTCTTGCTCAAGACGATTCCGAAGAGCGGCAAGAAATTCCTCGGCTGGTACGACGGAAATGGCAACAAGGTGGGGGCTCCGAGCCGTTCCAATGTGAAGTCCCCGTACATCCATACGTTCGTGATGGGTAGTGCTAGCACGCAGTACACGGCTGTTTACGAAGGCGGAACTGCTGAAAAGTACACTGGCGATGGGGCGGCTCTTAAGGCATTCCCCACAACGACCCCGAAGAGCCTCGATGATGTGACGTTCATTCCGTTTACACCGATGGAAGGCAGCGAAGAATCGACAGTCGCGGTTGATAAGGATATCAAGAAGTTCTTCGATGCTGCCCATCCCGATGGATTCGATGGCTTCGAGGCCGAAAAGACCAACGCCGGGTTCCATGGCGATGGTTACTTTAACTTTGACAACAGCAACAAGTCTTACGGATCGTACAAGGTGAAATTCCCGGGGGCTGGCTACACGACGCTCGCGATTATTTATGCAAATGGTGGTACGGGCGACCGCATGATCAATGCCTACCTGGATCACGATTACTATATCAGTGCGCCTCCTACAGGTGGCTGGACCACGTGGGATACCGCTTACGTTGTCCTTGATGCGCCACAAGGCGAGGCGGAACTCAAGTTCATGTCGCTCACGAACGATGGCGGCCCGAATATCGACATGTTCGGCTTTAGCATGGATGGCGTGTGCCGTGGCGATGAATGCGATGAAGTGGTATCTGGAAAGGATTCCTCGAATGTTGGCGAAACGGATACGACGACAACATTTATGGCACAGAAACTGAATTTGTCGAGGAACGCGAATGTGCGCGTAAGTGTGTTTGACATGAAGGGCAAACTTGTCGCGAATCGCACGGTTTCTTCGGACTTTGAAATAGATGCGGCTGCAGTTTCCACTTGGGTGAAATCCGCAGGCATTTATCGCGTTGTCGTGCGTGACGGAAGTAAAATGTCCAATATCCCGGTGGTAGTCAAATGAAATCTTTTGTGAAATTTGCTCTTGCTGCAGCCGTTTTTACGGGGATTGCCGTTAGTGATTCCACGTCGTTCACGATACATGTGATTGGCGATTCCACGGTTTGTAACTACAAGGATTCTGCTTATCCGCAAACGGGATGGGGCCAGGTGCTTGGCTACTTTTTCGATGCGTCCCGCGTGAAAATCAATAATGTCGCTATCGGTGGGCGCAGTTCCAAGAAGTTTATCAACGATGGACGCTTAAGGGACTTGGAACCGAGCATCCAGAAAGGTGACTATGTATTTGTTCAGTTCGGCCATAATGACCGCGACTACAACAAGGCAGATCGCTACACGCCTATAGATTCGTTCTCTTACTACATGACCCAGTACATCAAGGTTACGCAGAGCCATGGCGCCACACCTGTGCTTGTTTCGCCTATGAACATGAACGGCTCGCGCAACATCTTTTCGACGGGTTCTAACAATTACGATGCTCGTGGCGTGATGGAAAAACTTGCCCAGCAGTATAAAGTCCCGTTCGTGGACTTGAATATGAAATCGTACAATATGTACAATAAAACGTATGGCTCGCTGGGCCAGTACGTGACTACGTTCCTGTACCTGAAGTTTGACGGCGGTCTTTACCCGAATTACCCGAACGGAAGTTCCGACGGCAATACGCACTTCCAGGAGATGGGTTCGCTTGGCCACTGCGGCATGATTGTGGAGGAACTCCAGGACGAACTTTCGGCCAGTTATCTCTCGGCGGAATCGAAGAGTGCGCTCACGACGCTAGTCTCTGCCATCAAGCCTCGCTACAACGTAACCGTGAAGGCGAACATTGCGACAAAGGGCCTCATTACGCAAAACCAGTTGTTCCCGGCGGGCACTCCGATGACTCTTCGCGTGGATCCTGCAAGTGGCGAAACATTTGAATACTGGGCCGATGACAAGTGCCAGAAGATTTCTTCGAATAAACTTTACTATGGTTTCAAGACGCCTGGGCGCAACGTGACTTATACAGCCATGTTCAAGGGCGGTGCCGCCTGTGTGGCGACGGCGTCGGGCGACGATCCCCTTTCTACCGAAACTCAGAATTCCAGTTCTTCGGAAGTAATTTCGTCTTCCAGTGAGGCCAAGTCCTATGCGGAACTTGAGGGTGATGCTCTTTGGCGTTCTCCCATTGACATGGCGGATCCCGACGATGCGACTGGCTCTACCGATAAGGACCACACCGGTTATCAAGGTAATGGTTTCGTGAATGTGTACAATGAAGTCGGAAGTTACGCCGCCTACAAGTTGGTTTCGGACCGTTCTGCGACCGACGCCAAGATGCTTGTGCGCTATGCCTTCGATGGTGCTTCCAATCGCGACATGAAGGTGAAAATCGATGCGAAGGAATACGAAATAAAGTTTCCGTCTACGGGAAGTTGGGACAAGTGGGATACGGCTTACGTTGAGGGAATCTGGCTGGACGCCTGTGAATTTGACTTGATCTTCACATCGCTTACGGCTGACGGTGGCCCGAATATCGATATGGTGGCGTTTACCAACGACAACGTGTACCGTGTGGGCGGAAAACCGGCCAAGGTTGAAGGCGATACGACAACAACACTTGGAATGCCCGCTCGACGCTTGAATTCCGATATCCCGCAGGTCCAAAACCGCGTGTTCGACGCCAAGGGGCGTCTGCTGAATCGTTCAGGGAGTGCGTCGAAGTTCGCTAAGGGAAATTATTTCGTTCGCTAAAGAATTGCAAAAGTGTGATGAAGTCCATATTTTGACAAAATGTGGACTTTTTTAGTTTGTAAATGTGGACTTTTTTGTTATATTGATAGAGTAGTGTGTTTGTTTTAGGAATATTTGCATGATAAATCTTTTTGAATACCTGAACTATCGCGAATTCCTGAGGGATGCGTACGAGGAACGCCATGCAAGCGATTGGCGCTTTAGCCATCGCTATATTGCAGAAAAGGCCGATTTTGACTCCTCGATGTTCAATAAGATTCTGCAGGGAAAGCGTAACTTGACTGGGCGCCTGGTGAAGGTCTTTGCCGAAATATTCTGCAAGGACGAGCGCGAAAAAACGTATTTCACGAACATGGTTGCTTTCAACCAGGCAAAGACCCATTCCGAAAGTCGTCAGTTCCTCGAAAAACTGGTGGCCACCAAGGAATGCAAGGTCGAAGACTTGGCCAAGGACCAGTTCGAGTATTTTGACCATTGGTACCATGCCGTTGTTCGCGAACTTGTGACTTTTTACCCCTACGTTGGCGATGATGCCGCCTTGGGCCTTATGGTTCGTCCGCCCATTACCGCAAGCCAGGTGAAAAGTTCCGTTGCGCTTCTGGAACGTTTGTCCATGATCAAGAAAAATGATCAGACAGGTTTCTACGAACAGACCCAGGGCCTTATTTCCAGCGGTACGGAATCGTATAGTACTGCGGTGAATTCCTACATCCAGCAGAACATCAAGGTGGCCGAAACGGCATTGGACCGTTTTGAAAAGGACGAGAGAAACCTTTCTACGCTAGCCTTTGGTTGCGATGAAGATACGTACAAGGAACTGGTGGAAATGCTTCGCAGGTTCCGTCGAGAAGTACTTGCGAAGGTGGGGGCTTGCGAAAAGCCCAATCGAGTTTTTCAGTTGGGGATGCAACTGTTCCCGCTATCCGATCCTTATCCGCCGCCGCAGCGACGCGGTCGTAAACGCCGTATTCGCGGACAGGAGGTTCTGGATTCTTCGGTAGCGGAAAAAGAAAATGATGGTGTGGTCGGGGAGGTTGAACATGACTAGGAAGTGTTTGACTTTTGGATTTATATCGCTTTCCTTGCTGGCGGCTTGTTCCAGTAGTGAAGGCAACAAGGTTGCTGGCGGTACGGAGGCGGAATCTACAATCGCCTTGCAAGTGCAGTTGGCGAATGGCTCGCCAGCCGCTTTTACTCGAGTTCGTGTTTTGCCGGATGAATTCTTGTCGGATGGGTTGAGCTCAACGGAGTGGGTGGAAACCGATGCAAGCGGTTATGTGGAAATGCCCATGGAGCCTGGAATTTATACAGTCGAGGCTCGTAATACCGTTGATTCCGTTGCCAAGGGCGCCATATTCGTTAAGACGTTGGAGCGTACGGAAAAGGTTGTTTCCGATACACTTTCCCTGGGTGAACTTTCGACTATCGAAGGATTTGTGGCTGCCGGCCAAGGACCTTCTGTTGTGCGTATTGCTGGCCTGGAACGCTTTATTGTTCCCGACAGTGCTGGTCATTTTGTAATCGACTCTCTGCCTCCTGGAGATTTCGAAATTCAAATCGAGAGCCGCAGCAATCGTGGTTCCATAAAATTGCAGGCGAGTTCCGGTGATACGGTTCCCGAAGTGAGTTTGGGTTCTGCGCGCGGCTTCGCTGTCGAAAACTTCGAAAGTTTCAGTGGAATTTCTGCCACGGGCAAGATTCTTGGCGAAGGTTGGTGGTATACGCTTGACGCCAATGGCGAAAACTTGATGCCGCTATGGGATGAAACCTTGACCCGCGCCTATTCCGGAAGTGTTGGCTGCGCTTCGGGCGGGTGTGCGCGTACTACGGACCGCCTGGGATTCCTGCTGGGTGTTTACAAGACTGATTACGTCTTGCCGACTCTTGACACGCTCATGTTCTCGGCTCGTGGTTCTGGAAAAGTTCGCGTGTCGCTTGCTTATGGCGATGCCGATAGCGTAGAAAGCGGGCGTTCCTTTGAACTGGAATTGAGCAAGGTCTGGCAGGGCTACGCTATTCCTGTGAGCGAAATGAAACCGTATGGCAAGGCTGATTCCAAGATTGTGGTGAGCCGCATCGATTTCAAGGTGCAAAAGGGCGATACCGTGTTCCTGGACGACGTTTACCTGGGCGGCATTGACGCCGGTGCCCTCGATTCTGTGGCGACTCCGGAGCACGAAAAAGAAAGTTCCGTTTATCCGAAGGACTGGAGCGACCATGATGCGCTTCTCAAGGAAATTGCGGGCTACGCCGCCGGTACTCGCGGTGGTGCCGGGCCGTTGAGCGATTCCTTGAATCCTGTGGATGAATCCGAAATCCAGGGCTCCATTTGTGTGGTGACCACGACCAAGGATTACATATTTGTCGAAGACACCACGAATCTGGATTCTGCGGGCAACGCGACCATGTCTGTTGTCACGGCTCCGGGTTCCTTGCGCGATTGCGCTTACAGGGATTCCGCTACGTGGATTCTTTTTGAAAAAAGTGGAACCTATAATCTGAGTTCACCGTTACGTATCAAGTCCAACAAGACCATAGATGGGCGCGGTCGAAACATTCGCATTACCGGCATGGGCATTCAGACGGACATGTCCTCCAATCTAATCTTCGAAAACCTGACCTTTACGTCGCCCGCGATATCGACGCTGGATACGACGAGCCGCAGGGCTCTGTCTATACATAATGGAACGCATCACGTGTGGGTGGACCATTGCAAGTTCGAAGAGTATCCTCTAGTGCAAATGGATGTAAAGCGTGGCTCTTATGCTGTGACGCTTTCCTGGAGCCGCTTTGAAAATGCGCAGACAGGTATTTTGTTCGGCTTGGAACCGGATCGCTATATTGATTCCGCGCAGACGTTTACTTTGCACCACAACTATTTTGCCAACATGAGCAAGAGTGGTGTGTATGCAAGGTTCGGTTTCTTGCATGCTTTCAACAACTTCTTCCTGGATGTGGATTACGCTGGCCTGGAATGCACTGATTCCGCACGCTGCTACATCGAGAACAATATATTCAACATAGAATTGCCTGTGGTTGTATATAGACTTTACGAAGAGGACGGAACTCCTGTGGAATCGACCAAGGGTTTCCCGCTGATGCGTGGCAACTGGTTCTCTGTTGGCGGTAGCGAAGCGAAGGGTGATGCTCTGAAATTCGTTCCAGACTATTCCTGCGATTTTGATGTGGCTGATGCGGAACTCGCGTGGAAAATCAAGGAACAGAGCGGCCCGCGCTAAAATGTACTTGCATTGGGTAACTTGTTGATGTTCAATAAGTTGCGTTAAGAACTCCTTCGCCTGCCCTCGGTAACGGGGGCGGGTTTCTTTTTTAATGGCTCAAGAAACCTTTTGATTTTCGTCCATTTTACTATATTTGGCCTGTACAAATCAAGGAGCTAAAATGCTTAAATCTACTCTGCAACAGACCGATCCGGCCATCTATAATATCATCCAGAAGGAAGCCGAACGCCAGGAATATGGCATCGAACTTATCGCTTCCGAAAACTATACCTCCAAGGCTGTGATGGAAGCCATGGGCTCCGTCCTCACCAACAAGTACAGCGAAGGCTACGTTGGCAAGCGCTACTACGGTGGTAACGAAGTTATTGATGAAATGGAAGCCTTGGCCATCGATCGTTGCAAGCAGCTCTTCGGTTGCGACCACGTGAACATCCAGCCGCTTTCCGGTTCTCCGGCAAACGCCGCTGTGTATTTCGCCGTCCTCAAGCCGGGTGACAAGGTCCTCGGTCTCAAGCTCGACCACGGTGGACATCTTTCTCACGGCCATCCGGTGAACTTCTCCGGCATGCTCTACAACTTCGTTCAGTACGAAGTCGACGAAAAGACCGGCCGCATCGACATGGACAAGGTCCGTGAAATCGCCCTCAAGGAAAAGCCGAAGATGATTCTCGCTGGCTTCTCCGCCTACAGCCGTAACCTCGACTGGAAGCGCTTCAAGGAAATCGCCGACGAAGTTGGCGCCCTCACCATGGCTGACATTTCCCACGTCGCTGGCCTCATCGCGGGTAAGGCTATCGAATCTCCGGTGCCGTACTTCGACATCGTGACGACCACCACCCACAAGACTCTCCGTGGCCCGCGTTCCGCCATCATCATGTGCAAGGACCGCATGATCCAGAAGATGGTCAAGGGCGAAATGAAGGAAGTCTCCCTCGCCAAGGAAATCGACAAGGGCGTGTTCCCGGGTATGCAGGGTGGCCCGCATGACCACATCAACGCCGGTAAGGCCGTTGCTTTCCTCGAAGCTTTGCAGCCGGAATTCCAGACCTACGCCAAGAACATCATCAAGAACATGCAGGCCATGGCCGATGAACTGATGAAGCGCGGCTACAAGATCATTTCCGACGGTACCGACAACCACCTCGTCGTGATTGACATGACCTCCAAGGGCGTTACCGGCAAGGAAGCCGAAGTCGCTCTCGAAAAGGTCGGCATCTCCACGAGCCGTTCTACGATTCCGTTCGACCCGCGCAAGCCGATGGATCCGTCCGGCCTCCGCATCGGTGCCGCCGCTATCACCACCCGTGGTTTCGACGAAGCCGATTCCCGCAAGGTTGGCGACATCATCGACCGCACTGTGCAGAACAAGGATAACGACGAAGCCCTCAAGGCTATCCGTCAGGAAATCATCGAACTCTGCAAGAAGCATCCGCTGTATAAGTAGTCGTAAGCCGAGTGCAGCGGGCAAATTTATTTGCCCATTGCCGAGGCGCAGACTACTGGCGCCCGTAGGGCGCAAGTAGTGAGGTCGGGCTTACGCCCTTTGAGGTAGAAAAAGCTCCCGGTACAAGGCCGGGGGCTTTTTTGCGATATTCGGTTCTAGAATTTTTTTTTTTGAACTTTTCGAGGTGAATGTTGTGAAAATTTTCATCTTGTTTTCGCTTCTTTTTCCATGTTACTTTAGTAGCGCTCGGGAATGGTCCCGCAGTTATACAAGGAGTAATTTATGGAACAAATCAAAATATATCGCTGTCCGATTTGCGGCAACATCGTTATCCACCTCTATGATTCCGGCATGCCGCTCGTCTGCTGCGGCGAAGAGATGAAACTTTTGGAGTTGGCGGACGAATCGGCCTCCGTCGAAAAGCATGAGCCGGTCATTGAACGGCTAGAAAACAAGGTTGTTGTGAGTGTCGGTAAACAGCCCCATCCGATGACCAGGGATCATTACATCGAATGGATTTTGATTCAGTGGAAGGACGGCTTCCAGGTGCATTATTTTACTCCTGGTGAATCGCCCGTGTTCGAAACGTGCGTGTGCAGCGGCAGAACACCTGTTGCGGCATTCGCCTACTGCAATATCCATGGTTTGTGGATGGCGCAGGTGTAGTATGCCTGAGGGCTTTAGAAAATTGGTACTTGCGGCTCTTGAAAAAGCCGCTTTTCTTACGTCTGTTTTGCTAGCCTTGTTCGGCGCATTGGGATTTTTGTTTTATCTTTGGGTGCATAAACGAGAGGTTTTATGCAGTCCTGGACTGAAATCAAGAAAATAGAGAATCCAACCGAAGAACAGCAACTTGAGGCTGTAAAACTCAACTGGTTCGCCATCAGCCTGATTGCCGAGCCTACGGTCGCCGTGCAGAAGGCTGCCTTTGCGCAGAATGCTCAGGCGATTCTCTACATCAAGAATGAAATTTGCGAAGAAATCAAGAATGCCTTGAATTCACTTTCCGAGGTCGATTTCCAGAATGTCGTGAACGCAGACCCGAATATTCTCAAGTTCGTCACGAATGCCGAACTTCTGAAGGCGGCCATTCGTGCGGATTGGAAGATTGTGCGTAAGATTGACGGAGCTTCGGATGAACTTTGGGCCGAGGCTGTTCGCCAAAATGCGGAGGCACTCAAGTATGTGCGCAATCCCGGCGAAAAAGTCGTGATTGCCATGCTGGAACGCGATAGCAATTATCTACAGGAAATTGAATCTCCGACGGCTGCCATGGTTGTTGCCGCTGTCAAACGTGATTATCGCTCGTTCGAGTTCGTAAGCATCAAGCATCGTACGGAACCTGTGCAATTCGCTGCGGTTCGCACGGATCCGCGTTGCATCCAGTTCTTGCAGCGTGCCGGCGAAAAAGTGCAGATGGAGGCCGTCCGCCAGGGCAAGGAATACTTCAAACTTATCAAGAACCCCTGCGAAGCTGTGGTGGAATTCTGTAAGTAGGCCACGATGGCGGCGACCTTGGTCAAACTGGAAAATGTGACTTTTCGTTATCCGAAATCCGGGACGGAAGCGCTTTCTTGTGTTGACCTTGAAATTCCGAGGGGAAGTTTTTTTGCATTGCTAGGTCCGAATGGTGCTGGAAAGACGACTCTCATGAGGCTTTTGTGCGGTCGTCTAGGCGCATTCGGTGGCTCCGTCACCATTAATGGTGCTCCAGGTTTTTTGAAAGCCTCGGATTACGGAGTTCTCCTTGAAAATCCTGGTGTCTATCCGAAACTTTCCATCGAAGAATACCTGAGTTACTTTGCCTGCTTTTACGGCATGGGCGAGGGGGCTTGCATGCCCAGCGGACATGCTCGTGTAAGGGTCGAGGAATTGGCCGGACGCTTGAATCTTCCGACACTTTCTTCGCGTATGTCAACGCTTTCTTTAGGCAATCGCCAGAAAGTTCAAATTTTGCGGGCTTTGATTCATTCTCCGAAGATCCTGATTTTGGATGAACCCGTGGCAAACTTGGATCCGGGGGCTCGCGAAACTGTATGGAAACTTATTGCGGAGTGGCGAAAACGCGAATGCGGAACTGCAATCGTCTGTTCACACATTCTTGCGGAAATGGAATCGGAGGCCACGGACTATGCCATTATCGATGGTGGACGAATCCTGAAAAAAGGAAAAGTGGAATCCGTTGCGTTCGGGAACTCTGTTGTCCAAAACGCTTCAAGAAAGTTCGCTTTGTCGATGGATTCGCAAGTGCTTCCGGAACAGGTGATGCAAGCCTTGAAAAATGCAGGCTTAGTCCCTACTGCCGTTGAGGCTTGCGCAGAGTCTCTTTCCGATATCTATCGCGCCGCAATTAATTCTTCAAATTAGAACGTCTGCGAAAGGTCGAATGCAAAACGACCCCAGGCGAACGATTCCATTCCATCCCAATCCAGGAATGTCTTCTTGAATGCGTAATCCAGACGGAAGGTGAGGAATTGCCAGTGGTAACGTACGCCAAGGCCTAAACTTGCGTCGGACTCCTCGGCGTATACATCGTCTTCATCGTCCATGACTTTTGCCCAGTCAAAGAATTGCACAATCTGCCAGCGTTTTGCGGGTTTCCATGGCAATGTCCAACGGATTTCCTGGTTGAACCTGTAGTACATGGGGGTGAGCCCAGTGTTGATAATCGTATCGCCTTTTTCGTCTTGTGATTCGTAACTGGCGTAAATACTGCGGAATCGGTAGCCACGAACTGAACGCGAACCACCTTGGTAGAATACGCGGGCGTCGTCTTCGATGGCGGAATTGAAGAACTTGCCGACACTTCCGCTCAAGGCTCCGTAGAAAGTCCAAAACAAGGGGAAGTAAAGATTGACGGTGCCGCTTCCGTAGGTGTAGGGGTTGCCGATCATTTCCGGGTTGTCGAGGGAGGCCGTCAAGTTGGTGCCGAAACCCGCTGTTGGCGCCAAACGAATTCCCTTTGTGGGATTGAAATAGTCGTTGGTGTAGTCGAACGTCAATGCGACTTCGGTTTTTAACTTGAACATTTCGTCTTCGTTCTTGTTGACGTAACGGGTATCGATTGTCCCGCGGAATCGAATGTGGCTTGTAATGCCGAAGGTGAGGTCGCCGCGGTTAATTACTTCGTAGCGCTCTTCGACGCTGTCGGGGTAGGCTGGCGGGTTGATTTTTTCGTGGTTCAGACTGATTCGGTCTTCGAATCTGATGGCCGTAGGAATGAACGTGAAAGATGTCCCGAATAAAAGCGGGTTTGCATAGCCGAAAGAAACTTCTTGCTTGTGTTGGGCGATTTGGAAGTTGGTGGAAAATTCATTGAACGTTCCAAAGAAGTTCTTGTGTCGTGCATATGCTTGCGCACCGAACCCGTATATTTCTTCGTAGAAGAATCCGTAGCGCGCCTCGCCGGGAATTCGCTCCACGACGTCCAGGTGGACATCCGAAAGACCGTCGCTTCGCAGAGAATCGTTTAATTTGATTTGGGTAAATAACTGGGTCGAAAGGAGTTTGTTCTTGAATGAATTGTACTGGTTCCCGTCAATGGTTTCGCCTTTGGGAATGCGCCACAGGCTTGAAAGCCATGCTGTGTCGGTAAGACCTTCTTCGGTGGTTTCCTTTCTTTCGCCGACTTTTGTCGTACTGCTTTGGATGTTGCCCATGATTACCTTGGGGCCGGGCTCCACGTTTATCTGAACGTAGATTTTTTTCTGTACGGTGTCGATAAGTTCTGTGGGGGTCACGTATACGTGCAAGTAGCCTTCCCTGCGGAACGCCTTCAATATGTACTGCACGTCTTCGGCAATGTCTTCTTGCTCAAAGAATCGGTCTTGGCTTGTGTTGAGGTCCTTTTCTTCAATTTTGACATCGGTTTCAGAGGCGGAAATGACCTTGACACCATTGAAACGGAATCGGTCGCCTTCGCGAATGGATATCTGGTAGCCGCGCACAATGCTATCTGCCGAAATGATGTTTCGCTGGATGTCCATTCTCAGGTCCAGACTGAAGTAACCGCGAGAATAGTATAGCGATTTGATGTTTTCTGTGGAAAGTCGCATCAAGAAGTCTTGCTTGGTTGTATCCAGTTGGCCAAATTCTTCGGGAATTTCCAATTGTTCGTCCAATTGAAATTTTGAAAATGTCTGGTTGCCGTAAAATTCGGTGTACCACGGATGCTTGACTTCTTCATCTGCGAAGGCAAAGGTTACGGCTAAGAGAAGGAGACAAATTATTCGTTTCATTTTTTAGTCTCCGTCTTTTTTAGGGGTGGTCTGACATTGCCGCTTTGCGTACCTGGATAGGGAATGGTTTCGCATTTGCCGATTCCAAGCAGGCAGGGGTTCCAGTAGCGGTAAACATAGTTTATACCCACGTTCTTTTCAACGCGGTTTTCGTTGCCTTCGGTACCTGTATTGGTCAAGTATTGCTTGGACACTAATTGCGCATACAAAGACATGGTGGGCGAAAGATGGTTCTTGTGGGAGTATTCCTTGTTTTTGAATACGGGCAGGGTGTAGTTTAGCCCGAATTGCAGTGACTGGTCGTAGGTGGGGTTTTCACTCTGGTCTTGAGTATAGCCAAGGACAAGGCTCAGGTCCTTGACCCATCGATCCAGGGAAATGGGTAACTTGAAGTAACTGGAATCCTTTTCGTTTGTGGTGTTGTTTTCAAAAAGCATCACCTTCATGTCGATATCGCCGATGTAGTCTCCGCCAAGAGTCTTGTTGGCGGTTGTGGAAATCACCTTGCCGATAGCCTTGCCTGCGAGCTTGTTCCAGTCGGTGGTCTCGTTGTCTTGGTTGGCGATACATCCCAGGAATATGTTGTAATAAATGGATGCCGCACTAGATTCGTTACCGCAGTTGCTGCTTGGACTTGGTTGTACGTTTACAATGGTTCCCTGGAAGTCCAGGTTTACAGGGCAAGTTTCTTTTTCTTCTTCTTCTGCTGTGTCGCAATAGGGCAGTTCCTGTGAACTGGAAACGTCAACGACGCCGTGTTGCCAAGGAACATCGGTCCACGAAATTCTGAAGGAGTTCAAGTCGAATTCGTAAATTTCCTGGACTCCTATAAATCCTGTGTTTGAATTCGTCACGTCGCCACGGAGCAGCGGACGGTTGGTGGTGCCGAGTACCCAAACGTCAAAGGTGAAGGGGAAGTTTGCAAATGGCGTGACCACCTGGATGGAATCGTTTTGTGAATCGCTTACGTGGATGGATAGGTTGATGGGGTCCGCTGCAGAAATCTTTGTTTCTGATTCCTGACTGCGCAATTTTGCAAGGAAGTTGTTGAATAAAGTAATAAACTTGTCTATGGTTGCCGGAGTGACTTCAATTTCCAAATCTCGGTAGTATACGGCCTTGTCTATTGTGACGTCTCCGCTGATTGTCTTGTTCTGCAAAATGCCGTCTTTAGAATGCGGGATAGAAAGACTCAAGTTACTGTGTCCCATGATTTCACCTTGGCCGTAAGCCTTGTCGAAGAAGTTGTAGCGCATGGCCTCGATGTTTCCCGAAATCACAAGGTCGGAATCGCTTTCTTCCATGTGCCCGGAAATATTTTCGGCCACAATTCTATGAGGACCTTTGCTGAGCGTGTATCGATCCGAATGAATGTCGATGGCTTGCAACTTGAGACTGTCGAGGTTGTACTGCAATGTTCCTGAAATGGCTTCGCCGCTGTCGTTTTGTGTCGAAGCTTCGGTGATGTTCAAAATGCTGTTTTCTAGGTGCCCGCGTATTTTTACGGGGAACAGGTAGTTGAGTTTCGGTGCCTGGTACATCGTGGAATCCGACTTGATGTCTGCCGTGATTCCCTTGAGTCCTTCTTTGAGCCTTGCGGCAACATCGATTTCCAAATCAGTGTTCTTGACTTCGCTCTTTGTTCCAGGAATGAACCAGGAGCCGTTCATGTTCAGTTTCCCGTTGAACGTGAACGATGAATCTATGAAACCTTCTGCATACAAATCGCCACCGTTGTCGCTATTGTGCGAAATGCTGACATGACGTTTCCTGCTGAATACGTCATCGAGGATGATTTGCGTGTTGCCTGTCCATCCGCCACCGCCGATTCCAAGGTAAGCGTTCAGTTCGACTTTGTTTGCTTCGGCGAACATGTTCATCTTTTTGACGTTGAACAATTGAGACGGAATGTTGTTGAATTCTACGTTCGCGAAATCGACATTGCCTTGCATGCCGTGGCCAATGTTGTACGAAATGTCTCCGCTGATAAGTCCCGAAGCGAAAGTCGTGTCACCAAGGGGCTCTAGCAATAGCGGAATGCTGAATTCCTTTGCCGCAGCCCAAGCGTGGACCACCTGTACTGGTAGGGTGCTTGTAGGCGTGAAATCCGGATTCGAATCGTTTGGTAAAATGAAAATTCCTTCGGCCTCGACTTTGTTCTTGCTGTGCATGGCTTCGGCCTTGTCTATGAATATGGTGTCTCCGTTTTCGCGAGCCTTGATTTCTCCTGCCAGGTTGAACGGCTGTACATTGCCGAGTATGCTTGCTTCCAGTTCGCCGACCTTGGTGTCGAAGTTTTGATTCCAGTAACCGGTGACTCTACCGTTAAGATTGTCGCTGAGTTTGATTTTTGCAAATGGAATTGTCGAAACTTCTACGCTGTCCGCTTTGATGCGAAGCGTGGTGGAGTCGATGATGGATACGTAAGCTTCGCATACACCGCCATTTCGCTGGCTGACTCTCCAGGATGTGTGCGGATATTCTCCGTTCCATACAACATCGCCGGTGACATCGAATGTTTCCTTAGGCGTGTAGATGATTCCGTTGGAAAAGTCAATTCCGTTGCGGTCGAGGTCCAGAACGATTTGCAAGGAGTCTGCTGTCACGTGCCACACGTAAGGGATTGTGTCAATCTTTACGAGCGCCTTCATATGCCCGTCGGCAAAGGAACCGTAAATTTTGTAGCGGTCTCTCAAAATAAATTCGCCCATGCTCCAGTCCAGGGCCCATGGTTCGTAGGGAGACATGTCGCCGAAGTAGGTGAGGCTGAACTTGTCCTCGAAGTCCATGGAGCACTCGACCACCGACCCTTGTCTTGTCTCTGCCACGACATCCAATTTGTTGCCTTCTTTTTTGGCGGAGTGGATGGTCATGTCGAGGGGCATTATTTGCGGACCGAATTTGGCGTTCATGCGATTGACTTTGCCGTTCGCGGTTCCGTTCAGGTTCTTGTCGAAGTCGGCTTCCAAATCTATGGAGCCTCCCTCGTCATTGGCTAAATGTATGGTGGTGTGGAAGTTTTCGTCGTCGCCGTCAAAACCAATAGTCGCGTTGAGCGGCAGAAGCGGCCAAAGTTCGGGCAGGCGTGTCTTTATGGTCGTCCTGTACTTGGGCTTATGGGTGTCCGGATCTAGACTTGCGTTACCCTTTACCTGCAGTTTTCCTATACCTTTCAATGCCTTGGGAAGTCCGCCCGGAATCCAATCCTCTGGGTTCTTGATTTCCAGGTCCAACTTAGTCTTTAGAGCAGTGAGGTTCTCCTTTGGTACGTCGCCTTGGATTTTTACGAAGTCGTTGCCTGCGCGTACATCGCCATTGACGGAAACTTTGTTTCCTTCAAAATTCGCCCGCACATTGAGTGATGCGGCGTAGGGGAGATTGTCGCCTTCGATGTTGGATACGCTTATGCTCGCGCTTTGCAGGCCTCCGCTCTTGATGCTGACCTGTTCGGCTGTCCATTCTTTCTCGCCGGCCTTAATCTTGATTTTTTGTGAGCCGATGTTTACCGGCAGGTAGAACTTTGCGCGTTCGGGGAATGTAGGTGGCCCCTCTCCAGTTTTCTTTGTGGAATCGGGTTCTTGCTTTGTGGAGTCAATTTCCAGTTCCACCTCGTCCAGTGCGATGCGCAGTCCCTCTTCGGTCTTTAAAATGCTCAGGTCGAAGTCCACGTTGCGAAGCATAACCTTGTTGCCGCCCGATTCAATTTGTAGGGAATCCCAAGTGTGGGTGAGGACTCCATCCATGTCGTGCCCGTAGGGAGTTACCGTGGTGTTTCCGTAGGTGTGAGGGGTCTCCAGGTACGTTTTGAACATAACATAGGAGAACCAGGCGCACAGAGCAAGCACGCCAACAATCGCCGTAGTCAGTACGGCGGTAAATCGGAATGTCGAAGTTACATTCTTCAACTTGATAAAAAGTATAGCAAAGAGAGGTTGCGACTGGCTTGAAACTTTGAAAAAAAAGCACGTAAGTCGTTGATATTCAATGAGTTATGCGAAAAAAACAAATATCTGGCAGATATTGTGTAAACTTTTGTAAACATTATGTGAGGCGAAAGCCGATTTTTGTCTAAATTCAAAGGCCAATAATTTGCTAATATTCCACTATCACATTACTGTGACGAGGTATTAATGAAAAAGTTTTTGTCGATTGTTGTTCCCCTTGGGCTTGCCTGCCTTTGGGGGTGTAATGGTGTTGGTGACAAGGATACCGTGCTCGCTCGCATAAACGAAGAAAAAGTTTTTGTAGAAGATGAAACCTTGATTATGCAGACTTCTGCAAATACTTCGAAGTTGGATCGTTCCGCATTGCTATACGATCGCTTGCTGGGTAGGGCAGCTCTCGTTTCCAAGGCCCTTGCGGAATACCCCGAACTGAATGCGGAATGGGAAGAGTACTACAAGGATATCGACATTCGCATCTTGACCATGATGTACCAGCAGTTCCACACCATGAGACGGTTGCAGTATAGCGAAGATGAACTGAAGCAGTTCTACGATAATCATCGGGATCTTTTCCCGCCTGATTCTGTTGAAAAGTATTCCCAGCCCATGGCTGCCGCGGAACACTATGTGTTCGACAACAAGCTGGCCTTCGAGGAATTCCTGAACAAGAATCTCGATTCGAACGGTACGCCATCTTCGAACGATACAACGTACATGAAGAGTCGTTTCCTGGAAAACCATCGCAAGGAACTCCGTACGAAATTGTCCGAAATGGTTTCTCTCAATTCGCACTTTACAAGACAACGTATTCCTTCTGTTGACCCGAAGGTCTATTACGAGTCCCATAAAGATCAGTTCATGACGCTTCCCGGTTATGAACTTTACCAAATCCAGGGCTCCGATTCGTCCAGGCTCGCTCGCATGTTCAAGGGCGAAATTTCCTTGGACAAATTTAAAGCGATGGCGGTCAAGTTCGACAAAAATCCTGTGACAGCCGCTGACAGTGGCCGCGTCGGCGTTGTAAAACGTACTTTTGTCATGCCCTATGGCATTGGCGAAATTCAAGGCATAGATTCATTGCTGTCGGGCAAGGCTCCCGGTTTTGTGACACCTGTACTTTATTCGCAATCCGACAAGAACTATCACGTGTTTTATCTGGCAGCCCAGGTTGAACCTGTGCAAAAGTCGTTTGAGCGTGCCAAGGGAAATGTGGAAGTCGCTGTAGAGAACGACGATTCCTTTGAAATCGATTCTTCGTTTGTCTTGATTGCCAAGGATAGCGTCCCCATGTTTACCGTGGCCGACTATCTGCGTTTCAACGATAGATTTTTCCATGGGGTGATCTCGAAACGCGCCGTGGATTATGTCGTGAACATGGTTTACGAGGCACTCGTCTATGCTGATGCCGCCAGGGAAGTCGGCTTGGATCGCTCTTGGGAATACCGCGCCCTGGTCCGTGATACGCGTGCAAGTTTCATTACGGACAAATACACGGAAAAGAGAATGACCACTGGTATTACGGACAGCGTGCTGAAACAATTGTACGACCGCATAGGAAGCCCGATTCACGCCGGATACGATTTTGAAAAGGCAAAGAACGACCTGAAGAAGGTGGCTACGATTCCTGAAAATATTTACAAGCACGACTATTACTTGGGCTATCGCACTTATACCGATAAAACCTATGAACAGGCCGTTGTTTCAATCTTTGCCCGCCGCGGTGAAGAAGTTCAGTCGTTGCTTCGCAGTCGCTATATGGCCGAAGCCTATGCGACCGCTTCGAAGCATATTTATGACTCGAGCCTCGAAGAGTACAAGCCGGATCTGTACGTAGATGTACTGCTTGCCAAGGCAGATTCCTTGCGCAATGCCGGTAATCGTTCTAGTGCCTACAATGCATACCATAAAATCATGTACACGTTTGCCGAAAACGACACTCTGTTCCAGAAGGTCGCTTTTGAAATGGCACAGGTCGAAAACGAAAATAACGAGTTCCAGGATGCCGAAGGCGACTACTATGCTTTCTACATGATGTGGCCCGATTCCCCGAACGCCGAAAAGGCCATGTTCAGCCGTGGTTTCATTCTGGACGAGAACATTAAGAACGACACTCTTGCCCTTCAGGTTCTTGAGGAGTTCCAGCAGAAGTATCCGAAGAGCGAACTCAAGGAATCTGTCGATTGGCTCGTCGAGAATATCAAGTCCGGTGGAAAACTCGCCGACGACCTGATGAAGAAAATTTCAGAGGAATAGGGGACCTCAAAACCCCAAAGGGGCGACCTCTAAGCGCGAAAGCGCGACCTCAAACCTAAAAACCTTACTATATTTCACGCATTCACATAAAAAGGTGGTATACACTATGGAAATGACATTCGCTATGATCAAGCCAAACGCGGTCAAGTCCGGTTTGGTGGGTCAGATTATCGCTCGCTACGAAGCTGCAGGCCTTTCCGTCTGCGCTGTCAAGATGCATCAAATGACCAAGAAGGACGCTCGAGGCTTCTATGCCGAACACGTCAAGAAGCCGTTCTTCCCGGAACTCGAAGCCTACATGACCAAGGGTCCTTCCGTGATGCTTGCTCTCGGTGGCGAAAATGCGATTGCGAAAGTCCGTGCCATCAACGGTGCCACCAATCCGGCCAAGGCCGAACCCGGTACCCTCCGCTACGATTTCGCTCCGTCCATGACCGAAAACGTGGTCCACAGTTCCGACAGCCCGAAGAGCGCAAAGCGCGAACTTGACTTCTGGTTCACCAAGAAGGAACGCTACGCTTACGAAACTCCCTGCAAGAAAGCCTGCTGCATTCTCTAAGTTTTAACAAAAAACAAAAAAATCCCCTCAAGGAGACTCACTCAAATGAAATGGATCATCAAGTATCTAACTTCTTCCATCGGTAAGAAGCAGATCATGGGATGTACAGGTGCGTTCCTCGCTCTGTTCGTCCTTGGCCACATGTGTGGTAACTTTCAACTTTTGAATTTCGACCAGGCTTCGGCTCAGGCGTCTTACAACGCTTACACCGAATTCTTGACCGGATTCAACCCGCTCCACTTCCCGGTAAAGCTGATTTATCTCATCGAACTGGTGCTCGTGGCTGCCTTTGCCATCCACATTTTCCTCGCTGTGACGCTCAAACTCGAAAACAAGAAGGCTCGCGGCGATATGGGTTACGAAGTCAATGCTCGCAAGGGTAAGAAGACTTTCGCGACGTTCACCATGATCTGGTCCGGCCTCTTCGTTGTGGCATTCCTCGTGCAGCATCTCTACATGCTCAAGTTCGGCGAACACTTCCTGTACGTGAATGCCGAAGGCGAAATTGTCCGTGACATGTGGCTCACGACTATCACCATGTTTGCGAATCCGGCTTGGTCCGCTTTCTATGTCGTGAGCATGTTTGTTGTCGGTCTGCACTTGTTCCACGCTATTTCTTCTGCCTTCCAGACTCTCGGTATCGCCCACCAGAAGTGGACTCCGATTATCGACATCTTCGGTATGATTTACAGCGTGGTCATTGCTCTTGGCTTTGGCGTTACCGCTGTTGCCGCCTTCTACTTTGGCAACCAGCCTGCAACTCAGGACCTCATCAAGAAGTCCCGCGACCTGCAGCCCCAGTACGAACAGCAGGAAAAGGCCAAGGCCGCCGAAAAGGCCGCCTTCGTTATTCCTTCTGTCGGTGAAGTTCAAGTTTCTTTCAACATTGAAAAGTAAGGAGCCCACTAATGATTCTTGATTCTAAAATTCCTGGTGGTTCCATTGAAGAAAAGTGGACCAAGCACAAGTTTGAACTCAAGCTCGTGAACCCGTCCAACAAGCGTAAGTTTACGGTTCTCGTCGTGGGTACCGGCCTTGCCGGTGCTTCCGCTGCCGCATCCCTTGCAGAACTCGGCTACAACGTCAAGTCCTTCTGCATCCAGGATAGCCCGCGTCGTGCTCACTCCATCGCTGCCCAGGGCGGTATCAACGCTGCCAAGGGTTACAAGAACGATGGCGACTCCGTCTATCGTCTTTTCTACGATACCGTGAAGGGCGGTGACTTCCGCGCTCGCGAAGCGAACGTTCATCGTCTGGCCGAAAACTCCAACCTCATCATCGACCAGTGCGTGGCCCAGGGCGTTCCGTTCGGCCGCGAATACGGTGGCCTCCTCGACAACCGTTCCTTCGGTGGTACGCAGGTGTCCCGTACGTTCTACGCTCGTGGCCAGACGGGTCAGCAGCTCTTGCTCGGTGCCTACCAGGCTCTTATGCGCCAGGTCGCCGCAGGCAAGGTCAAGATGTTCCCGCGTCGCGAAATGATGGACCTCGTCGTGATCGACGGCAAGGCTCGCGGTATCATCGTCCGTAACCTAATCACTGGCGAACTCGAAAGCCACGTGGGTGACGCTGTCTGCCTTTGCACCGGCGGTTACGGTAACGTCTACTACCTTTCCACCAACGCTCAGGGTTCCAACGTGACGGCTGCCTTCCGTGCTTACAAGAAGGGCGCTGCTTTCGCTAACCCGTGCTACACGCAGATTCACCCGACTTGCATTCCGCGTCATGGCGACCTGCAGTCCAAGCTCACCTTGATGAGCGAATCTCTCCGTAACGACGGTCGTATTTGGGTCCCGAAGAAGGCCGGCGATACCCGTTCTCCGGACCAGATCCCGGAAGAAGATCGTTACTACTACCTCGAAGAAAAGTACCCGAGCTTCGGTAACCTCGTCCCGCGTGACGTGGCTTCCCGTAACGCCAAGCAGGTTTGCGACGCAGGCCTCGGCGTGGGTAACACCAAGCAGGCTGTGTACCTCGACTTCGCCGATGCTATCGAACGCATGGGCGTTGCAGGCGTTTCCGCCAAGTACGGCAACCTCTTCCAGATGTACGAAAAGATCACCGACGAAGACCCGTACAAGGTCCCGATGCGCATCTTCCCGGCTATCCACTACACCATGGGTGGTCTGTGGGTTGACTACGACTTGATGTCCACCATTCCGGGCTGCTTCGTCCTCGGTGAAGCAAACTTCTCTGACCACGGTGCAAACCGCCTCGGCGCTTCTGCTCTTATGCAGGGCCTCTCCGACGGTTACTTCGTGATTCCGTTCACCATCGGCGGCTACTTCGCCGGCACGAAGCTCGAAAAGGTTTCCGAATCCGACCCGGCATTCGAAGACTGCAAGAAGCAGACGGCTGAAAAGATCCAGAAGCTCCTCAGCATCAAGGGTCATCGCACTGTGAACGACATCCACCGTGAACTCGGTAACATCATGTGGGAATACGTGGGCATGGCTCGTAACGAAGCCGGCCTCAAGACCGCCCTCGAAAAGATTCCTGCTCTCCGCGACGAATTCTGGCACAACGTCAACGTCGTCGGCTCCGAAGGCTCCTTCAACCAGAACCTCGAACGTGCCGGCCGCGTGGCTGACTTCCTCGAATTTGCCGAAGTTCTCACTCTCGACGCACTCCATCGTAAAGAATCCTGCGGCGGCCACTTCCGTGAAGAAAGCCAGACCCCCGAAGGCGAAGCAATGCGCGACGACGAAAACTTCTGCTACGTGGGCGCCTGGGAATACAAGGGCGACGGCGTCGCTCCTGAACTCTCCAAGGAACCCCTCACATTCGACTATTGCCATCTTGCAACAAGGAGCTACAAATAATGAGCGGCTTGAATTTAACATTGAAGATTTGGCGTCAGAAGGATGCCAAGACCAAGGGTCAGTTCGAAACTGTAAAGATCAACGACGTTTCTCCGGACATGTCCTTCCTCGAAATGTTGGACATTGTGAACGAAGAACAGATGAAGCAGGGCAAGGAAGGCTTCGCTTTCGACCACGACTGCCGCGAAGGCATTTGCGGTATGTGCTCTCTGGTCATCAATGGTATGCCTCACGGCCCCGACCATGCGACCACCACCTGCCAGCTTCATATGCGCAAGTTCAAGGATGGTGACACCATCGTGATCGAACCGTGGCGCGCTGCCGCATTCCCTGTCATCAAGGACTGCGCTGTTGACCGTAGCGCTTTCGACCGCATCATCCAGGCTGGCGGCTTCGTTTCCGTCAACACCGGTGCTGCTCCTGAAGCTTCCGTGATTCCTGTCCCGAAGGCTGATGCAGACCGCGCCTTTGACGCTGCCGCTTGCATTGGCTGTGGCGCCTGCGTGGCTGCTTGTAAGAACGCCTCCGCTATGCTCTTTGTCTCCGCTAAGGTTGCTCACCTGAGCTTCCTCCCGCAGGGCAAGGTCGAAGCGAAGAAGCGCGTCTTGGCCATGGTCGCCCAGATGGACAAGGAAGGCTTCGGCAACTGCACGAACCTCTACGAATGCCAGGCTGCCTGCCCGAAGGGTATCACCGTCGATTACATCGCCAAGATGAACCGCGAATACCTCATGGCAACCGCCACCTACGCCGAAAAGGTGTACGGAAAGGACTAATAGGGAACGGGCGTCCGCGCCTCTCCTGATGTCATCCCCGCGAAGGCGGGGATCTCCTTTTCAAAGAGGACTGCCCCAAAGGCAGTTCTCTTTTTTTTTTGTTGGGGGAGGCTTCCCCCTCGCTTCAGCCCCGGCCCCGCCCAAATTGTCAAGCCCGCCTCGCGCGGGCTTCTCTTTAAACCCACCCTAGCCGGGTCTTCCGCTACCCCTTCTAGCGGGTGCTCATTCGCCGCCCCGCAACGCCCCGCTTTTTTCTCTATACCTTTGGGGATTTATTTTGCTGACTATGCGGGTTGGTATACCAAATTGCTTGATGTGGTTGCTTTGATGATTTTCAGTTTTGCATTGAATCGTTGTTGCTCGGCGTTAATCAAACGGGCTATGTATTCAATAATATTCGTTTTTAGAGGAATTCCAATGTTTTTTGTCGTTGTGTGGTTTGGCACCATTGCTATTGATGGTGATGGATATATATAGATGCAATGAGCGACGGATTGCTGATTTATTGAGTGGAATTTACGGCAAAGAATGGTTTTGGTGCAAATGTTAAAGGCTATGCTGTGTTTAGAATGTTCTTGCCACCTTATTCTCCAGACGAAATGGAATATTGCGACTCCGAATTATTGGCTGTAGAATAATTTTTTTGTTTGCATTAGGGATAGTAAATGTGCTGGAATCGCCCCGCTAATCCCTCTTGGAGCGAATCTCAACGAAACGCTCCTTTTTTATGTCCTAAATAATTCGATTCAGTAACATTCGTCACAAATGCTTCACCTCGGAAAAACTTCTCAGGGAACAGCATCTGACGGCATCTAGCTGCATAGAGTAAACCGGCTAGGTTGCCTTTTTCTTGATAAAATTATATATTAAGAGTGGAGGCTTTACAATGGAAATGACAACAGTCCAACTTCAGGTCCCGGTGGATATGGAGCCGTATATTGCGACGAAGCCAGAAGGCGAACTTGTGCAGTTGGCGTTGTTGTTGCATCCGTTTGTAAAGAACGAGACCATATCGCATGGTCGCGCAGCCGAAATTCTCGGTATCACAAAGTGGAAACTGATCGAACTTTATGCCAATGAGGGCTTTGCCTACTTTGATATGGATTGGGACGAGGTCGAAGAGGATGTCGCTACCTATGAACGTCTCAAGGCGAAAGAGGCCGCCTCGGTATGATAGTAGTTTCCGATACGACCCCGCTCATTTCCCTTCTAAAAATTCGTCGTCTTGATTTGCTGAAAAGCCTTTTTGGGGGTGTCCGCATTCCTCAAGGCGTATTTGACGAATTAACCGCCAATCCTGACTTTTCTGAAGAAGCGGAAGAGATTAGGAAATGTGAATTCATTGAAATACAAGATGTCAATCCTCAAGAAGTCTCCCTTTTTAGGAGGACTACGGGGCTTGACCTTGGTGAGAGTGAGGCTCTCGTTTTGACAGATCGGTTGAATGCTGACTTACTTCTTGTTGATGAAATCAGGGCAAGGCATGTTGCCAAAACAATCGGTCTCAACATAATGGGTACAATCGGCGTTTTTAGAGCCGCCTATAAGGACGGCTACATTTCTGCAGATGAAGTTCGCGAAGCTGTAGAAATATTGCGTTCTAGCGGTCGTCACATTGGCGAACGACTTTTCAAGAAGTTACTTGAATCCTTGTAATTTACCCATACATTCCTTGTCGCATTCGTGTTAGGGATAGTGACCCTTTGGGGACATGATTCGCATAGCGAGGCGAGGTTTTAGGAGGTGGGTGGCGAGCGTAGCGGTGACAACTGCTCCTAAAATATAGCCCGACCCGGCCCACCCTTTGGCAGGCCCGGGTAACTTGGGCCGTGGAATGCCCATGGATATTTGCGCTTGGGAATACAAGGGCGACGGTGTCGCACCGGAACTTTCCAAGGAACCTCTCACATTTGATAACGTCCACCTCGTTACTAGGAGCTACAAATAATGGCCGGACTCAATTTAACTTTGAAGATTTGGCGTCAAAAGGATGCCAAGACCAAGGGTCAATTCGAAACTGTCAAGATCAACGATGTATCTCCGGACATGTCCTTCCTCGAAATGCTGGACATCGTGAACGAAGAACAGATGAAGCAGGGCAAGGAAGGCTTCGCTTTCGACCACGACTGCCGCGAAGGTATTTGTGGTATGTGCTCTCTCGTGATCAACGGTATGCCGCACGGTCCTGACCATGCCACTACCACTTGCCAGCTCCACATGCGCAAGTTCAAGGATGGCGACACCATCGTGATTGAACCGTGGCGCGCCTCCGCATTCCCGGTTATCCGTGACTGCGCTGTCGACCGTACCGCTTTCGACCGCATCATCCAGGCTGGCGGCTTCGTTTCCGTCAACACCGGTGCTGCTCCTGAAGCATCCGTGATTCCTGTTCCGAAGGCTGATGCCGACCGCGCCTTTGACGCTGCCGCTTGCATTGGTTGCGGTGCTTGCGTGGCTGCCTGTAAGAACGCCTCCGCTATGCTCTTCGTTTCTGCCAAGGTCGCTCACCTGAGCTTCCTCCCGCAGGGCAAGGTCGAAGCGAAGAAGCGCGTGCTTGCCATGGTCGCACAGATGGACAAGGAAGGTTTTGGCAACTGCACGAACCTTTACGAATGCCAGGCTGCATGCCCGAAGGGTATCACCGTCGATTACATCGCCAAGATGAACCGCGAATACCTCATGGCAACAGCCACCTACGCCGAAAAGGTGTACGGCAAGGACTGATAGGTGTGAGGCATGAGGTCGGTCGCTTCGCTCCCTTTGAGGTGCGAGGTCGGCCTTTCAGGCCATTGAACATGTCATCCTGAGCGAAAGCGCCAGGACTAGTGGCTAGTGGTTCGTGGTTAGTGGTTTGTGGTTTGTGGTTAGGGCGCTTCGCGCTTGAATCACAACCGCTGGCTAATCCGGCCTTTTACGCGTCATCCTCGAGGGCGAAGCCCGAGGGGAACCATACAGTTCTTATCGAACATGAAAAAGACTCGCAGCGATGCGAGTCTTTTTTATTTCTTGAATCGTATAAAAAGCCCTTCCACGTTTGATTGGAATGCGCTGAACAGGGTGAGTCCCTTCAAGTTGTCGTTGAAATATTCTACGTTTATGGATTTCTGCGCTGTCACTCCCGATTTCTCCATGTTGGTGGATAGCAGAATGTAGTTGCTCGGATCCGATACCACGATGGTAATCATAGTGTAATCGTCCTTGGCGGGAACTGCCATTGGAAGCATGAAGTCGACGACCAGTTGGCCGTGCTGCATTTGAGCCTTGAAGTCGGTCAGGCCAAGGCTTGAGAGAAATTTTGTTTTCAGGAGTACGTAGTTGTGGTAGTTTGAATTCAAAATTTCTGAGAAGAGTATTGTTTGCAGTTCTTTCAGTTCTTGTTGGGAAAGTTTCCCATCCTTGTCTTCATCGACCATGTCAAAGGTTTTTTCGCTGTATTCTTCTTCGTATGCCCAGTGATTTTGGACTCCCTTGAATCCGTTTTCATCGAAAATTGCGTGAATCACCACAGAAGCGGCGACCTCGGGGTGAGCGATGGCTGAAATGGCTAGCGTGACGATGACGATTATGGAACGGTAAAAAGCGTGCATAGGTATGACCAAAAAGTAGAAAATTGTCAAGCGGTGCATTGTCTTCTGTAAATTTTTTGTTTGCAAATATATTGCGTGGATTTTAAATGCAAATTTATAGTGTGCGGATTATTTTCTGTGCCTTTTTCTACATTTGAAATAAAAAATGGAGTACACAAAATGAAAAAGTTTCTTGCATGCATTGCCCTGGCCGCTTTCTTTGTCGGCTGTAACGAACAAAAGTCCGACGCCCCGAAGGCCGACGAATCCTTGAACAAGGTGAAGGCCGCCGGCGAATTTGTGCTCGGCCTCGACGATTCCTTCCCGCCGATGGGCTTCCGCGACAAGGACAACAACATTGTGGGCTTTGACATTGACCTCGCTGCAGAAGTTTGCGCACGCCTTGGCGTGAAACTCAAGACCCAGCCGATTTCCTGGGATGCCAAGGAACAGGAACTGAACACCGGCAAGATTGACTGCATCTGGAACGGCATGAGTGTTGATTCCGCTCGCGCCGCCGCCATGAACTTGAGCGACCCGTATCTCAAGAACCGCATGATTTTCTCCGTGAAGGATAAGGCTCTCGCTAACCTCGCTGCTCTCGCCGGTAAGAAGATTGCCGTGCAGAACGGTTCCACCGCACAGAAGTTGCTTGAAGCTTCCGACGCGGGCAAGGCCGCCAAGGAAATCGTTCCCTTCGATGACAACCAGACCGCTATGATGGACTTGGACAAGGGCGGTGTCGACGCCGTGTTCCTCGATGAAATCGTCGCGAAGTACTGGATTGCTTCGAACGCCAAGGATTTCGTGGTTCTGGAAGAGGGCCTCAGCGATGAAGTCTATGCCATCGGTTTCCGCAAAAAGGACCAGGCTCTCCGCGACGCCGTGAACGAAACCATCAAGGCTATGCAGGCCGATGGCAAGTTCGCTGAAATTCAGGCCAAGTGGTTCGGTAAGTAGCCTTGAGGCCGCTTCGCTTTGAGGTTTGAGGCCGTGCCTGCGGCACTCTGAGGTTTATCGGGTATATGCACGAATTATCTACTCTTCTGCCGATTCTCTGGGATGGATTCTGCACGACGCTCGCCATCTTCGGGCTCACGCTCCTGTTCTCCATTCCGCTTGGGCTTCTCATTGCGGTTCTGAAAATGAGCCGGTTCCGCGTCATTCGCTATCCGGTGTCGTTTTACATCTCCGTGATGCGCGGAACGCCTTTGCTATTGCAGATTGTGGCTATTTACTTCGGCAGTTACTACCTGAGCGAATATTCTGGGCTCGGGATTTCCTTTGACCGTTTCCCGGCGGTGATTGCCGCGTTCAGCATAAACTATGCGGCGTACTTTGCCGAAATCTTCCGCGGTGGAATCCAGGCGATTCCCAAGGGGCAGTACGAGGCGGCGACGATGCTTGGGCTTACCAAAAAGCAGACGTTCTTCCGCATCATTTTGCCGCAGGTGGTAAAGCAGGTGGTGCCCGCGAGCGCGAACGAAGTGATTACCTTGGTGAAGGATACTTCCCTCGCACAGGTGATTGCCGTGACGGAACTCTTTTCGCTCGCCAAGAAGCAGCAGGCCGCCTATGCAAGCATCTATCCGTTGTTCGTCGCAGGCGTGTTTTACTATGTCGCGAATCTTTTGCTCAGTTGCCTTTTCGCCTACTTGGAAAAGAAACTGAATTATTACAGGTAGCGGTTTAGATGAAAGGATGTTGGTAGTAGGTGTGAGGTCGGCGCGAGGCGCCTTTGAGGTATGAGGTGGCTTCGAATTCGTATCGGATATTTGTAAGGAATGCGGTTGCCATCAAAACGGAATTGGATAGATATGGATAATGCAATTTTAAAAGTGGAACACCTGAAGAAATCCTTTGGCGACAACCATGTGCTGAAGGACATCTCCTTTGACTTGAACGAGGGCGAGGTGCTTTCGATTATCGGCCCGAGCGGTTCCGGCAAGAGCACGCTCCTTCGTTGCATTACCCAGCTTGAAACGCTCGATGCGGGCGCCGTATCCGTGAATGGTAAGGACATGATTGTGGGGGTGGACAAGAAGGGCATGGCCAAGTATGCGCCGGCGAGCGTGCTTCGTGAAATCCGCCTCTCTACAGGGCTTGTGTTCCAGAACTTCAACTTGTTCCCGCATTTGACCGTGCTCCAGAATTTGTGCCTTGCCCCGGTCCGCGTCCTTGGGGACGATCGCCAGAATGCCCGCGCCATGGGACGTTTTTTGCTGAAACGCATGGGGCTCGAGGGCAAGGAAAAGGCGTACCCGTGCGAATTGAGCGGTGGTCAGCAGCAGCGCGTGTCCATTGCCCGCGCCCTCGCTATGAATCCTAAAATTCTGTTCTTCGATGAACCGACGAGCGCCTTGGATCCGGAACTCACTGGCGAAGTCTTGAAGATTATCAAGGGTCTTGCAGAAGACCGCATGACGATGGTCATCGTGACGCACGAAATGGCCTTTGCCCGCGATGTGGCGAACAAGGTCATCTTCATGGACAAGGGCGTGGTTGTGGAACAGGGAACGCCTGATTTCGTGTTCAACCAGTCGGGCAACGAACGCCTGAACGCCTTCCTGAGCAGATTCGCGAAAGGTTAAATCCAAATTTTGAAAAAAAAACGGCGCACGTAACGTCGGCTTTTTGTATAAAACCTATGGAAAAGGGAGGGCGGTTGCGATAGCCGCAGTGATTGCCGCCGTGATAGCCGCCGTGATTGCCGCTGAGGGTAGTAAAAACCAGTTTTTGTGTTTTTTTACTACACTTTTTTTACGTTGTCTGTATGTTTTTCGTGGGGTGTATGTAGTAAAAAATCCCTTTTGATGTTTTTTACTACCCGAAAGTGGTTGATTTTGTCAGAAAATGTATTGTGAATAAATTAGAACGGGTAGTAAAAGATTCTTTTTGAAACTTTTTACTACCCAGGTTATATATTTCTTCTTACTTATTTAAGGCAAAGAGGTAGTAAATGCTTCGTTTGAAGTTTCTTACTACCCGACTTATTTTTGACTTTTTTTTGTGCGTTTCTGCTTATAGCACGCCTCTACGCATAGGCTATCGCGTGTGTGCACTCCAACGGTGTTTGAAGCGCGGTTCGTCGATGACCTTTGCCCACAGGAATCCGCGGCGAATATCGCCGATGCTTTTTGCAGAAAGCATCGGAGCGCGACGCTTTGCGGATCCTTCGCCGTTTTCGCTGCTAGCGAGTGCCGCCGCTTCGGCTAGGTCGGTGCCGGCGTGTTCACGGGCCTCGCGGGCGCGTGCTTCCAGTTCGTTCAGCTGGCGCTGACGTTCCAACTCTGCGTCAATTCCATTGACTGCGTTGGGTACGTTGGTTTCTATGGGGGCTTTGGGCGTTTCTGTCTTGAGTTTCCATTTGCTTTGGAGTTCAGCCTTTTTGCGGGCAAGCTCTTTTTGCATGGCTTTTTTTGCTTCAAGCTGTTCGCGTTTGAACAAGTTCGCAAGCTCCACCTTGTCGTGGACGAGTACGTCACAGTAACCATCGCCCATGTCGCGGCCGACAATCTTGTGCTTTTGCAGTTCTTCTAGAACTTTCAATGCCGTAGCTTTGGAAAAACCGAAAGCGTCTTGCAAGTAATCAACGCTCGCTTCTTCCCACTGGATGACGGATTCCGCGATTTCCTTGAAACTGAAATGCCCTGGATTTGCAGGTGTAACCACGGGCAAATCTTCATCTTCTTCGTCATTCTCTTCTTCGTCCACGGGCGGTGTTGGCGGCACGTACGTGCCTTGCGAGGCTTCGCGCTGCGCTTCCTGGAATTGACGAATCAAGTCTTGGAGGCTTCGCGGAGCGGTGCCTTGGCGGCTGTCCTCGGTTTCGGCGTCGTCCGTGCGCGAACCTCTGTCGCCCATACGCGACCCGGTGCCGTCCATTCGCGGTCTGTCCGTCGGCGGCAACTGCTGTTGCTGCTTACGTTTTTTTGCCGCACTCTTGATGACTGCGTCAATAACGAAAATCGCTACGAGAATGAGTAAGGATTCCATCTAGGCTCCGTGCTCGTTATTACTTTGCCTCGGGAGCGTTGCCGATTTCCTTACGCATCTGGGTGTCGGCTTCGATGTTTTTCAGGTTGTAGTAATCCATCACGCCGAGCTTGCCGTCGCGGAGTGCGCTTGCCATGGCCATCGGAATCTGGGCTTCGGCTTCCACGAGCTTGGCCTTCATTTCCATGACCTTCGCCTTCATTTCCTGTTCGGCGGCGTATGCCATGGCGCGGCGTTCTTCCGCCTTTGCCTGTGCAATCTTCTTGTCGGCTTCGGCACGGTCGGTTTCGAGGATGGCGCCGATGTTCTGGCCCACGTCCACGTCGGCGATGTCAATGGAGAGAATCTCGAAGGCGGTACCGGCATCGAGGCCGGAAGCGAGTACCTTCTTCGAAATCATGTTCGGGTTCTCGAGCACTTCCTTGTGGCTCTGTGCGGAACCGATGGAACTCACGATGCCTTCGCCAACGCGGGCGACGACCGTTTCTTCGCCTGCGCCGCCGACGAGCTTCTGGATGCTTGCACGCACGGTGATGCGGGTGATGGCGTGGAGCTGGATACCGTCGAGAGCCACGGCGGAAACCTTCGGGGTTTCGATGACCTTCGGGTTCACGGACATCTGCACGGCTTCCAAGACGTTACGGCCGGCGAGGTCGATGGCGGCGGCTTCCTTGAAGTCAAGCTTGATGTTTGCCTTGTTGGCGGCAATCAAGGCCTGGATCACGCGGAGCACGTTACCGCGGCTGAGGTAGTGGGCTTCGAGGAGGTTCGTGTCGACCGGGAGGCCAGCCTTGCAGCTGAGAATTCGTGCTTCCACAATCACCTGTGGCGGCACTTTACGCAGGCGCATACCGATGAGCTGGAAAATGCTCACGTTCGCCCTGGAGAACAAGGCCTGGAGCCAGAGGCTGAAGAACTTGCCGATGAAGGCGAGCAGGATGATGACGATGATTGCGGCAATGACGATGCCAATAATTAAAAGTGTATCCATGTGAACCTCTTTTTTCTCTAATATACAATTGTGGATTCTGCTTTTTGTTGAAAAAACAGAATTTTTGAAATTTTTAGCATGCGCTCACGAATATGTGGCCTTCTTGCACGGATTCGACTTTCACGCTCTGGCCCGCTTCGATGATTTCGCCGTGGGTGTGGACGTCCAAAAGTTTCGTGCTTCCGTCTTCCATCTTGAATTGCGCTTGACCGACAGGACGGAGGAAAGTCTTTGCGATTCCTATGTCGCCGACCTTGATTTCCTGGATGGCTTCGGTGGGGGATACTGCCGTCTCCATGTCCGTCTTGAGCATCGGGGTCCAACCTTCTGGCAATAGAGGCACGATGTACTTGCTTAAGGCAATCGGGAATATGAGCGCTATGGCAGCACACGATGTTACCAGCAGCAGCCCGAATAGCCATGGGGTGGCGTCGAACGTGGTTTCGACGGCTTCTGGCACGTACTCCGGAATGTTCGTCGGGTCGTAACTCAAGGCTAGCGCCAAAATCATGCAGATGATGCCGCCTACGCCAAATAGGAACGTCCCCGGCATCACGAAGATTTCTACGACAAACAGTGCGATACCTGCGACCAGGAGGATTGCCGGGAAGTAGCCGTCGAGCTGCGGGGCGAACTGCCCAAGGAAAACAATCCCGATGAGGATAAGGCCTATGGTTCCGAATAGTCCGAATCCAGGAGTCTTGAATTCTATGTACAGCGCTCCGAATCCGAGAATCAGGAGGATTCCAGCGATGGCAGCGATGCCGCTTGCGATATCTTCGCCGACGGTTGTTTCGACTTCGCTTTTGGCTTCGATGGAAAGGGCTGTTTCGAATTCTTCGCGGTTCTTGAACGTGCCCTGGGAGAACCCGAGTTCATAGGCTTCCTTGTCGGTCATGGTGAGGAGTTCGCCTTCTTTCACGAGAATTTTCGGGGCTCCCCAGAACGCCTTGGTGGAATCGTCAAGCACGGAATACTTCGCGCCTTCCATGATGAGCGTCGTGTCGCGTTCCGTCTTCTTGCCGGCGTCGAGTTTGGCGCGGAGTTCGATGATTTCAAGTTCCGGCGTCACGAAGGAGCTTGCGAGCAGTTCCGGGTAGCCGTTTTTTTGCGCCAGGTTGCGAAATTTGGCGCGGAGCGGGGACTGGATTTTTTCTCCGATGATTTGCGGTGTGCCGTCGCTATTCTGCACAATCGGGGCGCAGTCTCCGATGGTTGTCGCTTCGAGCATGTAGAGCTTGTTGCAGGCGAGTGCGATGAGGGAACCTGCGCTGATGGCTTTCTTCTTTACGAGCGCGATTGTTGTCGGCCCCTTTATCGCCATGATGGTATCTACGAGGTCGAACGCCGCGTCGAGACGTCCGCCAAAGGTGTTGATTTCAAAAATGATGTAGTCCGGATTTTTTTGCATCGCTTCGCCGATGGCGCGGGCGCAAAAGTCGTACATGCCGGGTTCCACGTCGCCCTCAAGCTTAATCCAAACGGCCTGCTTTGCGCTGATTGTCGAGTCCGCTGCTGTTTGCAGGGTGGGTTCGGCGGCGTTTTTTGCCGTATCAACGACGGTGCTGTTGGCGAATGAGAATGCGGCCAAAACCGCTAAAATGGAAAATACTTTTGACAAAATCTTCATACCCATAATGTACAAAGATTTTTGACGAGTGAATTGGATTCTCGTTTAAAATCTAAAAGTTTAGGCTTTTTTTGGGGCGAAGTTGCCTTGCGTTTCTGTTACGAGAATCGTTCGTACAAAGCGTCGCGTTCAATGGGTTCGAGGCCTTCGCTTGTAATCAGCGCACGCATTCTTTCGGGGCTCATCCCGACGGGTACCGTAGCGCCCGCCGCATGGGTGATTTTCTCCTCGATTATTGTTCCGTCCAAATCGCTCGCGCCTGCGTGCAGGGCCTTCATGGCGGTCTCGATGCCCATCTGGATCCAGTACGCCTTGATGTGCGGGAAGTTGTCGAGGAACAGGCGCGCGACGGCGACCGTGCGCAAAATGTCTTCTTGCGTCGTGATGTTCGGTACAATCTTGTGTAGCGCGTTGTGCTCCGGATGGTAGACGAGCGGGATGAACGCGAAGAATCCCGGCGCTTCGTCCTGCAACTTGCGGAGCATTGCCATGTGGGCGATGCGGTCCTCCGGTTTCTCGATGTGGCCAAAGAGCATGGTCGCGTTTGTCGGGATTCCCAATTTGTGGGCGGCCCTGTGCACTTCGAGCCATTCCTCGCCGGTTTCCTTGCCGGGGCAAATCTGGTCGCGGACGCTTTGAACGAGGATTTCGGCGCCTCCACCGGGGAGGGCGTCAAGGCCCGCTTCCTTCAAGGTCGCCATGATGTCGTAGGGCGTCTGTCCGGAGAGCTTTGCGAAATGGCAGATTTCCACGGCGGTAAAAGCCTTCAGGTTCGCATGCGGGAATTCCTTGCGCAACTTGCGGAGCATTTCGATGTAGTAGTCAAACGGATGGTCCGGATGGAGACCGCCTACAATGTGCAGTTCGCGCGCACCTGCGTTCACCGCTTCGGCCGCCTTGCCGCGGATGGTTTCGTAGTCCCAGTCGTAGGCGGTCGGGCTGTCTTTTTTGATGCGGCTAAACGCGCAGAATTTGCAGTGTAGCACGCACACGTTGGTGTAGTTGATTTGTCGGTTGTTGACCCAGTAAACGGACTTGCCGTGGCGGGATTCCTTTTCGGCATTCGCGCGAGCGCACAACTCCTCCAGCGGGGCGTTCAAAAATAAATCAAGGGCTTCGGCTTCAGAAATTCTGGACATGCCGCAAATATAGTTTTTTTGAAAGATGGCCGCGCGGACCGTTTATGCGCATTGTTGGTACGGTCTACTTGAATTCCTTGCACCACTTGGGTACAATTTCGGTTGCCTTGCCTTGAACGAATACATCGGTGTCGGGGTCGTAATTAGGCACTTCCAGGTTCAGGCAAGTGACTTTGGCACCGCAGCGCTTGGCAAAACTTTTGAAGCCGGCTGCGGGATATACTACGCTGCTTGTCCCAATGTACACGAATTCCTTGCATTCTTGCAGTGCCTTCTGGATTTCTTCCATATACATGGGGATTTCTTCGAAAAAGACAATGTCGGGGCGTGTGCCAGCGCCGCAGAATGGACACTGCGTATTCATGGTTTCTTCGCCGTCGAACAGGAACTCGTGAAGTTCGTTCCGCATGCAGCGAAGTTTCATGAGGTCACCGTGCATATGCAATACGCGTTTACTGCCGGCACGTTCATGCAGGTCGTCTACGTTCTGTGTTACTAAAAGAAAATCGTCGCCCAGGCGGTCCTCCAGTTCGGCAAGGGCCAGGTGGGCCGCATTCGGTGCGTGGTTGGGGAGGTTCTTGCGTAGAAAGTTGTAGAAGTCCTTGACTCGTTTCGGGTCACGACGCAAAGCACCGGGCGTGCAAACGTCCTCGATGTTTTCGTGCTCCCACATTCCATCGTTGCCGCGGAACGTGCGGAGACCCGATTCGGCGCTGATGCCAGCGCCTGTTAATACAACAAGCCTTACAGACATAAGTAGACCCTATACCTTTAAAATCAAACTAGAAAATTTTATGGTCTTTGGGGACTACTATTTTTAGAGTATGACGAAGGTCACTTTCTTGATGAAAATCACATTGACGACAAGTCTACTTTGACAAATTTGCAAAGAACAAGGCTTCTGCAACGATTCCACGCTCAAAGTCGGGCACATAGAGACTCTCGTTTTCGCCGTGTGCGGCGCATTCGGGGTCTTCAAGGCCTGTCAGGAGTATGGGGATATTGCCAAAAGTCTTGCGGAACAGTTCTGCGCCGGGAATGCTTGCTCCGCAGCCGATGAACTTGACGGGCGTCCCGTAGGCTTGCGTCATGGATTCGCCCATGTTCCGGAAGAAAGGATGCTCGATGTCTGTCGTGAATGGGTTTGCACCGTCTTCCACGTCGATTTTGCATTCCATGCCGTTCGGCACGCGTTCTTTGAGAAAATCGACCAGCAGTTGAGTACACTTGTCGGCGTCCATGCCCGGAGCGAGCCTTATGCCTATGCGGGCGTAGGCCTGGTCTTGCAAGACGTTTCCGGCATTTGCGCGGCTACCGATTTCCATGGCGGTTACCACGATGGTCGGCTTGCGCCACAGCGAAACGAGAATTTCGTCTTCGTTTGCCGTTAATTTTACGCTGTCCAGGACTCCGCTTTCGGTACGGAAGGTTTTTTCCGTGTACCCGAGGCTCTGGTACGAGGCCAGTTCTTCGGGGGTGGGTGGAATAAGGCCGTCTTCAAAATGTGGAATGGCAATGCTGCCATCGTCGCGCGTGAGGGCCGAAATCATGCGGCAAAGGGCTTGCCCGGGATCGGGAATGGGGCCCGACCAACTGCCGGAATGGAGGGGGGCCTTCGCGCTGTGGAGTTCCACGGAAATGGCGCTCATGCCGCGGAGCGTCGTCGTGATGGAGGGGGTGCCTTTGGCGAAGTTTCCAAGGTCTGCGACAATGACAGCGTCGCATTTGAGAAGAGACGCATTTTTTTGCAGAATGTCTGCAAACCCTGCGCTACCGGATTCTTCTTCGCCTTCGATAATGAACTTGAGGTTCGGACCATTTTCTCCAAGCAGGCGGCGGACTTGCTTGGCTGCGGCGAGGTGCATGATGATTCCCGCCTTGTCGTCGGCAGTTCCGCGGCCAAATAAACGGTCGCCTTTGAGTGTGGGGTCAAACGGGGGGGTGTCCCACAGATTTACGCGCATGGGGGGCTGAACGTCGTGGTGGGCGTACAGCAGTATGGTGGGCTTGTCTTTATTTGTAAGGCTTTCTGCGTAAACGGTCGGGCGCCCGCTTTTGGGCAGTAAAAATTGAATGTTCTTGAAACCGGCGGATTCGAACAGTTTTTTTACGGCGTTTGCACTGTCGGTGACGAATTTCTGGTCGAAATTGTCGAAACTGATAGAGGGAATGCGGACTAGTTCCTTGAGGGTTTCCAGGTAGTCGGGGAGGTTCTCGTGAACGCTTTTTTCGATATCTTTCAGCATTTTGTACCTTGTTTTACCACAATGGGCCCGTTCGTTGTTTTTCGGGTGTTCTTCAGGGGTAAATTTAAGTATAATTTAGATTGTATGGCAATTGAATGCATAAACCACGAATATTATTTGCGTTTTAGCGACAGGGTGCTCGCCCTTATTCGCAAAGTTTTTCACAAGTCTCCGGAGTTCCGCCACGATTCATTTAAGCATGTGGCTAGGCTAGCCCCGTTGATACCCTTCATGGGTGCTCGCCCAGACTTGAGCAAACCCTTGAAGCGAGTTGTCAGTTTTTCGGACCACAGCAACTCTCTCTACTTTGGGTGCCCGATTATTCTTGCCGCGGGAGCCAACAAGACTGCGGAACGCATCACGGACTACGCCAATGTGGGCTTTGGAGGCATTACTGTCGGTACCGCCACTCGCCATTATCGCGAAGGCAATACCCACAGGCCTCGCATCGGGTTCCTGGAAAATGAAAGGGCTATCCACAATAGCATGGGCTTGAACAATGAAGGCGTAGAAGTCATTGCGAAGCGAGTCGATTCCCAACTGGTGAAAGCGCACAAGGCGGGGCTTTGCGTGGGAATTTCCGTTGCCGAGACTCCGGGCCTTACCGACCCTGAAGAAAAACTGAAGGACATCATTGAAAGTTTCTCCATCGCCTACAAGGCTGCCGACTACATCGAAATTAACGTCAGTTGCCCCAATACCGGAGAATCCCGCGTAGACCTGGACATGAGTTTTTCGGAACGCATCTTTACCGAAATTATGAACTTCCGCAATACCCTTGGACTCCGCAAGGCGGTTTACGCCAAGTTGAGCCCCGATCTTTCTGAACGCCATTTGATTGCCATCATGGACATGCTTGTGCGTACGGGCGTGAACGGAGTCGTTGTGGGTAATACATATCCAAGTGCAAAGATCAGCGAACTTCCGGTGGCTACAAAGCACGAAGACCTTACGCCTCTTAGGGCCGATGGCGACTGCGGAGGAATGTCGGGCAGGCCCCTTTACGAAAACATGGTCTGGAACGTGAAGTATATTCGCGAACACTATCCCAAGATGAGCATTATCGCCTGCGGTGGTATTGATCATGGATACAAAGTGTACGACCTTATCAAAATGGGTGTTGATGCCGTGCAGTGCTACTCCGTGGTGGCTTTCCGCTGGATGGCCGCCCATGCCATGCGCAACGAACTTATGGACGCCATGCTCAGTGACGGCTACAAGTCGCTGGGTGAATACGACGATCGCAATCCTCGATGAAATTTGCAAAAAAAATTGCATTAATTCTCATGCTGGCTTCTGTCTTGGTGCTGGCTAAGGATTTTATGGGCATGCCCATCGAGGAACCCTACGGGACCGATGTAAAGCCTTTGCCAACCTTGATTGTCGGCGGAGGCGGATTCCTGGACTATTTTTTGAATTCCGTGAATGGTGGCGTGGAGGCTTCGGCCGAGTACCGTGTTCACAAGCATCATTCCGTAGGAATCCTGGGCCAGTATAATTTCGGTTCGGATTTTGCGCTTGTTGAGGGGGACTACCGTTTTTATTTCTCTGGCGGACTCATGCAAAATGGTCACGACGATTTTGTGCGTTTGGGCTATGGCGTGCTGTTCATGGAAAAATACGATGAATTCTATTATCCGCAGGTCGTTTCGCTTGGCTATGGTCGCGATATCCTTTTTTTCGATACGGCTAAGTTTATGGGACGAATCCAGTTGGGCGGGAGTTACATAATTGGCGAACCTATTGCCAAGGAAAATGAACGACTTTACATTGACGAAGAAACGCATTTTCTAATTTATTTGTCTTTTTCAATTCTATTTTTCTAAAATCGGGGTTCTGAATGAAGTTAAATAATTTGTTTGTAATGTTTTTTGCACTCGTGTTTGTGTCGGGGGCCTTTGCGGCTCCTTGGTTGGGAGTCGTCTTTAAAAAGTCGGAGTACGAAAATCATTTGGCGCTCGATGTCAAGGGTGTGCATCCGGGATCGGGTTGCTTTGGCGCTGGAGTTGTTTCGGGGGACAAGATTATTGGCTTTGGCGGCAAGGCTTTGACGGACATGTCGCAAATCAAGACTGTGCTTGCAGCAAGCAAGACTGGTCAGACTATCAATATTGAAGTTCTTCGCGATGGCAAAAAGATTTCCCTCAAGGTGAAACTTACGGATAGGCCCGACGACATCAGCAGTCTTACCGGATCTGCGGTCGGCAGCAAAATGGCCGAGTTCGGCAAGAACTTTTACCAGAACGGCGATAAGCGCAAGCAAAAGCCGAAGGCGACACTCCTGGACTTCTGGGCTACATGGTGCGGTCCATGCCGCAAGACGCTTCCCATCCTCGAAGAAATCTACCAGAATCTTGGCCAGCAAGGGCTTGAAGTTATAGGCATTGCCGACGAAAGTCTCGACGTGCTGAACAGTTTCTACCAAAGTGAACATCGCTCGCCTTATCCGCTTTATCGTGACGCGACACAGGCTCTTTGGCGTCGTTACGGCATTCATTCGGTACCTACGTTAATGCTCCTGGATAGCGAAGGCTACATCAAGGGCGTGTGGAGCGGGGTCCCCAACAAAAAAGCTCTTGAACAGATTGTTCAAGAGACTATGAAAGACGCTAAGTAGTTCCGGATAAGTCCGAAACGCTTGGACTTGAATCGCTAGTTGACGGTAGCTTTTTTCTGGTTTTCGAAAATCTTGTCGTATTCGGCTTTGTTGATACGCTTGTAACCGGTGGTGATGGAACCGAATTCGTAGAAGGCGGAGTCGCCCTTGACCTTCATTACGTATTCCATGTCCAAAGAGTTCTTGCCGCGGAGAGCGCCATCTTCGATTCGAGCGGTCAGGTCGCCATTGATATTGCGGATGATGTAGTCGGTACCGTTTTCGGTAAGGACTTCAAAAATCATGTTGGCTTCGCCCTGCCAGTAGCCCACGTAATTGGACGAACTTTCGCCACAGGCGAAGAAGAACAGGGAAATGAGGGAGATGGCTGCAATAGTGATAATCTTTTTCATGCCTTTAAAATAGTTATTTTTGATTTTGTAGATGAAGCATTTGTATTTGTTAGCCCCAATTCTTGCAATTCTCGCCATTTGCGGGGTGTATTATTTGATAAAGACAAATGATAGACCCATTCCTCACTATGAACCGGCGGTGGAGGAACCTGTTTGGGACGCCGAGGAATACTTGCGCCACCTGAACGCAAAACCCTTCAACGGCCGCGAACTCCACAGACTTTTGCTCAAAAGAACACGCCAAAAGCCTGGTGTGTACCTGGAAAGTCTGGAACCTGCCCTGGATTCTGCAGGCATCGAGGTCGTGAATGTGTTCCATGTGGTTTTGGGGGATGACTATACGCCTGTCATTACCAGCGGAAACGACTGGCCTTACCACAAACGCAATTCAAAGCATTACATGAACAGGGCGTTGGATTTCAGGATAAAGTTTATCGAAAAGGATAAACGCAAAAAAATCGTAGAAATGTTGGAAACTCGCCTGGAGGGACGTTTCAAGGTCCTTTGGGAAAAAGGAGATGCCGAGCATCTTCACATAGAGATGCTGGATTAATGGCTAGATCCCAAATGCAGGGACCGGTTTAACGGTCTGTTTACTTGCAGCAACGGAACCCAACGCTCGGGTACTGGTTCTGCGGATAGAAACTGAACTTGCTTTCGGTGCAGCGGCTTCCGTTGTTTGTATTCCAGGCTCCGCCGGCGACAAGGAACATGTTCGGTTTTTCCTTGCTGGTCGTGGATGTCCATTCCCAGAGGTTCCCGTTCATGTCGTACATGCCCCACCAACTGCGGCATTGTTCCTTGCGACCACTGCGCTTGGCGGCCTTGGTGTTTGTATTGCACTTGCTTTGCTTGTAACTATCGCCATAGGAATACTTGAAGTTGTCCTTGCCGCGGCAGGCTGCCTGCCATTCGTCTATGCTGCAAAGGTGCTTGCCCGCTTGTTCGCACAAACTGGCTGCTTGTTCCTGGGAAACCATGTCTCGCGGTTCGGCGTCGGGTTCGTTCGGGTATTCGTAGGCGTCGACGCAGACGGTCTTGCCGCCCACGGGGACAGGGTAGGCGTTCTTGCCGCAAATGTTGTCGCTAGCCATGTCGTACTTGGCTTCTTCCCACGGGGTCCTGTTGCCGACGGAATCTTCGGCGAAGTAGAATACACTGCCTGTTTTGTTGTAGTCAATGGCCTTGGAGGCTTCGACTGGATTGTTCGTGTCACCAATGGAGAGGTATGTCTTGCACTTGATTTCGTCGCACTTCACCTTAAGTTTGATGGGGTCGTAGTATCGGCCTGCGGGGGGCGTGATTTCGGCGCCCGGCGGAATTTGGTCGGCGGCGCGAATGCTGTCCTGGATGCGTTTTTGCTCAAGGGAGTCTTGGCGCGCCTTTTCAATGACGGCAAGGCTATCGGCGATTTTCTTGAGACTGTCTTGGCGCGCCTTCTCGATGGCGGCGAGGCTATCGCGTACATGGTTTACGCTGTCGCGCACATGGCGCAAACTATCTTTGTTGATGTTTGGCTTGAGGGCGGCGAGACTATCGGCTATGCGGATGGAATCGGCGACGCGCAGGCTGTCGGCTGTGCGAAGACTGTCGGCGAGGCGAGCATTTTCCAGGGCTGCGAGACTGTCCGCCTTGGCTTTTTCCAAAAGGCGCAGACTGTCGAGGATATGTTGCTGACGGGCTTCAAGTTCTGATTGCTGCTGCTCGCGGAGAGCATCCTGCTTGATTTTGTCGAGTTGGCATTGTACAATGAAAAGACACAGGAGCAAAAGGAACATTAGCACCAGGATGGCGATGTTCTTTTTTTTGCGGTTGCCGGAATTCTTTTTTTCGGGAGTCTCGGAATTTTTGCTGTTGCTCATTTTTAGTCTTCGGAAGCGTTCTTGCTTTGTTGTTCAATGGTTTCGTCGTGGAACAGTTCTGCCCAGTGACGCTTGATTTCGGCTTCGAGTTCCTTGATGCTCAGTTTGCGACGCAGACTGTTACGGTAGGCGATGGAAATGCCGCCTGTTTCTTCGGAAACGACAATCACCATGGCATCGCATTCGGCGGCCAGGGCTTTTGCTGCGCGGTGGCGCATGCCGTAGCCGGCGTCGCCTTCGGCGTTACCCGTGGGCATGGGAAGAATGCAACCTGCAGCGACAATCATCTGGTTGTTCAAAAGAACGGCACCATCGTGCAGGGCTGAGTTCGGAAAAAACAGAGCACGCAAAAGTCTGGCGCTGATTCGTGCGTTCAAAATTTCGCCGGTTTCTTCGTAGTTGCGGAGTCCGACTCGTTTTTCAAGGACTATCAAGGCACCCACGCGATTCTTTGCGAGGTCCTGCACTGCCGATGTAATGGATTCTGTCACGTCGGTGAGACCGCTTGCATGGAAAAACAGGGCCCGCAAGTCTGCACGGCTAAAGGCCTGGCCGATGCGGGTGAGGGCGCTTCGAATTTCGGGCTGGAACAAAATCACAAGTGCGATGATGCCGATACCTGTAAGGTTACTCAATAGCCAAGTAATGCTTCGGAGTTCCCACCATTGTGCAATGAGCCAGGCAAGAATCAGGAGAAGTCCGCCCACAATCATTTGCACGGCACGAGTCCCGCGGAAAAGCAGGAACACGTAGTACAAAATGATCGACACCAGGAGCACGTCCAGAATGTCGGCCATACGTACGTCAATGACATCGAACAATTTAAACAGAACCATAAGACCTCAACGCCTCTAGGTAAAGTATAGATTCTTTTGCTTCACGAATGTCGTGCACCCTGAGGCAACTTGCGCCTCCAAGGGTGGCAATTACGTCTGCTGTGACTGTCGGAACCAGCCTTTCGCTGTTTTCGAGTCCGGAAATCTTTCCGAAGTAGGATTTTCTCGAGGTTCCGAACAAAACGGGGTATCCTGTTTTGGAAAAAATTTCCATGGATTTCACAAGGTCCAGGTTGTCTTGGACGTTTTTGCCGAAACCTATTCCGGGGTCGATGCAAATCTTTTGCGGGTCGATGCCCTTGGCTTCCAATTTTTTAGCCTGGGCGAGTAATTCGTCGCGGACTTCTGCGACCACGTCGGTGTATGGTTCAAAATCGTTCTGCATGTTGCCGAACGAACCGCGCATGTGGTTCAGTACCACAGATGCTCCTGTTTCCGCCACGGTGCTTGCCATGTCCGAATCCATGGTGCAGGCGCTGATGTCGTTGACGATGTGGGCACCCAGGTGCATGGCTTCGACGGCGACTTTTGCTTTGGTGGTGTCCACCGAGATGAAAAATTTTCGGTACCCCGGGTTGTTGATGTCGCCGGAGATTTTTGCAAATTGAACAAGACTTTCCACAACGGGACAGACTCTGTCCATTTCTTCTTGGAGGCTTACGGGAGTGCTTCCTGGACGGCTGCTCTCGCCGCCAATATCGAGAATGTCGGCGCCTTGTTCGAGCAGGCTTATCGCATGTTCGAATGCGGCTTCGGCGGAGTTGTGCTTGCCTCCATCAAAGAAACTGTCGGGCGTGACGTTTACGATTCCCATCAAAAGCGGCATCCTGGAAACGGGTATCAGCGTGTCACCGATTTTCCAGGAGTTTGCGCGGCTTTGTTCGAGAATCTCTTTTAGCATCAGGAGTGGTCGACTTTTTCGGTATTGGAATTCGAGGCGTCTACGGCAGGTTCGCTTGCTGGGGTGACATTTACAGCGGAAGCGTCGGCTACGGGAGCGGTTGGCGGTTGCTTGCCCGGATCTGGAGGCGGCTCGTCTTCGTGCTTTTTCTTTTTCGCAAGTTCTTCCATGGCCTTGTACTGGCGGCTCTTCTTGGTGCCTTCGAGCTTTTCGCCGGCCATCACGCGGTCGATTTCTTCGCGGTCCAGAACCTCGAATTCAAACAGCGCTTCGGCAAGGTCGACAAGTTTATCCTTGTTCTCTTCCAGGAGTTTCTTGGCGGCTTCGTCCATGCGCTTGATGAGGTTGTTGACGGCGTTGTCAATTTTTTCCGCCATCATTTCGGACATTTCCTTCGGCTTTGAAATTTCCCTGCCGAGGAATACTTCGCCGTCGGCACGGGCGTAGCAGACTGGTCCAATCTCTTCGTCAAAGCCCCATTCCGTAATCATCTTGCGGGCGAGCTCTGTGGCGCGCTGGATGTCGTTCGAGGCGCCTGTGCTCTGGTGGTTGAAGAAAATGAGTTCGGCGAGTCGGCCGGACATCATAATCATGATGCGTTCTTCGGCGTATTCGCGACTGTAACTTACCTGGTCGCGTTCGGGCAGACTCATGGTGATGCCAAGGGCGCGTCCACGCGGAATGATGGTAATCTTGTGGAGCGGGTCGCTGTGTTTGCACAAAAGCGTCATGAGGGCGTGGCCCGCTTCGTGGTAGGCGGTGTGGCGCTTTTCTTCTTCGGTCATGATGAGCGTGCGGCGCTCGGCGCCCATGCTGAGTTTGTCGCGGGCTTCCTCGAAGTCGAGCATCGTCACTTTTTTGTTGTTGAAGCGTGCTGCGAGGAGCGCCGCTTCGTTCACGAGGTTCTCGAGGTCCGCACCGGCGAGGCCAGGCGTTCCCTTGGCGATGGCGGAAACATCTACATCGCTTGCCAGAGGAACTTTGCGTTTTTTCAGGTGGACCTTCAAAATTTCTTCACGTCCCTTGAGGTCGGGGAGGCCGACCACAATTTGGCGGTCGAAACGACCCGGACGGAGCAGTGCCTTGTCGAGCACGTCGGGGCGGTTTGTTGCTGCTATCAGGATGACGCCCTCGTTTGCTGCAAAGCCGTCCATCTCGACGAGCAACTGGTTCAAAGTCTGTTCGCGTTCATCGTGACCGCCACCGAGACCTGCGCCACGCTGGCGACCGACGGCATCGATTTCGTCGATGAACAAAATGCAAGGAGCGTTCTTCTTGCCGGTTTCAAAAAGGTCGCGCACACGGGAGGCGCCCACGCCCACGAACATCTCTACGAAGTCGGAACCGCTCATGCTAAAGAACGGGACGCCTGCTTCGCCAGCAACCGCGCGGGCGAGAAGCGTCTTGCCGGTGCCCGGAGGACCGACGAGGAGTGCTCCCTTCGGAATGCGACCGCCTAGTTCGTCGTACTTCTTGGGGCACTTCAAAAATTCCACAACTTCTTGCAAGTCCTGCTTTGCTTCGTCGCAACCGGCGACATCGCTAAAGAGGGTCTTTTTCTTGGGGTCGTTGCTCAGAATCTTAGCCTGGCTCTTGCCGAAACTGAACGGGTTCTTTCCGCCACCGCCCATTTGACGGCTGGTCATAATCCAGAAGAACGCAATGAGCAGTACCACAGGTAAGAACGCCATGATGGTATCGATCCAGGTTGTGGATTCGTGGATGACTTTGACCTTTACTCCCTTGAACATTTCCCATGCGGTAATCTGTTCGTTGGAAATGTCGAGCATGTGGCTCTTGAATTTTATTGTGTTGCCTTTTTCTTCGTCGGCGCGGGTGAAACGGGCGATTGCACTTCGATTTTTTTGAGCCTCGGCGATTTCTTCCTTGCTCATTTCGTAAGCGCCTTCGATAATCACTCCGTCGGGAGTCTTTTGTAGGCTGAGTTCCGTGATGACCTTGCTGGAATCGCCCATCATGGCCAAAAATTCGGTACGTGTCAAATCCTTTCCATTGTCTTTCCCTGTCAGGGGAAACATCACGAACAACATGATGAGCATGATAAGGACAATTATAAAATTGCGGTTCTTGAACGGGGATGTTGGCTTTTTTGCTTGACTCATTATAATCCTTTACTAATTCATTCGCAAGATACAAATTTTGCAGCCGCTCCGGCATCTTCAAATTCGCAAATCCAGACTGTACGGCCTGTTTTTACGATGGAACGCTTGCGGTAGGCGACAGGATGTGGAATTCTCGTGTTGGCGGGCTCCCTTTGGGATTTGAAAAAGTCCACTGGAAATCGGAAACCTTGTGCGGAAAGCCATAGACGGAATGTCTCGGAGATGTCTGCGCTTGCATGCTTTTCAAGAATCTTGCGGAATTTCTTTTTGTCGAGCGCGATGTGTTTTTGAGGGAGGCCCGCGGGGATGCTTGCAGACGGATTGTCGGTAGTTGTTGTAGGGACAAGTGCTGGCGAAAAAAATGTATTGGCGGTGGCGCAGATTTTATGGTAGGCCTTGTCGGCGAGGGCTGCAATGCGCGTTAACTGCTCACTTGTGCCGGGATTCCTGTTTTCAAGTGTGGGCAACAGTTCGTGGCGAATTTTGTTGCGGGCGAATTTCGTGTCGCTGTTGCTCTCGTCTTCGCGCCAATCAAGATTGTTTTCGCGGGCGTAGTTGCGCAGTTCCTCGCGGGCGACGCTCAGGAATGGACGGTAAATGAAAGAGGAAACATCCTGCATGCCTTTGAGGCCTTCAAGCGTAGTGCCGCGCCGGAGTCGCATATAGACAGTCTCTGCCTGGTCACCCGCATGGTGTGCCGTCAGGATGGCGTCGGCGAGCGCTTCCTCAGCAAAATGGCGTAGGGCGTCGTATCGCGCGTCGCGGGCATTTTCCTCAAGGGAGCCTTCTGCAGATTTTAAAGCAGCCCCTTCCAAATGCGCACAGAAAAAAGGAATGCCGTTCGCCGCAGCGAAATCGCGGACAAGCTTTTCGTCCAAATCGGCGGAACCTGCACGCAGACCGTGGTTCACGTGTGCTATGCCTAGCCATTCAATGCCTAGAACGTCTCGATTTGCAATAAAGTAATGCGCCAGGCAGATGGAGTCCAAGCCGCCGGAAACAGCAAGCAGAAAACGTTTCCAACCATGATGCCGGACGATGTCGTAAATATCTGCCTGCAGAATCATTTTATGCACGCTATTTGAGCAAGTCGTTTAAACAAGGATAAAATTCCTTATTGTTGTTGTTTGAATAATCGACCATATCCTCAAAAATGAATAGCTTGTCTTTGAATTCCTCTGAACAATATTTCCAGGGAGTGAGTGATGTTTCGAAATGGCCTTTACAGACTTTCTTGCCAAAGGAAACAGTCACATTAATTTCGCTTATGTCCCCTTTGAATTTGGACCCGGAGAAGTCTGCGGAAATTTCTTTCCCGTTAATGGAAATGTGGGTCGTATAGGTGTCTCGGTCGAGAACTTCAACTTTTTTATTCTTGTACACTTTTTCCGGATCATCATAAAACACCTCGGCATCCTTGCCACTTAAATTGAGCAGGCTGTATAAGATGTCGTTCATCTCCTCCGATTCTTTGATGTCGGTAAAGACGCCTTCAGGGAATGTTTGTGAAAAAACGAGAGAGTCCTTTGAAATCTTGATGTTTTTTTCAAAGTATTCTTCGTCGCATTCAATTTCACCAGATGTATAGTCGACAAAGCATTCCTTGTCTTCCCAGGTTCCGAAAATACTCTTATGGTCTCCGAAGAAGAGCGATCCGTAATCGCTCTTGACGAACTTTTCACCTTTTTTTTCAAGATTTCTAAAATACAGCGAGTCTTTTTTTATGTCGAAAAGATAGAGGTAAAGGGTGGAATCAACATCAAGAACGAATTTTTCGTCTCGATAGTAACACGATGGTGTGTAGCGAATAAAGTAAGGCTTTCCGTCCAGGGTGTCGAATCGGATGGCGTAATCGCGCGTTAGTGTGAAGTCGTCTGCTGCGCTGTTGTTCCCTGCATCGTCGGGAAGGGAACTTGTAGATGAGGAGTCATCGCCGCAGGATGCGAGGGTTAATGCAGAAATCATGGCGACGGCAGTCATCGCAATTATTTTGTACCAATTTTTCATAAGACCAAATCCTTTGTTGGTTGTTTACGCATTTTACTTATAATCTACTTTTTTTTACGTTTGGTGCAAATGAAAAATTACCAATGCCTAATGCCTTTTTCTCTTTAAGGGGCGTAACGAGAGTATCCTAGACTTTTTTTATTCAACTTCGCCTTCGTAGTGGGCGTTTGCGTTCAGAAAATCGATGGTTTCTTGAGTCAAAAGACTGTACATGCATTTCCTGAATTCTGCGGTATTGCTTGTCGAAAACCCGGTAATCGGCCCCTCTTCGTAAAGCCATCTTTCGTCGCTGTGGTCGCGTTCGCTTAGCAGCAATTCCTTGTCGCCGGCAAGGCACTGTTCTTTGGAGACAAAACCTAAAGATCCTCGACTGGTACAGGATTTGCCGTTGGAAGAAACGATATCGGCAAAGTTCATTCCTGTGTCGTCAAAGTAACTTTCGTCGCTGAGTGTAAAGGTCTGGGTGTTTATCTTGATAGTGCTGGAATCGGCTTGTATAGCCCCGATTGCCACAAGGGAATCTTCTGTCAAATCACCCATTTCGAAACTGAATTTGTAGATGAAGCTCCCAAAGTTTAAGGATTTAAATTTGTCTCCTAAAACAGTTGTGTCAATCTTGAAAATGGAGGTGGCGGAATCCGTTGTGATAATCAAGTCAACGGTAATTCCCGATAAACCATTTATGTAAGGACCGCACGTTATTTCCTTGGTGGCGATATCTCTCTCGCATCCTGTTCTTTTCCAGGTGCCGTAGATGCCGTCGTGGTTATTGCTGAGAGATAAGTTCTCGTAACGGTAGTAACTATTGTCGGGGTCGTAATCGCTTGGCTTCGGGCCAATCCACAGGGAGTCTCCTTCAACCTTGAAACTGCTTGTGTCGATATCGGATGTGTATTCTTCCCAGACGAAATTTCCGCTATGATAGGCGCAGCCATGAGTCTGCGAAACAAGAATGCCGTCTCCGACTTTGATTGCTGTCGTGTACTTGTAACCGCTGGAAGTTGGCAACTGGCTGGAATTTCCGTTGGAGCTGTTATCCGGACCGCTGGAACTATCGTCACCGCAGGCGACGAACATCATTGTGGCAAGCCACAGTACGAATAATTTTTTCATTTTTCCTTTCTTTTTTATTGCCTTTCTTCCCTAGCCACTAACCTTACTTCTCGCATTTTTTGAAGAAGCAACTTCTTGCACCGGTGTGGCAGGCGACTTGCGGACCCTGCATGCGTACTTTGAATAGGAGTGCGTCACTGTCGCAGTCGGCAGCCCACTCGACGACCGTCATCACGTTTCCGCTCGTGTCGCCCTTGTGCCAGTATTCCTTGCGGCTGCGGCTCCAGAACACCATCTCGCCACATTCGTGGGTGCGGCGGAGGGCTTCTTCGTTCATCCACGCCATCATGAGCACGTCGCCCTTGTCTGCGTCTTGCACAATTGCTGGGGCGAGCTTTACGCCGTCCACTTCCACTTCAAACTTCACTTCTTTGATAATTTCGTCGAATTTCATCTTTTGACCTTGCTCTGTTCTATCCTCTAACTTGACCTTCTCCGCGGAGCACCCACTTGTAGGTGCAGAGGCTTTCGACGCCCATCGGGCCGCGAGCGTGAAGCTTGTCGGTGGAGATTCCCACTTCGGCACCGAGACCGTATTCGCCGCCGTCGGCAAAGCGGGTGCTGGCGTTCACCATCACGCTGCTGGAATCCACGTTTGCGACAAAGTAGTCCTGTACGTTCGAGTCTTCGGCCACAACAGCCTCGGTGTGGCGGCTGCTGTTCTTCTCGATGTGGTCGCAGGCTTCCGCGACGTCTTCGACGAACTTGATGCTTGCCTTGAGGGCGAGGTACTCGTGGTGGTAGTTGGCTTCGTCGCCGATGTCAGCGACCTTCGCGATACCTTCCAAGTGTTTCTGGGCGTCCATGTTGCCGAAGAGTTCCACGTTGCGGCTTGTGAGGGCGTTCACGAGGCGGGCGATGTCGCTTGTCGGCAGGTGCTTGTCCAGAAGTACGCATTCCATGGCGTTGCAGACGCCAGTGCGCTGGGTCTTTGCGTTAATCAGAATCTTTTCGGCCTTCTCGATGTCGGCGGACTTGTCCACGTACACGTGGCAGATGCCGTTGAAGTGCTTGATGACGGGAATCTTGCTCTGCTCCACCACGGCGCGGATGAGGCGTTCGCCGCCGCGCGGAATCACGAGGTCGATGCAGTCGTTGCGTTGCAAAAGTTTGGAGACGAGGTCGTGGCTCGTTTCCTGCACCAACTGCACGGCGTCTTCGTCCACGCCGTTTTCGCGGAGGGCTGTGCGGAAGATTTCGGCGAGGCACTTCGCGCTGTTCAGGGATTCCTTGCCGCCGCGGAGAATCACGGCGTTGCCGGCCTTGAAGCAGAGGCATGCGCCGTCAATCGTCACGTTCGGGCGGCTTTCGAAAATGAAGAAAACGCTTCCAATGGGGACGGCCACGCGGCTGATTTTGATGCCGTTCTTGAGTTCGCGGCTTTCGAGGACTCGGTTCAGCGGGTCTGCGAAAGCGGCGATTTCTTCGGCGCCCACGGCCATGGCCTCGATGCGGGAATCGTTCAGCGTGAGTCGGTCAATCATCGCGTCGCTTATCTTGCCTGTGGAGGCGTCCACGTCAATCTTGTTTGCGGCGAGAATTGCTTCCTTGCTTTCGCGGAGGAGGCTTGCGACCCGGTTGAGCACTGCTGCGCGCTTGTCGGCGGCGAGGGTGCGGATAGTGCGGCTGGCCTTTTTTGCGTTTTTTGCCAGTATTTCAGAGTATTCGTCCAAGTTGGAATAGTTTTGCATAGTAATTCTAATATAGAAACTTGATTTTTGTCACACTTGTATGTATTTTAAAAATATCAGGTTTGTTTTTACTTTCAACGCTGTCCTGTAGTTGAAAGTATCGGACTTGGGTGTCTAGACTCGGTGTGCTTCTCTCCACACCGAGTCTTTTTTTTTGCGTAAAATCGGCTTTTTTTAGGCTTATTTCAGGTTTTCGTCGTAGCGGGCTCGGTCGCCGCCGATGAACTTGGGGCGTGTGCGCGCGGCGAGGAGTATTGCCTTGCCGATGTGGTTCTGTTTCAAACGCACGGGGACGGCCACTTCCTTGAGGTGCATGCCGATAAGCGTTCCGCCGATGTCGAGGCCGGCGTCCGCCTTGATGTGCTCGAGGGCGACCGGTGCCTTGAATGTTCCGTAGCAGGCCGTGGCGAAGGAACCGCCCGCTTTCGGCTGCGGGACGACGTTCACGATTTCTGCGTTCGGCACAGCTTCGCGCTCCACGATGATGGCTCGGTTCAGGTGTTCGCAGCACTGGGCCGCGATGAAAATCCCGGCTGGGGAGAAAACACTCTGCAGGCCATCCATAATAGCCTTGCCGACTTCCGGGACGGAATGGCTCCCGACTTGGTTTCCGAGAGTCTCGCTCGTGCTGCATCCGATGACCACGATTTGGCCTTTTGTGAGGTGCGCCGCTTCAATGAGTTCGAGGGCGGCGTTCTTCGCGTCGTTCCTGATTTGGTCCACGAGGGACTTGTCTTCGACTTCGTATGTAATGCCGGCCATGACGGGATGTCCTTTGTTTACGTTTTCCGCAAAATTATTCTTGGGCACCTCTAAAAATTGCTTTGGTTAAGAAAATTTGAGTGAGACCGAGCGATGACAGGAATGAAAAGTGGCGAATACTGGTGGTATTTGCCACTTTGAACGACGAACCAGCGCGAAGAGTCGCAACCAAATTTTTGAAAATTGAATTTTTAGAGGTGACCTCTTCACAAATTTACAAAAAAAAGTAAGCCCCGCTAAAAAAGCGGAGCTTGCGACAGATGAAATTTCGGTCCTAGCGGACGGTTTCCAATCTGTAGAGACTTTTAACGTTCGTATCGGGAATATTGATTTCGTGCTCGCCGGCCGAAAAATGCTGCGCCGCGCTCTGCCACAGAATGCGTCCCTGGTAGTCCAGCTGGACCACTTTGGCCGTTACCGCGCTAGTGAGTTGCATGTAGAGTTTGCCGTTCTGCAGGCGAAAAGTTTTAGTGTTGTTGATGGCGCGAGGAATATTTGTGACTGCTGTCGTGTCGGGCGTTTTGACGGTGTCCGCTGTACTTGTCGTATCGGTTGTTTTGGTTGTATCGGCCTGGCTTGCCGTGTTTTCTTTCATTTTGGCAATGCCCGCCTTCCAGGCGTCAACGGCCGCTTGCGATGTGTTGAGCGCCCAGTCGCCTTCGTTTCCTTTGCTCTGGTTGAACCACATCACTGCAAACACTCGCGAAAAATCGGTGCAGAAATGTTCGAACATGTCGGTAATCCAATCGGCTTTGCTGCCACCCAGTTCGGAACTGGAAATTTCTGCAATGAACAGGGGCTTGTTGATTTTTTCAAGGGCGGTGTACGCGTTTTTGAACACCTGCGAGAAAGACTGCCAGTTGGACCAACTTTGGCTTTTGCCCCAGTTGTAACCGTCGATGGAAATGTAGTCCACATAGTCGTCACCGGGGTAGTTGCCGGTGAGGGAGGTGCCGCTACCCTGGTTCGAGGCGTTGGTGGTCCATACCCACTTGACGTTTGTGACGGTTTCTTCGCGGAAGATTTTTACGATATGGCGGTATGCTTCGGCGACATTTGCGTCTGTGTTGCCTGCACCGGATTTGCCGACGCCCCAGTCGTACCAGTCGCCGTTTGCCTCGTGGAGCGGCCTAAGCCAAATTTCGTCACCGAAGTTCTTTACGCCCTTGGCAAAATCACGGATGTAGTTGTCCGCTTTTCCGTTTACGATATCTTGCGCGCCGTAGCCGTTCGCCATCCACGTGACGACGAGCGTGGAACCGTTGGCTTTTGCGACATTGGCGTACTCTTGAGTCGCATTCCAGTCGTTGATGTCAAACAGCGCAAAGTAACTGATAAGGTCCATGTGCGTTCCCTGCAAGTCCTGGAACGCCTGCACGTTTTGTTGAGTGGGCTGGGGGTATTCGCCGGATCCGCCAACCCAAGCTCCGATTTGAAATGCTAAAGAGGTCATTGGCAAGACTCCGAGTGCTAAAAATAGTTTTTTGAACATGATTCCCTTGTTTTTTAAGGACTTTTGGATGTTTGTGGTTGATACCTAAAATTTAGGTTGTGGCCGGTTCTTTGGGCGTGAAAGTTAATTATATTTGTATCAAAGTGTATCTACTGTTATAAATGGAGACTGCTCGTGAAAGTCGACGATTATTGCAAATGGATCGAGTCTTCGGGATTCAAGAATGGCGAAAGGCTCCCTTCTGTTCGTGAGGTGGCCTCGTCTATGGGTTCGTCGACTTTTACGGTGTTCCGTGCGTACAAGAAGTTGGTTGAACTCGGGAAAGTCTATTCGGAACACGGCAACGGATATTTCTGGGGCAAAAAGGCCGAAATAGATATTGCAGTGCGCGAGCGCGAATCCGACCGTCTGGAAAGACTATTGCTGGAGGCTTGGAAGTCCGGCAGGATTTCTGCGGATGGACCGCTTCCGTCGTTCAAGGACCTGTGCCAGGAATTCGGGGCGTCGACAGGGACGATGCGACGTACGTTGGAGTCTTTGCGTGCGAGAGGTGTGCTCAAGCGTCAAGGAAGAGGACGCTATTATTTCACGAATGCCCGGCTTGAGCCTTCAAGAGTGAATGAAATCCTCTTGATTATGCGTTGTAATGCCAATGGCGATTTCAACTGCCTGGAGGAACGAGAATTGACTTTCATGCAGAAGGTGTATGCGGAGGCTCGCAACAACAACCTCAAAGTTCGTGCGCTCGGGTATTTTGAAGATTTCGCCGTATTCCTTGATGCAGACGGCAGGCACGTGGAATTGGAAGGCTGTCGCGAATGTTTTGGCGCTATTGTGTCGACCATGCTTGTGTTCAACGTGAATCGACTTTTTGCGGCGCTTGCCTGCACGCGTTTTCCTGTGGCTGTGTGGTGGGAACACCCGCTGTACGATATTCCCCGAGCATTGAAAAGGGAGCCCCGCTTTGCCTTTTTCAACCTTGCCTTTGGTGAATCCCCTGGTCGCGCGGTAGGGAAATTCTTGAAGGCGAAGGGGATTGAGCGTGTGGCTTTTGTTTCCCCGTATCACATGAGCATGTGGTCTGTTGAACGGTTGCGTGGACTCCAAAAGGTTGGGCTGCAGGTTTACGAGTCGACCGATGCAACGCACGCGAGCCCGTACGACTTTATGCAGGAACCGCATGCGCACATGCGTTATAGACGAATACTGCTATCGCTTGCGAAAAATGTACCTCCCGTAGAGGCGTGGGTCGTTTCAAACGATAAAGTCGGGGTGGAACTGCTTTCGCTAGTGAGTGAGGGCAAACTGAAACGTCCGCCATACATGGTGTCTTTCGATAATTCTGCGGAAAGTTACCGCAATCGACTGGATTCATTTGAATTCAACATTGCGGCTCTTGCGGAACAGTCCGTTTTCCATTTGGTGTCTCCCGGAGTTACGTTGTACAAGAAAGACGATTTTCGGGAACTTTCCGGACACGTGGTGGAAAAATAGGAGTGCTTACTGACGCTTACGCCTACGGCTTCAGCGTCTGCTTGTTCGCCTCGGTCATAAAAATGAGCAAGCTCATTTTTGCGACACTCGGCTCCGCGCTGTACCTTTGCGACCTTCGTTCCAACATGTGCAATCGTTCGTTCCAACCTGGTTTGAACCCATCGTCTGCAACTTTGTTCTCAACATCATCCCGAACCAGCGTTGCCACCTTGTTGCAAACGGCGGCGCCTTAGGTTCAAGACAATCGCTTAAAACCCTGTTGTAACCTGGGCTTGAACGGGGTTTCAACCCTCGTTTCAAACCGTGTTGCACTCCCGTTTCAAACCCCGTTGCAAACAAAAAAAACACCGAGATTGACTCTCGGTGTTTGCAAACTTGGGTTGGAACCTGTTTTTACACAAGGTGGAACACTAGGTGTTCAACAACACGCGCTACTCCCACTCAATGGTTCCCGGGGGTTTGTGGGTGACGTCGTACCAGAGGGAGCCGGCGCCTTCCATTTCGAACTTGCGCCAGAGGCCTGCAAGCATCGCTTGGTCGATTTCGGCGAAGTTCGCGGTCATGGCTTCGGTGGAGTTCACCGGGCGCATCACGATGCAGGGCTTGCCTGCGGTACGGAGCGGGACGCTCACCACGGGCATCTGCCAAATTTGTTCGTACAGGTTGTTTTCTTGCAGGAACGTGGTGCAGATGTCGTCGAACTTGCGGAGCGTGTCGAAGTTTTCGCGGGTGGCGTACTGTTCCACGAGTTTCGGGTCTTCATCGGCGCCGGTACCAATCTGGTAAATCACGCGGTTGATGGCCTTGAAACGGTTCGCAAGTTCGGTCGAGAACTTTTCGCACTGCTTCCAGGTGAGGCCCGCGGTCGTGAGGAGGAACGGCTGCGCATAGGTGCGGCCGTCGCCTTGCACGCCCACGCTCTTGATGGGGAGCATGCGGCCAGAAATGTTGTTTGCCTTGAGGTAGTCGGCGAGAGTTCCGCCGTTGGTGTCCTTCACGTCATCGAAGGCGACCATGTCCTGGGCGAGTTTGCCGTCGCTGCAAAGCAGGCGCACGCCGAGACCCGGGCCTGGGAACGGATGGCGCCACACGAGGTTGTGCGGAATGCCAAGTTCTTCGCCGAGTGCACGGACTTCGTCCTTGTAGAGGTCGGCGAGCGGTTCGAGCACGAGGCCCTTTTCCATGAGGTCCAAGACTTCCTGCACGCGGTTGTGGTGCGTCTTGATCTTGTCGGCGTTCTTGGTGCCGCCACTTTCGATGGTGTCGGGGTAGATAGTGCCCTGGGCCATCATCCACTGGTTCGGGTCCAAGTTGAGTTTTGCCATTTCCTCGTCTTTCACCACGAGGAATTCCTTGCCGATAATGCCGCGCTTGGTTTCGGGGGCCGTAATGCCCACGAGCTTCGAAAGGAAGTGTTCGCTTGCGTCGCGGATCTTCAGGTTGTTCATGCCTTCCTTGGTGAGGTAGTCCATGATTTTCTGGGATTCGCCGAGGCGCATCATGCCGTTATCCACATGCAGGCCCAATACCTTTTCGGGGCCAAGCACGCGGTTCAAGAGGACGAATGCCACCGTGGAATCGACGCCGCCACTCACGAGGAGGAACACCTTGCGGTCCTTCACCTGTTCCTGAATGCGGGCGGTGATGAGCGGGAGGTAGCTCTTCATGTTCCAGGTCTTCTGTGCGCCGGTGATGTCCACGAAGTTCTCGAGAATCTTCATGCCGAACTTGCTGTGCGTGACTTCCGGGTGGAACTGGATACCGTAAATCTTCTTTTCGTCGAGGGCGACGGCTGCGACTTCGCAGTCCTTGGTGCTTGCGACGATGCGGTAGCCTTCCGGGAGCTTGGTCACTTGGTCACCGTGGCTCATCCACATGGGGGAGGCCTTCGGGAGGCCCTTCAAAATCGGGCAGTTTTCGTCACCAACGATGAGGTCGGCGATGCCGTATTCCTTGACCTTGCCCGGCTCCACGTGACCGCCCAACTGCTGGGCGATGAGCTGGTGGCCGTAGCAAATGCCGAGCTTCGGCACCGGAAGGTTCAGGATTTCGGGATTGTATTCCGGAGCGTCTGCTGCATAAACGCTGCTGGGGCCGCCGGAATAGATGATTCCCTTCACGCCCTCCAGTTCGGAAACGTCGCAGTTAGGGGAGTGAATTTCGGTGAAAACGCCGAGACGGCGGACACGGTTTGCGATGAGGTGGGCGTACTGACCACCAAAATCGAGAACGGCAATAGTATCTACATTCTTCATACGGCGGTAAAGATAGAAAATAGACGAGAGTCAATTGGCAGCGAAAGCGAAAAAAATGACTGAGAAAAAGTTTCCCAGTCATTTCAAACGTTTAGCTTTGTGTGTCTTGGCTTACACAGATTTGTATTCGCTTTCGGCGAGGCTGCCTGCGGCCATGCGACGGGCGAGTTCGATGAGCGTCTGTGCGCCGAATCCGGTTGCGCCGTAATCGGTGTATTTCCACTTTTTGGTGACAAATGCGGTTCCTGCGATGTCGAGGTGCGCCCAGGCGGTGTCTTCGGGAACGAATTCCTGCAAGAAGAGGGCTGCGCTGATGGCACCTGCGTCGGAACCGGTGTTTTTGAGGTCCGCGAACTTGTCCTTGAGGGCGTCGGCGTATTCTTCTTCCAAGGGCATACTCCAGAACTTCTCGCAGCAGGCTTCGCCGCAGTTGATGATGTTCAAGGCGAGAGCGTCGTCGTTGCTGAAGAACCCTGCGACGGCGTAGCCGAGGGCACGGACCATGGCTCCGGTGAGGGTGGCAAGGTCCACGATGTGCGTTGCCCCGATGAGGCCCGCTTCTGCAAGACCGTCCGAAAGTACGAGGCGACCTTCGGCGTCGGTGTTATCGACCATGACGGTTTTGCCGTTTTTTGCGGTAAAGATGTCGCCGGGGAGTACAGACAAATTGCCAATGGCGTTTTCGGCGAGGCAAAGTACTGCGCTCACCTTGATCGGGAGTTCCAAAGTAGCGATGGCCTGGATGGCGGCGAGGGCGGTTGCTGCCCCTGTCATGTCGCTGATCATCTCGGGCATGGATTTAGGCGGTTTGAGGCAGAGACCGCCGGTATCAAAGCAAAGTCCCTTGCCGACAATAACGAGGTGGTCCTTGGAACCGCGGCCAGTTCTTCCGACGCCGTTGTAGCTGAGCGTCACCATGAACGGCGGGCGGGAACTGCCCTTGCCTACTGTTACGTGGCCCATGAAGCCTTCCTTTTCAAGTTGCTTCATGTCGCGGACCTTGATGGAAAGACCCGTCGTATATTTGGCGACGGTCTTGGCGCGTTCCACGAATTCTGCCGGAGTCAAATCGGCTGCCGGAGTGTTTACGAGGTTCTTGGCCAAGGTAACGGCCTTCTGTTCAACGGCTACGTCTTCGGCGATTTTCTTGAATTCATTTACGTGTTCGCCGGCGGCAATTTCAAATGTCACCTGGAAACGTTCTTTCTTTTTGCTCTTGTAAGCGTCAAACTTGTAGTCGGCGTGGTGGAGCCCGTGGGCGATTGCCTTGAACTGTTCATCGGCGGCGTCGGCGAGCATAATGCTCACGATGGGGATTTGCTTTTGGGCGGCCTTGTTTGCGAGGCGGAAGGCTGCCATGCGCAGGTGGTCGAGGCTCGAAATGCCGCGTTCCTTTGCGGCATCTACGAAGATGGTCGGCTTGTCGTCAATTTCTACGAATTCGAGGTCCTCGAAAACGCCGTCTTTCATGCCGGTGAGTACGGAATCAACTTGCTTTTCGGCGGTTTCGTTTAAAATGTCGGAAAATTGGATGGATTGCCTTACAAAGAAAAGGGCACTAGCGTCTGCCTTGCCCGAGGGCTTTTGCGTGATATTTAGTTTCATACTCCTTAAAATAGAAAAGAAATGGTTGGAAAACGAAAGAAAAAAGTTACTCGGCACATTTAAAAATGCTATAATAATTATTGAATAGACAAATGGAGAAGTTTATGAATCTCAAAATAAAGTCTTTTATGGCTCTTGCAACTTTTGCTGCAGTTGTTTTTGCTGCAGAACCTGCCGCAGTTCCCGCAGCACCTTCTGCGGCTCCTGCCACCGCCGAGGCTCCCGCCGCCGAAACGCCCGCTGCCGTAGCCCCGGCCACTGATGCTCAAGCCGTTGCTGCCCCCGCCGCCGAAGCGCCCGCTGCAGAACCTGTTGCCGAACCGGCTCCTGTTGCTGAGCCGGCTCCCGTTGCCGCCGAAGCCACCCCTGCTGAAGAGGCCCCGGCTCCTGTCGCTGTCCGTGACGGCGCCGCCCCCGCTCCCGCAGCTGAACCTGCAACCGAGCCCGCCGCTGCCGAACCGGTGGCTGCTCCTGCCCCCACCGAAACAAAGACCGTTACGAGGGTGATTTACCAGCCGGTCTACACGAACGACCCCAATGCCGTACGCTCTTCGGAATACGTGCCTGTACAGACCGTGTACGTGGCCCAGACCAACGGCAGGGATACAGTGACTTTCGATGAACTCCGTGGCCTTGTTCCCGTGAAGCATTTGCTGGGTGTGCAGGCCTCCATCGGTTCTTACATCGTGTCTGCCGACGATAGGGATTACTACTACAACTACGATTTCGATTCTTACTATGGCCTTACCTGGCGTGCCGGCGTGTTCACCATTTTGCCGCTGACCGAATACACGGTTGGTCTACGCTTGGGCGTGATGTTCGAACAGAGCGATGCAAGCGCTACCGAAACTTACGCGTCCACCTCCATCAAGGCGAAGTTCAAGCAGCGTAAAATCGATATCCCGGTTCTTTTCGCATTCAAGAGCCCGCGTTCTTCGTTCATGTTTGAAATCGGTACCCAGGCGTCGTTGCCAATCCAGGACGAATTCAAGGTGACCTTCGATGGTGAATCCTCCAAACTCGATATGCTTGACAAGGATTACCGCCGTTCCGTGGACTGGGACTTGGTCTTTGGTTTTTCCGTGATGGCCAACAAGTACATTGGTTTGGATTTCCTGATCAATGCCGGTATTTCTAGCCTGTATGATTGCAGCGAAAAGGACTATGACATGTTCAACCTGAACTCTCTGAGCACGGCATCGTTCCTTATCGGTCTTTCGGCTTACATCTTCTAAACGTTGGTTTAAATGATTCTTCCTATTGTTGCCGTTATTGTTGGCTTGGTTGTCCTTGTCTGGAGCGCAGACAAGTTCGTGGATGGCGCTGTTGGCGTCGCTCGCTTTTGTGGCATGAGCACCTTGCTGATTGGCATGGTGGTTGTTGGCTTTGGAACTTCTGCTCCAGAAATGGTGGTTTCGGCGCTTTCTGCGATGCAAGGGAACCCCGAGCTGGCGCTTGGCAACGCTTACGGCAGTAATATTGCGAACATAGCCTTGATTCTCGGCGTGACGGCTGTGATCATGCCTGTACTTGTAAAACGCGAGGCCCTGAAACGCGACTTGCCGATTCTCTTGGCTGTTACCGCCTTGACGATTGTTCTTTTGGTCGATGGTGGTGTGAGCCGCTTGGACGGTGTAATTCTGTTGCTCGTCTTTGCTGGCGTCATGGGGTTCAACATCTGGAGCGAACTCCGCTCGAAAAAGGCTGCCGGGAATGCTACGGACGCTGCGGATGATGCCTCGGAAGATGGCGCAGAATCGGTGTCCTTGGGCAAGTCCATTTTCTGGCTTGTTTTGGGCCTTGTGCTTTTGGTGGTGAGTTCCCGCGCCTTGGTGTGGGGGGCCTGCGACATTGCTCGTGCACTTGGCGTGAGCGACTTGCTCATTGGCCTTACCATTGTGGCTGTCGGAACGTCGCTTCCTGAACTTGCGAGTTCCATCGTCGCCGCTCGCAAGGGGGAGGACGACCTCGCCTTCGGAAACATCGTCGGTTCCAACTTGTTCAATACGCTTGCCGTGGTGGGTATTGCGGCTACAATCGCTCCGATGCAAAGTTTCGATGCAAACGTGCTTGTTCGCGACCTGCCCGTGATGGCTGTGCTTACGGTTCTTTTGTTGCTGTTCGGCTTACCGACCCGTATTAGCAAAATCGGGAAGGATGGAAGGCGCATTGGGCGCATCAATCACATTGAAGGTGCGGTATTCCTTGTTGCGTACATCGGGTACTTGGCTTTCTTGATTATCCAAGCTTTACATTAGTTTATCTAGGCAGGAAAGGGCCATGCGAAGAATGTTTTTTCTTCTTCTCGTTTTTGCAGTCCTTGTTATATCTTGTTCAAATTCGGAATCCGTCGTCGTCCACGAATACGTAGAAGATGTCGATCATTCTGGATTCCTGAAAATCTATTCTTCTTCAAAATCAGTTTTTTTAGGGACCGACGATACATTGGCTCCTGTTAGTGAACGCCCCAGAATGCAGGTGTCGTTCGATTACGACTTCGCCTTGGGCGAACACGAGGTGACGCAGGGGGAATTCCGCGCCTTGATGCCGAAGTTCGTTTTGCCCGAAGGGGGTGATAACCTTCCCGTGGTTGGTGTTACCTATTTTGACGCAGTCCTGTTCGCCAATGAACGCAGCAAGAAGGAGCGCCTGGACACGGCTTACTCCTATGTTTCCGCCCATTTTGATTCTACCGGGAGTTGCACTGGCCTCGACGCGCTTGTTTTTAATCCGAGCGTTGCCGCCTATCGTTTGCCGACCGAAGCGGAATGGGTGTTTGCTGCTTTGCCGTCGTGGAATCCCGATGATGGTTGGCATAATGAAAATTCTGAATTCGTGCGTCATGGCGTCTGCGGAAAAAAGAAGAATGCCTTAGGACTTTGCGACATGGCGGGAAACGTCATGGAGTGGGTGAATGACTGGAAGGGCTTTTTCAGTGATGCTGTTTTTACGGATTACCTTGGCGCAAGCGATGGCGGTCGCCTTGGCGAACGTGTTGTGAAGGGGGGCTATTATGGAACATCTCCTGCTAACATGAATGTCATTTCCCGCGGCGATGTTTATGCCGTTCTTTCGTCAAGCAGGTATCCGTACGTCGGTTTTCGCCTGGCCTATGGTGCTATCCCAGGGGGTGCTTGGACGAATTCAAACGGGGCGACCGTTTATAATAGGGTTGTTCCTTTAACCAGTCCATCTGTACTGAAAAGACAAACGCGAACTAGCGACATGCGGCTCGTTTTTAGAGACGATGTTTCGGGAAATTTGAATTACGTGGACTATCGAAATGGAATTTTGTCTGTGATTGAAATTGCCGATACCTTGGACGCCTACCATCCTGACGTTTCTCCCGATGGAAATTTCGTTGCTTTTTGTACGAAACCTGAGGGTGTGCCAGGCAAGTCGGAACTCTATGTACGCAGGCTTGCTCCAGATGATTTCTTGGTTGTAAAACTTGATGTTGAATCGGCTGCCATTCCTCGCTGGACAATCCTTGAAAACGGCGATACGGCGATTGTTTATGTGACGGATGCAGGCTCGAATAAAGAGGCTTCTGCTTGGAATATGCAATCTACATGGTCTGTGGTTTTTGAAAACGGGATGTTTGGCGCGCCTCGGAAACTATTCGATGGAACTTTTAACGGTGGTGTTTCTTCGGATGGAAATTTTGCGGTGAGCGGTGCTTCGTTGCTTCGTGCTAGATTAGGTGAAAATGGTTCCTTCAGGGATTCCGTTTGGTATAACGGAGAACAGGCTTGTAACGCCTCCCTTTCCAGGGATGGGTCAAAACGCACGTTGTTCCTGGATTTCGGTGGCAAAACCGGACGGGTTTTTGTGGGCGAAAGTTACGAAACGCATGAACGAATCTTGATTGTAGATAGCGTCGGAACACTGGTTCAATCTGTACCCTCGGAACCAGGCTATACGTTTGATCATACGGAGTGGACGAATTTCCCGGATTTGGCTGTTGCAACGTTGGCGAATGTCGATGGCGCTCACAATAAAATTGCCGTTGTCAATATGAAGGATTCCAGCGTTACAGAACTTTTCTCTGGTGAAGAACTATGGCATCCGGCTTTATGGGTGAAAAAGATGTTCTTGCTTGACACTACGGAATCAAGGTTGGATGCCGATAGCGCTGGCCAATACTATTCGGAAAACGGAAGTTCTACTGCTGCGATTTTCCGAACCAAAATGGAAATTTTCTGGCAATACAAGGATTCAATCAATACGGTAGTCTTGGGATCGTCAAGGTCTTCGACAAGCGTTGATCCTCTCTTGTTCAGCAACGACATCAATGCGATTAATTTGTCGCTTGTTCCTAATATCATGTATTCTTCGCGATACCTCTTTGAAAATTATTTGTTGAATCATTCCAAAAAACTCGGTAATGTTGTTGTTGCGTTAGATATTGATTTGTGGATGAACTCAGAGGATGTTCCCATTAACAGTTTTTTCAGTTTGGAATACAAAAACTATCCAGGTTATGTTTACGATGAAAATCACAATTTTTGGAAAAATGAACCAACCAAAGGTATGCTAGAATACACGCAGAATAATGTGCGTAACGATTTTGAATATGAACGTCATTCGTATCACAAGGGCGTGCAGAATGTTGGCTTTTCTACGGATTACAGTTGGGAACTTGGTAATTCCAGCGTTGATTTTGACAGTACTTGGCTAGATTATAAGATGGTTGATTTCCAGAACAATTGGAATAACTTGATTGCCATTATCGAAAAAGCGGCTGAACGTGGGATAAATGTGGTGGGCGTTGTTTTCCCGCAAAGTCCAGCGTACAAGAAAACGGGGGCTTTCGGCCGTTACGGGTTGCGCCGCAGCGAAGCGGTTAAGATTTTGTCCGATATATCTGCGCTGAGTGAAAAGTACAGCAATTTTAAACTTTTGGACGAAAACAATATGGGTGACCATGATTATCCGGAATCTATGGCTGTAAATCGGGATCATCTACAAAATAGCGCGGCTCCACAAATGACGTCGCGCATAGATTCAGTGTTACACTCGTTTTAGGTCTGTCGTATCCCTTGACGCGATAGGCTACATCGGCGGGAAGAAGATGTAGGCAATCGCAATGGCCGCGATGACGCCCACGGCGTCTGCGATCAAGGCGCAGGTGACGGCGTGGCGCGTTTTCTTGACGCCTACGGAACCGAAGTAAACCGCGATGATGTAGAACGTGGTGTCGGCGGCGCCCTGGAACATGCAACTGAGTCGGCCGGCGAAACTGTCGGGGCCGAGAGTCTTCATGGCGTCGATCATCATGCCGCGGGCACCGCTCCCGCTTAAAGGTTTCATGATGGCGGTGGGGAGGGCGGGTACAACGTCGTTCCCGGCTCCGAACAAGCCCAGCACCCACGAAATCCCGTTCATCAAAAGGTCCATCGCGCCGCTCGCACGGAATACCGCGACACCGACGAGAATCGCGACAAGGTTCGGGATGATCATCACCGCCGTGTGGAAACCGTCCTTTGCGCCTTCCACAAAAGCCTCGTAGGCCTGCACCTTCTTGTAGCAGGCGAGCCCCAAGAATGCGACGATGATGCCAAATAGCGCAATACCGCTAATGAAAAGGCTAGAAACACCGATGGCTTCTGCGGTGAGGTGGCTGAAGTAGACCATGATGGCGATGACGCAAGCCGTAAGGCCGCCAAGCCACGCGATGGTCACCGGGTCTTTGAGTTTAACTTTCTGGAAAAAGCTGAGTGAAACGATGCCCGCAATCGTGCTGAAGAACGTCGCCAAAAGAATCGGGAGGAATACGTCGCTCGGGTTTGCTGCCCCCATCTGCGCACGGTAAGTCATGATGCTTACGGGAATCAGCGTAAGGCCGCTTGCGTTCAGCACGAGGAACATAATCTGCGAGTTGCTCGCAACGGTCTTGTCTTCGTTCGGGTTCAAGTCCTGCAGTTCCTTCATCGCCTTCAAGCCCATCGGGGTGGCGGCGTTGTCGAGCCCGAGCATGTTCGCGCTGATGTTCATGAGCATCGTGCCTACCACGGGGTGCCCCTTCGGAATTTCAGGGAACAGGCGGCTGAAAAGCGGCTGCACGATCTTCGCCAAAATCTGTACGGCGCCTGCCTTTTCGCCAATCTTCAAGATGCCAAGCCACAGGCTCAAAATGCCCGTAAGCCCGAGGGCAATCTCGAATGCGGTCTTCGACATGTCGAATGCACCGAGAATCGCCTTGTTGAAAATACCGGAATCACCGAAGGCGAGCCACTGCACCATGCACGCGACAAACGCCCCGAAGAAGAAAATAAGCCAAATAACGTTCAAGACCATGACTTAAAGTTATAAAAAATAACCGAACCGTTCCAAGCGATGGAACGAGTCTGGGGTGTACGTTGTCGGAAAATCTTGCTTAAATCAAGTCCGATACGAGTTCTTTTCCGTCGTCAAGGCGGTAGATGCTGAACTTCGCGCGGATTTTGGAACTGCTCCTGGATTCGCCCGTGCTGTCGTAGATTCCGAAAGTCGCCGGATTTCCGCCCTTGGGGAGACTCGTGGAACCGGGATTCACCATCAGCACGCCTTTGAAGTTCTGCTCAAGTTGAAAAATGTGCGTGTGCCCGAAAAGGTAGGCGTCGATGTCGCGGTTCTCTTCGACGTTTGAGGTTCCGTTCGCATTGGCGACGCCGTTCGCGGTCTTTGTGCATCCGGAGTTCCTTTCGATGCAGTCGAGGGCGTTCTTCGGGAAGCATTCCGGCATAAAAATGTGGCCGTGGCTTAAGAACAAACGAATTGTCCGCGTTGTCCCGTCTGCGTTTTTCACGGAGTCTTCCACCACGGCGAATTCGTCCTTGATGGGGAAGTCAAGCATCATCAGGTCCACTTCGGCATCGCAGTTACCGCGCACCGCGACGATTTTATCCTTGTACGGCTCCAGCGCCTCCACGACGCCCATGGGGCCGTGACCTGCGGGGAGCGGGTTTCTTGGACCGTGGTAAAGCGTGTCGCCCAAAAGGAAAATCTTGTCGCAGTGGAGCTTCTCGAAGTAGGCGAGGGCTGCCCGCGCCGCATCTGCGGAACCGTGAATGTCGGAAAGAATCAATGCACGCATGTGTGTAATGTAGTAAAATGCGGACTATGAAGATGGAATGAAGTATGGGGTTTCTTGAAAATGATGGGCTAAATTTAAAAAATGATGGACCAAATCTTAATTTTACCTGTTTTGGGTTACAAAATTTAGAACAAATTAATTTAAAAATGGGCTTGCAAACGATTTTGCAACCGTTTTTCGCATTTTATGATGGACCAAATCAAAGATTTTTCCAATTTGGTCCTACAAAAAACGAGTCTTGGCGAAAATGAACCTGTTTTTTACCCTAAAGTGTTACAAACAACATAAAAAATGATGGACCGAAATGCTTTTTCTGCTTTTTAGTCCATCAATTTCGCGAATTTTCAGTTTTCAAGCCTTGATTTGCGCTCGCCCGAGTTTTTTTTGTGGGTGCGTGCGTTTTCAAGCACACTTGCGGCGCAGCCGCAAAATCTACATGACGATGGCGATGACTCCGCTTACGGCCATGTAGGCGTAGACGATTTTCCGGAGGATCTTGGTGGGGACGCGCTTGAACACCTTGCTCCCGATAAACGCGCCGACGAGGACGCCCACGATTCCTACGCACCAAGCGTATCCGACGGCTTCCGTGACAAAACCCGCCTTTACGCGGAACACCGTCATCATGACGTTTGAAATCAAGAAGTACGTCTGGATTCCGGCGAGGTAGCCTTCCTTGGTCGGTTCCGAGGCGAGAAAATAGAGTACCGCGGGTGGGCCCGGCATGGCGAACATTCCGCCCATGACGCCGCTCAGGGAGCCCATCCCGATTTGCATGGGGAGACTCGCCTTGATGCGTATCTTTTCGCTGATGAAAAAGAAGTAGATGCTGATGACGATGAGGATGACGCCGAGGATTTTCTTGAAGAACTGCCCGTCGATGGAGGCAACGAACGAGATGGCGAAATAGCTCACCACGATGAAGGCTACGTTTATCGGGATTTGCCGCTTGAACGAGAGGTTTTTGCGCATGCGGACGACGACGTAGAGCGCTAGGCATGCCGAAAGTATCCCGGAGAGCGCCGTCGCTTCGCCGTAACTTGGCATCAGGTGCGGGAGCATGGTCATGACGAATATTCCGAAACCGAACCCGCTCACGCGCTGGATGAAACTTGCGCATGTGCAGAAGGCGAGGAGCGTTACAATCGTTGATGCGTCCATACGGCTATTTCACGGTAATCATCGGGCTCGTTTCGCTCAGCAGGTAGTTCCATTCCTCGCGGATTTTTTCGTATTCGCTCGGGTCGGCGTAAAGCGCGAAGGTGGTCCACTTAATGCTGTTGGCGCCGTTGAAGCCCTTTTCGAAGCTTACGTAGTCCGGAGTGCGCGGGAACGCCTTCGGGCTTGAAATTTTCACGGTGCGGCCCTTGGCTGCCTTCACGGAAATCTTGTAACTGAACTGCGTTTCGTGTGGCATGCGGATGGGGTGGTGGCGCTTGGAAACCTTCGGGAACTTGAACAGGCTGCGTTCCCAGACGTTCGGGAAGCGTCCCTTGAGTTCGGAACCGCCCTGGCCGAAGTAGCCCTTGGAGGCGTATGTGTTCACGATGACGAGCGGCTTATTGAAGTCGTTGAGGTTCTCTATCTTGATGTTTCCGATGCTCACGTCTGGGATTCCGCTCGCGAGGAAGTCTTCGAGGAGCGTTTCCTGTTCCTTGACGTCGTGGCTGAAGAACTTGTTGCGGATGGCGCTTGCGAACTTGCCCTGGAGCGAAACGGAATCGCGGAATTCGCAGGCTCCGTCGTCTGCAATGAACAGGCTGTGCTCTATAGCGATTTGGTGTTCCTGGTTGTCCTCGAGAATCGGGGTCGTCACGACGCGGCTTTGGTCGTCGTCGATGATGAGGGCGACTTTCCCTTCCATGTCCAGTGGAACCGGGCGGTCGTTGCCGGTCTTGTCGGTTGCGTCGACCCACATTTCGCTTACCTTGTCCTGCTTCGGGATGTAGAGAATCATGTGGTTGAACTGCTGAATAGTCGGGAGTTGTTCAAAGCCTTCTTCGGTGAGGTGGATGGCGGCAAGGTAACTCTTGACGCCAATCGCTTCGAGCATTTCTTTAAGCAGAAGTGCCATATCCTTGCAGTCGCCACGACGCTCCTTGAGCGTCACTTCGGCGGTCTGCGGAATAAGACTGTGACCGCCGAAGCGGACATCGCGGTAGCGGATGTCGTGGCGAACAAACTTTACGATAGCCTTCACGGCTTCGTCGCCGAGTTTGCTTCCGCGAACTTCAAACGCCTTTTCACGCACGCTCACGGCCTGCTTGAACTGGTGCTTTATGAGGTTCTGGTAGTCTTCGCCGACCTGCGCCCATTCTTGTTTCCCGGTCAGCATGAGGCCTGCGCCAAAGTCGCGGTACACCGGCATGTAGAGTTCCTTGCGCACAACGACCGGGTTGTCGATTTTCCATTCGACGCCACCGTTTATGTCCTTCTTTTCGAGCGGCCCGTATTCCTCGGTCACGAAGCGGTTCTTGTCGGCGTAGATGCGGAAAATGTTTTCGCCTACGGGAACGTCGCGGCTGCTTTCGAAGTTCGTGTACGGAATCATGCCCTTGTTTTCGATGTTCGTGCGGCTGAACTGCATATAAACGAAATCACCCGGGGCGAGTTCCTGCAGCGGGAAGTGCGCGGTCTGGCTTTCGTTTCCGCCGCCGATTTCTGTAGCGTATGTAATGTAGGCTCCGTTGAGGCTTGCCTTTTGCTTCAGGTTCCAGTTGCTGTCGTAAACTTCAAGGGCGTTCAGGTAAATGCGGTCGAAACCGGGCAAAAAGTCGAACGTGAATTCGCGGTAAATCGCGGCTCCGCGCACGTCGAGGATTTCCATGAGCATTTCTTCGCTGCGGGTCCAGTTTGCGCCTTTGTCGTTTGCACCCTTCTCTGCCTTGAGCATGTCCTTGTGGTAGTGGATGATGGCGGGGAAGTCGCCTTCGGTGCCTGCTTTTTTGGCTTCGGGGCGCAAAAGAGACTTCAGGTTCGCCGTACGTTCTTCCACAGGTGTGATTGGCTTTTGCAATGTGCGGTTGTCGGCCTTGCCGAGGAAAGCCTTTGTCGCCGAAAGGAAACTCTTGGCGTCCTCGTTGTCGGGCCTGAGTGAAAGCGCTTTCGTCAACGCCTTTTCCGCATCGCGGTAGTTGCGGGAATAGAAAAGAATCTTCCCGTGCATGGTCCAAATCTTGTAGTCGTTCCTTTCCTTGGCCAAAGTTTCTTCGCTGATGGCGCGAGCTTCTTCGTAACGCCCGAGGAATACGAGTGCGTCCATCAAGGTTTCGCCCAGTTCCTTGCTCATACCAAAGCGTCCGCGGACTCCGTAAAGTACATCGACCGCTTCGGCGTACTGGTCAAGCCCCATGTAGGTTTTTGCAAGGTAAACGCCCAGGCGGCTGCTCGGCTGCGTGTCGTAAAGGCGTTGTACCACAATCAGGGATTGGTGACGCTGGCCAAGGCCCCAGAGGGCATCGCTCAGGTTGATGACGTATTCCGGGTTGTTCGGCGTGTAGCGGAGAGCCCCTTCGGCACATTCGCGGGCGTGGCCGTAGTCAAAAAGCGCCTCGTACATTTCGCCCAAAATGCTCAGGAGTTTTCCGTTCTTGCGGACAAGTTCCATTTGGCTCGTGAAGTGGCTGATGCCTGGGCCATACAGTTCCTTGAGCTGGTAAACGAAACCGCAGTTGATCAAGTAAATAGGCTCTTCCGGGTCCATCTTGTTTGCACGTTCGAAATAACTTAGGGCGACGAGAGGCTGGTTTTCCACAAGGCGCAAAAGCCCGACCTGGCTCATGATGGCTGCGTTGAACTTCGCCTGCTTTTTGGCGCTCTCTGCATCGGAGGCTTGCGCGGGCTTTGCCCCGACCATAAGGCCTTCTACGGCGTTGTCCATCACCTTTGCGTATTTCTTCTTGTTTGCACCCTGCGTCCAGGTGACGATAAGGATTCCGCGTCCGTCATCATAAAAATAGCGGCCCTGGTAATAGAAATCAAATTTGTTCACAACGTGGGTGAGGGTGAATTCCTGGGCGTAGCGGTCACCGACTTTTACGCGTCTGACTTCCATGCTCGGTTCGTTTGGGTTTACGCCCAGACGGGTGAGGAGCACTTTGAACATGTCGTTCTGGTTCACTTCTTCGCTTGGGACCATGGCTCCATATACAAACAGCGAAATGTCTTCGTCCTTGTTCGAAAGTACGAGGTCCGGGTCTTCGTTTTGGCGGGCGATGCCGTTCCAGTTGTGCCATAGGTTGTCTTTCACCTGCCAGGAGTAGCCGAGGGCATCGCTACGGTAATTCTGGATGACCTCCGGGGATAGTTCCGGACCTTGTTCCTGCGGGATGTCCTTCAGTTCGAAACTTTCGAAAAAGGATTTCCATTCCTCTTTCAAAGTCCCCGCCGGGAGGGTCACGTCGGTCGCCGACAAACTGAGGGTGTAAACGCGGTTTCCGGCGCCCGTCACAAGGCCTACGGCCTCGTAGGGCGTTTCGTATCGCTTTCCCGCGACATCGAAAAACGCCCCCGTGACCCCGAACGCTTCTTCGGGGTACGTCTCTGCGAGCGTCGCCTTCTTGCCGCTGGATTCGTAAGTCTGCATTTCCATCTGTGCGCGGTCCATGAATCGCGCGGGTTCTCCTTGCGGAAGTTCCACCTCCACAAGTACGGCCCTTCGTCCGGTTTCTGCGTTGTAGAATTCGTAGGGGGCTCCGTCTTCGCCGCCAATCACGTTCCAGCCGCCGCTAGGAATCGAGAATGCGTAGCCTTGCGCGTCTATTTTGTTGCCCTGGACTGTAGATGCTTTTGTACCTGAAGAACTTTTTTTAGTGGTTGCACTGGCAGTGCCGGCTCCAGTTGTGGATTCGTAGTCCTCGTAGTAACCCTCGGAGTCGTCATTCGATGTTTCGGGGGTGTTTTCCGTCAAAGGTTGCCCGTTTCCTGCGCAGGAAACAAGGAAAAACAGCCCGAAAAACGGTGCAATGCGGAAAATGACGCTTAAATTGCGAATCATGTTTGTGTTCTACCTTACAAAAGTCCAATAAAAACGAAAAAAAGATAAAAATACTCTACCCAACTCGTGCAATTTTAATAAATTTAGGGTCAAACGCGCACCATTCCAATTTGGATGAACTTCAATATGGGTGGTTAGCAAATTTCACAATAAACAAAAAGGATCCAATAATGGCTCTCAAACTCGGTATCAATGGTTTCGGTCGTATCGGCCGTATGGTGTTCCGCGCTGCTGTGGAAAACTTCGCAAATGACATTCAGGTTGTCGGTATCAACGACCTTCTCGACCCGGATTACCTCGCTTACATGCTGAAGTATGACTCTGTTCATGGCCGTTTCAACCATGACATCAAGGTCGAAGGCAACTTCATGATCGTTGACGGCAACAAGATTCAGATCTTCGCCGAAAAGGATCCTTCCGCTATCACTTGGGGTGCCCTCGATGTCGACGTCGTCGTCGAATCCACCGGCTTCTTCCTGACCGCCGAACTCGCCGAAGCCCACCTCAAGGCTGGTGCCAAGAAGGTCATCATGTCTGCTCCGGCTAAGGACAAGACCCCGATGTTCGTTTACGGTGTCAACCACAACACCTACAAGGGTGAACAGATCATCTCCAACGCTTCCTGCACCACCAACTGCTTGGCTCCGATTTCCAAGGTCCTGAACGACAAGTTCGGCATCGTCCGTGGCCTCATGACCACCGTTCACGCTGCAACCGCTACTCAGAAGACCGTTGACGGCCCGTCCAAGAAGGACTGGCGCGGTGGCCGTGGCATCCTCGAAAACATCATCCCGTCTTCCACGGGTGCTGCTAAGGCTGTTGGCGTTGTTCTTCCGGAACTCAACGGCAAGCTTACCGGTATGTCTCTCCGCGTGCCGACTTCCGACGTTTCCTTCGTCGACCTCACCGCTGAACTCAAGAACGCTCCGGCTGCCGACAAGGATGCTGCTTACAAGGCCATCTGCGCTGCCATGAAGGAAGCTTCTGAAGGCGAACTCAAGGGTATCCTTGGTTATACTGAGGACGCTGTTGTAAGTAGCGACTTCTTGGGCTGCACCCTTACCTCTATCTTCGATGCTAAGGCCGGTATCGCACTGACCGACACCTTCGTTAAGGTTGTTTCTTGGTACGATAACGAGATTGGTTACTCCAACAAAGTGCTCGACCTCATTGCTCACATGGCTAAAGTTAACGGTTAATGAACTACCGCCTTTGTGGCCATTCCGGCCTATATCTTCCCGAGGTTTCCCTCGGACTATGGCATAATTTCGGCTCTGTCGATAACTATGATAATGCCCGTGATATCCTTCTCCACGCGTGGGAGAGGGGTATCACTCATTTTGACCTTGCTAATAACTATGGACCCGAACCCGGGTCTGCGGAAATTAACTTCGGGTGCGTCCTTCAGTCCGACTTAGCGGCTCACCGCGATGAGATGATTATCTCCTCCAAAGCCGGCTACCGTATGTGGGACGGACCTTACGGTGATGGCGGTTCACGTAAGTATATCATCGCCTCTTGCGACCAGTCGCTGCGTCGTATGCACCTCGACTATGTCGATATCTTCTATACCCACCGATACGACCCTAACACCCCTATCGAGGAGACTGCGGAAGCGCTCATCCAACTCGTTCGTTCGGGTAAAGCCCTTTATGTGGGTATCAGTAACTATCCGGCTGAACAACAACGCGCTATCTGCGCTTATCTGGCTGCGGCGCACGTGCCTTGCCTCATAGGACAGTATAAGGCAAATATGTTCTTCCAAGAGACCCTTGAGCAGAACCTGCCCGTTGCTCGCGAACTGGGAACAGGTTTTATCTGCTTCTCTCCGCTTGCGCAAGGACTACTCACCGACCGTTACCTCAATGGTATTCCCGAGGGTAGCCGCGCCACGAAAGAGGTCTTCCTCCATCGTGCGGATATATCGGAAGACTACCTCACGCGCGTTCGCCAACTCAATCAGGAGGCACAAGCACAAGGACTGACCCTTAGCCAGTACGCCCTTCGTTGGTTGCTTGACCATGAGGGAGTCACTTCCGTACTCATCGGAGCCAGCTCCGTGGCACAGTTAGATATGAACTTGGATAAGGTATGCCAATAGCGCAGCCATATCTTTGACTACGACATCCGCTCCGGCATCGTATAAGTCGTTGTCGGGTAGCGGACCGGTATTCACTCCGATGGTGAACAACCCGGCAGCATTGCCGGCGCGTATCCCCATCGGCGCGTTTTCTATCACGCAACACTCCGACTTCTCCAAACCCGATTTCTCCCACGCTCTTAGGTAGGGTTCAGGATCGGGTTTGCCTTTTATTACGTCTAATG
>JAZLMK010000116.1:0-2952 GCA_045598645.1 Fibrobacter sp.
GCCATCAACCAACACATCTCCCCCATCCGCGTGAACCAGGCCGGTTACCTCAAGAGCGACAAGGAACGTCAATTCTATTATATCGGCAATGCCAAATCCTTTGAAGTGGTCGATGCCAAGGGCAAATCCCTCAGCACAAAAGTCTCCGGGGATTTTGTCGCCACCCAAGACTCGCTCTATTCCAGCTGGCAAATTATCGCAGATATAAATTCCTACACAGCAAATAACACTCGCTATACCATCGATTTCACCTCTCCTAAGGGCATTTTGAAAATCGGCAACATTCCCCAAAGCGTTCCGACGGAAACGCGACTCCGCATCAAGGTCGGCGACGAACTTTCCAGCACTTTCATCGTGAGTGAAGATGTGTACACCATGGTGAAGGACGCCACTATCAAGTTCTTCGGCATCCAGCGCAGCGGCAATTCCAGTTCGTGGTTCCATGGTCCGAGCCACACCCAGGACGGCGCGGGCCCGGTCGTAAACAACTCTGAAGGTTTAGGCTCCAAATCCGACGCCATTTCCCCGAAGGCGGGCGATTTGCAAGGTGGTTGGTATGATTGCGGAGACCATATAAAAGAATCAATAACAATGTCATACGTCTTTATGACTCTCGCTGTAATGTCTGCCACCAACCCCACCAAGGACGTGGATCACTATGCATACAACCACGCAGATTTCGTCAACACAGACAACATTCCAGACATGCTTCGCGAAGCAAAGCACGGCGCCGACTTTTTCCTGAGAGCCTACCGTGCGGCCAAGGGCGTGATTGACGATATGCCGGTATCCATCGGCAACTTTGGATACGACCACTCGGGATGGACTCGCCCTGAAGTTCAGGATGACGTCCCCGCCGATCAAGGCGGGGCACCGGGTCGCGAAGTCCGTCTCGGAGAACTCGGTTCCAACGTCTCGGGCGAAATTGCCGCAGGCCTCGCCATTCTCGGCAAGAACTACTCCAAGTACGACAAGAAATTTGCGGACAGTTGCCTGAAGGTCGCCGAAGAAATGTACGACTTCGCCAAGAACCTCGTCCTCGGAAATTCCACCTACGGAGACAAGAAAGCCTTTAAGAATAATAAAATTCCCACAGTAAACACGAGCGCACACAGTGGCAACAACTTGTATATTGACGATCTTGCTCTTGCCTCCACCACATTATTATATGCCACCGGCAAAGAAGAATATTTGAACGATGCCCTCCGCTCAACAGAAATAGCTAATGTCAACGACGCTCGCTCTGGCGCAGGATTCTTTGAAGGCGGGTGGTTCGCCGCAAACGATGATAATGCTTTACTAAAAAATGCAAGAAATACCGATTGGTCTGCACAACACACATTCGCCTTGTACGCCTTGTACAAGTTAATCCTTTCCGACAAGGACCAAGCAAAATCCTTCGGTCTTACCGAAGAAGAACGTCTTGACGCCATCGAAGATTGCATCGTCGACATGATAGCGAATCTCGGCGACATAAGCACTGCTGGCACTGGCAAAATTGAACTGCCCGAGGGAGGCATCGGTTGGAAACAAAATACAGTCGCTTACGACCCCACATGGTACACCATGTTTATCGTGGAAAATTGGTTTTATAACCAATACTACGCAGGCAATGTCTTTGAAGTCCTGGCTTACGCCGACGTAGCCACAGACATCGAAAAACAGGGCATTGAACTTCCCAATATGGAATCCCCCAGTTGGAAGATAAGCGAAATGCACCAACTTGGCATCAACCAGTTGAACTACCTGCTTGGCGTAAACCCGTGGGACATTTCCTTTATCTACGGCGTCGGCGACAAGAACGACAACCACCCGCACCACAGAGCCTCCAACCCGGAAGGAAGAAACACTCCAGCCTTTGAATACAAGTATGTTCGCCCAGTAGGCGGCCTGGTCGGAGGGCCTGCTCCTAAAGCCCCCTATTCCTGGGAACCGGACTTTGCAAGCTGGTTCGACTACCACTTATCCGAATTTTGCCTCGACGCTTCGGCAAGCCTCATCTCCGCCCTCACCCTCGTAAGCAATGGCGGCAACAAGTACTACGAAAAGAAGTGCGACAACTGCGACACCTCCGACGCCACTCCGAAAATGGAAACGAAGGCAAGGGCGTACTTCTACGAATTTAACGAGATCAATATGATAAATCTCGTCATCCCCATCTCCGAAAAAGACAATACAGACAGTTTAGTCGCCAAACTTTTCATTGACGCTACCGAAGCAGACGTAGAAAGTTGTGGAATCACCTTCACATCCGACATCTGCCAAGCGTACGACATAAGCGGTTTCAACAAGCCCTGCAATGAAGAGTTCAAAGAATCACTGAGAAATCTTTCTCTGGAAAAGGTCGAAGACACATATAACAAAGAAAAAGACACCTATACCTGGGCCTTACCCATTCACATCGGCAAAGCCAATTTCGGTTCAAAAATCAGAGTGGATATAGGAATCACGGAAGGCCTCAAATCCGGTGACAAATGCGAAACTTTGAGGAACCCCACCAAAGTTGACATCACCAGTTCCTGGAGCTTTGCCGCCCACGAAGCCGAGAAAGGCAAACCCGCATACGACGGAACGCCCTCTTGGGACAAAGAACAAGGTGATATCCAAATGGCACCTGAAGACCCTTACATCGCCATCTATAAAGGCGACAAGCGCATTTGGGGATTTGGTCCTAACGACACTGTAGAAGTGAAGAAGGACGATTCCAAGGTCGACGACAAGGACGATGGCAAGAAGGACGGCATCATCGCCTCGATTCCTTCCATGCAAAGTTCACTGCACGTAGCCGGTAGAACGCTTATCGCTCAGGCACCCGCTCAAGGCACGAAGGCCCTCAAGATCTTCGACCTCCTCGGCAACGAAGTCATGAGCGAAACCTTCAGCGGCGAATCCGCCACGGTGAACCTCTCGAATGTCTCCAAGCGCGGGACTCTCGTCGCAAGGCTCGTCATG
>JAZLMK010000117.1:0-3717 GCA_045598645.1 Fibrobacter sp.
CGGCCGAGGGAATCCTTCAGGGTGAATTCAAGCTTGACGCCGATGGCGTCCGTGGCTGCACTCGGTCATAGAAAAATGCAAGCATTTTTCTGCGACACTCGTTTTGCACACTTTTCGGACCATAGAAGGCGCCTTCGCCCGGGTTCAAGATGTAGTCGAGGCCGGCGAGCTTCGTCGCTTCGTCGAGGGCGGCTTCAGCCTTGTCCCAGATTTCGTCGGAGCCCACGCGCTTTTGACGCCTTCGGCGTCCGCTACTTCGCCTCGGTCATGAAAATAAGCGAGCTTATTTTCGCAACACTCGGCTTATGCGCTTTTCGGGGCGGGTGGAGAACTTCACCACGATGGAATTTGGGCGTTTCCTTGCCTTCGGCAAGGCCGGGCTATATTTTAGTGGCTGTTTGACATCGCTTCGCTCGCAACCAGCCTACTAAAACGGCGCTACAGCGCCGCCCTAAGGGGTCACTATCCCTAACGCGAATGCAAAATAGTGCTTTTTTGTTCATTTTTTTATTGACTTTAGGTTGAAATTTATGTATATTATTAAGGAGCTGGTCGAAAGACCCAGGTTCAACCTAATTAGGCGGGCAAACTGTCCGCCATTTTTGTTTGGAGAATTTGGTGAGTTGCCTGAGTATTTTTGTGGATGAAAGTGGGGATTTCGGCCCTTACGATTCAAAATCCCCATATTACATTGTGACACTTGTCATCCATGACCAATCAAAAGATATAAGCGACCATGTTCAGGCTTTGAACGCCAAGGTCCAGTCGCTTGGATTCGGCAACGATTTTGTCATTCACACAGCACCGCTTATTCGCAGGGAAGAAATCTTCATCAACGAGCCTCCAAACAAAAGAAGGTCTCTTTTTATAAGCCTGTTTTTCTTCGTCATGAAATCTCCGATTTCCTACAAGACCTTCGTCTTCGAAAAGCGGCAAGGCGAAACTACTTTGGCTTTAGAAGGTCGTATGGCCCGCGAAATGTCTCTGTTCATCCGACAAAACCTAGCCTTCTTTCAAAAATTTGAGGATGTTGTCCTTTAGTATGACAACGGCCAACACGAGTTGAACAGGATTTTGAATTACATCCTTTCAACGGAACTATCCTCTTATACACTCCGAAAAGTGCTTCCCAAGGATTATAAGTTATTCCAAGTTGCCGACTTGATTTGTACCTTACAGCTTCTCAGTCTAAAATGTGAAAGCGGAGAACTTTCTAAATCAGAGCAACTTATATTCCACAGTAAGCGAGAACTAAGGAAGACTTTCCTTGGTCCAATACAAAAGAAACGATTTGAGTGAGTTGCCTTTATTCAGTTTTGAAATCAAAGATTGGGCACCAGTTTGGGTCACTTGTATTTACAGATGTGTTGTTTATGTTCGGTATAATTGTTTTGTATTGGATGAATCCGGTTACCCTGCCTCCAAAGCCGTTCTTTGCGGAAAATTTGGTAAGAACGTCGAGAGTATCTCCTTTGGGATCTTTGCTAAAGCGTGTTTCAATATGTTCGTAACTACCGGGATCGTTTAGGTAGTTACTTTTTAACCAGTTTTTTATTCTTATATGACTTCCATCCCATGCACTAAAACAGGCTTCTTTTCGTTTAGTTAACTGTTCTTCTGCAGTAAGTGGCTTTGCTGTGTTTTGAGTTGCCTTTTTTTCAGAAGATTTATCGTCTCCGCACATTGTGACGGATAAACAAGCGAATAGGATTATCGCTATGAAAATTCCACATCCTTGTTTTGCCGTTAAATTTTTTTGCATTATATCTTTTTGTTGAGTTGATTCTGCTTTTGCTTGTCCGCATTTGGAACAAAACTGAGCAGAATCGTCCATTTGTGCTCCACATTTTTGACAAAACATATTAGACTCCTTTTTTATTTGGTTGAAATGAGTGGGAAAATTTGTTTTTTTGAGAGGTACTTGTGTGGCGTGAAATGAAATCCAGCGTAAATCCAAAGTCTCATATGTCGCATACCTCTGCCTATGGCGGTTTGCGAGAAGTAACCTTGTCTAAATGAGTCAAACGTTTTTGTCTAAAAAAAGGCATGGTGTCGTTCGGCTTTTGTAACGAAGGCTCTGGTAAACCCGCAATCTAAAGCGCGACGGAGTCCCTTTTAAAAAGGACAAACCGTGGGTATGCACCCAACGACCCACACCCGATCGGTGTGAGTGTTCGTCTTCTTCCCTGATTGCGAGGGCTAAGCCCTTAAAAAATTTACCAGATTTTTCGTTACGGGAACAAGAGTACTACTCTAATTCTATGTCGGTATAAATATACAGTTTTTTTCGCGTGATGAAAATTCGTCTTCCGGTTTTTACTCTATTTACAAGTTGTTTTGGTAAATTTTGCGAGAAAATGCGTGTTTCCGATGTACGGAACAGGGGGAACGGAGATTGAACGCGATTGTAATGTGTATGGCTAGTTTGTTATTTTAGATTAGACGGCGACTAGACTTGTCGCTTTAGGTCTTTTTGATGGGCCTGACATGAATTTCTGCTGTTTATTTTTGCGTTAAAACCAGAACCATACAGGCATATTTGTTGATTTTGCGAACTCTAATGCCTCAAGGACTTTTTTATGGCGTCTTTTTGAAAGTCTTTTTCGCAATATTGTTCAATTTCCTTTGCCATGCTTAAAGCCTCTTCAACAAATTCTTGTTTAAGAATACGATCTTCGTTAAGGTCAATAAATACATCAAATTTTTCACAATAGTCAAAGAATAAAGTGTTGGTTAAGGCGCATGTTTGTTCTTCTGTAAGACTCCATTTTTTTTAGTTCCCTGTTTGAAGATCTCCATTTTGTTCCATGTCTATTTCCAACCCCTGCATGTTGAGGGGAACTAATAGGCAATGAAGATGGACGCTATTGTTTTGCATGGGAAAAACTCCTTTGAGAAGGGAAGAATACTCTTATGAGAAAATATACATACGGAAACCGTCAATAATTGACAAAAAAGGCAGACTCTTGACAGAGCCTGCCTTTTGAATTGTAACGCTGCCGACCCTGAGTTTCCTCAGGGTGGCGTTTGCTGGGCCTCGCACCTCAAAGGGCCGTAGGCCCGACCTCAGAGCGAAGCGACCTCTTACCTAATTACCGCACAACCTTGCGGTCTTCTGCGGTCATTTCGAGGAACTGGGCGACGGTCATGCTGCCCTTATCGCCTTCCTTTCTCTTGTTCACAGAGATGGCGCCTTCGTTCATTTCCTTTTCACCTACAATAATCTTGTACGGAACCTTCTGGAGTTCGCACTGACGGAACTTGTAGCCGAGCTTCTCGTTGCTTTCGTCAATGTCGCAGCGGACGCCGGCGTTCACGAGTTCGCGTTCCACCTTGTGGGCGTATTCAGCGAACTTTTCGGAAATGGGGAGGACGCGTGCCTGGACCGGAGCGAGCCAAAGCGGGAAATCGCCCATGAATTCTTCGATAAGGATGCCCAGGAAGCGTTCGATGGAACCCACGGCTGCGCGGTGCAGCATAACGGGGATGTGCTTCTGGTTGTCCTTACCCACATATTCTGCACCAAGGCGCTGGGGCAAGTTGAAGTCCACCTGGATGGTACCGCACTGCCAATCGCGGCCGAGGGAATCCTTCAGGGTGAATTCAAGCTTGACGCCGATGGCGTCCGTGGCTGCACTCGGTCATAGAAAAATGCAAGCATTTTTCTGCGACACTCGTTTTGCACACTTTTCGGACCATAGAAGGCGCCTTCGCCCG
>JAZLMK010000118.1:0-24560 GCA_045598645.1 Fibrobacter sp.
AGGCCCGCGGCCTCGTGCAGATCAAGGGTCACCGTTCTGTTGGCGGCTTCCGCGCCTCCATCTACAACGCTATGCCGATCGAAGGCGTGCAGGCCCTCGTCGACTGCATGGGCGACTACGAAAAGAAGATCTTGGGCTAAGAGGTATGAGGTCGGGCCTTCGGCCCTTTGAGGTATGAGGTTATCCAATAGATATGCTTCATAGCTCAACCTAAAAAAATTTCCCGGTGCTTAGGCATCGGGATTTTTTGTAGGCTTTCGCGATTTTGATGGACCAAACGCCCCAAAATTTCAATTCAGTCCATTATTTTACGAACAAACTAACAAAATAATAAACCAAATCACCTAAAATCGATTTTTAGTCCATCAAAATGTTCAAAAACTCAAAATCAGTCTAGACTTCGCCAGTCTTCTTGCTGAACTTGTTCACCACGTCGGGCACAATATCCATGACTTTCGACACCAGGGAACTGTCCTTGGTAACAGGCATAATGCGCACGTCGTCGCCCTTGATGACGAGGAACGCGACCGGTTCCACGGAGGCACCACCACCGCTAGCGGAGGTATCGCCCTTGCTCTGGTGGCCGCCAAAGCCGAAGCCCACGGACACGCGGCTCACGGGAACGACAGTAGATTCGCCAGCCTGGATAGGTTTGCCGATGACAGTTTCCGCCTGCGTGATGAAGCGGAGTTTTTCCAAAAGAGTTTCTGCAAGTTTTTCAATAGCCATGATGATAATATAATTAAAAAGTGATTAGTGGTTGGTGGTTAGTGGTTGCTAGAACCTGGCTTCGTAGATTCGGTCACTTGCAACAAAGAACTTGCGTTCCAAGTCAAACCAACTCAGGTAGCCCCACACGACCACGACACGCCCACCCGGTAGTTGGGAAGCCATCCCCACGGCTCCAGCGCCAGCATCGAAATAGACGACTTCCACATCGCGGGCAACCCCCAGGGGCTCCGACCTCTTTAATTGCGAGACCCATGAATTATAAGCGGACTCTTCGACCTGTTCCCAACTTCGAGCAACATTCCAACGCATGTCGGAGTCCTTGTAACTCTGCACCAGCACCGGGAAAAACGACTTCACCCCCAAGAAATACTTAGTTTGCACCGACGTACGACCGGCCTCGCGATGTTCAAAGGGAAGACTCAAAAATTCCTGGGGGAAACCACCTCGGAAGCCGGGAAATCCACGCACGTAGTTTTCTAGGTCACTGCGTTCATAGCGGCGGAAACTGTCATGCCGGAAAATGAATATGCGGGCATCGGAACGGATGCTCTGCTCCATAAAGGAGCCCCTCAGGATGGGGACAATTCCCTGGAACCGCCCGCTATTCATGTAGTAATCCAGGGCGTAGACATCGCTCTTGAATTCCAGAATGCAGACATCCAGCGTATCGCCGAGCATCATGGGATAGTGCAAGTCCATGCGTTTTTCGAGCGCCGCGATTTTTCCGTCCTTCGGCAGGACATCGACACTCACGTTCACCGGCTTTACATCCTTGTACGGAATTTGCGTGTAGTCCACGGGCTTCTCGGGCTCCTGGGCACATGCGGCCAAAAGGAGCGCAAGGCCAAGGGACAAAGTCGCAATTTTAAGACCGAAGAACATATATCTACAATTTAGCATAGATTGCTAACCTTGATGCACTGCATAATCGCAATTCTCGTACAAGGGGCAATCACGGCAAGTTTCCGTGCATTCCCGACAAATAAAATCTTCGCGACCGTCTTCCAGGAAAAATTGGAGCGCATGGGCTACGGCATACGGATTTTCGGAATTCGCGGCAACAAAGAATTCGGTAGCCATCTTCTGCTTTTCTGCAGGCTCCAAATCGGCAAAGCCTTCCTCGCGGGCCGGGCCAAGGATTGCCAAAAAACGGCGAGTTCCCATAGTCAGCGGAAGCGGGGGCATCTTGCGGGATTTTTTATACGGAACGCCAAGGCCAAGCGGAATCCGAGCGATAATGCGGTAAATGGCGGCGCAAGCCTTCGGACGGGGATTCGACTTGCCCATGAAGTAAATCTCGCCCAAGTCTCGCCACATTTCTTCGGGAGTCCGCTCTTTGGCCCAAGCATCCAAGTCCGGATGATGCCGCACGAACAAGCCGACACTCCAAAAGATTCCAGCCACATGTTCGAATACGCTCCAGTTGCGGCTGCCGAAGGCCAACTCGACCACATCGTTTATCGCAGAGGCTGCGGGGACAGGAAGCGTCCAAAGTTTTTCTTCGGGGAACGTTTCGTAGAGTGCGTTCAACAGAGTCGCCATTTGAACACAGTTACGGTCCTGGAAAAGAGCAGAACCAAGCAGAGTCCAGGCAACGCGGCCCGTCGAAGTTTTTGCCCGCCGGGCCATAAGCAATACAGGGTCAGGAACGGAAGAGAACCGTTCGACAAATGCCGTCACGGCCTTCATGAGCACAGGCTCATCGTGAACGAATCTCTTTACTGATACCATCAACTATTACGGAGCAATGTACGCAACAAACATCCAGAAACGCTAGAGCGCCTCGCCCACTTTCACGGCCTGACCGACACGAGTCTTGAACAGGTCCGGGTGGCGTTCGCGAATATTCTTGTCAACCACGAGAATCACCGTGCTGCCCATTTCAAAGCGGCCCAGTTCCCCGCCCTTCTCGAAAGCGACCTTCTCGCTCGGACTCCAATCCATGCGCTTACCGCTATGCGGGAGTTTCCCGGCGTTCGTCAAGAGGTCGTCGCTGTAGACGACACCGATGCGGCCCACGTTGGTGGCACCGACCTTCACAACGAGAATCTCGGAGCCGTCTTCAAGACGGATGCGGCTGGTAAGGCGTTCGTTTATGCAGAACAGACCTTCTACGCGCTCGACGCTGCCCACATTCACCGGCCAAAGCGTTCCCGGGCAGTAACTGGCATCCACCAGTTCCCCCTTCACCGGGCTATGGATGCGATGGTAATTGAACGGAGCCAGATATATCGTCGCGAAGGCTCCGCCCTCGAAACGCTTCGCCATCTCGTCGTCGCGAAGCAAGTCCTTGAGCGTATAATACTTGCCCTTCGCCTGGATCATCTCCTGGTTCGTATCAAAGACCGCTGTCTGCGAAAGGACTCCGTCGACAGGGCTCACGATTTCGGAATCGGCTATCGGACGCGCCCCCGGCTTGAGTCTGCGGATAAAAAGTTCACCGATGTTGCGGTAATGGGAAAGCGGGTATTCCGACTCCTCCATGTTCAATTTGTAATAGCGGGCGAACGCGTTGCGGGCCACCCTACTCACAATGGGAAGACGAAGGCGAGTGACAATACCGAAGGCACGGCTGGCCGCGTTCTTCGGCAGAAGTTTCATAAATACGTAAAATGCGGAATTCATAAGGTGAAAGATAGAAATTAGACGAGAGAACGGCGCTACGCGCCTACAGACGAGATATACGAAACTTGCTACTTTAGTAACTTAGTTGAGTTAAGCCGCTATCAGTGATTTTCCAATTTGCCGAAATCCACACTGAACATTTTCCAAAGACGCGGGCCAAAAGGCACCGACCAGTCTTTTTCGGGAGCCACGCGGCTAGTCGTCGCGGCGGTAAATTCCGAATACGTCAAGAACACCAAATCGCCATAGCGGGCATCCCAGAGGCTCCAAAGGATTTTCCACTTGTAACCGCCACTTCTGCCCAGATCGGGAATCATCTCCACTTCCAGGAACACCGGTATAGAAAGGTAGCGAAGACCGTAACGGCTCGCGATATCGTTCAGAAGATTCCTGAACTTTGCCGGCGGCGTGCGATTGATAGTCTGTTCAATACCATCGCGTTCTTGCCACGGTTTCATGTTGTCTAGTCGCATACCATCGGCGAATTCCGACTTCAAGAGCATCACAGACAAAGTATCAAGGTAGAGCGAATCGGCATCGGGCAAACGCATTCCCGGAAGCATAAGTTCGCGTTGCATTTTCGGGAACGCCTTCACGAAAAGGGAATCTTCCACATGGGCCAAGTCGAAATCCAGGGCGTCAGCACTGAAACTGTGGCACATCTTGCACTTTTCAGGGCGCTTGGCCACAATCTTGAGCGACGGGAAAACACCGACCACCGCAGAGGAATCCATATGGCTGTACGCCACCTGGTTCCACTCGCGATAAAACTTTTCATCTGTTATCTTGAGTTCAATGTCGCCCTGATTACCGCACTCGTCGCAGGCCGTATCGGCCATATCATTGTTGGCACCACCCTCGGGAGCATCGTCGCGCATGCCCGCGCACGAACAAAGCGCAAGCACGACAACGAAAAGCGTGCAGCCAGAAATATTCCGCAAAAAATTTCTTTCCATATTTCAAATATACAAAAAGCAGAAAGTCAACACAGCGAGCCAACCCAAAACACTTCGTTCCGCATTCCAGACATTCAGCAGCATTGGTCAAAACCAACAATTAATTCGTAAAATCTTACGATTTACAAATATTATAAATCATTATTCTTTAAAAATAACGATTTATTCTCGCCGCAAAGAATCCCTAGTCAAGCATTATGGTAAAGGGTCCGTCATTCACAAGGCCCACCTGCATATCGGCGCCAAAGCGGCCAGTCTCAACCACCGGAATCTCCTTTTTGCATTCCACCACGATATACTCGTAGAGTTCTTTTGCCAAGGCCGGATTTCCGGCATTGTTGAACGTTGGGCGGTTTCCTTTGTGACAGTCGGCATAGAGCGTGAACTGCGAGACCAGCAATAGAGAGCCTTCGACATCCCTGATGGAAAGGTTCGTCTTGCCGTTTTCATCGGCGAAAATGCGGAGCGCCAGCATCTTTTTGATGAGCCTGTCCGCAATTTCGCGGGTATCGCCCTCGCCCACTCCGATAAACACCAAGAAGCCCTTGCCGTCAATTTCACCGACTGTACTACCATCGATGTTCACTTGTGCGCGAGTCACTCGCTGAATCAAGAATTTCATATTTTAGTGGTTGGTGGTTAGTGATTAGTGGTTGGTGTGCGGCTGCGCCGACTTATAAGGCGCGCTTCCGCGCGATTATTCTACTGTCTTGCGAAACATCTGCGGAGTTTCTGGGGATTTGTTGTTTGCGTAAGCGCTAAGCGCAATAGCACCGCGGCCTTCGCCGGCGGCAAATCTCCAGCGCCAACGCGAGCCACCCCTTCGGGACCACGGACAAGGGATTCGTTGAAAACCACCGCACCGTGATTGATACGAGTCGCCACCACCACCGGGATGTCAATTTTTGAGAGAGCCTCCGCCCATTCCAGGCTGAACTCCCCAGCGCCAGCACCGGCAATCACAAGGCCATCCGAAACGCTCGACGCAAATTCGAGAATTTTCGGATTCGCATCCACGGCAAAATAAACCACGTTCACACGCGGGAGTTCCTGCAGTTCCGAGACGTCAAAGAAGTTCATTTCAAGAGGAGCGTCACAGACAGAGCCCTCGCCTGAATAATTCACGTCCATGGCGTTCAAGGCGTTAGCGTTGCATTTTTGCACATGGCGGGCATCGAAAAGTTCTCCGGCAAAGTACACCCACACAAAATTCGCAGGCGCATCGTCATCCACGGCAAATCCAACAGCGGCCTGCACGGCCCCAAACAAGTTCGCAGGGCCATCCGGTTCCTTGGCGGTAGCAGGACGCATGGCACCCGTCAAAACAACGTGTTTTGGACCGCGTTTTGAACTGCTGAGCGAGCCATCTACGGCAAGGCTCAAGAAATAGGCGGTTTCCTCCATGGTGTCGGTACCATGCGTAATTACGATTCCGTCGACATCGGGATCCTGCTGCAATTCATTCACGCGTTTCGCTAGCGAAAGCCATACTTTATCCGTAATGTCATCCGAATTCACATTGCAAATTTGTTCTACGGTCACGTTCGCCACGGCATCGAGGCCAGGGACCGCAGCCACCAAGTCGGCAGCATCAATCACGCCCGATACATACCCCGTATCGCAACCGTTTTTTCCGGCTCCGGCAATAGTCCCGCCCGTGGCAAGAATCGTCACTTTCTTCATCTTAGCCTCCAACGCCCGCCTACCTGACTTTCGCAAGCAGTTGTTCTGCGTTCACGCCATAATACTTCTGCAGAGCCTTGTCGACCCCAAGCACGCGCAATTCCTGGACGCACGCGCGGAACCTGGGGAAAGCAGCAATTCCACCCCCGTCCTTCTGCAAAAGTTCCTCGACCATTTTCTGGGAATACCAATAAAGCCTTTTTGCCACGTCCGTGCTGGATTCGTTCACAAAAGGTTCCGTGAGGGACTTTAACGAAGGAACGGTCCCATCCGGTCGAGGTTCGTCGTTCCTGGAAGCATCCACCACCTGGGCTATGCCTTCGTTCATCCATAAAGGCACTGACGCGCGCGTCATCGCACGCACAAAGGCGTGGGTCAACTCATGAAACAGCATGGGGCGATACACCTCCCTATACTGCATGACATTCACCGGCACGCGCAACTTTCCATCGAACACGGCGCCAACCCAATCGGGCCTCGGGCCCATTCCCTGGTACTCCTGGGACTGGTAAAGCACTAAATGCAGTTTGTTTTCGGGGCGGAAATCAAACAGATGGGTCAAGGAATCGTACGCCACTTCCAGCACGGCCAAGGCTTCCATCACATCGCTTTTTTTGGGATGTCCTTCGAATTCCACACGAAAATGCATGGACCGTTCAATGCCAAGTTCTTCCATTTCGCGAATTAGGGAAGCGACTTTCGCATCGAGGTATTTCATGTCTTCGTCGTTGAACTTCAAGTCCGCGATATGGTTGCGGCATTCCTCGTAACGCTCCTGTTCATAAAGGATTATGGCCAAGTGCTTTTGCAAATTCGTGTCGTCCGGTGATTTAGCCAATAACGCCCTTATGCCTTTTTCGGCACAGTTCCACTCCCCTAAATCCAAGCATTCCGAGGTTTCGGCCACAAGTGACTCGTGTTTTTCAAAAGCCACTTTTTGCGTGTGCCATGTGATAGCCAAACGTGTGAGTACAATCACAACAAGTATTGACAAAATGATAACAGAACGATTCTTCATATGCTTAAAATACCCCCTACAAAATTATATATATATTTTTACAATACGGGTTTGATTATGGAAAACATATACGACTACACCGATTATCGGGACATCATCCGCGACTTCTATCAAGAAAAGAAGAAGGTCAACAGCAAGTACTCGTACAATGTACTGGGCGCAGCTATCGGCTTGGACGCAAGCCATGTTTTCTGCATTACCGAAAAAAAGCGCAACCTGCCCATTCGTTGCATCCCCGCCGTCAAGAAACTTTTGAACCTCTCCGGCCGTGCCGCCAAGTACTTCGACCTGCTGATTACAGCCTCCCGTGCAAAAACAGATGCCGCCCGCGAAGAGATTTTGGCCAAGGCCATCCTGCTGAAAGACGTCAAGAAGCATTTCCTTGAAAACAAAGAGCAAAAATACTTGAGCGACTGGTGGACGCCGGTCATCAGGGCTCTTATCGAAGTCAACCAGGGACGTCTAGACGCAAAGGAGATTGCCGACAGCCTGGAGCCGCCCATTGGAGAGGACAAGGTCGCCGAAAGCATTGACTTGCTCAAGGAATTGGGATTCATCCAGCCCCTGGGGAACGATCGCGTCCGCCTGACCGACGCCCACATAAACATCTCTGGCGAAGAACGCGCACAGGCAATCCGCCAATTCCAGGCAAATGTCATGCAAATTGGCGCCCGTTCATTGAACGCGATCGATCCATCGGACCGAGATATTTCTACACTTACTATGGCTGTAGACCAAAAGGGATTTGAAGATATCAAGAATATGATTCAGGAATTTCGCAAGGAAGTCCAGATTCGCGTGGATAAGTGCGGCAAGCCGACCCGCGTTCTGCAGATGAACCTCGCCATGTTCCCGGTAGCATTTAACAAGAAGAGAGTCAAGTAATGGGTTTCATCAAAAAAATATTGCTTTTCGCTCCTTCGGCGATTCTGTGCGCCTGCAGCAGTTCCGTAGAAACTGCCGGCAGCACCACGGAAACCGAAAATGCGATTGCAAGTGGATCTGTCGTGGTCCAGGTTTTTGATGGTGACTCCAAGGCGCAACGAGCCGCATTCAAGGTGCTGCCCAGTTGGTATGTTTCCGACACCACCGGCATTATCGAAGACAACGACTACACGTACATGGGCAACGCCGACGAGAATGGCAAGATTACCATCGAGGACCACGCCGAAGGCAGTTACACCATGCAAATCGACAAGGGCGATTCCTCTGTCGTACTGCATTATACATTGAACAAGTTCTCGTCGGACTACATAGTCGATAGCGTCTCTCTCAAGGCAACGGGTTCCGTGAAAGGCTGGATTTCCCTGGCCAAGGGAGAAAAGTATTCCTGGGTCCATGTGCCGGGACTTGGCAGAATACAGAAAACCGACTCCCTCGGTCAGTTCATCTTGAAAGACCTCCCCGCTGGCGAAATTGCACTGAAAGCCTGGGAACAAGAGACAAACACTTGCATCGCCCAAACGTCAGTCACGGTCACGCCAAGTGAAACCATCGACGTGGGCCACATCGAGGCTCCCAACGAAATTGTCGTAAAAAAGACGCAGAAAGTCAATCCGAGAAATCTGATTTCTTCGTGGATGCGACCGCTGAAAGCGCCCTACGTACTTGTGCTCAGGCTTGATTCCACCAACTTCGACTTTTCGCAGGCTCAGGAAGACGGCAACGACATCCATCTGCTCAATAGCGACGGCAAGGAACTGCCCATAGAAATCGACAGTTGGGACGCCACCATCCAAAGCGCAGCCATCAACATACGCATCGATGACCTGGACGACACGCTCGGAGTCTGGACCATGGAATGGGGAGACATCTACGAACCTGCCCAGGAGCAAGTCAACGTATGGAAGGGACTCGACGATTCCCTAGTGTACGATTTGAACTCCGTTGAAATTTTCAACTTCGAAAGCGGATCCACGAACAACGATTTGCCCGCCCCGCTGCAACAGGAAATCTGCTACATCCAGATTCACACGACAGACTCGTTGACCGATTCCGTGACGGCCACTTCGCTTCTCACGAACCTTGCTCTGCAAAAGGACACCACCATCCGCGGCGGCACGGTTCTGCACGTGAACTACTCGGCGAACTACCCCGACCTGATGCTTGTCGGCACCCACCTCACCTCGACACCGCACGATTTCAGCCGCATGGATTCCCTCGTGGTATGGCTCAAGACCGATGGCGACTACGAAGTCATTTTGGAACGCCTGGGCGGCGACAAGAACTACAAGTGCTCGTACAAGAGCAAGGGAACATCCAAGTGGCAGCGTCTTTCGCTGAAGCCCGAGGACTTCTCCTACAAAATCAAGGATTACCACGGCTGGGACATCACTCGCGACAAGATCACGAACTTCACGGTATTCGGCTACAACGGTACGGAACTCTGGCTCGACAACGTCAGGATTTACGGCGTTAACCGAGACGACTTCCTGTAACTGTTTTACAAGCCTTTCGATTTTAACTAACTTTACCGCCAAAACTAAGGGCGTGGACACAAGCGCCACGCCTTATTTCATTGGAGACAACCATGGGTTTTAAATGTGGTATCGTAGGCCTTCCCAACGTGGGCAAGAGCACAATTTTCAATGCCATCACCAACGCCGGCGCCGAAGCCGCCAACTATCCGTTCTGCACCATTGAACCCAACGTGGGCATGGTGAGCGTTCCTGACAGCCGCCTGGACGAACTTGTAAAAGTGTACAACCCCAAGTCCATCGTTCCTGCAGTCACGGAGTTCGTGGACATCGCAGGCCTTGTAAAGGGAGCAAGCCAAGGCGAAGGCCTCGGCAACCAGTTCCTCACCCACATCCGTGAATGCGAAGCCATCATGGAAGTCATCCGCTGCTTCGACGACGAGAACATCGTGCACGTGAGCGGTTCCGTGGATCCGGTACGCGACGTGGAAGTCATCGAGATGGAATTGATGCTCAAGGACCTCGACACCGTCGAAAAGCGCCTCGCCACCGAGACTAAGGCCGCACGTGTCGGAAGCGCCGAAGCAAAGGCCCGTCTCGCAGCCTGTGAACTTTTGAAGAAAACCCTGGAAGAAGGAAAACCCGCCCGCACCGTGATGAACGACAGCGAAGAGATGGAGGGCATCCTCAAGGATCTCTGCCTGCTCACCGCCAAGCCGCTGTTCTACTGCGCCAACGTCAAGGAAGACGACATTCTCACCGGAAACGCCTACGTCGACCAACTCAAGGCTTACGCAGAAAAGAACGGACACGCCGTAATCGTCATCAGCGGAAAAATCGAAGAAGAACTTTCCCAGATGGAACCTGCCGACAAGGCAGAATTCCTGAAGGACCTCGGCATGAAGGAATCCGGCCTCGACGCCGTGGTGCGCAAGGGTTACGAAATTCTCGGACTCCGCACGTTCTTTACCGCCGGCGAAAAGGAATGCCGCGCCTGGACGTTCCACTCCGGTTTCAAGGCTCCGCAGTGCGCAGGCGTCATCCACACGGACTTCGAACGCGGCTTCATCCGCGCAGAAACCTTGAGCTTCGAGGACTTCCGCAAACACGGCAGTTGGAACGCCGCCAAGGAAGCAGGCCTCGTCCGTACCGAAGGCAAGGACTACGTGGTGCAAGATGGCGACATCATGTACTATCTGTTCAACGTGTAATGGAAATAAACAGACAATGTTGAAATTCGTCTAGCAATAGAAAGGCCCGCGCAAGCGGGCTTTCTTTGTAGGCTTTCGTAATCCTTATGCTTTCGGTTTCTTTTTCCGCGACTTGAAGTCTTCGACAATCGGCCTTACAATGCAAGCAAGGTTCATTGCCGTGCCAATCAAAATGAGAGCGCTAGCGCAGTAAATTCCCGTGGCAGGTTCGACAACCAGAACGCTCACACCGAGGTTCCCGCACATCTGCGCAATCTGCGAAACAAAAGACCACAGGCCAATCATGGACAAAAGTCCCATGGCTAAGGAACCTAAAGACGCATAGTAACCGAAGGGCGCAATGAAAGCGAATATGGCGGCAATCACCAAGGCGCCGGCAATCCCGTACAACTGGTGGAGCGGCTGAATCCTCGGAAAATCCGGGATGGTTTCCTTGATCTTGTTCAGGGAACTCGGATTTCCGGTTTCCATTTTGATGACATAGCCGCGCGCCGGCTCCTGAAGGATTTCTTCAAGATTCACGCCCTGCGCCATCTCGTAAAACGAGGGTTCAGCAATGACCTGTTCCGCGCAAGAGACGTTGAACAGGGGCAACAGCAAACCAAGAAGGGCTAGGAGATAGGGTGCGGAGACGAGTCTTTGGAAAAACTTGAACTTGCTATCCACGAGCCTTATTCCTTAATGATTTCGCGCGGGTAAACGCAACGGAAACCAAGAGTCTCGGACCAGTAGCGCGGATCCTCGTCATCGCGCTTGATGACGTTGAGAGCCTTTTCGCCATCCTTCCAGGAACCACCCTTGTAAATCTTGTTGGAACCAATCATTGCGCCAGTGGGGTTCGAAGGTTCCACGTAGAACGAGAACATGAAGTACTTGTCGAGAGTCCATTCAGCCACGTTACCGGACATATCGTAAAGTCCCCAGGCGTTGGGCTTCTTGGAACCTACAGGCTGCGGGCCATACTCGCTGAAGCGCTTGCCTAGGTTGTAGGAATTGCCGCGATATACGGCATAGGAACCCGGATCGGGAATGGAGTCCAGGACCCAGATAGCGCCTTCGACATTATCTGCACGAGCCGCGAATTCCCACTGGGCTTCGGTAGGCAGGTCTCCGCCCAAAGTCTTGCAAACCATGCGGGCATCGTCCCAAGTGATGTTGTGTACAGGCTTGTTCGGATTCTTGAATGTGGAGCGGTCCTTGATGCGCTTGGTGGAATCCAGGGTCTTCATGGTTTCTTCAAAAAGTTTCTGGGTCATTTCGGTAGTCATGATGGCGAAGGGAGACATCGTCACCACATGGCCGGCAAAGCGGAAGGAACCGGAATCGATCATGGCTACGGTGCCGTGGACGCGGTCACGGACAATTTTCGCAGACGTTGCGATATTGTCGATGGAAGGCATGTCCACATCCTTCGCCGGTTTCTTCGATTTATCCATGGGAACGTCATTTCCATTCAGCCAATCCTGCACCTCCGGTTCGTTGAGAATGTAATCCGGAAGTATGAACTTGCCCTTGCCGATATACGTTTGACCACCGACCTGGAATTCAAGGGAAACATAGCGGTACTGGAAACGACCATCCAGGGCGCCGTCCTTATATATCCATACAGGCTTGTTGTTCTGCAGGTTCAAGTAAATAACCATGTCGGCACGGTCGCTTGTCAGCCAACTGTAAAGGGTATCCACGGAAACACCTTCGGCAGTTCCGGACCATGCGAAATCAAAGCGGGTATGCTCCGTACCAAACTTGAGTTTAAGCTCGCTCATCTTTCTGACAGTTTTCACCTTGGCAGGCTTGGACCCCTTGATTGCGGCCTTGGCGGAATCGACAGAATCGTCCTTAGGCACATCGATAAAGATGGGTTCGGCAGCAATAGGCATCATGGCACCCCTGAGCGGCAAAGCCTGAAGGCTGTCCATCTTTTGGCGAAGAGGTTCGCTAATGTAGGAGACATCACCAACCTTGGTGGTGCGCCAAATGCGCTGGGCTTCGGTGCGCTTGATATCGTAGCGTGCGGCATATTCGACAAAGACCTTGTCGTCGTCCTTAATGCCAAGAGCGGAGGCGACCTTCTTGCGAGGATAACCCTCGTTAAACTCCTCCATGTCCACATCGGCCGAGGCGGCATCCAGTTCGAGCATGAACTTGTCGTACAGGGCTTCTGCCTGTTCCAGGTTCTTGGTCTTTTCCACATCGGCCGGGGTAACGCTGATGGCCGGCTTCTTGGAAATATCCGTCACCGCCTTGATCAACTTGGGATTGAACTGCAATTCGTCACCTTCACCAACAACACCGATGTCCGCATAGGGCAAAGCATCGGGAGCAGAGAACACGAACGCGTAAGAGCCTGCCTTGACAGGGAAAATCACCTTGGGGGCTTTTTCGTAGGCCACCTTCATGTTCGCGACTTCGAGTTTTCTGTTATCGCTGGAAATTCTGATAATACCGGGAAGTGCGGTTTCCTTGAGCATCTGCCACTTACCGTTCTTGATAAAGAACAGTTTGGGTACGCGAGGAGAGTAAATGAAGTCACGGTCAAAGTAGATATCGGTTTCGTCCTGGAAAGCCTTGGCATTCTGGGAACCATAAAAGCGCATTACGGCCACCTCGTTGGACTTGAGGTAGTTGTTCTTCAAACTGAACGCATGAAGTTTCTGGAAGCCATCGGAAACCACATCGCCCGGAAGCCACTGGTATTCCTTGGGACCGAGTTTGTGACGAAGATAAATCTTGTTTTCCACGAGAGGGAACTTCATTTCTTTCGAAACTGCGACACCGTTTTCAGCCTTGATTGCCATATTGGCAATAGGATCGACAACTGTCCCCACCTTGAACTGCTTGGACGGGATTTTGAAGTTTTTATCCACGTCGGCCATGGTAAGTGCTGGAATCAGCAACAAAATCGGGAGTAAACGAACAAAAGACATAAGTTCTCCTGTTTTCTCAGTACGTAACAATATGTCAAAGATAGTCTTTTTTAACTAGAATTATTTTCTTCGTTTTGTCAATTTTCACCCATATTCAGCAAAAATCCGCCCTTCGAGCCCCCGACAGGGCCCAATTCCACCTTCCAGTCGGCCAAACGAATGATATCCGGGTGGTGTTCGATGACAATGACCGTGTTCCCGCGAGCCGAAAGCCTGCGCAGAACATTCCAAAGCATCTGGATATCCTTGAGGTGGAGACCGGTCGTGGGTTCGTCCAGCAAGTACACCATTTCGGTACGTGGAGTGGCGGAAAGTTCCGCGGCGAGTTTCAGGCGCTGGGATTCGCCGCCGCTCATGGTGGTCACGGGCTGGCCGAGTTTCAGGTAGCCGAGTCCCACGTCGCGAAGCACTTCCAGTTTCGGGAGTATCTTGGGCTGGTCCCTGAAGAATTCACAGGCGTCCACGATGCGCATGTCCAATACATCGGCGATGTTCTTGCCCTTGAAGGTCACCGAAAGAGTTTCCTTGTTGTAGCGCTTGCCGCCGCAGGCCTCGCAGGGTTCCCAGATGTCCGAAAGGAAGTGCATTTCTACGGAGATGGCGCCACGGCCTTCGCAAGCCTCGCAGCGGCCACGGGCCAGGTTGTAACTGAACCTGCCGTAATCGAAGCCCTTCACCTTCGAAAGAGGCAATTTCGCGAACAGGCGGCGAATATCGTCCAGCACTCCGGTGTAACTAGCGGGAGTACTGCGCGGAGTGCCCGAAATCGGGCTCTGGTCCACGAGCAGCACCTCGCCCGACTGCTTTTTACGGCCTCGTGCCTGGAATTTCTTCTTGAGTGAGGGGAAGATTTCGTCCATGACCATGGAACTCTTGCCGCTTCCCGAAACACCGCAGACGACGCTGATGGCGCCCTTGGGGAACTTTACGGACAAATTCTTTAAGTTGTTCTTCTTGAGATTCTTGAACTCGTAGAATTCCGTCGTATCGGTGATGGGACGCCCCGCAATTTCGTTCGCCATCGGAATCGAACTGGTCAGGTACTTCACCGTTTCGCTTTGCGGGAACTGCTGCAAGGCGTAGGGTTTGGAAAGTTGCGCCGGAGAACCTTCGGCAACGACCTCGCCGCCGAACTCGCCCGCCGCTGGGCCCATGTCGATAATGTGGTCTGCGGCGCGCATCATGTTCATGTCGTGTTCCACCACCACAAGCGTATTGCCCAAATCTCGCAGACGGTACAGGGAATCCAGCAACTTCGCCGTATCGCTTTCGTGAAGGCCGACCGTAGGTTCGTCCAGGACATAAAGAACGCCCTCGAGTCCGCTCCCGATCTGGCTAGCCAGACGGATGCGCTGGGATTCGCCGCCGCTCAAGGTGTCGCCCGCGCGGTCCAAGCCGATATAGCCGAGTCCCACGCTGCTAAGGAAGTTCAATCGCCCGACGATTTCGCGCAGAAGCGGTTCCGCGATAGTCTTTCGCGAAGCGGCCACCGCTGCAGTCGAACTATCCTTCGCAAAGTCCACATGGCCGAACCAGTCGCGGGCCTCGTCGATGCTCATGTGGTTTATGTCCATGATGTTCTTGCCTGCAATGCGCACAGCCAAATACTCGGGCTTGAGGCGTTCACCGTGGCAATCGGGGCAGACATGGCCGTCGTCGTCGTGCCCTAGGCCAAGACATGTTTCACAGGCGCCCCAATGCGTATTGAAACTGAAATGACGCGGATTCAAGGCGCTGTCCATGTACCAGCCGCACTTGGCGCAGCCCGGCTTTTCGCTGACGGAGAGGCGTTCTTCGCCGTCGCATTCCACATAGAGGATTCCGTTGCCGTCGCGGTAGCCGCGTTCAAAGGCTTCCACCAGGCGAGCGCGATTGGCTTCCTTCACCACCACCTGGTCCACCACGGCAAGCACTTCGCTTTCGCGTGTCGGAATTTTCGGGAAGGGCAATTCCACCATCTTTTTGCCAAGGTACGCCTTGCGGTAACCCTTGTCCAAAAGAATCTGCGAAAGTTTAACGATGTCCTTCACCTCGAACGGCGCAAGAACCGTTACCATCTTGCCTGCGCGCAGTTCGAAGGACTGCTGCGTCAAATCGCCAGCGGAATAAGAACTGATGGGCTTTCCGCAATGGATGCAATGGGGCACGCCCGCACGCGCAAAGAGAATGCGGAAGTAGTCGTAAATTTCGGTAAGGGTCGCGACCGTACTGCGCGGGCTCTTGCTCGCACTCTTCTGGTCGATAGCGATGGCCGGGGCTAGGCCCGAAATGGAATCGATGCTCCCGCGGTCCGGGCGACCCAAAAAGCGGCGGGCGTAGGTACTGAGCGTTTCCACAAAGCGGCGCTGGCCTTCGCTGAATAGCGTGTGGAAAGCGAGGCTCGATTTTCCGGAACCGGAAACGCCCGTAATCACGGTCAACTTGTGCCTCGGAACCGTCACGTCGATATTCTTCAGATTGTGCTTGCGGGCTCCGTGGACCTCGATATCCAGGGAATAGCCCTCGCCCGCCTTCAGGCTGCGATCGAACTGCTTGTTCTCGCCATGCTTTTTCGCAAGCACGGGCGCCAGATAGCGGCCCGTCTCGCTCTTTTTGCATTTGGCAATCTGTTCCGGAGTTCCCGTAGCCACGATGCGCCCGCCATGCACGCCGGCATCCGGGCCGAGGTCGATAATCCAGTCGGCGCACTTGATGACATCCAGATTGTGCTCGATGACGACAACGCTGTTGCCGAGACTGCGCAAGCGGTTCAGGCACTCCAGCAAGCGACGGATGTCCTCGAAATGGAGCCCAGTCGTCGGTTCGTCGAGCAGGTAAAGCGTCTTGCCCGTCCCAGGCCTGCGGAGTTCGGATGCAATCTTCACGCGCTGGGCTTCGCCGCCGCTCAAGGTCGTAGACGGCTGTCCAAGGCGCAAGTAGCCGAGCCCCACTTCTTCCAGGAGTTTCAGCGGTTCCGCAATCTTCGGCAAATCCTTGAAGAACTCGCTCGCCTCGCTGATGCTCATCTCGAGAATCTCGGAAATGTTCTTGCCCTTGAAATAGATTTCGCGGGTGGCGTCGTTAAAGCGCTTGCCGTCGCACACGTCGCAAGTCACCTGCACGCTCGGTAAGATGTGCATGTCGATAATCTTGACCCCGGCGCCTTCGCAGGCATCGCAACGTCCGCCCTTCACATTGAAACTGAAACGGCTCTTGGTGTAGCCGCGCACCTTGCTTTCGGGGAGGCTTCCGAACAAGTCGCGAATGTCATCCCAGATTTTCGTATAGGTGGCAGGATTGCTGCGGGGCGTGCGGCCAATGGGAGTCTGGTCGATTTCAATCACCTTGTCAATATTTTCAAGGCCTTCCAGGTGGTCAAACTTGCCGACGGGTTCTTCGCTATTGAAGAACACGCGTGCGAGTTCCCTGCGCAGAATCTGGTTCACGAGCGTGCTCTTGCCGCTCCCCGAGACGCCAGTCACCACGGTAAAGGCGCCATCCAGAGGAATTTCCACGTCGATATTCTTCAGGTTGTTTTCGCAGGCGCCGCATACTTTCAGTTTCGGAGTGTTCTTGTCAATCTTCTTGCGTTTCGCGGGAATCTCGATGCACTTCCGGCCGCTCAGATAAGCGCCCGTAAGCGAAGCCTTGTTCTTCTCGAGTTCATCGACTGTACCGGCGGCAATTACGCGGCCGCCTTCCACGCCGGCGCCCGGGCCCACGTCAACGATATAGTCGGCGTGCCTCATGGTGTCTTCGTCGTGTTCCACCACGATTAGGCTGTTGCCCTGGGCCCGCAAGTGCTCGAGCATGCCGAGCAACTTGTCGTTGTCGCGGGGGTGGAGCCCGATGCTCGGCTCGTCCATCACGTACAGTACGCCCTGGAGCCCCGCGCCAACCGCGCCGGCCAGCCTTATGCGCTGGGCCTCGCCGCCGCTCAGCGTCGAAGCCTTGCGGCTGATATTCAAATATCCGAGCCCCACCGCCTGCAAAAAATTCAGTCGCCCGCGAATCTCCTTGAAAATCTCCCTGCCGATCCGCTCCTCGCGATTGTCCAGTTTCAAGCCGTTGAAAAATTCCGCCGACTTCTCCACCGACCAGTCCGTCAACTGCGTCAAGTTCATCCCGTGGAACGTGACCGCGTTCGCGATGCGGTTGATGCGCGTCCCCTTGCACTCCGGGCAGACGCCTATCTGCATGAACTTGCGGAAATGGAAAATGTGCCACATGTCCCACAGTTCCTGCATCACAGAAACAACGCCGTTTTCCGAACCGCTCGGAGTCCCGTACAAAAACGCATGCTGCTGCTTTTCGGTGAGCTTGCACCAGGGAGTGTCCAGACTGCAGTGCATCTCGTTTGCAATCGTGCGCAAGTTGCGCCAGCCGAAATCCGAGAATATCACGTCGCCGTCCTTCTTCTGGCACGCAAAGCAGCCCTGCTTTATGGAAAGGCTCTTGTCGGGCACCACGAGGTCGATGTCGAACTTGCAACTTTCGCCCATGCCCCTGCAGACAGGGCACTGCCCCTTGGGGTCGTTGAAACTGAAGAACCGCGGTTCCAGTTCCGGGATGGAAATTCCGCACTTGGGGCAAGCGAGCCGCGTCCCCTGCAAGCGGTAGTCGGCAGCACTTTTGCCATTCCCCTCGAACAGAAAACTCACCAGGTTCCCATCCGTGAGTTTCAAGGCGCCCTCCAGCGCCTCGCGCAAACGGCTCATGTTCTTCGGTTCCAGCACAAGACGGTCGATGACCGCCTCGATGGTGTGCTTTTCGTAGCGCACCAGTTGCGGGACATCCTCGAGCCTGTATATTTCGCCATCCACGCGGGCGCGCACAAAGCCGTTTTCCTTGAGATCCGAAAGTTCCTTGCGGTATTCGCCCTTGCGCTCCTGCACGATGGGCGCCATCACGGTCACCTGGCGGCCCGCATCGCTCACGTAAAGGTTGTCGACAATCTGGTCCACCGTCTGCGCCTGGATGACCTTGCCGCATTCCGGGCAGTGCGGCACGCCGAGTCTCGCAAACAGCAGGCGGTAATGGTCCAGAATCTCGACCACGGTCCCCACCGTACTGCGCGGATTCCTGTTCACGGTCTTCTGGTCAATGCTTATCGTCGGCGAAATTCCGCGGACGCTCTCCACATCTGGGTGCTTCATGCGCCCGATGAACTGGCGGGCGTACGCCGAAAGCGATTCCACGAAGCGACGCTGGCCTTCCTGGAACACCGTGTCGAAAGCAAGGCTCGACTTTCCAGAGCCCGAAACGCCGGTCACCACCACGATGGAGTCGCGGGGAATGTTCAAGTTCACATGCTGCAGATTGTGTTCGTGGGCGTCGCGGATATCGATGGACTTTGTCATGGCTGGTAATCTGGTTTGCGCTTATTCTCCCCCAAATTTAGTGAACTTTTGAGCATTAGGCAAGTAAAAAAGCACAAACTTTAAGGCCTGACAGAGCCCTGTTGACAAACTTCCCATCAAAAACTATATTCTGCACACCAAAAATGGGGATATAGCTCAGTTGGTAGAGCGACAGGTTCGCAATCTGTAGGTCATGGGTTCGACTCCCACTATCTCCACGCGAAAAGGCCGGTACAAAACCGGCCTTTTTCGTTTCCCGATTTAATTCCGTTAAATACTGAACTTGGCACCCAACTTGAATTCACTCAAGAAACTGTTCTCCGGGTAAATTCCTTCCAAGGCGTTGGGCATACTGTAATGAACGTAAATCTGTTCCAGGCCAAAATACAGAGTAAAGAAACTGGGGTTCCATTTGACCGACACACCCCAAGTCCCCGTAAATTTCTGCAAATCATCATAAACCGACGAGGCGCCATCCACTACGAAGCCGTACATCAGGTTCAACATTCCCTCCACGGAAAATTTATTACGGAACGCATACGAAACGTTCGACCTTACGGAAGGTCCTAGCCACCGAGTCCAGTAGTAAGCCAAGTCCTGGATTCCTTCCTGTAGTTCGTCCAACCCCGGATACATAACAGATTCCAGCACGCCACTTTTCTCATCGCGACAACGGGGTTCCCCGTACCGGGCAACGCACTGGTCAAAATAGAATTCATAGGTGTGCATCGCAGCAGCCTGTTCCAACTCCGCAAGTTTGGCATCATAGGCGTTCAGGTTCTCCAGGAACAGCACAAAATCCGCGATGGAATCGGCATCATATTTCAAGCCCGCATGCACATTCCAACTGAGCCCCTGCAGCACATTCTTTTTCCATGAACCGTACAAGGCAAAGGAAGCCGGGCCTTCACTCCGGTAATAAGCCCAAAGTGCAGCCCCGAAACGCTGTTTTTCGAGTCTGAAGAAATCATTTTCCAGCCAAGAGTAAAACGAGGGTTTCATCGCTCCGCCATCGGCCACGTTAAAGTCAACGCCCACATCCAGCATAAGGGAGTTCCCCACTAACGTATACTCAAGCCCCGGAGCCAAGGTCCAATCATTCGTGTCTAACTGGGGCATTTCCTTGTTCGAAAAGAACCAGTCCGAGACAAAGGCCATGCCAAAAGAGTGAATCCAGTTACCCACATTAAAGTCAAAAAACATTTCGAACGAAGTAAATATGTCGCCACCGTTCTCCTTGGACTGCGGAACGCCGCCATACTCCTCGTAATGCAAGCCGTAAAAGCCCACATCCCCTAAAGCGCGAAACGACCAGGGAGGTTCATTCCCGGTCATTCCAAGGGCATCGTAATATTCTTTGAGGATTTCGCGGATTTCTTCGGTGTATTCGCCATCCATTTCGGAAGCCTGTTCATACAAGGCCATGGATTCGGACACGTCTCCGCGCTCTTCGGCTTGGAGGGCTTTGTAATACACGTCTTCCTGAGTTTCAGCAAAAACCAGCGACGACAGCAATAGCGAAATGACTACTGCAATCGAACGCATTACTTAGGCTTGCGATCCCCTTTGTGCATGGGATCGGGAGGGACGTCTCGCACGGGATTCAAATTGTGGGAATCCGGCCTTTCGTAAAAAGGCTCACGTTCACGAGGCTTCGGGTTTTTCGGCCCCCCTTCCACAAGAGACTTTTCGTTCCGTTTTTTGGAAACGTCCTTGCGGATATCGCGCTTTTCGGCTGCAGAACTTTCCTTGAGTTTGGAAAGAATCTCACGACGTGCCATTTTGCGTTCGGCACGCAATTTTTGCCAATTGGCGCTTTCTTTAGCACCTAAAGCCGGAGTGCCCTGAGATACTTCGGCGTTTTCGGCAGGGGTAGGAACAGCGGATTCAGGTTGTGCAGCCAATCCGCCAGCGAATGCCATCGCCACCGAGATTAAAAATGCGGATATGAACGTTGTCTGTTTCATACTCACCCTACTGCAAAAACCGTGCCAACTATTCTTTTAGGCTTTTTTTGGCTTAATAAGCCCTAACAACCTAAATATAATTCATTTCGTCAAAAATTCCAAAACAAAAAAAACGAGAACACCCTTTCCCAGCGGAACAATTCGTCCCGTTTTTTTTTCGTCAGTTCTTGAAATCCTCTTTCTTCATGCCCAGGCGCTCCATGACTTCGCGCAAGACCTTGCGGTCGATGCCGAGAATCGTCGCGGCGAGCGTCAAGTTCGCGTTGCTGTCTTTCAACGCGCGGCCAATGACTTCGCGTTCCACGACCTCGCGGGCCTCCTTGAGCGTACGCGGGCTTTCCTTCGCTTCCTTCTGCAGTTCGCCAAGACCCAAGTCCTTAGGCTGGACAACACCGTGGACCGCCTGCACCAGGGCCTTCTGGATACGGTTTTCGAGTTCGCGCACATTACCAGGCCAGTGGTAGCCAAGCAAGGCCTTTTCCGCATTTCGGCTCAATTTGAACCTGCCACGGCCGTACTCGGCGCCATAGCGCTTGATGAATTCCTCGGCCAAAAGAATAACGTCCTGTCCACGCTCACGCAGCGGAGGAATCTGCACCGGCATCACCTGGATACGGAAGTACAAATCCTCGCGGAACTTCTTTTCGCGTACAGCCTGTTCCAAATCCACGTGCGTCGCCGAAATCACACGCACATTCACGGGAATTTCACGATTGTCGCCAACTCGCGTAATATGTTTTTCTTGCAGTACGCGCAACAGTTTCACCTGCATGTTCAAAGGAAGTTCCCCGATTTCGTCCAGGAATATGGTGCCACCATCGGCTTCCTCGAAAAAGCCCTTGCGATTATCAATTGCTCCAGTGAACGAGCCCTTAGCGTGCCCGAACAAAAGCGACTCGATAAGGTTTTCAGGAATGGCGCCACAGTTCACCGCGATAAAGGGTCTATCGGCCCTGGGGCTCTGCTTGTGGATGAACTTTGCAAACACCTCCTTGCCCGTACCCGTTTCGCCACGGATAATCACCGGCAGTGGCAAGGGAGCGAGTTTATCCACCAGGGCGACAAGATCCGCCATGACGCGACTGGAGTAAACGATGCCTTCCCTACGTACGACATTTTTCAAGACATCGAGGGATTCCTTGTCGCGCAAGCGGTCGTAGGCGGCGAAAGTGAATTTTTCGCACGCTTCCACAAAGGCGTCGAACAGTTGGCTGTCTTCTTCGGTAAAAGGGTCTTCGCGGGCTGCGCGCTGCAAGTAAAGATAGCCCGCCTCGGAATCCGGCGTACGGAATGGCGAAACCATGATACTCGTGAGTTGGTTCTGCACAATGCTCTTGGAAAGATCGACGGAATCATCGTCCAACTGGTTCCATACCACGGCGCGGTTTTCGCTCTTCGCGAGTTTCACCGCCGATATCGAAATGGACACCTGGTCCGGATTGGAAAAATGGAGCGGAGCCTCTCCCGCAATATCCAAAACGGCGGCATCGGCATGCAGCACGCCCTTGGCCACTTCGAGAATCTTTCGGAACAGCGACTCCGGCCGTTCTTCGTCAAGGAGAATCTTGACCACTTCCAGCATCTTCTCGGTCGCAAGCATCGACTCGGATTTCATTTTGCACCTGCCCTTAGTACAGGCCGTCGGTTTCGCTTTCCGATTTTACTCCGGGCATGGGCAGTGAATCCAAGACATGAGCCGGCACGCCGGCTTCCAATTTCTTAACCGAATCGTCAGCATCTCCGGGCGGGACTTCGCTTTCCATGGACCTGGTTTTCTGTAGCATCTGCATACCGGTTTCATCGATTCCCGATTTTCCCGGTACAAAAGCGACTAGTAACGCGGCCACAAGTAATACTATCCCTAAAAATATCACCAAAAGGAACGAAAAGTTCCACTTCCCGCAATTCTTGTTGGCGAATTCACTCGGTAAACCGCACTTTTTTTCACTTTCGGGAATTTTCATCCCGTTTTTCGCTTTTACGCATTCTGCAAAATCACGACGCGCAACGGCAAGTGCGACATCACCCCCCGAAACACGGTCCAGCGCGATTTCCAGAAGTTCGTCCAACTCGTCAAAATCCTCAAGCCGGTCTTCCGGATTCGCGCGACACAACCCCATCCACAAGGGCTCGAGAACAGAGAGGTTCTCCGCGGAAATTCGTGCAGACGCCTTCGCAAACAGCAAGGACGTAACATCCACCTGGTCAATCTGCGCCATTTTCTGTGCAAAACCCTCGTAATCGCGTGCCTCCACAAGATTTTCGCCGGTAAGCCAGTGAAACAGCAACAGTCCAAGGCTAAAAAGGTCGCTCTTTTCGCAGGCTTGTCTGCCCTGAAAACGTTCCGGAGCGGCAAATGCCAAAGCCCCCGGGCCAATAATTCCGCAATCGATGAGCACGGCGCACCCGTTGCAATCCAAAAGTACATTGGACGGGTTCAAGTCCCCATGCGAAATCCCCTTGTCCCGCAAAAAGACAAGGGCGGAAACCACCTGACGCATAAGGTCAAGCGCTATCGCTAACGGAAACGGCGCCATTTCGCCCGAAGCAACACCATCGATAAAATCGTACACCAGATACGGCCGGCCACCGCGTTCACCGTATTCTAAAATCCTATACGAGTTGGGATGGCGGGAACACGAAAGCGTTTTAACCGTCGCTTCGTCAAAGCCGCAGCCTTCAGCATACCACTTTAGGCAATAATCCTTGTTACCGGCGCACACCCTGTAAATTTGCGCCTCGCCGCCCCTATGCCAAAGGGACGCCCCTGTCAGATTTTCAAGGATGCTCATAGTTCGCCGGATTCCACCATGGACTTGAGGGAGTCCTCGGCAACGGAGGTCCAGTGAGCAAGCACCTTGTTATCCGGGAGAGCCACATGGCCCATAGACCAAATGTCCCAGGCCGACTCCACATCGCCCTCGCTCCAGTAGAGGTTTCCCAGATTCACGTAGGCCGAGGCGAACTCGGGATTCTTCGCAACGATGTACACGAAGATTTCCTTGGCTTCCTCCGTGCTGCCGGCATTGCCAAGAATCAAGGCCTTCAGGTTGTAACTGAAAAAGTTGAGGCTGTCGAGAGCGATGGACTGGTCCAGCATGGGCACCACGTTGGCACGGCTGTTCTCGGCAAGGGTTGCGCGGGCAAGATAAAATAGACTGGTGGAATAGGCGACGTTGATGGAACCGCCCATGTCGATTTTCGAAAGAATCTTAAATTCCCGTACAGTACGTTCCCACAAATCGCGGGTTGGCTGTTTTACGTGTTCCTTGTTTTCGGCAATGGCATAATAGGCAAGCGCCAGGCCGTAGCGCGCGTCCCTGTTGCCGGGGTCGGCATCCAGCGCCTTGGAAAAATTGGTGACGGCACGGTCGAAATCCCCTATATCCAGGGCGACCTTTCCGCGTTTTACGTCGGACTCGGTACAGCCGCAAAAGCACAACGCGGCAATCAACAATAGACATACCCGACCAAGCATATTCCAAAAATATACACAAAAAGGGCAAAAACAAGGGTATTAGCCCTAATTTGCTTTTTTTTCCATAAAAAAGTGACCCACCGGCGAAGCCGGTGGTTCTTCATATACGGGCGTAGCCCTAGGATGCTAGCCGCGTGCAAGGGCACGCACGGTAATCTGCCACCTGCGGAAGTCCTTACTTGGCCGCCCGTAAACGGGCACTACTTG
>JAZLMK010000119.1:0-16662 GCA_045598645.1 Fibrobacter sp.
CGTTCTCGGACTCTCGCCGTACGATTTGTACGGCTTCGGTCCTGCGGCCTTGCTCTGCTTGCTTCTAAGAAAAATTTTTGAAAGGTGTTTATGGCGGGCTTTCCTTGGAAAGCCTGCTGTTTTTGTTTCTAGACGAATTACTCTGCAGACGAATTTTTGCGCCTTGCCTCTCTCGGTTCTAAGCGAATTCCATATTGTGGATAATTAAAAAAAGAATCCGATGAAAATCGGGTTCTTTTTTTTGGTCCTGCGGCCTTTCAGAAATCCAATCGGCTCAGCAATGCAAGCATAAATGCTTGCGCTGCATTCGCCTCAAGGATTTTGCTCTGCTTGCAACTGAAAAAAATTCCTGATTAAGGAAAACTTTAAGATAGCAGGAATCCTTATGGGTCCTGCTATTTTTTTTGTTTTTAGCCTCTGAAACAAAATTTTTGGTTCAGTAAATGCTGAAATTGAAAAAGAGCCTCTCGTGATGAACGAGAGGTTCTTTTTGTACAAACTTTTGGCAGATTGGCTGGGGATTACCCGTTCTGGGGGTTGGATTGGTCAGCGCCGGGGACGGTCTCGTCGTGCTCTTCGAAGTGGCTCACTTTCTTGAACCAGTAGTCTTCGCTGTTGATGGAACTCATGTTGTTGATGAACGCTTCGAAATTCATTTCTTCTTTTTTCGGTTCTTCGGTCATGTCGATGAATATAATAAAAGAGTGGCTTCCCGGTTTGTTTTTTTTTGCTACATTCCTGGTCGAGGTAGCATTATGGCTGAAAAGATTTCTGAATTTGCAAAGAATTTCCATGCCGAGCATCGTGGCAACTGCGCCATGTCGGTGGCGTACGGCTTCGCCCGTGCCACGGGCAAGTCCGAAGCGGAGGCCGTCGAGTCTGCCGAGATGTTCCGCGATTTTGGCGGCGGGCGTGCCCCGAACGGCACTTGCGGCGCCCTCTATGCGGCGAAGATGATGCAGCCGGATCATGCCGACGCCTTGGAGGATTTTTTCAAGCGCGGTGCGAAGGGGTGTTCCCATTGCAAGGAAATCCGCCCGAATGCGGTTATACCGTGCAATCGATGCGTGGAACTCGCCGGCGAGGCGTTGGACTTCTTGAATAAATAAAAACTATATTTACGCCGGTGTTTGGTGGATGAATACAGAAAAGGAGACTTATGAAAAGCCTTATTCCTGCATTTGTACTGGTGGCTAGTATGGCAGCCTTTGTGGCTTGCAATGATAACGGGGCGTCTGCCGAAAGTGGTCAGACGGCCGTCAATTCCGGTGCGAACTCCACGCCGGATTCTGCGGGTGACCCTGCGAATCAGAATCCGGAAGACCCCAATACCGTTGGCGAAGGTTTGGAAGGTACCGTGACACCGGAGCCCTATGTGCCGGGATTCAATCCTTGCCGTTTCAACTTTGGTGCAGCATGGCAGGCTGCTCATCAGGAGGCTGAATATTACAAGGGCCTCGATTATGTGGCTGTGTGGCTTGGCGACAATGATTGGTACAACCAGTTCGAGAAGGACATGGTGGAGGCGTGCGTTGAAATCCACGCGACTCCGATGATTTATGCCTATGTGATTGCCGAATTCGGCAAGGATCATGGCTTGGTGGATTGCAACATGGCGACCGAAGAAAACCCGAATACTCTTTGCAAGGGGGGCGCCAACCTCATCCGTGAATTCTTCGTGGATTCCATTTTGTATCGATATGAACAGTACGCTTCCGGGTTGCGAGACCAGATTGACGTGCTGTATCGTGGACAGGATATTGCTACGTCGGCCGATGAATTCGAAAGCATTTGGCTAATCGAACCGGATTTTTACCAGTACTCGGAATCTGCGTCCTTGCAGAAGGCCGAGTTCAATGGCGATACGCAGGAAGGCGGTGGAATTCCCGATGCCGATATGGGGGTGCTCTTTTCGCAGATTGTATCCGTAATCAAGAAGTATTTGCCTTCGGCTAAGATTGCTATCGATATTTCTCCGTGGATTTCGGACTGGAACCAGATTTCCCAGGCTGCGTGGTATGCGAATTTTGACATGAGTCTTGTCGACTATGCCAGTACGTCGGGCGGCGGGACCAATGCTGGCGGCGATAAAATTCGTGCAGGCAATAAGGCTACGTGGAAGGAACTTTACGAGGTCACGGGGAAGCCCATCTTGGCGGATGCTGGTTACGATCGCGGCGGTGCCGGTACAGGACATGCGAAGATTTGGGATTACGCCCATAATATCAATGCTCGTGCTGCGGAGAACGTACTTGGGGTGATGCAGATGGATGCCGCGATGGATTATGCCACGGCAGTGGATACGATTCGCCCGCAGGTGAAAGTGAACTATCCTTGGTGTGCCACTGCGGAGTAGTTTTTGCTATCTTTGTGCCTGTAAAAAGAGGTTCTTATGTCTATAACTGTCGTGGATTACAATGCTGGCAACTTGACTTCGGTGATGAACGCGCTCAAGCACATAGGCGTCGATGCCAAGGTGAGTCGCGATGCTTGCGAAATTGCCAAGGCCTCACGACTGATTTTCCCGGGTGTGGGCGCAGCGGCGTCTGCCATGGAAACGCTTACCCGCACAGGCATCGGCGAGGCCATCGCTGCCGTCGTGAAAGCGGGGAATCCGGTGCTCGGCATTTGCATCGGCTGCCAGATTATTCTCGAAGAAAGCGAGGAAGACGGCGGCGTCAAGACTCTTGGACTGATTCCCGGCAAGGCCGTACGCTTCAAGGATGAGCCGGGCCTCAAGATTCCGCACATGGGCTGGAACCAGGTGAACTTTACCCGCGAACACCCGATTATGAAGGGGATTCGCTGCGGTTGCGATTTTTACTACGTGCATTCGTACTATCCGCAGGTGCCGGCAGAATACAGTTTTGCCGAAACCACCTACGGAACGCAGACTTTCACGGGCCTTATCGGTAAGGACAACTTGATTGCAAGCCAGTTCCACCAGGAAAAAAGTGGCGAGGTGGGCCTCGCCATGATGAAGAATTTCTGTGAGTGGAAAGTCTAGGGCAGTTCTTCGCCGATGAGTTCCATCTGGCGCTTGTAGATTTCCTTGCAGGCGTTTTCGCCGAGGTCGAGGAGCTTGTTTAACATGGCGCGGTCGAAACTGGCGTGCTCGCCGGTGCCCTGCACTTCGATGAAGTTCTTCGCGTCTTGCATCACCACATTCATGTCCACATCGGCGGCGGAGTCTTCCACATAGCAGAGGTCGCAGAGCGGGTTTCCGCTTACGACGCCCACGGAGATGGCGGTGATGCCGTGCTTCAGGATTTGCTTTTCGATGCCGAGGCGGGCCTTGATTTTTTTGAGGGCGATGGCGAGGGCGACAAAGCCTCCGATGATGCTTGCTGTGCGGGTGCCGCCGTCGGCTTCGATTACGTCGCAGTCGATGACGATGGCGTTTTCGCCGAGTGCGGCGAGGTCGGCTGCCCCGCGGAGGGATCGGCCCACGAGACGCTGGATTTCTTGCGTGCGGCCCGATGCGCCCTTGCGTTCACGTTCCACGCGCTTGCCCGTGCTTTGCGGGAGCAGACTATATTCGGCGGTAATCCAGCCTGTGCCGCGGCCGGCGAGCCAGTCGGGGACTTTCGGCAAAAGGGTGGCGTTGCAGATGACGCGGGTGCGGCCCATTTCAATGAGTACGGAACCGTCGGCGCTGGAGATAAAGCCGGTGGTCATCTTGAGATTGCGGAATTCTTCTGGTTTTCTATCGGTTCGTTCGTATGCCATGATTGTACTTCGCTGTTTAGGGTTTATAGTGGGAATTGTAGTAAAAAAGGGATGAGCGCCGTTCTATGGACGTCGCTCTATGAACGTGAAAAATGGGTACTTGATGTGGGAAAAGTGACCGAAAAGTAGAACTTTTCGGGGAAAAAGGAGTGAAAAGTTCTACTTAGGGCGAGCTGGTCCAACCAGCTCCTAATTTCACGGTTTTCCCTTCTGCGAAGCTTCCGAGGCGGTAAACGAAGTCGCTGTAGCTTTGCAGTTCCTGCAGGGCTTCCACGACGATTGCGTCCTTGTGGCTTCCTTCGAAGGAAATGTAGAAGATGTATTCCCAGGGGCGGTCGGGGTGCGGCCTGCTTTCGATGCGCGTGAGGTTGAGGCCTCGTTTCGCGAAGCAGCCGAGGGCGGCGTAAAGCGTGCCCGACTTCCCGGAATCCTTGAGCATAAAGAGAAGCGTCGTCTTGATGACTGGCGCGGAATTTGCGGAGGCCGCGTTTGCAGATTCCTTGTCGGCAGCGTTTGCGCTTGCGATGCTGGCGGCGTTTTCGTTGGCGATGTTCATGGAGTTAGCCTGGGCTAACTTTTCGCGGTCCGCGTCGGCATTTGCGCGGCCGTATTCGGGCAGTTCCGCGGCGGTCTTCTGGATGGCGTAAAACCGCGTGAAGTTCACGCCCGGCAAGTTCTCGATGCCCTCGGCGAGAATTTCGAGATTGTAGAACTTGCCGGCGTAGGCGCTAGCGATAGCGCCTACGGTTTTATCGCCACGGCGGACTACCTCCTCGGCGCTTCCGGCGGTGTCGTAAAAAGCGGTGCTCTTGATTCCCGTGTTCCTGCCGAAGAATCTGCTGCACTGCGCAAGCCCTTGCGGGTGGCTCAAGACTTCGCGCAGGTCCTCGAGTTTCGTCCCGGGGAGTACGCACAGGCAATGCGAAATCTGTAACTTGACTTCGGCGACAATCGGGTGGCGCCACTTGTATAGCAAATCGTAGTTGTCGTAAATGGAACCTGCGGTGGAATTCTCGATGGGGATGGCGCCTCCGTCAACGGCGCCCGTCTCGATGCCCTGGAAAATTTCCTCGAAAGTGTCCATGGGGACGACCTCGATGTCGTTTCCGAACAGATGGTAGGCGGCACTTTCGCTGTAGGCCCCGCGGCGGCCCTGGAATGCTATTTTCTTCATGCTTAAAAAATAAAAAAAAACGAGATTCGTTGACAAGCGTAAGTGCAGCCCGTGATTATACATTGCAATTCCGTCAAAGAAAAGGCTGTTTTTCGCATATCCATATTTGAACATTTGTGAAGTACCTATGACACCACGAACCTTCAAATATTTTTTTTGTTTGCTGACTTTTCTTTTTTGCAGAATTTGGCCAATGAACGTGCCTGTAGAAAAAGATGTGCAGCCGCTACTGCAAAAAAAGAGAACTTCGTTGGAATTGGAGAGTGAAAAAAACAGTAATCGTCTTCCTGTTCCGATTGTCGCTGTTGAAGTGACGGCCTTGAATCTGCTTGTCTGGGGCGTCGACTACTATCTGCTTGACAAGAATTATGCCCATACGGGGCCGACCTACTGGAAACGGAATTTTCGCGAAGGCTGGAAATGGGACCACAATCATTGGGCGGTGAATTTCTATGGCCATCCTTATCATGGATCCAGATATTACGCGGCGGCGCGCATGGGTGGATACGGGTTTTATGGAAGCCTGCTCTGGGCGTCGTTTGGCAGCGCCACGTGGGAAATGTTCGCCGAGACGGAATATCCTTCCATCAACGACTTGATAACGACATCGATTGGCGGGGCTGTGTTCGGCGAAATCTTTTATCGTTTTTCTCAAATGCTTTACGGGAGTGGTGACGAAAGCCTGTGGCGGCATGCGGCTTCGATTGGAGTTGAACCGGTTGGCTATATACAGCGGAAAATTTTCGGAGATAGATTTGCCGAGGCTGAAAATACTGCGCTGGACTTGAATCTGTTTTTAGGTTCCGGTTTGCGCTTTGGAAACGATTTCCGCTTTGATGGAAAAAATACGGGAGCGCTTGACGAGAATTGGGACGATACCCATTTTATGTTTGGCGTCAATGCGGAATATGGACGCCCGTATACAGAGGTCAAACGACCGTTTGATTATTTTACTGTGATTTCGGCGCTTGCTTTTGGTGACGATGGAAATTTGGTTTACATGGATATTACGGGTAAATTAAGCAATGTAGGTACTCATGGTAATGCCCGCTGGATAGATTTTGCGACGTATCTGGATTACGATACATTTTACGGGGACTTCGCCACGGTTGGCACGGTTTCGCTGGGTGGCGGTTTGGATATCTCATTTTGGCTTTTTAGCGATTTGCGGTTTCGTATGTCCAACCAGTTGTATTGGATTTTGTTGGGCACGACCGATATGGGCTACGATGACATTCTCAAGGAAAAGCACCCCGGTTACGAGTCGGACATGGATAACTACCAATACAATATGGGCGCAAAATACAGCCTTTACTTGGAACTCGGTATTTGGAAAAATGTTCGGATTTGCAATCGCATGAATCTGGAGGCTCTCCATACCATGCCGAATTCGTTGCCGCATTACGGAGCGTACGGTTGGGATTTGTTACTTTTCAACTATACATGGACCGAAGTCGACTTGACGCGTAGAGTTTCGCTAGGGACTAGGCTCGATACCTACATGAAATTTGCCGCTTACCATTCGGAGTTCTTTGAACCGATGAGCCGTAAAATGTTTTCGTTTACGTTGTATGTGAATTTCAGGATTATGTGAAAGGATGCCCTATTTAAATCTTCTTCCACCTTGGTACTTGGGACTCCAGTACTTGTCGTTCATGGGGCTGATGATAACTCCCTTGCTTGTGCTGGCGTGTATAAAACGGTCTCCGCTTAGATAAATGCCGACGTGGTCAACTTTCCAAAAACTTCCGAAGAAAACCAGGTCGCCTTCCTTGAGGCTTCCCCGGCTTACTTTTGACCCGCGGGAATCCTTGTATATGCTTGATGCGCTGTGGTCAAGTGCGATGTTGTAGTAGCCTTTGTAGACTTGCATTACGAATCCGGAGCAGTCCGTGCGTTTTTTTTCGGCGGCACCGTAAACGTACTTTGCACCTAGCCAACTGCTGGCGTACTGTTCCAAGCTTCCGCGAGATTTGGGCGGCTGTGGCTTGGACTTTTGGTCGGCGGCGGCCTTGACTTTACCGGCCGATGTGCGGTTTTGGGCAGCTTCCGAGGCAAAGGGGGCTGCTTGCTGGACTGGTGTTGCTTGCGTTGCCTCTGGTTGACTTGCGTTTGTGGAAGCTTCGCTGTTGTTCGTTGTTTGTGGGATTGGCTTGTAGGCGCCGATGCTTCTGTCGTAACCGGTGCGGGTTGGGAAAGTGCAACCCAAAACCATTGCGGTGGCAATGACCGTAATACCGATGGCGACGAGTCTTTTCAAAGAAGTCATCGGTGTAAATGTATAAATTTCATTGCTTATGGAAGCGTGCGACCGCCGATGGGGAAATTTTTCGCGCCCCAAAAGGTGAAAATTGCCAAAATGATGGACCAAAATGCCAAAAACTGCTGTTTGGTCCTACAAATTTTGAACAAATTAAACGGAAATGGGGCGCGATTCGTAAAAAAGGATGGTCTGTTGCCTGAAAAGTAGGACCAAATTGGCAAAAATGGTCAAATGGTCCTACGAAAAAAGCTCCAAGGGGCCAAAAAATTTTGGAAAAATCTTGTACAAAGTAAAAAAAGATGGACCAAAACTAAAAAAAACGAGTTTTGGTCCATCAATTTTGCAAAAACGGCAATTACTTGCTTGCTTCCATCACCTGCCAGAGCACGGCCTTGTGGGCGTGCAGGCGGTTTTCTGCTTCTTCGTAGCTCATGTTCACCTTGAGGTTATCCATCACGGAGTCCGTGATTTCTTCGCCGCGGTGAGCCGGGAGGCAGTGCGAAACTTTGCAGTGTGAGGGAGCGAGCTTCAAGAGTTCGTCGTTAATCTGGAACGGCAAAAAGTGGCTCTGCTTTGTGGCCTTTTCGCCTTCCTGGCCCATGCTGACCCACACGTCGCTGTAAAGGATGTCGGCGTCCTTCACGGCTTCCTTCGGGTCGTTGAACACGCGGTACTTGCAGCCGTGCTTCTTGAGGCCTTCGGCGGCTTCTTCCACGACCTTTGCGGGCTGTTCGTAGCCCTTGGGGCAGGCGAGCGTGAAGTTCATGCCGACCTTGCTTGCAAGGGCGAGGAAACTGTTCGCTACGTTGTTGCCGTCACCGATGAAGGCAACGGTCTTTCCCTTCATGCCGCCGAGATTTTCTTCGATCATCTGGGCGAAGGCGATGGCCTGGCACGGATGGTAGTCGTCGGTCAAGGCGTTCACGACCGGGATGGAACCATATTCGGCGAGCTGTTCAATCAATTCCTGCTTAAAGCAACGCACCACAATGGCGTTCACCCAGCGGCTGAGGCAGCGGGCCACGTCCTTGACGCTTTCGCGCTTGCCGAGCCCGATGGAATCTGGGGCAAGCAGTACGGCGTGACCGCCCAGCTGGTTCATGCCCACCTGGAACGTGGTGATGGTGCGGAGCGAGGGCTTTTCGAAGAACATACCGATATTCTGGCCGTGCAGACGGTCTGAGACCTTGCCCGCATGTACCTCGGCCTTGAGGCGGCTTGCAATGTTCACGGTTTCGAGGATGCGCTCTTCGCTCCAGTCATTGAGGCGGAGAAAGTGCTTGCTTCTATCGATCATTTTAGTTCCTCGGGCGAAAAAGCCCATTAAAAGAAAGTCCTAATATATATAAAAATTCTTTGAAATTCCAAAAAACAAAAACACATCACGATTTTGGTTAAAAATCGTGGTATTTGATTTGAGAAAAACGAAAAAACGGAGCTTTTACACTCCGTCTTTTACAGGAAATCACAAGAAAATGCTAACGGATATTAGCGAAGTTTCTTTTTGTGACGGTCACGACGACGGCGTTTTTTACGCTTGTGAGTCGCAATCTTCCTGCGCTTTCTTTTCTTTCCGCAAGGCATATTGTATCTCCGTTAAGGTGAAACTTAAAATTGTGCCTCCAAATAGAGCAAATTTTAGGGGTTTTGTCAAGGGGAAAGGTGGGCGTAATGGTTAAAATGGGTGTTATATTTTCGTTATGGTTCTAGCAATTGTCCTTTCTGTTCTTTTTTTGTTAGGAGATGCCGGGGTGCTTTTTTTGGGTCAGAAAAGCTTTGGCCGTTTGCCTCAGGGGGAACGGCAGGAACGGATTGTGAAGTCGCCCAACTACAATGGCAAGTCTTTCGTGAATTTGGATTCTACGGAACTCATGGCCCGTAAAAAGAGCCGTTTTCGCATTTTCCGGGAACTTTGGATGGACGATAAGAGCGGCGCCGTCAGGATTCCCGATTCCATGGAGGTCGTCCGGACCGACTTGAAAAGCCTTCCGGATGACAGGGACTGGCTTGTGTGGTTCGGTCATTCCAGTTACTTGATGAACCTTTCCGGCAAAAAAGTGTTGGTGGATCCCATCCTGTATTCGGGGTCGCCCGTGAGTTTCGTAAACAGGATGTTCCCGGGAACCGATGTTTACAAGCCCAAGGATTTTCCGGATATCGATTTTTTGGTCATCAGCCACGATCACTGGGATCATCTGGACTACGAGGCCGTGACCGAACTGGAACCCCGGGTGAAAAAGGTGGTTTGCGGTCTAGGCGTGGGTTCGCATTTTGAATATTGGGGCTATTCCACGGAAAAACTGGTGGAACTGGACTGGTGGGAGGGGTCCGACCTGGGCGACTTCCGCGTGACGGCAACCCCGGCTAGACATTTCTCGGGTCGCGATTTGCACCAGAACAAGACCTTGTGGGCGTCGTATGTGCTGCAGTCTCCAAAACGCATGGTCTGGATTGGCGGAGACACGGGGTACGGTTCCCATTTCGCAAAAATCGGGGAGAAGTTCCCTGGAATCGACCTTGCCATTGTGGAAAATGGTCAATACAATACGGATTGGGCTTTTGTCCACACGTTGCCGGAATATTTGGGGAAGGTGATGATGGAGTTGGGGGCCGAGCGTTATCTGACTGTCCACCACTCCCGCTTTTGCCTTTCCAAACATGATTACCGCGACCCGATAAAGAATGCGAAAAAGGCCGCCGAGGAATCTGGCAAGCCTTTGCTAATGCCCAAGATGGGCGAAGTTCTGTACTTGGAATAGGTTAGACTTCGGCGACCAGATCCATGGCTTTTTTAATCAGGGCGACGGCTCCGCCGTATTCGTTTGCGCGTGGTGCGCCGTTGCTCAGGAGTTGACGGTACTTGCGGGCTCCGGGGAGTCCGGTGAAAAGCCCGTAGAGGTGCTTCACGAGGATAGTTGCCGGACAGCCTTCGCTTGTCTGTTTCTCCACGTAGGGTAGGTATGCTTCGAGGGCAGCCTTGCGGGTCGCGGGTCGCGCGTTCCCGGCGATGATTTCTGCGGGGGCGCTGCTCGTGGGGCGCAAGTCGCCAAAAACGCGTTCGTCTGCATCGTGCAAAAACCACGGGTTCTCGTAGGCTTCGCGACCGACCATCACGCCGTCGAGCGCAATACCCGTGGCTGCCGATGTGGGGTCGCCGTTCAAGTGGGCAAGCACCTGGTCCATCGTCTTTATGCCGCCGTTGATGGCGATGTTCAGTTCCGGCATTAGGGCCTTGAGACGGTGGACGAACTCGTAGTGCAGCGGCGGAACTTCGCGGTTCTCCTTGGGGCTTAAGCCCTTGAGCCAGGCCTTGCGGGCGTGAACGATGAACACCTTGCAGCCGGCATCTGCGATAGTTTGTACAAAATCTTCAAAGAACTCCCAACTGTCAAATTCATCGACGCCGATGCGGCACTTGATGGAAACGGGAATGCTCACCGCGTCTTGCATGGCCTTGAAGCAGTCGGCGACAATGTTCTTGTCCTTCATGAGGCATGCACCGAAGTTCCCGTTCTGCACGCGGTCCGAGGGGCAACCGCAGTTCAGGTTCACTTCCTGGAAGCCCGCGGCCTCCACGAGTTTCGATGCGCGGGCGAGGTCCGTCGGATTCGAGCCGCCGAGTTGCAGCACCGCAGGGTATTCAAAGTCCTCGTGCCCGAGGAACATGTCGGTGTTGTCGCAGTGCAAGAGCCCGCTCGCCACCACCATTTCGCTGTATAACAAGATGTGTTTTGAAAGTAAACGCAAAAAGTACCGTTCGTGACGGTCCGTGCAGTCGAGCATCGGGGCAATGGAAAGGCGGCGATTGAAATCCAGGTTCATAACGCAAAAAATAGAAAATTGGAGTGTTAATTTGTTCTTTTCGAGGCTTGTCGGGGGCTTATCACGCTTTTTGTATCTATATTCATTGTATGAAATTTGTAAGAAACGTTTTGCGCTCGGCTGTGTTTGTGGCATTTTTTTTTGCGATGATGGCGTTTGCTGCCGAGTCAAATGTTCCTTTAGGCGATAGTTCCTTAATTTCCCTTTCGCTCACTACGGACTTTGCCTGGTACCCCAAGTACGAATTCAAAACGGGCGATGACCATTTTTCGGGAGTGTCTGGCCCCTTTGACGGTATTAAGGGGATTTCCCGTTTGGACGCTTCTTATGTTTTGCCGACTCCCATGGGTAGCCATTGGTTGGTAAATGGGGCCAATGTGGAATTTACGGGCGGCTTTGAAATTTGCCCTGTGACTGTCCGGACGCTGCTGAGTATCGCTTTTACTCCTGTGCCTTTTTTGGTTTTTGAAACGGGATCTTCCATCGGTTCTGGCTGGACATTGCTTGGTCTCGAGGGTATGAGCAACTATGATTTTGAAAAGGGCGAGTATAGGGACATTACTCCTTTTGCCCATTACTATCGCAGTTTTTGGGTCTCGGGAACGTTTCAGTTTGATACGGGTGCCTTGATAAAAGGCGATTGGACTCATGTAGTGATGCTTGCCACTTACCAGTTGATGTTTGCGGGAATTACGGAAATTGATGATGGCGATGTGTGGCAGTGGCAGACCAAAAAAAATATGGCGAACGGCTGGCAGTACGACTTTACCGCAGTGCTTGGTTATCAAATGCCTATGGTGCTGAGCATGATCGGCGTGATGGCTGATTTTTACGGCCATTTCGATTCCTGCGATTATGGAAAAATCGGAGAGCGTTTTGATGGAGACTTTATGACCGTTGATTTGAGCCTGTTGTTGACTTTTGATTTGAACAAGACCAACTCCCTGACGACGATGTTCGAATTCGAAAGGAACCGGAGTTTTGAGACGGAACACGACGATTACGATGAAGAACCACTTTTGGTGGCTTCCGGGGCTGAATGGGCCTTCTATATGGTGGCTCTGCGCTGGATACATAACTTTTAAGTTTGTGTTTTTGCTATAATAGAAAGTATGACTACGATTAAAAATATTGTGGTTGCTGGCGGTACTCACGGGAACGAAAGGACCGGGGTGAGCTTGGTGCAAAAGTGGATGGAAAATCCGGCGTGCTACAGTGTGCTTTGCCCCAGCGCGAACGTAGAGCTTGTGCTCAGCAATCCGGAGGCGATTCGCCTCAATAGACGCTACCGCGATCACGACCTGAATCGCGCATTTTCGCAGACGTGCCTCGATGCGAGTGCTGATGTGGACCAGTACGAATTCTGTCGCGCTCGCGAACTCAACAAGATTTACGGCCCGAAGGGCGAAAAGACCCGCACGGACCTACTGCTCGATGTCCACAATACCGGATCGAACATGGGCCTGTGCTTGATTCTTTCGGCGCGCGACCCCTTCACCATGAGGGCTTCCGCGGTGCTCACGCAGGAATTCGAGGACGCCTGGATTTACTACCAGCCCGAGGAGCGCAGCGCTTCGCCGTACTTCGGGACGGTCGCCCGCGCCGACGTGTGCATTGAAATCGGACCGCAGCAGCATGGTACTTTGGATGCCGCCATTTTCGAGCGTTCCGAGAAACTAGTGAAGCGTTACCTGGAACTCGCCGAGGAATGGAACCTGGGCGAACTGCAAAAGCGCCCCCCCATCCAGGTGGATGTCTACACGCAACTTCGCGACCTCGGTTACCCCAAGCCGTGGGCCGGAGCTCCGATTACCGCGATGATTCATCCGGAATTGAACGGCCACGATTACCGCGAACTCAAGAAGGACGACAAGCTTTTCCGCACGTTCGACGGCAAGGATGTTTTATACGAAGGCGAAGCGGACGGCCGCGATACCGTGTACCCGATTTTCATCAACGAACCGGCCTACTACGAGAAGGACATCGCGATGAGCCTGACCGTGAAGACCACGGAAGCGTGGTAAAGGATTTGACTTATGGAAAATTTTGACGCCCATGATTTGCCGAGCGAAGAACTCTCGATGATTCCTGGCGAGGAACGCCTCAAGAACTTCATGGAACTTATCCAGGCGCAAAAGCAGGAACCGTGGAATTCCCGCTTGAACGACATCCTGGATGCGTTCGAGGATTTTTTGACTTTACGCCCCGAACCGCCGCAGTCCTGGCTTGACAACTATGCCGCCAGCGGGAAAAAATTCGATTATCACCAGATTGTTTTGCCCGAGGATTTCCAGGATCCGTACGAGGACGACCTTGGAAATATCCGCCGTCTGCGTGCCGAGTTCGAACATGTCCCGAGCACCATGGCCCTGGAGCATGAACTCATCAGCCGCAACTACTTTATTTTCGAGAATGGCCACGCCGAGCCTATCCCTGCACCGCGCCCGATGCTCATGCTCGAAAGCCAGGACCGCGAAGACGACCAGGAAGTATTGGAAGGCGACATCACCTGGGACTGCTGCATGTCCATTTTTGCCGACGGAAGTTACGTATCGTACAACTTGGAACATGACGATGAAGAGGTTCTTGGCGAGGATTTCAAGGCCGTTTTCGATAAAAACATCAAAACATTGTCAAAACTGCAGTTGGTGATACCCATCGAAGGCCGCGATTATGGTATATTAAGGAGTGATGCATAAGGTTTGGATACATTTCACGCTGTTTTTGACCCTGCTCTGTGGCGGGGCTTTCGGCGCTTTTATCCAGAGTCCCATTCCGCCCAGCACCAAGCAGAACTTTTTGCGCGACACCAATAACGACGGTAGACTCGATAAAATCGAAGTGCGTTTTTTGGGGGCTATTTCTGAAGAGTACCTGGACCAGATGGTCGATAGCCTTGTGTTCGACTGGCTTGATACCAACGGCGTAAGGACTTACTACACGATTACGCAAAAGCAGATGTTCATCGATTCGGTCAACCCACGCCTAGTTGTAGTGGACCTTGCGAAACAGGAACACGAATTTCTGCCGATTACCGGCCGTGCCCGAATGGACTACGTCGGCGTGCGTTTTGGCGGCCTTACCTTGTTCGTTGCCGATAGTGTAGAATATACGGTGAACCTGCGCGACGGCATGATGCCTGCAGTTTCTTACGCCCATTTGAAGAGTTTCCAAGGCAAGGGCCCCGATACGCTGAAACTGGATTTCACGGAAAGTGTTGAGTTCGTGGAAGGCTGCAATGCGTACTTTGAATTCAAGGGCGAAAAGGACACGACGATTCGAGTGCTGCCCATGGGAAACATAACCTGGGACAACTGGATGACGGGCGCAACAATTGAGTTGCCCGAGAATCTGCCTGTGGGTGAAACCCTTTCGACACGTGATTCCATCAGGTTCTTGAATGGTTGTGTTCGCGATACGGTCAAGAATGTGGTTTCGAACCAGGCGAAGTTTTTCCCCGTGACGGGCTATTATCCCTATAGCGTGACTTTCCCCGTGCTAGCGGTGGACCGTCGCAGTTCGCTTGACGACAGTCCGGTGTTCCAACTGGAGTTTGACGACGCTACCGAGGTGGACAATGATTCCCTGTGGCGCATTTCCATGAATGTGATGGGCGCGGAATTCGAAAACGCCTTGCGAGAATATTTGCGATTGAACGAAAAGGCTCCGATTGACTACGACAAACTTTCGTTCCTTTGCAATGTGAAAATTTATACGAATCACGGTTCCTATGTGGTTGGAACGAAAATGGTTGTGAAGGGTGACGATTCCCGTTTCACCTATTCGCCCACGAGGCTGAGCCTCCGTTGGAACTTTATGGATGGAAATCGCCGCCGCGTGGCTACGGGTGCATATCTTGCCAATGTGCTTGTGTCGGTGGAATACGACGGCGAGGTCGTGTTCAGAAACGATTCCGAAACAAGTTCTGTCGTCCGCATGTTCGGCGTGATTCGTCGCTGAGTTGCCGCATGGACGCGTTCGAAAAGGAAATCTACAAGCGTTACAAGAGCATTGTCGAATCGCAGGGGTGCGCCCCCCGAGACTGCTTTTGCGAAACACCGCGCCAGGTGAAGTTGTCGCAGATAATCGGACTCTACGACGCCTTTTGTTTTGACGGTTATGGCACTCTGTACAATCGCGGAGACTTTGTCTACCCTGGTGCGATGGAATGGTTCCGGGAGTTGCGAGCCGCTCGAAAGCATTTACGCCTTGTGACCAATGCAGCCTCGAATTTGGATTCGGTGCTTGCGGAAGAAGCCGCTGCAAGGGGCTTTGACTTTACTGCAGAGGAAACGATTTCGTCGGGGAGTCTGCTAAAATCGGCAAAGTCGTCTCTTGTGCGGCAGGTGTTCTATATTGGCCGCGCGACAGGCGTGAATGTCCTGAACGCTTGCGGAATCGAGTCGGTGGAAAATCCAGAGACTCCGGTAGTGGCGGTGTCTTCTTCGACGGCGACGGACGAGATGTACGCGCATGCGGTAGAAATTTTACGTCGTCCCGGAGCCCTGCTCCTGTTGTTGAATTCTGATGCCTGGGCGCCAAAGATTGATGGAAACCGCCAGCCTGTATCAGGGGCGTTGGCGGAGCGTTTGCGTAGGGATTCTGCTTGCGAGAGTAATGCGTTTGCTGGCTGTCGGGTGGAATACTTCGGTAAGCCGTTCCCGGCAATTTGGGAAAAGGTGAAATCGACGTTGCCGGAGGGTGCACGCGTGCTCATGGTTGGCGATACCTTGGGTACGGATGTGTATGGCGCCTATGTGGCTGGTTTTGACAGCGCCTTGGTGGTTGGACGCAATGAGCCTTTGGCAGAACTTGCCGAAGACGAAGAACTTTTGGGAGTTAGGCCCACTTACTACTTGATTCCGTAGATTACTCCGCTGTTGTTGCCGTAGGGGTGGCTGCGGAATCCGTCGTGGGTGGCGCTGGTTTGTCGGAGACTATCACGTAGAGAGTGTCGTGAACGGTAATGGTATCGTGTACCAGGAGCGTGTCGCGAACGATTAGTGTGTCGTGGCTGCAAGTCGCGGGAGGGATTGCTGCAGCGGCTTTCGATGTGCTGGACTTGGGCTTTTGCGCTTCGGCTTTTTCTTTTTCTTCGATTTTCTTGGCCAGGTTATCGCGTTTGAGTTTGAGTTCGTCAATCTGCTTGCGGATATTGCGCTTGTTGTTTGCACGACGCTCGCGGGAGTAACGGCCTTCCAACTTGTTTATTTGCTGGTCCAGGTCGCGGAGCTCATCGTACTCCGGGCCTTCGCCGACAACGGTGGGCACTGGGGAGAAAAAGTCCTTGAATTTTTGCCACATGGATTTTTCTTCGGCTTGCGCACTTGTAGCGAGAATGAAAATTGTGGTGGCGAGGAGGCTCCAAAAAACAGGGTGCAAATGGAAAGGGCGCGTAAAATGCATACTGTAATGATAGAAAATCTGTGACCCTCGACCTTTACAAAGAATGGAATTTTATTACATTTGTCACATCGCGGGAGTAGCTCAGTTGGTAGAGCGCGACCTTCCCAAGGTCGATGTCGAGGGTTCGAAACCCTTTTCCCGCTCTACGGCAAAGGGTCGGCGTAAGCCGGCCCTTTGCCGTAGAGCGATAAAAAAGGGGAGAGAATCCCTCGAAGAGGGTTCGACTGGAATTTTTCACATGTGAACGAAGAGAACATACCTGAAAAAT
>JAZLMK010000120.1:0-9996 GCA_045598645.1 Fibrobacter sp.
ATTTTGATCCTTTGATTTTATTGTGATGCAGTTGGCAGACCGCATCTCAATATTAGTCAAAGGATTTCTTTTTCTCATGACCGCCAGAAGGCTTTTACGGAACCACCCGCCTAGCGGGTGGTTTTCTTTATACAAAAAAAAAAAACAGCCCCGCAGGGCTGTTTTTCAAATCTTTTGTCAAGAATTACACACCGAAGGCTGCATCGGCATCGGCAGCGCTCTGCTCGATGTTTGCCGGAACTTCTTCGATAGAAGTGTTGAGCGCTTCGGCGGTGACATCGTTATCGCCCTTTTCAGTCATGGAAAGACGACCTTCCTTGAACTTGTACATGGCGATGGTGGTGGGCTTCTTGTTAAGTTGGATGTAACCCTGGTTTGCCTGGTTGTTCAAGAAACGGGCTTCATGAGCCATCATGACAACTGCACGGAAAACGGAGCCTTGACATTCTTCGCTAGCATAAATGTCATCAAGATAGACTCTCTGATCGGACATCGGGGTACCTCCGAAAAAGTTTTAGAAGAGGGAGAGGGATTCGAACCCTCGTTACCGTAAGGTAAACACGCTTTCCAAGCGTGCGCCTTCAACCACTCGGCCATCCCTCCATTAGGATGTGCGCCAATTATACATTTTTTTATGTAGTTTGGCAAGCCTTTTAGGCCTTTTTTTGTAAAAAAACACAAATTTTTCGCAAGTTTCCTATTGCAATTTCAACATTTCGTCCCAAACGACCTGCATAAGCGGTTCCAACGTCTTGGGAGTGAAGTCGAATTTGATGTTCGCTGTTGCGAAAAGTTCGGGAATCGGACGGCTGCAACCGAGGCTTTCGGCCTTGAAAAGGTCGTCAATCGCCTTTTGCGGGTCCTTTTTGAAGTTCGCCCACACCTGGAGGGCGCCAATCTGGGCGATTCCGTACTCAATATAGTAGAACGGGCACTCGAACAAGTGGAGTTGCTTTTGCCAAAGATTGCGGCGGACAGCCTCGAGACCGGAGTAGTCGATGCCGGCGTCGTAGCGGTTCATGATTTCATCCCAGATGTCGCTGCGGTCTTCGGCCGTGTGCGTCGGGAAGTTGTATAGCCTGTGCTGGAAACTATCGATGCTTGCGACCCACGGGAATAGCCATACGACATCGGCGAGTACACCCTCGGTACTGCGCTTGATGGCCTCCTGGTCGTCGCCATAGAAAGGCTTCAGGTTCGTGGTCCCAATCAGTTCCATGCTCATGCTTGCGACTTCGGCGAATTCCGCCGGAACGTCGCGGTAGGCGATGATGGGCTGGTCTGCCAGGGCGAACTGATGAAACGAGTGCCCGGATTCGTGGAACAGCGTATAGATGTCGCGGTCCGTATTGGCGGAATTCATAAAGATGAAGGGGAGGCGTGATTCGTCAAAGCCAATCTGGTATCCGCCCGGAGCCTTGCCGAGCCTGCTGTCGGGGTCAATCAACTTGTTCGCCTGCATTTCTCGCGCCCATTTTCCGGCCTGGCCATGGATGCTTTCGAAAATCTTGTCCACCTTCTCGATGAGCTCGTCACCAGTCTTGTAGGGCTTGAGGGGAGGGCGGTTCATCGGGTCGACATCCAGGTCCCATGGACGGAGGCTTGCGAGCCCCATCTTTTGGGCGCGACGCTTGTACATCTCCTTTTGCAGTGGCAGCACGAATTTCTCGATGCTTTCGTGGAAATTCTCGCAGTCCTTGGGAGTGTAGTCAAAGCGATGCTTTGCAAGGAAGATGTAATCGATGAAATCCTTGCAGTGCGCGTTCTTTGCAATTTTTTTGCGAATGCTGAAGAGTTTGTCGTAAGCGTTGTCGAGGGCGTCCTTGTCTTGCAGGCGACGTTCCCACATAGTACGCCAGGCGCGTTCACGAAGAGCGCGATCCTGCCTTTCCATGTAGGCGGCCATCTGCTGCATGGTCTTCGTCTCGCCGTCGAACTCGACGCTCATGCCGCCGGTGATTTTCTGGTAGGCCTGGATTTCCTTGTTTTCTTCGGTTTCAAGCGGGATGTTCTCGGGGGAGAACAGGTCTAGCGACACCTGGACGCTCTTGAACCATTCGCCGAATTCCTTTTTCAGGGCGTCCTTTGACGGATGGGCGATGAGTTTCTTGTTCAGTTTGTCGTCGTATTCGTTCATTATAGGCTGAATGTTTTCGACAAAACTGCTGTACAGTTTCTCGGCCTCTTTATCCTGGGTGTTGCAGGTCATGGCCACATAGCGGCGGCAGTACACCTCGTTGAGAACCGACGAAAGTTCACTCCAGTCCATGATCCACTCACGGAGTTTCGCGGCGTTGACGGGAATGTCTCGCATAAGGAGATTCTCGTACAACTTGCTTATTTTCTTTTCGTTGTCGGGATTGAGGTCGACAGGCACAAATTTGCGTTGAATCATGATATTCCTAGGGTAGTAAGGCTCCAACCCAATCGTTTATAAGTCCGTTCAGCAACGTTTCGCGGGCTCGATCCTCGAGGGCGGTAATTTCTTCGGGTTTCAAAGGATGTTCTATATCGAATTCCAGGGGGACGGCTTCTCCATCGGGCTTGAGAGCGACGGTCAGTACGCCCTTGATGCGGTATTTTTGGACTTCGCGGAGTTTGAAGAGTCGTTTGTCCAGGGTGAACTTGGTTGTGAGGGCGATGTCGTTCGCACCAGGGGCGAGAATGGTGGAATCCTTGAGCGAAAGGGGGAGTTCCATGATTGTGTCGAGGGCGAGGGTCGCCGTAAGGCTCTTTATCCAGAGAGTATCCTTGTCCTGGCTGGTGGCAAGCATCGTCGCTGTCAAGTTTGCGCTCCCCAGTTCGGTTTCGATGATGCCGCGGGCGATGTTCTGGACCAGGCTCACGACCTGGGGATTTGGAAGGAGGCTGTTCTTTACGGCGTCGCCGGCTTTTTCAAAAAGGTTCGGATTGATGTTCACCGAGTCGACCAGCAGTTCCTTGAATTCCATTTTGGTATTCTTGAGAATGCTTGCGGCATCCAGTTTGCGCACTGCGGCGCAGCCCTGCAGATAAAAAAGCGAAAAGGCAAAAAAAGCAAGAAACAGAAAAAACTTGGAACGGACAAACTTCATACATATTAAAATATACAAAAGAGCTCCGACAGAGTCGGAGCCCTAGAGGATGATTTGGTAGATTTTTTAGAAAAAAGGGAAGGATTAGTCTACGAAAGCCTTGAGCACCATTTCGGCGTCGATTCCTTCGTAGAATTTAGCATCGCCTGCTGAATGGTATTCGAAGTTTGAGTACATGAATACCTGAAGGGCGGCGAACTTGTGGTCTTTGGAATAGCATAGGAAAAGGCGAGTATTGCCGTTGCAACTGGTCTCGGGGCGTCCATCTTTCTTTATAAGAAGTTCAACTTGGTTTGGGGCTGCGCTGTAGAATTCGAGTACTTTTTTGCCATTTGCGCAGTCGTAGTCCAGACTTTCACCGATTACAACAGAGTTCGTCGGTGTGTAGATGACCTTTGTCTTGAGTCCGAAGAACGCTTTTTCCGTTTTGATGCAGGATTTTTTGAAAAGGAGCCCTGCCATCTCCATTTTAGCGATATTGGCCATATTTTTTCTCGTTTTTTGCCCATTTTTAGGGGCGTGTTTTTCGTTGAATCCGTCGTTAGTACGGCAGAAAATCGCTCGCATGGGAATGCGCGCTTTTTTTGGGGGGGGGATTTTTGCGAGAAAAACGTGGCTAGCACAGAATGCGCTTCAGCGTGAAAACATAGTATTCCTTGGCAGTGCAGAAAATAGAGTTGGACGGGTATCTGTCGCAAATCTTGCCGTGTGTCGCGGCCTTTTTTTCTGGATGGTTGCCAGGGCGTACCTGAAGCGCAATGTCCCGTCCGACGAATCCCTGGACGGAATTCCCGCGCTGATGGCGGAAATGCATTTGCTGGAAAGGCCTGCGCGCGTTGAGGAGCGCTCTAGCCGGTGCGCGGTCGTCCAGGAAGTATTTGGCCTGGTCGGAGGAATTCCTGTCGAAATGGTCGTACGTGTTTTCGACCGACTGGAATTCCGTGCTGAAATCATAGACAAAAGCAGTTGCGTCGAATACTGTGCAGAACGCCGAAAGCGCCAGCGAGATTCCTACGAGAATCAGCAACATGTTTTGCTTTATGGATTTCATTATCCAAAATATAATACTTTTTTGTTCAATTTCTACCCCCGCTTTTTCATGTCACTTTATTGCCGATAATGCGGATTATGTAAACTAACAATACTAGAAATTAATTTTTTTTCCATAGTTGTTTCATTATTGAACAGCCCTACTTGGCATATTATTTGCTAAATTTGGGACGAAAATAAAAAAAGGAAACATAATGGCTGACGAAAATTTGCAGGAACCCTCCGCAGAAGAACGCGAAAAATTTGAAAATGATGTCCTTAAGGCGGCTGAAGAGGCCATGAAGGCGGAAGAACAGGCCAACGCGGAACAACCGCAGGCAGAAAATGTTGAAACCGCCGAAGCGGCCCAGGAACAATCCGCTCCGGAGCAGGCTGCCGAACCGACTGCCGAAGAAAAACTCGCCGCCGAACTCGAAGCCGCCAAGGCCGAAACCGCCGCCGCAAACGACCGCTACGTGCGCCTGATGGCCGAATTCGACAATTTCCGCCGCCGCAGCGCCAAGGAACAGCTTGACCTTATCGAGGTTGCGAACGGCAAGCTCCTCGAAAAGTTCGCCGACGTCTGGGAAAACTTCGACCGCGCCTTTGCCGCCGAAAACAAGGGCGACCTCGCCGCTTTCGAAAAGGGCATGCAGATGATCCAAGCACAGTTCGTGAAAGTCCTGACCGACGCGGGCCTCGAGCAAATCGACCCGACTGGCGCCGAATTCGACCCGAACTGCCACGAAGCCTTGATGCAGCAGCCTTCCGAGACCATTCCCGAAGGCCATGTGGTCACGACATTCCAGAAGGGCTACAAGCTCAAGAACAAGATTCTCAAAACCGCGAAGGTGATTGTTTCCTCCGGAAAGTAACCTCCCCTTTTGCCATACTTTTCAACGTCCCGGCTTAATCGCCGGGATTTTTTTCTTATGGTCACCTCTAAAAATTCAATTTTCAAAAATTTGGTTGCGACTCTTCGCGCTGGTTCGTCATTCAAAGTGGCAAATACCACCAGTATTCGCCACTTTTCATTCCTGCCATCGCTCGGTCTCACTCAAATTTTCTTAACCAAAGCAATTTTTAGAGGTGACCTTATGAATCAAACATCCCTTTTGTTATTTCAACAAAGGCGTTTTATTTATAGCGGAGATTTATCTTCTCCAAGATTCTAATTTCTTTTTTGGCGTAAAACGATGTTTGGAGATAAAGATGCTGTATTCTTCGTGTTCGCCGGCGATTTCGAAGCCGATTACTGGGAATTTGAAGACAGCAAGACGGCAATCCCGCAAGGGCCTTTCTGCAAGGAGATGCTCACGAACGCCGAAGCCAAGTGCGAAAAAATCGTTGTTGGCGCTACCGTTGACGGCCCGAAAAACGTCATCGAATTCGAAAACTACGATGTGGGCGGCGCGGGCAAGGCTTATTATGATTTGGTCACCAAGAACCAAGGCGGCGAATATCGCGAAGATCGCGTAGATATCGTGGCTGCGGGCGAAGGTTTTGCCGTGGGCTACACCCAGAAGGGCGAATGGCTGGAATACACCGTGAACGTCGATGCGGAAGGAATCCTCCCCTACGAACTTGCTTACGCAACCGGAATGGAAAACGCTGGAGTGCAGTTCTTCATGGATGATGAACCCATCACCGAAGTGCTGGAATTGAAAGGAACCGGCGACTTCGATGAATATACGACCATCAAGGGCAAAACGACGAAGGAACTTTCCAAGGGCGAGCACGTGCTCAAGGTCCAGATGATGACCGACTACGTGAACCTAGACTGGATTGTCTTTGGCGAAAGCGAGGGCAGCGCTGAGGATATCCGCAACGGAACCATGGGCATTGTGCCGAAAATCGCCCTAAACGGCGCCGGAGCCGCGGGCATGGCAAACATTTTCGCGAGGGCCGCGGGCAGCTACAGGGTATTCGACCTGATGGGCTCCGAGATCGGGCACATCCGCCTGAACGCCGGTGCGACGCTCACGGACCTCAAGGCCGGACTCAAGACCGCCGGCTTCGGGAGCGGCGTCTACGTAGTCCGCAACCCCGCCGGAAAGACCCTGAAATTGCAAGTCGGGGAATAAGCCCGCGAGACAATCCGCCTCCCCCATACTTTAAAATACCCCGACCTCTCGTAAAGAAGGCCGGGGTTTTCAGTGTCAAAGTTTAATGCGATTTTATGCAAATTGCAGAATGTTGAATAAAATTGCAGTATTTTTATTAAAAATTATTGCTTTTTGCAGTCAATAAAAGTATATTTGTAAGGTAACAAAGGAGCATTAAATGGCACAGGCAACGATATCCGCACGCATCGACAGCAAGGACAAAGAAAGCTTCGACAAGTTCTGCAGCAATGTGGGGCTGTCCACTTCTGCCGCCATTTACATGTTCGTGAAAAATGTCATCAACGAGCGCCGCATCCCCTTTGAAGTCCGCGAGCCCTCCCCCCGCTACAACGCAAGCGACATCGAAGCCCTCAAGAAAGGCATCGAACAGCTTAACGCCGGGAAAGGTGTTGAACACGAACTTATTGAGGTAGATGACTGATGAAGAAAATTTGGTCAGACAAAGCCTGGGACGACTACCTCTACCGGCAAACACAAGACAAAAAGACTCTAAAAAGAGTTAACCAGCTTGTTAAAGACATTGAACGCAACAATTTTGAAGGCATCGGAAAACCCGAAGCATTGAAGGGCAACCTCAGCGGATTCTGGAGCCGCAGAATCGATGACGCAAATCGACTAATCTATCGTATCAATGGTGAGTTCATTGACATCCTTTCGTGCAAAGGACATTACGAAGACGTTTGACGATTAAGTCGGCTTATTGAAGGCTCTTGATGAACTCTGGGGCGAAATCGACGCCGTTCGACCATGTAATCGTGTGCGCTTGCAGCGTGAAATCTTTAAAGGTATTGTATTAAACAATTTCCGGAAGATTTCTGCTTTCAATTGAGCAAGGCTGAAGTAGAGGCGTGGGAAGGAAAAAACTTGAAATCGCAAATAATTCTGCCAAGTTATGGAATGCACGACCGTTTTCTCTTTATTGACGATACGGCATACCATTTCGGGGCTTCACTCAAAGATTTAGGGACGAATACGTTCTTCTTTAGCAAGGAAGAATTCACGCTAGAAGAGGTGCTGAAGATGTCCGAAGAAAAAAGTCGAGACTCGACCATTAACAAGACAAATCTCTTGACAATGAAATGATACGAAAATATATTTGATAGATGATGAAACCAATGTCGACATTTGACAGGATTATGGCGGACCCGAAGCAGAAAGTGGCTTTCTGCTGCAGACGTAAGGAAGAAATTTTAGGCCCTTTTTGTGCTGACCTCCCCTACGGAGAATTTTTTGTTTATTAGACGCTATGAATTCATCAATCCTTTGATGAATTTTTCTGCATCTGCTCCTTTTGCTCCGTTTTTGATTTCGGAGATGGCTTCAGAAAGTTTTGCGTAAACATCGTCCAGGGGCGTGACGCGACCGTTGTGCACGTCGTCTAGGCCCTTTTTCATCCTAGCGTAAAAGACTTCATCCGATTCCTCGAGTGCTGACATACATTCCTGCTTATCGTATGACATGAAAACTTCATAGACAATTGTCTGCGAGTAAATATAATTCAATTGCTATGTCAGATTATGACAAAATAGGGCGTTTTCGGTGCATTTGGGCACGGGGTGGTTGATTTGGGGCGGGGGTTAGGTTACATTTAGGGGTGAGGTTATTTATGATGAAGAAGTTTGTTCTTGGGGGAATGGTTGTGGTGGCGGCGTTGCTTGGCAATGCTTGCGGGGACGACGGTTCGGGCGATTCCCCGGCGGGGCCTGCGGATGGCGAGGCTACCCTCTCCTCCTCCAGCGACGACGTGATTCCTGGCAACAGTTTGTCATCAAGTGTCACCGAGAACCCTTTGACTAGTTCAGGACAGGCTCCGCAGTCAGCGGAGCCGAACGAGTCTTCGTCGAGTGAGAAGGCGGTTGGCGGCAGTTCCTCCAGCGACGAAAAATCCTCGTCGAGTTCCGGCAAGGTAGAGTCGAGCAGCAGCGGCAAGAACGCCGAGCCCACTGAAGAGTCTTCTTGCGGCGTAGCGGAAGGATCGTCTAGCTCAACGACCGTTGAACAATCATCCAGTTCGGTGAAAACGGAACAGTCTTCAAGCTCCGAAAAAGCCAATGCATCTTCAAGCTCGGAGAAAGTTCAAGAATCTTCAAGTTCCGCCAAAGTGGAAGAATCGTCTAGTTCTGCCAAAACCGAGCCGTCTTCCAGTTCCGAAAAGCCCGCAGAATCCAGCAGCAGCGAAAAAGTAGTGGAAAGTTCGTCGAGCGAAGCTTCAAGTAGTTCTGTTATCCAACCATGTAAAACAGCGACAGAAGATAATTGCATTTATGGAACGTTGTTGGATAAACGAGACGGATATACTTATAAAACCGTAAAAATTGGTGACCAGGAATGGATGGCGGAAAATTTGAGTTATATGCCGGATAGCTTAAGCTATACAAATAGAAGTGTTTGTCATCAAGATTCTGATACATGCGCTAAATATGGAAGGTTGTATTTTTGGACATCAGCAATGGATTCTTTAAAAACAGGTTGTGGATATGGAAAAATTTGTAATCCACAAGTTCCTATTCGCGGAATATGTCCTGAAGGTTGGCATATTCCTAGTAAAGAGGAAGTAATTACATTGTTAAAAAATATTGGCGGAATGGAATCTTCGAAAGTATCAGAAACTGTTGCATCCAAAAAACTAAGATCAATAGAAGGCTGGTCTTCCAAATGTAAAGGTAGCATCGACCCATATGGATTTTCCCTTTTACCAGCTGGGACATATCTTTTTGGCCAATATCGTGATTTTCAACAGGAAGCAGATTTAACATTAAGCAATGAAAACGGAAAAAACTATAGAAGTATTTTCCGATTGACCGTTTATGGATCTTCAAATTCATGCCCACTTGCTAAACTTGTAGACAATGAAGATAAAGACTCGGCCGAATCTGTACGTTGTATAAAAGATTAATTTTTTGACAATTTATTATGACAGCAGAAGTTCTTATAATGAATAAAAATGGCGTTGCCATGGCTGCAGATAGCGCTGCAACATTGACTAATTCTCTTGGTCGAGGGAAAGTTTATAATTCTGCAAATAAACTTTTTAGATTATCCAAGACATCATCAATAGGCATCCTTGTTTATGCAAATTCATCAATAAACAACATTCCATGGGAACTAATTATAAAAAAATTTCGTTCAAGGACGAATAAAACTAGATGGATTTCTTTGCGAGAATGCACGAATTCTTTTATTCAACATTTAAATCTAAACGAGATTGTAAAGATTCTCTAAATATGCAAGGAATATGTCCAAATGGATGGCGAATACCCACATTTACTGAATGGAAAAATGTCGCAAATAAATGGTCTTCAAACAAGATTGGACTCTCCCCCGGCGTTATTTTTTTTTGCAGAGGAGCCGGGGCGTTGCGGGGCGGCGAGCGCCCGCAGAGGGGGTGACGGAAGACTTGCCCCTGTCAAACGACGGTATGAAATGTATGGATCCCGTCGCTACGCTCCAGGATGACGTAAAAGGAAACGCTCTTGAGTGACGCAAGAGGGGCAAGGCTGAAGGCAGGGGGATGCCTCCCCCCCCCCACCCCTTTTACAGGGTGTTTTAATATGAAACAAGCCGTTTTTACCCCTTTTTTTTGCCGTTTTCTTGTTTCATAACGAAACAAAACAGGATTTTTTCACTTTTGGCACGGCTTTTGCTTATATGTGGGCGAAATCAAAAAAAGCGATTAAGTTCGCACAAAAGTTTAAAACAGGAGACTCATTATGAGCAAGATTATTGGTATTGACCTCGGTACAACTAACAGCTGCGTTTCCGTGATG
>JAZLMK010000121.1:0-20214 GCA_045598645.1 Fibrobacter sp.
CCGTTTTTTTTGGTTTGACAAACGCTCGTAATTCAAAGATTTTATTGATTTTTTCAGCACCAAATCGCTTACGAACCCGCATAAAAAAGGTATTTTACGAAGGACATCTAATAAAGACTATTTTTGAACTCGTGGAAAACCGGGAAGTGAAAAAAATCTAGGAATCCTAATTACCGCTAGGCTCGCCAGCAAGCGTTAACAAAAGAACCAAGCCAACCATCGACAACGATAATGCGGTCAAAAAGACTTTTTCCGTAGTCTTGCATCTATCATACGAAACCACTTCAGGAGAATTGCACTGCTCTCCTGGATTCGCTTCCGGCGAAGGAGTAGTCGACGCGCAGCCTGCAACGCTTACGCAAAGTGCGATAGACAACAAAATTGCAGCGATTTTCGGCACAGGAACAACCTCGCATAAACCCGTTTGACAATGGCGAATTCAACCTGTCAACGCAACAGTATGTTGAACTTGTGTAAAATATACTCCTTTGGGGTCATATAGTCAAGTCGCTTTCTGGGTCTGTTATTCAACTTGTCCTCGATTTTCTGAACATCCTCCGGCGTAACGTTCGCAAAGTCGGTTCCCTTCGGCAGGTATTGCCGTATGAGCCCGTTCATGTTTTCGTTCGCGCCTCTGTCGCAAGAACAGTAGGGGCGCGCGAAAAAGAAATCTATTTTCAGCTTTTTCGCGATCTTCTCGTGGCAAGCGAATTCCTTTCCGTTGTCCGAGGTTATCGTGTGTAGAACACCTAGCTTCTTTAGAGGCCGAAGAGCGGCGACGGCCGCTTTCGCGAGTTCCTCTGCATTCTTGCCGTTGAGCTTCCGTATCCACAAAACCATTCCTGCACGATCGTTAATCGTGAGCAGGGCTCCTTTCTTGTTCTTGCCGATTACCGTATCGATTTCAAGGTCTCCGAAACGTTCTTTCCGGTCGACTACGGATGGACGCAGCTCTATGCCCTTTCGATTGGGAATGCGGCCCCGGCGTTCATTCTTGCGGCCACGCGAACTCTGCTTTTTACATTTGTGACGTAAATGCTTGTAGAGATCATTTCCGTATAGCTTCTGTTCCCAGATGTACTGGTATATGCACTCCACGCTTGGCGCCGGCTTTCCGTACCTTCTAAGACGGCCGCGAATTTGATCTGGACTGAAATCCTGGCGCAACAAGTCGCATACCTCATCCCAGGTCTGTTGACCATACTTGTAATGCTTATGACCTTCGTGCAGCCTCTCCATCGCCAGCAGTTCTGCTGTCCCACTACGGTACTTGCCGTTGATGGAGTTTCGTTTGATTTCCCGGTAAACCGTGCTGCGGTCAATTCCGAGGCTTATTGCTATCTCGGATTTGCTTTTATTGGCTTGCAGGGACTTGAAAATAAAGTATCTTTGTTTTTCGTCTAGATGTTCCATTTGCAACTTTTGGTGGTTCGAAAGTGCAAAGTAGAAACTTTAGACAGCCTCCCTTACGGGAGGCTCTTTTGTTTTACAAGACTATCGAATCATGCCTGTGTTGCATTGACGACTTGAAACCGCCTCTCTATAATATTTTTCCTTGGAGAATATCCGCGTCAAAGGGACACTTGCACCCCCCGCAATCGCGGTTCCAAAAAGAGTTATGCACATTCCCGCTTCAATTGTTCCAACATCAGCGCCCAAGACGCCAAGCAGCAAGCCCGTAGCAAGCATTGAACTACTAGCCTCTCTCAAGATATCTCTTATTTTTTCATCCGTCCAGCCACGAGCCTCCTTGTAAATTTGCATATTCAGTGCGCCGGTGCCCTCATGCGGGGAATCAAGCGTAATTATCTTGTCTACATCGCCGTTGTAGAAGTTACCCTGCACGTACTCACGAGAAACGACACCGCCCATGCTGTGACCGATGAGGATGTAACGGGATGCAAGTTGACGGTAGAGATCTGGATTTTTACGAATGATTTGGAGTGCGTCTTGACCAACATGCGTTGAATCTTTTTCCTTCTCATACCACGAAGCCTTCACTTCCTGGGCTTCTTCCATCAAGGCTCGACGATGGCCGAAACGTTCGTTGTCTACATTCCATGTTCTTGAGCCTAACTCATATGCATTGTTAAGCGAGGAATTCGCCGGATTCGTAAACGAACGCCAATTGTAGACATACAAATTACGGGCGTTTTCGAATTCCCTTCCGTAAATTTGTTCTTCAAATACATTTTGGGCAAGCCAGTTCGTAATTCTTTTTTCTGAAGTATAGTCACCCAAGGTTGCGTCACCAAGAAAAGTCGTATCCTCATAAGCGGAAAGATATTCTTTACTTTCAAACGCACCCTTATCAGAGCCATATGCACCATGAACCATGAGGACGTTATAATTTTCAATGGATTCCATCGGCTTAGGTACAGCCCAAGCCACGATGGGCAAAGCCATCATTAACCAAAACAATTTTTTCATAGTTTATCCTATTTTATCAATACTCCACAACAACTTCATCATTACGATAAAATTTTATCTCATTTCCACGCCATGTAACATCCGAACAAGAAATAACATCATTTTTTACAGAACAAATGCTTCCATTCATTTTAATTATATTCCCCCAAAATCCACCTATATAAAATTTTTTAGGTGATGAAATCGTGTCCATTTCATTTTTCAAGACAACACTATTTCCATTTTCATTATCAAGGATTACACAATACACATCCTCGCCCCAGGCCCTCACGTCGTCGCACTTTTCAACCCACTTCAAATCTTCATCAAATTGTTTATATATAAGAGTATTCTTCGCAGTATCCAACACGGCGTACTGACAGCTATCACCACTAGAAGAAAGATTTTTCCCTAGTGCAATAAATTTTCCATCCAGCCACTGATGCATACGGTCTATTTTGGAAGGTTCTGAGCACCCATCGTTCTTTCTTGAAATTTTTATTTCATGGGCCGTCTCTCCCAACTTCCACAAAAGAATATTGTCTCCATTCCACCGCCAGAATATCGAATCCGTCAGTTGATACCAACGATACCCGCCACGTTCATTCGTGAGGCTGTCCGTCCATCGGGGACCATCCTCCTGCACTCGGTAATTGTAGACAAGTAAACGGTCATGTCCACACGACACATCTTCACTGTAAGCACCATTCCAAGTTTCCGTAGTTTCAAGCCATTCCCTGCAATCATATGCAACAACCAAAGAGTCATCTACAAAGCCAGCAATCGAAGGGGTTCCACGACTATTGTTCCATTTAAACTCAACTCTATCGCTGCACCCCACAACCCCGCCGCACATAAGCGCAAGCATGGTTCCAACAATGAAATTCTTCATCACACACAATGCAATAGAGATTTTAGCCGTTTTCATAGTCTCATTCCTTTCATTAACCATAAATTTCGTCCCCAGTTCTTCCGATGAAGATAGAAATTATCTCGTCCACATCGCCGTTGTAGAAATTGCCCTGCGTGTACTCACGCGCAACGACACCGCCCATAGAATGACCTATAAGGATGTAGCGGGAAGCAAGTTGACGGTAGAGGTCGGGATTACGACGAATAGAATCAAGAGCGACTTGACCATATTTATTTTCACTAGGCTTTAGAGGATTAGAAATTTTCGCTTTCACTTCTTGAGCTTCTTCCATCAAGGAGCGACGATGACCAAATCGTTTATCCTTATTCCAAGTTCTACTTCCTAATTCATACGCATTATTTAGCGATGTATTTGCAGGGTTCGTAAACGAACGCCAATGATAGATGTAGCTGTTTTCTTGATTACGTTTATCACCAATATCAGGCTCTTCAAAAATATTTGTACTAATCCATTTTGTAATTCGAGAGTCCGAAGTATATGATCCTAAAGTAGCATCACCCAAAAACAATGTTGCAGAATCAGCTTCTTTCAATCCTGCATTAGCTTCAACTCCCTTATCAGATCCATACGCTCCATGCACCATAAGAACGTTATAGTTTTCAATAGATTCCATCGGTTTGGGTACAGCCCAACATTCGATGGTTAAGACCATCACTAACAAGAGTAATTTTTTCATAAACTTGTCCTAATAACTTATTAAAGATCCGCCTACATTTCTAAACATCAACTCTTTCAAATCTGCACTTGAAAAAATTTCAATACGATCATCTTTCAATAAACCTATATTTCCTGACAAATTCAATATTTGTCCCAAAAAAACAACTATTGAATTTTCCGTCCATTTATAATCATCCCCATGGATTAGTGAATCCAAATTTTCGTTATTTTTCAGCAAAAATAAATCTTTAGGGTTGTTTAACATTGCTATACAATACACATCCTCACCCCAAGTCCTTACATCATCGCACTTCTGAATCCATTCAAGATTCTTTTCAAGTCGCTCATAGGTCAAAGTTCTAGCAGTAGTATCCAATACAGCATACTGGCAAGAATCTCCTTTTGCCGACAACTTTCCCCCAAGTGCAATAAACATTCCATTTTTCCACTGATGCATCCTATTTATTTCAAACCTCTGAGAACATTCTTTATTTTTTTCCTTTAGGCTAAACACCCTCTCTTTCCCATACACGTTCCATAATCTAATGTTCTTTCCGTTCCATCGCCAAATTATGGAGTCAGTCAACTGCCTCCAATATCCACCATCGCTTTTATTCGCAAGAGAATCAATCCAACGAGGTCCATCTTCCTGAATTCGGTAATTGTATACTAACATTCTATCATGACCACACGATGTTTCTTCGCTATACCCACCATTCCATGTTTCTGTTATTTCGTGCCAACGTCTACAATCGGTCACAATTACAAGAGAATCATCTATAAACCCAGCAATCGACATATTGCCCCTTCCACCCCATTTAAATTCAACTCTGTCGCTGCACCCCACAACCCCGCCGCACATAAGAGCAAGCACAGTCCCTGCAAACAAGGCGCAAATCCTATTCATCATAATCAAACCTCCAACATCATCCATTCAGCCCGTAAAGCATGCGGACACACACAGCAAATCACTTATAAATATATTCAAAACACCGGACGGATTCATAAAAGCCTTAGTAGTATTTCTGTAGGCAAGGAGAAACGCCATGGACTGCCGCCCCCGATCAGGTCGGGGACAGGCTTCCCTTCGGCCTCGCAGTGACAATGCAAAGCGCCGTTTTAAACAAGCAGCAGTTTAGAGAGCGTAAATCCGCCAATCAAAATACTGGTCATGCCGGCCACCACGGTGGCCTTGGTGCTCTTGCCCACGCCCTCGGCGCCACTGCTGGTAAAGAACCCAAAGAAGCACGCGTAGCTCGCAATAAAATAGCCGTAAAGGGTCGCCTTGATAAGGCCTACCACCAAGTCCCAGTCCTGGTAGAACATGCGCACGCCGTAGAAGAACACCGAAAACGAAACTTCCTTGTAAAGGTGGGCCACCTCGTACCCGCCGACAATGCCAATGAAAATGCTCAACACCGTAAGCACCGGGAGCATAATCACAGTCGCAATCAAACGTGGGGCAAGCAAGAATTTGTACGGATTCAGGCCAAGGACTTTGTACGCATCCAACTGTTCCGTAACAGCCATAGTTCCAAGTTCAGAGCACATGGAAGCTCCAATGCGGCCGGCAAGCACCATGGCGGTAAGAATCGGGCAGAGTTCCACCATCACGGACTTACCCACGGCCATGCCCAGGAACATCAAGGGAATCATGTCACCGAACTGGTAGGCAAGTTGCCAAGACATCACGGCACCCGTCGCAAGCGATGCCGCCACCACCACGGGGATACTGGTGATGCCCACCACCTGCATCTGGCCTACGGTAGTATGGAAATTCGAAAAAGCGCCAGGAATATTCTTGAACAGTTCCCACACAAAGAAAAGGTATGCCACTACGGTACGGAAGAATCTCCGGACAAAACGTCCGAGGGCTTCTGCCATGCTGTTCAATAACGAAATCAAGGTGGCCTACTTCTTTTTGGAATCGGCCTTCTTGGCCTTGGCTTCTTGCTTCTTGGCGGGCTTTCTATCGTGAGCGTTCATGGCCTTCTTGAACAGATCCATGTCGTTCAAGTACTTGATGGCCTCCTTGAGTTGGTCATCGCGCTTCAGGGAGAACGCCGTGCTCACGGAATCGTTCACTATCGCGGTCAAGAGTTCACGCTTGATGCCGTCCTTGATGTAATCCTTGTTCTCGTCGAACTGGGCATCGCGCTTTGCCTCTAGCGCCTTGCGCATTTCGTCGATGCGCTGGGCAAGAATGCTGTCGCTCACCACCTTGGCGCTATCGCCCATGTAGTTCTGTTCGTGAACGATGCTCTTTTCGAGTTGGTCCACGCCCACAAGTGCGTTGCTCTTCACCTTCATGAAGTTCGTGTCCTTCATGCAGAAATCCTTGAACTGGACGAACAGGGAATCGGGCACTTCCCAATTGACATCCATCTTGACACCACTCTTCTCCAGGCCGGGGCGAACCTTCACGGCAAACTTGAAGTACATAGCCATGCGTTCCTGCACCTGCATCACCCAAGGCATCGGGGCAAGTTCAATATCCACATCCGGCGTAATGCCGCCACCGCCGAACATCATGCGGCCATTGTTGGTGTAGAACGTGTCAATCTTTACAGTATCCTTGCCTACGGAATCAGTCTTCGCGACTTCATCGCCGCCTTCTTCCTCTTCCATTTCCTCTTCCTGCAACTTGAGGCCCTTGATGCCGTTCTCGGGCTTGTTGATGCAGCGGCCAAAAGGCAGGTAGTAGAAGGCAGTCGTCAACTTCAAGGCGTTGCCCTGGTTATCGAGCGGGAAAATCGTCTGCACGGACCCCTTGCCGAACGAGGTCTTGCCAACGATCAAGGCACGGTCCCAATCCTGCAAGGCACCGGACACAATTTCTGCGGCACTGGCGGAGCCCTGGTTCACAAGCACCACCATAGGGACATCCGGCTTCACAATGCCATCGCGGCGAGCATGGCTTTCGGTGCGCTGCGTACGGCCACGAGTACTCACGATTACGTTGCCCTTCTTGAGGAACAGTTCGCTAATCTCGATGGCCTGGTTCAAAAGTCCACCCGGGTTGTAGCGCATGTCGAGGATAATCTTTTTCATTCCCTGCTTCTGCAGGTTCTTCAGGGCGTTTTCCACATCGCTCGTGGTCTTGTCGCTAAACTGCGCCAACTTGATGTAGCCGATGTCCTTGGAAACCATGCCGTAGTACGGAACCGCATGCACAATGATTTCTGCACGGGTAATGGTAAAGTCCATCAGTTCAGGAACGCCTTCACGTTCTATGGAAATCGTCACGTCGGAGCCAATCTTGCCGCGCAACTTGCTGACGGCGTCATCCAAGGAAAGTCCCTTGGTATCCTTGCCGTCAATCTTGCGGATGCGGTCGCCTGCACGGATGCCCAGGCGGAAAGCCGGAGTCCCGGAAAGCGGAGAAATCACGGTGAGAATATTATCGCGAAGGCTGATGGTTATACCAACGCCACCGAACTTACCTTCCATGGAGACCTTCAGACCCTCGTAGTCCTTCGGGGTGAACACTGTCGTATGCGGATCCAAAATACTACGGATGCCGTTCAGGGCGGCATCGGCCAGTTCCGTGGGGTTCACGTCTTCAACGTACTTACGGTTCACTTCCGAAAGAACCTTGTTCAGTCGGGAAACTTCGTCGTAAAAATCACCTGGGGCAGGCTGCTTTTCGGCGGCATTGGCTAAGCAAAGGGCCGAAAGAGAGGCCACGAAAAATGTGCGGAAATTCATCATATTAAACTTCATACTGGAAAAATACAATTTCCCAGCCAGGGAAAGCCACCGAAACAGAAAAAACTGGCCTAAAAAAGGCCAGTTTTTATTACAAAGGAGAGAGAGAAAAAAGATCAACTAAGCGGCTTCGTACAAAAGACGCTCGATTTGGTCGTTACGCAACTTCGCCAGGGCGTTTTCCTTGAGTTGACGCACGCGTTCCTTGGAAAGGCCGACCATGGGGGCGATTTCCTTAAGGTTCAAATCGGCATCCATCTTGAAGCCAAAATACAACTTGAGAACATCCTGTTCCTGATCCGAAAGGTTATCACTAAGGACCCTTTCGAACACCTGGGAGCGTTCATTCAATTCGGCAACTTCGTCGGAGCGGACTTCTTCGGCGGCCAGGCAGTCGCCAAGCGTCGATTCGCCGTCTTCCCCGACAGGAGCGTCCAGGGACGATGCGCGGTTGCCCATCATCAATATTTTTTCGATAGCGTCGGCCTTGTACTTGGAAACGCCGGCAAGGCTTTCGGGGTCGAGAACATAACTTCCGCCAACGACCTGGCGGAGTTTACCCCCCTTCTTGTTGAAACGGCGGAGCACCAGTTCCTTTTCGGCGCTGATGCGAACCATGCGACCCTTTTCGGCAATGGCTCGCGTGATGTTCTGGCGGACCCACCACACGGCGTAACTGATAAACTTGATTTTCTGGCCGGCGTCAAAACGGCGGGCGGCTTCCATAAGCCCAAGGTTCCCTTCGCTGATGAGTTCGCCGATGTCCATGCCCTGGCCCTTGTAAAGGTTGGCGATGTTCACCACGAAACGAAGGTTGGACTTCACCAACAGATCCATGGCTTCGCGGCTGCCTTCCTTGATTTTCTTAAGGAGAACGGCTTCCTGTTGCTTGGTCAAGAGAGGATATTTTGAAATATCGTTCAAGTACTGGAAGTAAATATCCTTCTCGTCTCTTGTGCGCGTATTCATTTTCATAATAAACCTCTGGGATCGTTGAATTGTTGTTACATGTACAAATTTACCTCCGTAAGTCCTTTACAATGTCAGAGTTAGGAACACCGTTCGCAAAAGTTAAATTGAATTTTTGTCGTTTTTTTTCGTCGTTTCGTCATAAAACTGTCACGTTCGGACTACAAAAAGTCACAATTTTGACTTAATTTTAGGAATATGACACCAATACGCCGATTTATCGAGAAAAACAGGAAAAGACTGGGGAACCTGCAGGAAGCCAGTTTCGACCGTGGCGAAAAGCAACTCATGGAACTGATGGACCCCAGCGGAGCGGACATTCGCCAGGACCAGTTCCCCGTCCCGACATTCTTCCTGGAAATTCTGGTATGGGCGTTCATCATACTCTTCCCGCTGATACTTCTGAGCGACCCCTCGGGACAGGCGGAATACCCACTGAACCTCAGGCGGCTCTCGTTCTACTACCTGCCCCTGATTTCGACAATTCTCATTTTCGGCATCAACCAGAGAATACTCGTCCCAAAGTGCTTTTTCAAAAAGAAATACATGAGTTACTTTATATGGAACGGCGTTCTCCTGTTCCTTACGCTGGTTGTTCGCGAGGCCGCCCATTTCGCTTTCGAAGCCGACACCAACAAGACCTTCGCTTACTTTATTAGCGAATACTGCTTTTCGACCATCCGCGGTCACTTCAGTTTGCTCACACCCATAACCTTCATCGTAATAGAAATGCTCGTATGCACCTGCTGTATCGTGTTCAACATATTCTCGAGACAAATCATCCGCGCATTCATCATCCGCGAAAAGGGGCGCGCCAGTCTGCAATACGAACTTGACTTTCTAAAGAACCAGTTAAGCCCCCACTTTTTGTTCAATACCCTGAACAACATCACGGCCCTCATTCAAATCGACCCCAAGAGAGCCGAAAGTTCCATGAACAAACTTTCGAAACTACTGCGTATCACCCTTTACCAGACTAGCGACGAGCAAATCTCGCTTAGCGAAGACATCGACATATTGGAAAAATACGCAGAACTCGAAAAACTCCGGCTTGACGAAAGTTACGATTTGCAGTTCAATATAGACGTAGAAGACCCGCAATACAAAATCGTCCCCCTGATGGCCATGCCCCTGATGGAAAACGCCATCAAGCACAGCATCAACCCAAACGGCAAAAGTTTCACCCATGTGTCCATCACGCAAAAAGGCGACAAGGTGACGTTTATGGCGGAAAATTCAAACTTCCCGCGAAAATCCAGCCCGAAGGCGGGGGGACTCGGACTCACCACATTGAAACGGCGACTGGAACTATGCTACGCCGGGCGCTATGAATACAAAACGGAAACGAACAACGATGTTTACCGCGCAACTCTCTCTATAGGTGGAATCAAGGAATAAGAAGACAACAATTGTCGTCTTTCGAAGAAACTACTGTTTGCAAAATAAAGAAAATTCACTTGAAGCCCTTTACAGGGCTTTTTTGTTAGTTATTTTTTGCAGTTTGATTTCGTAAAAAAACGAATTACGCACGCGAAATCTTTTTTGCGGCAGAACTGCCGCCTTTTATACAGCCCACAACTTTGGAGGTATCCTATGAAAAATAGGATATTCAAAAAAGCGGCCTTGGCATGCATCGCCATGGCAGTTGCGAGTTATGCTCAATGCAACAAAACAATACTGTACGGAAAGGATTTGCCCGGCCGTATGGAAGAATCCACTCGAACATTCCCCGAAGCCCCCGAATGGGTTGCAAACTGGGGAGATTTCGAAAACATGGTCCACCCCTACATAAGGCTTTCGGGGCAAAAAAGCCTTAGCGGGGACTGGACCGGCGCGCTGCTGTTCAACAATTCTCCAGTCCTGCAGGGAGACACCCTTTCGTTAACCATACGATCCACCCAAAAAGGGAAATTCGGTGTTTGGCTTTCGGGAGACTTCGGGACAGGGAAAGTTCACTTTGAACAAATCGACGCCAACAAGACATACTCTTTGTCCATTCCCGTCGCTCAAATCGCAACGAGTCAAAGTTTCAAAATGGAGAAACTTTGGATAGGACTGTTCGGCGTCCCCGTTTACCAATACACGACTCTTTTCATCAACAACATCGCAGTCACTGGGCATGGAAAATGCTCTGCAGCAAACGCCTCCAGTACAGCGACAGGCAACGGAACAGCCGATACGGCAAACGGAAACGTCAATAGTTCCAACAAGATTCCGTACGTTTTCCTGGACGCCGACTTCAGTTCGCCCACCCGCGAGCTGCTCGACGAAAACCAGTTCCACGAAGACACATACGGAGTCTACACCGAAAGCGAGCGGCAGGAACTCCACAAATCGACAACATTGCCGTTCGTCCTGGAAGAAATCCAGCATGAGCAAATCATGAACGGTTTGGCAAGCGACTCCCTGACTCCAAAAGACTCGCGGAACTTCTGGTACAAGGCCATGTACTTCGTATACCGCGGCAGGACAAGGGACAGCGTCATTGCAGCCCCCAACCTGCTGTACGAAAACGCAAACACGCTCGCGGCCGCTTACGGAATGAAGACTTTCCCGCTACTGGTCGCCAACCTGGACTACGGTTACAAAGTCTGTCAAGATACCTCCTGCAAGAATACGGCCATCGAGCCGCACCACCTTTTGATGGCAGGGCTTCCAAGTTCGTATTCCAAAGGCTCCCGAATCTCCTTGGCCTATGACCCCTATTTTGTAGCCACGACAGAATCCGCCCTTCCAAAAATTGAAGTTTGCCTTTACGGCAAATGCCAGGAATTGCCACCCAAATCATCCATTGATTTGGAATTCAATTCGGCCGGAGTGCAAAAAATTGCTGTCAAACTGGATTACGGAACCACCCACATTCAGCAAACTCTTTCCCTGGAGGTCAAGTAATGAAGTTTATTACAGGAACAACCACATTGCTGCTGTTATGTGCGGCAATGGCTTTTGCAACAAGCAAGGATTTCTACCTTTTTGAAAAAATCGGCACTCCAAGTTTTTGCGAGAGCGACCAGCCATACTTGATTAATTGCGACGACGATAAAAAATCAAAGACCTACCCTTTTCACAAAGTACGAATAAGGGTCATCGAGCCCATTGAAACCTCTACGGCAAAGCACGGATTCATTTTGGAGCGTCCATTCTTCATCATTGACGGAATCCACCTCAGCACGGACGAAGAAAGGACCCTGGACGGCCTGGAGGAAGAAACCCGGGCCTTCGGCATTCCCGGAATGCTGAAAGCCTTGGGCTACACGCCCATTCTTGTGCAGTTCCCTTTCACCGTGACGGTTTCTCTTCAGGACAACGCGCTTTCATTCTATAAACTCCTCAAGTTTTTTAATGAAGACAGTTCAATTCCGTTCCCAAACAAAAAAGAGGAAGGTTTCATCGTCCTCGGCATAAGCCAAGGTGGCATCCTCGGCCGGTTCGGAGCGTACCTTTACGACAAGGGACGCAAAGCAGACGACGCGCCCGTCACTCTCTACGCATCGTTGGATTCGCCCCATCAGGGAGCCGTCATGCCAAGAGGGCTTATATCGACAATTGACTTTTGGGCAAAGGAATCCGATGCCGCCGCCGCTTTCAACAGCCTTATCAAAGGGCCTGGCGCAAAGGATTTGCTCATCTATCAAACCGACAAGGAAGACGCACCGGCAAAGACAACTTCGGACAGATTCCTTTTCGGGGATTACCGCAAGGCTGCCGAATACAAGGGTTTTCCTTCCATTTTAATTTCGCAAGGACAGTTAAAAGGGAAAGATCCGGAACACAGCACGCTTTACTACAATCTAAACAGGAAAGCCCAAAAAGCAGGCGTCACGGTCGGTCGTGCCGTAAGCCGAATTGGATATTCAAATACGAGTACAGGCGAGTTCGCGCACAACAGCGTTTATGAAATAAGTAAAAGAGACGTTTCTTCTACAAATAAAAACACAACTGCATTTGACTTCGTCCAAGGATCAACCTACCCCTTCCCCCAAACCATGTACGAAAGTTTGCGACAGGGAATTTTAGACCAAATGCCTCACAATATGTCTCAGCCTTTGCCTTTAGGTTTCGAAATAAACCTTAGCACAAGTTGGGACAGAGACGGCCTTTACCAGGAAAGCAGCACGTTCATTCCCACCGTCAGCGCAATGGACCTCAAATGCGACGGAGACTTGGCCATCCGTTCAAATTGCGCGCACAACCAAACCGCAAACGGAATCGAATTCGAAAACCCGGGAAGCACCTCTACGGGCACAGCGACATTTGCCGTAGACCCCACCCACCCGCGTTTCAACGAGTCCATCAGCGGGCGCCATATTGAACCGCCCATAAAGAGCGGAAAAATCAAGCAGAACGTTATCGATGGAATGCAGACCGATGTTTGGAGGCTCATGTGCGAAATCGCCAAACACGACTACGACAGTGACAACAAAACATTCCGCAATCCACGACTCATTGGATATTTTTCGCCCACCACCAGTTGCTTGGACCAGACAAAAATTCCAGATGTCATAAAGAACATAGGGAGAATCCAGACAACATCCATCGGCTATGCTCGTTATGACTACATAGAAGGCAGCACGGAGGAACAGGAATTCGTTTCGTTCACCTTGCCTGCAGGCTGGAACAAGTCGGCAACCTACAACATTCCCGACAGTATCCCCGCAGGTTCCTCTTTTGAAGTGGACATCGCCGTTTCTAACGCCAAAACAAATTGGATGAAAGCAGAACTTTTACTTCAGCGTAACGCCAACGGCAGTAAGCAAATCCAACTCAACGAGCTGAACATTCCCCTGGATGGAAAGTTCCATACCCTACGTTGGACTTTGCCCAATACAGAAAACGCCTCTCTGGAATACAAATGGCTGAGGCTGGTTCTCAATTCCGACGGGGCGTACGTTACTCTTTCCAAGCCAAGAATCATCACAAATACCCAGGACTTTTCCGAAATTCCCCCGGCCATAAAGACTTCCAAGATCTATCCCAACAATTCATACACTCTAACACCGTGGTCCAGCACAGTTTCGCTCAAGGAACAAAGTACCGAGCAGGGAACCATGCTCAAGGTTGAAACCGCCATGCGCTTCGATGGCATTCATATCGATCTCGGCGACATGGCTTACCTGGGAAACTACAAAAACCTGGTTGTTGGCTTTGTTCCCGGATCATGCACTAGAACAGCAGTCTACTTTGATGCGAACGACACCGGAAACCCGAATCTTGCAAACTATAGTTTGCAAAATGGAATTGCGTACAAAATTTTACCATTGAGCCAAATCATCAACACCCAGGTAACACCAAAGCAGTCCCTTTCCGCACAGCGACTGAAACTGCAGGCGACAAGGGCTGATGAAATCTGTTACATCAAGGAAATTTATCTTCAATAACTTATTGACAAAGTGATGAAATTATAATAAATTAATAATAAAACGAGGAGGCGACCCAATCCAGGGCTGTTTCCTCGTTTTGGTTTATGGGAGATACTATGAAAAAAAGAGCAACCTTCTTTTTTGTTTTAGCACTTTGCTGCAGCACGATTTTGCTCACAGGGTGCATCGGCACAAGATTTAAATCCATCGGAAGCATGGCGACGCCCTCCGTTCACCAGCCCCGGCAAAACATGGACAAGTCAACATTCGAAAAGGGCGTTTCCATTGACGGTTTCAGCCTTATCAACGGCAAAGGCGAAAATATCAAGGATATCAACGGTGGCGGCGCTATTGTCAATGGCATTTTCTATGGAAAAAAGCCATTGTCCCCATTCTTCTTGAGTGCGTCGTTTGGAGTGTTTGGAGGCAACACTAACTTCACCTGCGACGACACCGAGCACTGCGACCCGGACTATATAAACTGGCTAAAAACAGACCAAGGCAAGGACAACTACTCCTTTTGGGCTACACAGGAAAAAGTCTCTCTAGGGGCGGAATTCAATATAGGCTTCTTTTTGCTTGGCGCCAGCGGGGGCATATTCGCTTATCAAGGTGGCGGCGATTACGACCATAGACGCAATCAGTTGGAAGTTTTCAAAAACATCTCAAACGACAATTCAAGCGACTTCCATTTTTCATTCTCATCCTGGATGGGATTCAAGTTCGGGGATAAAGGCAAATACGGCACTCTCGTCCTTGAGTTCCCCGTCACAGAATTGTATTCCATCGACGATACATACTATTTCCCGGTTTCGGCGGCATTCTTCCACCCCAGCGGATTCCATGGTGGCGTAATGCTATCCTTCGACACCGATATAGAACTTTTCGTCGGCAAGACGTTCTACTTCTAGTAAAATCGATTGCTCCTTACCAAGCCTCGCAGGTAACTGCGGGGCTTTTTTTGCAGAGTTCATAGGCGCAGCGCTACACCACGCCCTCGATTCGCTAGATTTTCTTGAGAACAAGCATGTGGCCCGGAGCCTTCGCAGGATCAAGCCGCACAAAGTTCTTGCTGCCGCGCCAAACGAAACTTTCGTCGGTAACGACATCCTTCAGGAAGTAGAAGGAATCGTCGGCGAGGCCGAGCTTACGCATGTCGAGTTCCACCATGCCTTCCTGGGCATTGTCCATGTCCATGTTGCATACGCACAAAATAACGTCGTCGCCGGTCTTCTTGGAGTAGACCATCAACTGGTCGTTCGCGCAGAAGTGGAAGTCGAGGTTATCGTATTCCTGCAGGGCGACGTGTTCCTGGCGGGCGGTATTCACACGGCGGACGAAGTCCTGGATGCCGGGGCCCTTCCAGTTGTGGACCTTGTACTGGTACTTTTCGCTATCGGCGAGTTCTTCTTTTACGGGGCTCGGGATGTTCTCGCAGAGTTCGTAACCGTTGTACATGCCAGTGAGGCTGCTCAAGCTTGCCGCCAAGAAGTAGCGCTGCTTGAAGGCGTTCGGGCCCTTGTAGGCGAGATACTTCGGGAAGATATCCGGAGTAGTCGGGAAGAAGATGCCGCGCATATACTGCTTCGCGTCGCTCTGGGTCAGTTCCTTCAAGTACTGTTCGAATTCCCACTTGGCGCTGCGCCAGGCGAAGTACGTGTAGCTCATGTCGAATCCGGACTTAGCCAAGCGGTGCATCATCTTCGGGCGGGTGAAGGCTTCGGCGAGGAACACGAGTTCCGGGCGTTTTTCCTTCACGTCGGCGATGAGCCATTCCCAGAACGGGAACGGCTTGGTGTGCGGATTATCGATGCGGAAGATTTCCACACCCTTGTCGGCCCAGAACAGAACGATATTCTCGATTTCCTGCCACAGTTCCTTGTAGTTTTTGTTGTAGTAGTCGAACGGGTAGATGTCCTCGTACTTCTTGGGCGGGTTCTCGGCGAACTTGATGGAGCCATCCGGTTCATGGTAGAACCATTCCGGGTGGGACTTCACGTACGGATGGTCCGGAGAGCAGTTGAGGGCGATGTCCAGCGCAAGGCGGAGCCCCTTAGAGCGGGCGGCCTTCGCAAAGTGTTCGAAATCCTTCATGGAACCGAGTTCGGGGTCCACGTCGTAGTGGCCGCCGTTCTTGTTACCCACGGCATACGGGCAGCCGGGTTCCAGCGGGTTCCCCTTCTTGTCCACTTTTGCATGCAGAGCGTTGTTCGCACCCTTGCGGTTCGTGACGCCAATCGGGTGGATTGGCACAAGGTAAACGGTATCGAAGCCGAGGTCCGCAATGTAGTCGAGCTGCTTTTCGCAATCCTTCCAGGTAGCACTCTTCTTCGGGTCCGTGCCCTGGCTCTTCGGCCACATTTCGTACCAGGTGCCCACACGGCTATAGACCGGGTCCACGCGGAGTTTCATCACGGGGCTTTCGGTCGGAACATCCTTCGGTTCCTTGGTCCATGCACAAATCTTGTATTCGTAGTAGCCGATGTTACCCACAGTGAACGAGCCTTCCCAGAGGTCGTTATCCACGAAGTGCATCGGGGCCTTTTCCCACTTGACTGCAGCGGGCTTTGCCGACTTCACGGCCTTGACGCCCTTCTTGGGAGTGGTTTCCGCGGGCACATGACGGTAGAAAATCGCGGCATCGTACTTCTCGTGGCTGTGACGGAAGATGTCCGCCTGGAGCGTCACCGTGTCGCCCGGTTCACGCTTGATCATGAAGCGCCCGCCTTCAACTTGCGGACGAATGTTTTCAATAACGAGATTGTCTTTGAGAGTAGGAATAATAGCCATAGTACAGGTAAAGGTAGAAAGACGAAAGACGAAAGACGAGATATTTTTTCAAAAAAATGCAAAAAAAACGCCCGCGGCATGATGCCCACCCCTGAAAGTTGAACTCCATTTTATCCCTGCTTTAAGCTGTCCAACTTTTGGGGTTCAGTTCACAATACCCTTCTTATTACGATGACAAGGCCAGATTACTCGAATACTCCACATCAACACTCTGCGACGAATCCCCGCCACACCCCACAAAGGCGAGAGCAAGTAAAAGAACAAATGTCAAACAAGAACTACGCATACAAAGCCCTCTTACGACAATATACACGATTATGGTTCAAAAAGTTCAATCGACCTTACACGAATTCCGCCAAACAAGTGCTTAATATTGGAACTGACGATGTATTTTCAATAGTCAGTCTGTACTCCATCCAGTTCCATTCTGTACGATGGCGTTCACTCGTAAGTTTTATTGCTGGAGAAGCGTTCGCAAAAGAACACACGAACAAAAAAAAGCACGAATAAGTAAATACTTATTTTTCCTAAATCCATCAAACACCCGCTTACAAGCAAAAACTTTCTGACAACTCAATTTATATAAAAAACGGAGGATGCCGGCATTTAAAGAAAAAAATGTTCACATCAATGGTTTGAAGATACAAAAAAGGCCCGCATCGCTGCGGGCTCTTCCAATTTCATATTTACACGACTAGCGGCGAGTTCCGCGTTCGCGTTCCTTTTCACGCTGACGGCGACGCTTTTCGGTATCGTCCGGGAAGAATTCCGGGAAGGCATAGCCAACGGCAATGCCGAACACGAGACCGGTCTTACTCATACCCTTGCTGTTCACGACCTTGGAAGTGTAGGTGATTTCAGCAGAAGTCCTGGAATCCTCGCTCTCGCGGAAGCTGGGGTTGGAGTCCTTGCTCTTGGCCAAATCCGGAGCATAGTACATACCAATGGAGAACTGCAAGTAGTACCATTCGTTGGTCATGTATGCGATAAGGGCATCAAACTGGAAACCGTTCACGGAGATAAGTGCGCGAAGGCCATCGTCATCGGGGATAATGTCATGGTCAAAGTAGACCGTTCCGTAAGAGGCGGAGAGGCCCAAGTGCAAGGGGTTCTTGGGGAACAGGTAGTAGTTGATACCGAACTTGTAACCGGTACCACCTTCGAGGTCCCATTCTTCGAATTCATCGTCGGTACCCTTGGGAAGGAAGCCGAAGGAAGCGTATGCACCGATATGCCAACGAGTGATGTATTCGACACCGGCACCGAAGCCCATACCGATACCGGTTTCACCCATGATGGGGTAACGGGAACCCATACCGATCTGGAGCATCAAACGGTCCTTGAGCCAGTCACGACGGCGTTCGGAGTTCGCGTATTCATCGGCGCGCTGGTCTTCTTCAAACTTCTTTTCGGCGAGTCGCTTTTCTTTATCGGCTGCACTCATGCCGGCATCGTCGGCTTCGGCAAAGTCTTCCTCGTCTTCGGCAGATGCAGCTGCGGCGGCAGGGGCCGAGGATTCGGCATCGACAAAGCCGCTTTCGTCGAATTCATCGTCATCTGCGGCGCTGGGTTTGGCAGCCCATGCCATGAAGGCAGACAAACAAAGAGTCAAGCATAATTTTTTGAACATTAAAAGCCTCTAGTTCTATAATCGTTTTAGGAATATAATTTATTAAATGGTTTTTATCTTAATTTTTAAGTGTAAAAGTTGGTTAATCTTGCCGTTTTTCCCTTATTCGGCCTTTATCAGCTTCGCTTTTATGGATCCCAGGGCAATTTCGCACTGCATGAGCACCGGAATTCGTTTGTCATCGTCGGTAAGCCAGATAAAAATCCGGCCCTTTGAGTTGAAAATGCCATCTCCGTCCAAAACGGGCTCCACCTTTACCGTATTGAACTCGCCTAGCGCGGTCTTTAACTTTTCGCGGCCATGGACCAGCACCTTCAGTTCATAACGCTTTTTGCCACTCACCGCCGAAAAACGGGAGGTATCCCCCACCGAAAGCGGCATGGTACGCACCAGGTAGAAAGCCGACATGATGCTGTGCTCCAATCCCTGGATGGCGACAGCCGTATCGGCAGAGCGTTTAACCACGTGCTTGACAGGGTCCTTGAACACCGTATCCGAGAGCCAGGCCTTTTCACCCCTGCGGTCGAAACGGATAAGCGACTTGTTATGGAAACTACCTTCGTGGAGGGACTTGCGGAATACTTCCGTCATGAGTCCCTTGTTGCGCACGCGTGTATAAATGGTATCGGCCACCGGGTAAATTTTCTTGAGAGCGCCGTTGTCGTGGGCAAGCGTATAGAATTCCGTCTTGCCGTCCTTGGAAGGTTTCACCTCAAGGGTCGCCGTACCTGCCGTAATGAACCCCCAGCACAGGTTGAACGTAAGGCGTTCGCCCTTCATCCACGGGGCCTTGACCTCGGGAAGTTCATAGTACTTTAAAGGAGCTGCCTTAGACGGCGCAGATTGAACAGCAGGCTGAGCCTGCTGCGCGGACTGAGCTAAACAGGCCACGGCAAAAAACAGCACAAGAGCAAGGCACGAGGTGCGAGGTACGAGGTGCGAGGCGCGAGGCGCAAGACACAAGGCAGCAAAAGACGACAAAAAACGATGGAGCATGGAAGTATGAGGTACGAGGTATGAGGTCGGCACTTCGTGCCTTTGAGGTTCCCTATAACGAAAAAGAACCTAAGGCTACGCCAGAAGCATTGGGCTAAAACTACCAAAAGCCTCAGAGCAGCAAAGCTGCGACCTCACCGCTCAAAGCGACGAAGTCGCGACCTCATTACTATTTATCCTTCGATATCGCCCAGGCCCTTGCGGTAGGCGACAAGCTTTTCCTTGACGCTTGCATCGGAGAGAGCGACGATGTGGGCGGCGAGGTAGCCGGCGTTCTTGCCGTTACCGATACCAACTGTCGCCACAGGAATTCCCGGAGGCATCTGGACGATGGAGTGGAGGGCGTCGACACCGTTCAGGGGGCCGCCGGCGCACGGGAGACCGATGACCGGGAGAATCGTGTGGGCAGCAAGCACGCCCGGGAGGGCGGCGGCGAGGCCTGCGACACCGATGATGACCTGGAGACCGCGGTCGGCGGCTTCCTTCGCATACTTGGCGGTGGCGTTCGGAGTGCGGTGCGCGGAGAGAATGTTGAATTCCCAGACGATGCCGAAGCTATCGAGCACGGCGGTGATTTTATCGACCACTTCCTGGTCGCTCTTGCTGCCGGCGACGATGCCGACCTTTGCATTTTCTTTATAGTTAAACATAAAACCTCTTTTTGAAATGAGCCGCGAAGCGAGGCCGCGCAGCCCTTACTTGTTCAAATTGTTCAAGCGGGCAAGGCCCTTTTTACCGATATCCTTGCGGTAGAACTTGCC
>JAZLMK010000122.1:0-7377 GCA_045598645.1 Fibrobacter sp.
TCTTAAAAAGTTGGGCGTGACGGACATTACCTTTGCCGGCCGCAAGGATTCTATGGAAGAACGCCTGGTGGCAAAGAACTGGCCCTACGAATACATTACCGCGGAGCCTTTGCACCGTGGGCCGTTCCTCAAGAACTTGGCGTTTTCCTCGGGTTCAAAAAGAGCCCCTATAAGATTCAGTGGCGCAAACCTCCGTGGCGCAAACCTCCGTGGCGCAAACCTCCGTGACGCAAACCTCCGTGACGCAAACCTCCGTGACGCAGACCTCAGTGGCGCAGACCTCCGTGGAGCAGACCTCCGTGACGCAGACCTCAGTGACGCAGACCTCAGTGGCGCAAACCTCCGTGACGCAGACCTCCGTGACGCAGACCTCCGTGGCGCAGACCTCAGTGACGCAGACCTCAGTGACGCAAAATTGGAGAATGTGCGTTACAATGAAAGTACCGCTTTCTTTGCGCTGCAATGCCCCGAAGAAGGTTCCTACATTGGAGTTTTCCTCGGGTTCAAAAAGAGCCCCTATAAGATAAGGCACCGACCGCATACGAGACCGTAACTGTTGAATACGTACACGTTTTCCGCGAGAAGTAACCGAACAACAAAAAAGCCCCCTTCCGAGGGGGTAAATGTTCCAGCAACCACGGAGGAACGCCCGGAAGGGGGGACTTATGCAAATATACAAAATTTTCGGCGAAGCGAAGCGCAAAAACTGCATTTTCAAGAATCGCCACGACGTGTTCTTTTTCCTAAACCGTGCTGACGCCGTGGCGGTGGCCAGTGCGGCGACCGACGCGGAGCGCAGGGCGTTCTCCCGGCTCCCGCCAGATGCCCAAAGGATCATGTACCACGGTTTCCCGCCCACGTACTCGGCGAAGCGTTACGACGCTTGGGGCTGGGGCGTGCAGGTGAGGGCGTGGGACCCGACGGCGAACGGCGGGCGCGGCGCGGTGAAGTTGCGCAGGGTTTAATTATTATTTATATTTCTCGACGGAGGTACAAAATGAAGTGTCAATGTCCGTACTGCCTGGCTGAGTTCGAAGTCAAGCCCAGGCGCAACATGAGCGAAGAGGAACGCGCAAAGCGCGGGGCCCGTTTGAAGGAACTCAGGGCGGCAGGAATAGGCGGCCGCCCCAAGGGAGCGAAGAACAAGAAGGAACGCAGCGACAAGGGCGTGAAGCGTAACGGGGGTGTATCATGGACAGTCCAAGTATAGGTTGTAGCGACATTCTTATTTTCACTGCCATAGCGGTTCCTGTAATATCTTTGATTGCAGCACTTACTTTTTTCGGAAAGTTCGGCAGCATAGACGCAGCCATCGACAAGTGGTACGAGAAGGACCGCGCGAAGTGCGTGGAGAAGACCCCTGTTTACGGCATGACGGGGCAGTTCTACCCGTACTGGGACGAGGACGGGCACGAGTGCCTCATGCTTACCCAGGACTCAATATACAGGCTCATCGACAAGCGCAGCATACGGCGCAGGCTGGAGGAATAGACTTTTACCCCTACAGAACCAAGCCCCGACCATCACGGCCGGGGCTTTTTGCAATGGTGATTTTGGCAAAAATGATTTTACGCATTGTTTTCCTCGGGTTCAAAAAGAGCCCCTATAAGATTGACGTTTTCGGGCTCAAGTTCTTTGCCCCAGGAACTACGGACTTCTCGGGTAATAGCCTGTACCGCTTTGACCGCGACGGCAACGCCGCAGTCAACAAGCTGGTATTCAAGACGACCGTAGGTTCGCAGGTCCGCAACGGGCGAACTGCATCCGACTACAGTAGCATGACGAGTTGCGAGACCAAGGCTGGTGTCGGAGTCACCCCGACGGAGTACCTTACCGCCGTGTACAGATCCAGCATCGGAAACGACAAGTTCATCCTCAATTCTACCAAGCACGAGGAAGGTACGGTCGTTCTCGTCACGAATACGGGCGAGGACGTGAACGGTGTGAGCGACTATCCGCTTGTGTGCTACGCCGCGGCTGACACGTCCTACGCTACCCCGATTTGCGAGATTCCGGTCTATCACTCCAAGATGTTCCGTTACTGTGGTCTCAAGCCGAACACGCAGTACCCTATTTGGCTCCCCGTAGCCTAGTTTGGAGCGTCCGTATTCGCAAAGCTCGGAATCATAGCGATTTGACAGAAAAGATGCGTTTTTGGAGAAATTTTCTCGCGAAACGCTCAAAAACCACAAAGAAACAACAAAAAAGGGGATGATATGCTAGTATTGGTTCGCGACATCCACACGGAAAGCACCGTGATGGGCAGATTGTACTTGGGTGGTGTATTTGTATGCTGGACGCTAGAAAACGCCACGAAAGCAATCCCTGTTGGATTGTACACCATACAGAACTCCGTTTCACCGAAGTTCAATAGGGAACTGCCGTTGATATTCAACGCGACAAGCGTGAAGGCCGGAAGGGGAGTTCGCTTCCATCGTGGCAATTCATACAAGGACTCCAGCGCATGCGTGCTGGTTGGAATGGGTAGAGACACGAAGAAACTGACCATATCCGAGAGCGCCGTAGCAGAGACAATGGTTACGATGTTGTGCCGTAACGTGACGAAACTTGCGGTAACAGAGGAATGGGTTTAGACGTCTTTTGGTCTTTCCCTACAAAGTCCATAGGATATAGATATTTTCTGACCGAGATAAGAAAGATTCCTAAATGATAGTACAGCTACCATTTGAAACACCTAGCAAGAAGAACTCCCGCGTTACCGATACGCGTAGTGGTCGCACGTTTCCGAATGCGCGGTTCGTGGAATGGCACAAGAAGGCCGTGTTGTGGCTACGGAGCCATTACAAGTGCGAGAGGATTGAAGGGCCTGTCGCGATAAGGCTGGACTTCGTACACCCCACGAAAAGGCGCATGGACGCAGACAACGGGACAAGCAGTATCTTTGACCTGCTTGTAGACGTCGGTATTCTGCCGGACGATTGCTGGACTATCATCATGGAACATTCCGTGAAGAACCGCTACGAGAAGGGCGTGGCGTCTTGTACGGTGGAAATTGAGAGGGCCGAATAGTCCGTGGTGACGATACAAAAAGGGACGACCCCCGAGAGGGGGCCGTCTTTTTTTTTCGTCCTGGAGAACGAAAGAATCACGTGTCAATTTTTACAAGTTGCGGAATGAAGCGCGCTGGCCTGAAACATTCAATGGAGTCGCTGTATTTCAGCAAGTTCAATGCTTGAGCCAATACCAATGACGACTTGCCGTGCCTCTGTGATTTAGGCAACTTAGAAGCGTATGTGAAATAATCGTTGTACAATACTTTCCGCTGGTCTTTGATAAAGCCGGCTAGAGCTCTAGGAGAATTAGCCATTATTATAAGAATTCTTTTTTTAATAGATTCCTCGATTAGGCTTATGTTTCTTTCTTCTATGTTCAACTCGTCTATCGTGCCGCTAAATGGCTTGAGTTCAGTTCCATTAAATTTGATTTTGATGTCGTTCATTCTGCCGCCTTGAAGTTGTAGATGGGCTTGATGGTCTTGACGATTTCGGCTGTCGCGCCAATGTTCCGCACGATTTCGTCCATTGGCTTGTACGCCATCGGGGATTCGTCAATGGTGCCCCTCTCAACGCATGTAGTGTAGATTCCGTCCATTGACTGCTTGAACTCGTCTATGCTCAAGGATTCCTTCGCCTTGGAACGCGACATGAGCCGTCCGGCTCCATGCGGACCCGAGAAGTTCCATTCTGGATTACCCTTGCCACGCACAATGAGCGAGCCGTCACGCATGTTCATTGGGATGATTGCCGTTTCGTCCTTCTGTAGCGATATGGATCCCTTGCGGAGTATGCGGTTTTCCACGTCAATGTAGTTGTGGATGGTGCAGAACTTTTCGAGAATAGCGCCCTTGCCGATTCCTATACCCTGCAAAAGCACATCCATCATGGCTTCGCGGTTCCATACGGCATATTCCTGCGCGATTTTCATGTCGTGCAGGTAGTTTTCCAGCTGTTGCCCTTCAAGGTATGCGAGCTCGTCCGGAATTGACGGCAGGGCGTCCTTGTTTGCCTTCAGCACCGCCTCTATTTCGGACTGGCGTCCCTCATTTTTAAGTTGCTGGATAATGGAGAAGTCGGACTTCTTCTTGTTCTTGTGGTACTCTATCGCAATGCGCTGGTAGTGCTTGCAGACTTCGATTCCGAGGTGGCGTGATCCGGAATGTATGACGATGTAGTAGTTGCCTTCTTCGTCAACGTCAATTTCGCCAAAGTGGTTACCGCCTCCAAGTGTCCCGATGGAGAGCTTTAGCTTGTCAACTCCGATAGGGGCCAGTATGTCCTCTATCTTCGCCTTGTCTGCAAACTTGTGCTTCGTTGTACGGTGGTGCATGCCGGACGGGATTTCCTCGTGCCAAATCCTGTCTACTTTCGGCATGTCGAAAGCGAACGACTTGTCAATCTTGACGACAAGCATACCGCAACCGATGTCAACGCCTACCAAATTGGGAACCACCTTGTCCACGATTTTCATGGTAAGGCCGATTACGCACCCAGCGCCGGCGTGGCAGTCCGGCATGATAGCGAACGTGGAACCCTCCGCGAACTTTTGGTTCATGAGGTTCAGCACCTGCGCGTATGCGGCCTGCTCGATGTTGTCGGTGTAGACCCTTGCGACGTTGTATTTTCCGACGATTTCAATCATGCTAGAATGTTCCTACGTAAATCTTGCAACCGAATACCGGATAGAACGGCTTCTTGACGTTGCGTGGCTTTTTCCTCGGATGTTCGTCGTGCCGTTTGCGGCAGTCCGATATGTATTTCTGTGCCGCTGTCATGGCCTATTTCCTCAAGTATTCAAGGTTGCGAGGTGTGTTGTGCGAGTCCATCCGCTGTCCGGCAGGGTTGACTTCCGTCCACAAAACTGACCGTGGGTGATCACGATTGACCTGTTTCAGCAAAGGCGCCGCATCCGTGCTCACGTTGTTCCGCAGTACGTAGAAATCCTTTCCGGAAGGTTCGAGCAATATTGCGTATAGAACGCCTGCGTAAAGGTCGAGAGCCGCGATAGTGAGGCTTGTGGTGGACAGCATCTGCAATTTGCCGTCGTCAACGATTCCCACCTTGAAGACCGTGGACGGGCTGTATTCGGGGTCGCTGTAGATTGCCGACCACTTGCCGTTGCCGGAAGTCAGGTTCCTGTAGAAGGTTATCGACGAGTAGATGGATTCCGTATTGAGCCCTACGGCCTCCAAATCAAGCTGATAGACTGCCTCTCCCGTAGTGATGTCGTAGATTTTGGCGGTACAACCGTCCTTGACGGCGATGAATCTGCCGGTGCCGTAAAGCGACGGATTGTCTATGTCGGAGCCTCCCGAGACTGAAATCGGGCATGACGAGGATGTCTTTATCGAGAACGCCTTCGCGACGTCTGCGAATGCGGAAATTGACAGGACGAGTGTGAGAATGGTGAAGAGTTTTGCCATCGTAGTTTCTCCAGGACTGATTGACGACAATGGGAAGTATAACTAATATTTTCGGTACGCGGTAGACATTTTTCGTGACCCAAAAATCAAGATTTTGAGACAATTTTACCGCGAAGTGTGCACCGTTTGTGCATTGAACTTGATTTTTTGCCGTTCATCGACATAATTTTTTGATTATTTTTGCTTATCCATGTTTACGCGAAAAATGATAATTGTAGCGGGATTGCTGAATTCCGTGCAGAAACGCCAAAAAATTAGTGTCGCTAGATTTTATTCCAATCTGCAATAGGACAATGCCGTAATCTGCGTACGTAGTGACATGGTGTGTGCACAGTTTGTGCATTAGACTAGATGTGATCCGTGGATAGGCCATCTTGATGTAAAGAAGAATTTACATGTAGGATGTATGATGTTACAGCATGTTCCGTAACATTACGACGAAGAAGTGGTAAACAACCGTGCCGTCTTATCCGAAAGCAGCCTAAAATTCCGCAGTCCGCTTTATCCGTAGGCCGGTGATCATGTCCGTCTTATCCGTAATCTGTCACATACAACCTAAGCGCTTTATCCAAAGGCAGTGCAACCTTATACGTAGGCTGCCAAAATTTGTCACAAAATAATCTGTTACTCCACATTACGCAACTTTCGCCACATTATACCACCTCTTACTTACTTACTTACTTACTTACTTTATTATTATATATATATATATTTATATAATTATATCCTTTATAAGGAAGTATGATGGCCCAAATTCGGCAAATCCGAAGGCCATACTTGCATTTTCGAGGCCTGTCTGGGCTCCAAGGCACAGAACCCTTACATTCCCACACCGAGCGGGATTTTGAGGCCTAAAACGAGCCAAAAAAGGCATTTCGCTGTCAACATCGCTGTCAAGAATCTGTCAACAAAAAAATGCATCTGTCAACACTTTTTTTTTCAAATGGCCTACCCATCGCTACAATAAAACTTTATATTATAGACATAACGAACAACAACAACCCACAACCACCTAAACGGAGGGTAACACCATGAGAATCAAGAACCACAAAATCTACGTCCACCTGCGCAACGGTGAAGTGCTGACCTACATCGTCCGTGGGCTTACCCGCCAAGATGCGAAGTTCACGATGCAGAACCTTGTCCGCAAGTACGCTGCCATCTGCAAGAAGTTCCGCGGTGCCCGTATCCCGAAATTCAATCGCAAGGCCTACCTCGCTCAGGTAGCCGCTGCATAACTCTAACCACCATCATCATAAGGAGATGAACCCATGAGCAAGAAGAACGCAAAGAAGAACGCCGATATCGAAGCAGTCGCCGAAGTTGCTTCCGAAGAAACCCTCAACATGGCCGCCGTCGCCGAGGAAGAAACCACGACCGTGGTGACCTCCGACGAAACCGCCGCCGAACCCGAACCGGATGCATCCGCGGACGTGGAAATCGCAGGGGATGCTAAGGACCCCACCGAACACCACGTGCGTGTGAAGACCGCCGATCAGGTATACGACGTCGTCGTCCACGCGGAAAGCCGTCAGGATGCGAAGTACCGTGTGTACCTCCAGCTTGAGCAGTTCGGTCCCGACGCCGTACTCCCCAAGTTCGACGTGGACAAGTACCTTGCCCGCAAGAACGCCTCCCCCAAGAAGGGCGGCAAGAAGAAGGGCGAGGGCAAGAAGGCCCGCAACGTTGTGGTCGTAGACCTCGACGCTCCCAATCCGGAAACCGACGAACCCGAGGTCACCGAGAACACGGAGTACTAGTCCGCAGAACCAGGGCCCGCTCAATGCGGGCGGGCCCTTTTTGTATAAAGAAAACCACCCGCTAGGCGGGTGGTTCCGTAAAAGCCTTCTGGCGGTCATGAGAAAAAGAAATCCTTTGACTAATATTGAGATGCGGTCTGCCAACTGCATCACAATAAAATCAAAGGATCAAAATGA
>JAZLMK010000123.1:0-53547 GCA_045598645.1 Fibrobacter sp.
CGGCAAGCCCGACGACGTCGCCCGGGAAGACGTTGTCGCCTACATGGACTAGACGTTCGGATAAATGCCCGTAGAGTGTCTGGATTCCATTCTCGTGTTCTATTAGCACATAGTGGCCGTAGCCGCCCTTGTTGTATTTTGTTTTCCTCGGGTTCAAAAAGAGCCCCTATAAGACGTCCTTTGCCAATCTACCTTATTTTAAGCGGGTTTGCAAGCGATTTGTCGTTGAAAAAAAAGAAAAATTGGATAAAATCTTTGCTTTTGTGCGTTTTTTTTGCAGAATGTCAAATATTGACATCTACTTGTACTTATATTTCCCTGTGAAAATTTCTGCACTGGTTGGCCCAATTTTAGGAAACCTTGCTTGAAAGTGCAAGTTGTCTAAAGGTGTTTTTGGCACGAAAATGCAGTTTTATTCCGTTTTTTTGTTGGTGTGTGAAAAAGGATTAGTTCTGAAGTCCATATTTTGTGAAAAATTTCAAAAATAAAGTCCATGTTTTGTGAAAATAGGCTATATTTAGGGTATGCAGACGGAAATTCGTAGAAAGATAGACTCGTTCCTTATGGAATGGAAACGCTCGCTGAGGCGGCTGCCTCTGGTTGTCAGGGGGGCAAGGCAGGTGGGCAAAACCCACTCTATCCGAAAGTTTGGAGCCTCCTACAAGTCGTTTATCGAAATCAACTTTGTCGACAACCCAGAATTCAAGGGCATTTTTTCGAACGGGTATTCCGCGGTGGATGTTATACGGCAAATATCCTTTTTCAATCCGTCTTTCCAGTTTATTCCGAACGAAACACTGATTTTTTTTGATGAAATGCAAGAGCTGCCGGACTGCTCGACGTGCCTTAAGTTTTTTGCGGAGGACGGCCGTTTTGATGTGATTTGCAGCGGCTCCATGATGGGGCTGAACTACAAGAAAATCTCCTCGAACAGCGTGGGCTACAAGATTGACTATGTCATGCACTCCCTGGATTTCGAGGAATTCCTTTATGCGAAGGGTTATGGCGACGAAATCGCCGAAGATATTTTCACCCACCTGAAAAATGTTACACCTTTTAGTGATGCCGAATACGGGCACCTGTACAACCTGTTTCTGGAGTACGCCGTTGTCGGCGGCATGCCTGCCGTGGTCCGCGAATTTATCCAAAGCGGAACTTTCACGAATGTGGGTGAAATGCAGCGCCAGTTGATATTCGATTACGAAGAGGACATCACCAAATATGCCGAGGGGGTCGACAAGGCCCGCATCAAGGCGGTTTATCGACATATCCCGAAGTTCCTTGCGCAGGAAAATAAGAAATTCCAGATATCGAAAGTTGCAAAGAATGCTCGCAGCCGTGATTACCTGGGCAGTGTGGAGTGGCTGCGCGACGCGGGCATCATCAATGTGTGCTTCAACCTGGACAAGGCAGAACTGCCCCTCAAAGGAAATTATAACGAGAGCAAGTACAAGGTTTACTTTCACGACACTGGCCTTCTTATGGCATGCCTCGACGAAGAATCCGCCGAGGATTTGCGAAGGAACAAAAACCTGGGAACGTTCAAGGGCGCCATCTACGAGAATCTGGTCGGAGAAACACTTGTCAAGGCAGGGTTCGACCTTTACTACTACCAAAAGGAAAACTCGCAACTCGAGATGGACTTTTTTGTGCGGACTGTCGATTCGCTCGTGCCCGTAGAAGTCAAGGCGAATGATGGGGCTACTCGCTCCCTGAACATGCTGGTAAACGATTCTGCATACAAGGATATCAAGTTTGGCATTAAACTGGCTAACAGGAACATCGGATTTAACGGAAAGTTCTACACAATCCCATACTTTTGTGCATTCCTGCTCAAGAGATTTCTGAAGGACGTGGAGTTCTGAGAATTTTATCTGCTGTTCGTTTCCGAGAACAAAGTTGATGTTGTTGGGACGGGGTAGGTTATTAGTCCGTGGCTCTAACCGATTGATTTTGTATGCTGAAATCAATGCAGAAATCGATGCTGCCAGGAACGGCCGATGAACGCCGTCGCTGTGATTCCTTCAAGCCCGATTGTCATGTCGCCTAGAGATTTTGTGGAAAAGGTGCTTGGATTTCCTTTGGGGTGAAAAAAGCTGCGATGAGATTTCATGACGCTAAAATAGCCGATTCAATTAGCCATTAGGTTTATATTGATGTATATTTGGAGTATGGAAAATAAAGAAAACAAATTTTCTTTCAAAGAATTCCTATTTACAGAATGGGTGTTTTCGTGCGTTTACTGGGGAGTTTTCGCTATTATATGGCACTTTTCAATATATTTCGAAAACGATTACCCAGGAAGATCTATTATATACGAATCAAATCTCTTGGTACCTATTTCTTCTATCGCCATGTACATTATGGGATCATACTTCGTGTATATGGATAAAATAACTACAAAAAAATCTACTTCTTCTCGGTCGAATGGGTCTTCTGATAAGCAGCCTTGAAGTTTTGTTCGATGTACTTTATGCCCTAAGTAGTTTCTTTTTTAGTTTTTCTCTGGTTCAAAAAAATATAAGAATTAAATTTTTGATGTATATTTATGGTATGATTGCTGGTATAATATGCGTAATTTTAATTTCTTTGTTCGTCCTGATATGTTTTTGGGGCGTTATTTCTGTTGTACTTATGCCTGTTTTTATGTGCTTTGCTGTTCTTGGAGTTTCTATGTTTGCATGTGATTTCCGCCAATCATCGAATAAAATCCGCAATCTGGCAATATTGACTTTATCTACGTTGTTCTTTTTATTGTCTGTTTATTTTTCGATGAGATTTCCATCAAGTATGTCTAGCGGTGAACATTTTAGAGATTTTCTCCCATTTCTCGATGTGACGTTTTACTAGCAATTTTCAAAAATAAATCGTATGTTTAACGTGAGTGTTGTTACACACTGCGGTTTATTTGTTTTCCCCAGTCTCAAAAAGAGTCCCGATAAGAAAAAATTTTTTGACCATTTTTTACTCGGAGTTATTGTTCAAAAAAATTGGAAATCCGCCAAACCCTCTAATATTGTCAATTCCACCCATAACCATAAAGAATATAGAAGGAATTATATTCATAAAACCCATTCTACAAATGGTTCTATACGCTTCATTTTCAAACGGAAACAGAAGCAACAGAACAACCAAAAAAACAGACGATAAAAAGCTCAAAAAAATAGAAAACACAAACGTCGATCTATCTATTTTACCTCTTAAAACGTTATCCGATATAATGACAAACCCATAAAAAGGCACCAAGCATAGAATCCAAACAATTAGGCTGTCGGTAATAATCGGAGTAAGAATTCCTCCCCAGAACAGAAAAAACGGAATGACAAGCCCAAGTACAATCTCTTTAGGCTCTATTTTTTTTACTTTCGATGTCTTTTTCCCGTTTCTCATATTCATAATATACACTCTCCGACTGTCAAATTTTAACACTCGGGATTTTTTTGCAACTTCCAAAACCTTGCCGAAATTGTTTTTTGACACCAATGCTGCCATGATATTGGTTCGGTGACAAGAGCGTGGATTGGATATTTGCGATATTGATGCGAGGCCATTTATCTCGTTGTTAGTCAATGAGTTAAATAATTGTCGGATTTGAAGGGGCTTCTCAATGTTCAAATATATCCCTTTTGGAGGGCGGTGGGGTTTGAGCTCGTGGCTCTAACCGATTGAGCTTTTTTCTAAATTTTCGTCGTAAAATTCAAAAAAAGGACGAAAAATGCGTGATCAATTCGAAAGCCCGCTGATTCAGCGTTATGCTTCTAAGGAAATGAGTTTCATCTTCAGCCCGCAGTACAAGTTCCAGACTTGGCGCAAACTGTGGATCTTCCTGGCCGAATCCGAAATGGAACTTGGCCTCCCCATCACTCAGGAACAGGTGGACGAACTGAAGGCTCACGCGACCGACATCAACTTTGACGTTGCCGAAGCCGAAGAAAAGCGCCGCCGTCACGACGTGATGAGCCACGTTTACGCTTACGGCGTGCAGTGCCCGAAGGCAAAGGGCATCATCCACCTGGGTGCAACTTCCGCTTTCGTTGGTGACAACACTGACCTCATCCAGATGCAGCAGGCTTTGATTATCGTCCGTAAGCGCCTTTGCCGCGTGATGGACAAGCTCAGCAAGTTCGCCATGGAATACAAGGACATGGCCCAGCTCGGAGCCACGCACTTCCAGGCAGCCCAGCTCACGACCGTGGGTAAGCGCGCTTGCCTTTGGCTCCAGGACCTCCTCATTGACTTGGAAGAAGTGAACTTCCTCCTCGAGGTGCTCCCGTTCCGCGGCGTGAAGGGCACCACCGGTACTCAGGCCAGCTTCATGGACCTGTTCAACGGCGACGAAGAAAAGATTATGAAGCTCGACCGCATGGTCACCGAAAAGGCTGGCTTCAAGCGTGTGCTCACCATCACCGGCCAGACCTACACCCGCAAGTGGGACAACCGCGTGAACCAGGTGCTTTCTTCCATCGCTCAGTCTTTGCACAAGTTCGCAACCGACATGCGCCTGATGCAGGGCAACAAGGAAGTGGAAGAACCGTTCGAAAAGACCCAGATCGGTTCCAGCGCCATGGCTTACAAGCGTAACCCGATGCGCAGCGAACGTATCTGCTCCCTGGCCCGTTTTGTGATGGCCCAGGTGAACAGCACCGCCATTACGCAGGCCGTGCAGTGGTTCGAACGTACCCTCGACGATAGCGCCAACAAGCGTCTCGCCATTCCGGAAGCATTCCTCGCCATGGACGCGATGCTCATCATCGCCGAAAACGTGACGAACGGCCTCGTGGTCTACCCGAAGGTCATCGAAAAGCGCATCATGGCCGAACTCCCGTTCATGGCTACCGAAAACATCATGATGGAAGGCGTGAAGAATGGCGGCGACCGTCAGGAACTCCATGAAGAAATCCGCGTGATGTCTATGGAAGCCGGCAAGGTCGTCAAAGAACAGGGCAAGGACAACGATTTGCTCGAACGCGTCTTGAAGAACGAAAAGTTCCAGAAGCTCGGCATCACCGAAGAAAAGCTCAAGGAAATCCTCGACCTCAAGAAGTTCGTCGGCCGTGCTCCTGGCCAGGTCGTGAAGTTCGTGACCGAAGAAGTCCGCCCGGCTATCGAAGCAATCGCGGATTGGAATAATATCGACGCTGGCGAACTGAAAGTGTAGTTTTTCGCTCTATTGCGCATCGCAATACTGCGTCACGGCAAAGCTCACGTACGAGTAAGTACGCTACGCTTCGGCATTTCTTGTTCTGCTTGCTTCTGAACGAAAATGGATTTGCTTGTTGCACATCGCAATACTGCGTCACGCGACCTCTCGACGTACGTTTGTACGCCTTCGGGTCGCGTTTTTCTGAGGCTCTGCGCTTTAGCGCAGGAGATTGGCTTTTGCCAATCGTTCGTCGAAGGATGTCGTTACCATGTTTTGTCAGAAACTTGTTTCTGCAACAAAACATAGGTGAGGACCTTGTCTTGCTTGATTATACTCGCGATTCACTTCGTTGACTTTTGTCTCGCTAGGTTCCACTTAGCGAGATTTTTTTCACTAGAACTTAAGAGTGATTACACAACCGACTGTGCTTATGATAAATATTGCTGCGCTTCCTAGGGTCAAGGATTTGAAATTTTCACCCTCGTTATAATTTGGTGCCACGACTAAAAGCGTAATTCCCGATAAAATATTTGCTGGTAAAAAAAATTGAAATGGCGGCTGTTTTTCCATACCCAAAATCCTTGTTTTTTGAGGTTTCTACATTTGTCGGTATTGATTTCCCCATATGCAATTCGGCATTGAGTGGAACGCTAAGTGGGGTGGCGAAAGATAGCGTAAGAGATAAAAAAACGAAAAGTACGATTTTTGAAAGTCCCATGAAAAAAAATAATTTTTTTTATTTCTAGAAAACGTTACTTGTCTTTTTTATGTTGAAGAAAGATGTCGGAATTGTATCTTGTTGATGCTTTTGGAGTTATGTTTTTGAAGGTGAAACTGGCAGGGGCGGTTTGCTTTTTTTGTGTGCAGTTGCGGACGCTTTTTTCTATCTTTGTGAAAACTTAAAAGATGGTATTTGATATATGTGCAAAATCGGTTTTGATAACGAAGCGTATCTGAAAAATCAATCCGAGAAGATTCAAGAACGTATTGCCAAGTTTGGCGGAAAACTTTATCTGGAATTTGGCGGAAAGCTTTTTGACGACCACCACGCAAGCCGCGTGCTCCCTGGCTTTGCTCCCGACAGTAAAATTCGAATGCTCGAAAAACTCAAGGATAAGGCAGAAGTCATTATCGCCATTAACGCCGGTGACATCGAAAAAAACAAGGTGCGAGGCGATTTGGGCATTACCTACGATCAGGATGTCTTGCGTTTGATTGATGCGTTCCGCGGATACGGACTTTACGTGAGCAGCATTGTGCTGACTCGCTTCCAGGAACAGCCTAGCGCCATCGCCTACCAGAAAAAACTGGAAGGCCTTGGACTCAAGGTGTACAGACATTATCCGATTGCGGGATATCCGGGAAATATTCCCCTGGTGGTGAGCGACGAAGGGTACGGCAAAAATGAATTTGTTGAAACTTCCCGTGAACTCGTCGTTGTGACAGCTCCGGGGCCTGGTAGCGGCAAGATGGCTGTTTGCCTTTCTCAGATTTATCATGAAAACAAACATGGCGTTAAAGCTGGCTATGCCAAGTTTGAAACGTTCCCGATTTGGAATATCCCGCTGAAGCATCCGGTGAACCTCGCGTACGAGGCGGCGACTGCCGATCTCGACGATGTGAACATGATTGACCCGTTCCATTTAGAGGCTTACGGACAAACTACTATCAACTACAATCGCGACGTAGAAATTTTCCCTGTGCTGAACGCACTTTTCCAGCGCATCTTGGGCGAGTCTCCGTACAAGAGTCCGACCGATATGGGCGTGAACATGGCCGGCAATTGCATTGTTGATGACGATGCAGTCTGTGCCGCCGCCCGTATGGAAATTGTCCGCCGTTATTACAATACTTTGTGCCAGGTGCGCAAGGGCGAAGCTGAAAAGAACCAGGTCTACAAATTGGAACTGTTGATGGAACAGGCCCACGTAAGTACGGCAGACCGTCCGGTAATTGGCGCTGCCATGCAAAAGGCCGAAGAAATCGAGGCTCCGGCAGTTGCAATCGAACTCGATGACGGTACGATTGTTACTGGCAAGACCACGACTCTTCTTGGAGCGTCGGCGGCGGCGTTGCTCGAAGCTTTGAAGTATCTGGCTCATATTCCGGATAGTGTCAAATTGCTTTCTCCGATGGTTATTGAACCGATTCAGAACTTGAAGACGAAGCATCTTGGACACATGAACCCGCGCTTGCATACAGACGAGGCGCTTGTAGCACTTTCGATTTGTGCTTTGACGGACTACAACGCGAAATTGGCCATGGAAAAACTTTCGGAACTTCGTGGTTGTGAAGTGCATTCCAGTGTGATTCTTTCGCAGGTGGATGTGGGCGTGTTCCGTCGTCTGGGGGTCAACTTGACGACCGAACCGAATTACCAGACGAGCAAATTGTATCACGGTTAATCCAATCTTTTAATTTTGGAAACAAAAAAAAGCATATGCTTCGGCATGTGCTTTTTTACACGCTTTTAACACGGATATTTTTTTTATAGGCGTAAAAACGGTCTGAAAAGAAATAAAATCACTATATTTTGTGGAGCTGTATGGGAAGGAGTAAAAATGAAAAATAAAAAACTGACTCTTGTTCTTTCTCTTTTCGCTGCAACAGCATTCATGGCTTGTGGCGATGATAGCAGTTCTGTCGCTGCTCCCACCGAAGAACCCGCTTCCAGCGCTAGCGTAGATCCGGCAAGTTCCGCTTCCGAAGATCCGGCAAGCTCCGCTTCCGAAGATCCGGCAAGTTCCGCTTCTGAAGATCCTGCAAGTTCTGCATCAAAGGATCCTGAACAAAAGAAGGATTCCACCGGCATGCCCGATTTCTTCTCTAACATCGATACGACTGGCATGGGTGAAATGATGAACGCTTACAATTCTCTTGGTGAATGCACTGCCGAAAACGAAGGCAAGTCTTCTGAAATGGAAATGATGGGCGTGAAGACGACCATGATTTGCAAGGATGGTCAGTGGCAGGCCGACAATTCCTGCGCTCAGGATGGCGATACTAAGGAAATGGATGTCATGGGAATGAAAATTACCCAGATTTGCAAGGGCGGCCAGTGGGTAGAAGATAACGCCTGCACTACGGAAGGCGAAACCAAGACCGAGAGCATGTTTGGCATGGATATGACGTATGTCTGTACGGATGGCCAATGGCAGATTGATATGAGTGGTTTTGGCGGTTTCGGCGAAGGTGGTTTCGGCGACTTCGGTGAAGGCGGTTTCGGCGAAGGTGGCTTCGGCGGCTTCGGTGAAGGCGGTTTCGGCGGCGGAGATGCTGAAATTCCGCAAGTCCAGCCAGCGGTAGAGTAACTGTTCTCCTCCAAAAACCATAACAGAAAAGTCCTGCGAAGTATTTCGCAGGATTTTTTTATTTCACGGTGTCGAGCAGGGAATCTAGCCGGTGCGTCAGTTTTACGGCACCATAGTTGTTCAAATGGTCGTAATCAAGCGACATTGAATTGTCGTAATCGTGGTTTCCCATGTCGTTTTCGTTCATGAATATGAAGTTCGAGTAAATCGATTCGTAAGACTTTATTTCTTCTATAATCTTTTTTGCATGGCTGCGACGCATGCCGTGACGTCCGTACGCACCTGTTTTTTTGTATGCCGGGCTGATGGGGAAGGCTATTCCGACTACGGTTATGCCCAAATTGTTTGCGACAGAAATCAGGTCGGCCAACTTGATGAGGTTCCCCTGGAAGGTAAAGAAATTGTCGCTCCAGGTGGAATCTCCGAGGATTTCGACTTGGCCTGTCTGTGCGTCAACCCATCCGTTGTTATCCAGGGAGAAATTTTGCCCCATGTTTTTTTCAATTTCAAATGTGGCTGCCGGAGCTTTTTCAAGTACCATGTTCACAAATGTGGTGTCGACGCCATCGGGCCAAAAATCGTGGTTCCTGTCGTACGGAAAACCGGGCGCGTCTCCCAATGTGTACGAAATGTCGAAAGACTCATCGGCGTTGTACCAAAGATCCAGATCCAGGCTTACAGTTACGTATTTTAAATTCTTTGCATGCTTGGCGACGTAGTTGACGAACATGTAGTGGATACAGTGCATGTCACAAGGGAGGAACGCCATGTTGAGCGCGGAATACTTGGATTCAAGGGGGTTGAATCCTGCCCACATGTGTGAATTTCCGAGGCCAATCAGTTCCAGCGAGTCATGATACTTCCAAAAGAGGGGGAGCTTTTTGGCGAGGAGGGCGTCGAGCACTTCCACCGAAGCCATGTAGGCTCCTGTGCTGTCTTTGTCCCAAATTGTTGATTCCGGCGTGTTGGACGCTTTTGTCCATAGGCACGGGTGCCACAGTTCTTCGCCTTCGGCTAGTTCTATGATGGAACTGTCTGCTGTGCTTATGTATACGATTTTTGTATGTGCCCCGTTGCTGTTGGCTGTTGTTGCGACTATGCCCTTGCCGGCCCATTCCGCGTGGTCGAATGTGTAGCCCGCTGGAGCGCCGATGCTTTGGATGAGTTTTCCGGTGCTGTCGGCAATGAGCAGTCTTTCGTGGGTGTCGTAAGATTCCCCGACGAAATCCTGTCCGGTTTTTCCGCCGAAGTCAAGAAACGCCGTGCGCTTGGACCCGTCTTTGCTCAAACTCGCGTTGCACGCTTGTTCTTTGTTGTACCAGATTGTGTCCCGGGCGTTGTTCGTCAGGGAGCCGGTTGAATTAGCCACGCGTGCACGTAAAAGTCTTGCTCCGGTAACGGCCAGTTTTTTGTCAACGCCTCCATGATACGCTCCGTCGAAAAGTTTTTGGGGCTCTCCGAATTTTCCGTTGGCAAACGTCACTTGCCATGTGCTTTTGGAAACGAACTCTGTTTCATTCTTGTTGTTGCCAGCATCAGTGACGTACACGATTGCCGTGTCGCCGTTTTCAGTAACGAGCCAGCGGGGAATTGCGGCGGATTCGACATTCAGCTTTACGGCGGACGAGGTGAGGTCGCTTACGCTTCGCACGTAAACGGTTGATTTTCCGCTAATTCCTTCCAACCCTGTGCAGAAGGCGACCCAGTTCCCGTTTGGCGAAACGTCCGGATGATATACGTCCAGGGAATCCTTGATTTCTACAACCGTAAGAGTTGTGTTGGAATAATCGATAAAGGCGAGGTTCCCGGAAAGATCGTTACGGAAAAATAGTTTCGATTTGTACGAGCCTGTTTTTGCGCGTATGTTGGCGGGTGTTGCCAAGGGGACGATTCTGCTTTCGAGGGCGTTGCCAGTGCGGTCGACCCATGTGGGGTTTGCTATGCTTCCCCATGCGAGCCTGAAGCCTACGTAATCCGCCTTTGTTCCCGATGAAACCATGTACACGTCACCCCGGGAATAAACGTAGGTTGCCGCCGACTGGTTCATGAAACTGCCGCCCTTTATGATGCGTTCGCCGATTCCTCCGCCATCCGGGGCGCCCATGAAGTCAGTGACGGTAGTGTCGTTGAAATTGCCAAGCCAGTCGCCTACCCATTCCATCACGTTCCCTGCCATGTCGCAAACGCCGACATTGTTTGTTGGCTGTGTACAGACTTCGTGCGCAGTGAATTCCGAGTTGTCGGCGGACCAGCCGTTTTCGGGGTTCCATCCCTGTATGGCCACGAGCATCCATTCGGCTTCTGTAGGCAGGCGATAGGCGTTTGCTTCTGGATGGAAGGTGAGTCCGTCGAGCCCTATGCAGTGGCGTTCCTTGTCAAAGGTGGCTGCCGTATATGTGTAAGCGGAGTCCATGTGGCTCGCCTTGCTTTTGGCGTTGGCGAAAAGTACGGCGTCATAGTAGGTGATGTTGGCTGCAGGCAGGTTGTTCTTTTCGCATGTTACCTGCAGTTCCATCAACTTGTTGAATTCTGAACATGTGGTTTCGTGTTTCGCTATGGAAAAATCGTAGTCGAAGAGACTCTTCATTTGCGGGCGTTCGCTAGCCTTTGCCGCGACGTTGTTCGTGCCTAAAAAGCCTGTGGCGCCCTTTGCCTTGATTCGTATCATGCCTTGCAGGGAATCTGCGTCTGAGCTGATTTCTGAATACGGACCGATAACCTCCTTGTCGGTCGATACGGCGTTCGAGCAACCGCCAATAAAGAGTGCAAATAAAAACAGGGCCAAAGTCATCATAGTGTACCTTAAGGTTTCTCGAGAACTTGTATTAGGGAGTCGACTCTATGTGTCAACTGGATGGCTCCCAAGTAACTTAAGTGGTCGTAATCGTATGCCATTTCATTTGTGTAATCGTGCTTTCCCCATTTGTTTTCGTCCATTACGATGACGTTCATTGCGGCAACGCGATCTAGTACTTTTTTAGCAACTTCGTTTGATGGCCCATAGGGGCCGACCATGTACAAGTTGCCATATCCCGGGTGCACAGGATAGTTCAGGGCGATTACTTTTATTCCCGCTTCGCTTGCCTTGTTAACAATGTTTCCGAATCTGCGAAAATTGTCTTCTACCATAAAAGCGTCGTAGGGAGTGTATGAGGGGTCGTTTTCCAGTACGGGATTGAGCCAGGAAATCGACGGCAAGGAGAATTCGTCGCGGTAAGGGAGTGTTTCTTTGTGGAGAAACGTCGGGCTTTCGATAACGGCGTCTATAAAGCCTTCTGGAATGCCGTCTTTCCAGAAGTTATGGCTTTCGTCGTAGTGGAAGCCCGCATTCATGTTGTAAATGGAATTCCAGTCATGTTCTGGCATGCGCCAAAAGGCGTTGGGCGTGATTTCGACGACGATGTACTTTACGTTTCCCTTGTGGTTTAAAATGTAGTTCTCGAACAAGTATTCCGAGCCGATCATGTCGCCTCCGGAGTAGCCAAAGTTCAACAGCGCGTTGTGGCGCATCTCTCGCGGGTCGAGTCCGAAAAGTGTTCTGGAACTCCCGAACGCGACTACATTGAACGAATTCAGTTGCGTCCAGAAATGTTCCATTTTCTTGCGAAGTTCGTAAACGCAAAATTTTGCGTTCTCCCCGTAGTACAGGCCTGCGCTGTCGAGGTTTAAAATGTTGTTGTCTGCAGATTGCTTTTTATGCGCGGTCCATATGGAAGGGTGCCACAGTTCTTCGCCTTCTGCAAGTTCGACTATGGAACTGTCTTCCAAGTTTACGTATACGATTTTTGTATGGGCTCCGTCGCTGTTGGCTATGGTGGCGACAATCCCTTCGTTGCTCCATTCCGAGTGGTCGAACGTGTAACCGGAGGGGGATTCAACGCTTTGAATGAGTTTCCCTGTGCTGTCGGCGATTAGCAGACGCTCATGGGTGGCGTAGGACTTTCCGACGAAATCCTGTCCGGTTTTTCCGCCGAAGTCAAGGAATGCTGTGCGTTTGGAACCGTCCTTGCTCATGCTCGCGTTGCACGCTTGTTCTTCGTTGTACCAGATTGTGTCGTGAGCGTTGTCGTTTTGCGAACGGGGCGCATCGGTGATGCGGACGCGCAGAAGTCTTGCTCCGGTAACGGCGAAGATCCCGTTCTCGTCGAGGCCACCGTGGTATGCGCCGTCAAAAAGTTTTTGGGGTGGCCCGAACTTGCCGTTTGCAAAAGTCACTTGCCAGGTGCTCTTGGCGAAAAAATCTGCGTCGTTCTTGTTGTTCCCTGCGTCAGTAACGTAAACGATAGCTGTATCGCCCTCTGTGGTGATGCGCCACCGCGGAATTGCGGCTGACTCAACGTCCAGCCTTGTTGCTGGCGATGCCGGATTGCTGATGTTCCTTACGTATACAGTAGATTTTCCGCTGACGCCTTCCAGGCCTGTACAGAAGGCGACCCAGTCCCCGTTTGGCGATATGTCTGGGTGGTAGACGTCCAGGGAATCCTCGATTTCTGTTACCGACGCGGGGACGTTCGTGTAGTCGATAAAGGCGAGGTTCCCTGTAACGTCGTTACGGAAAACCAGTTTGGTCTGGTAGGATCCCATGAGTTTCCGGATGGTCGATGAGTTGGCCAATGCAACGATGGGATTGTCGTTGATATTCCCATTCCGGTCAATCCAGGTGGGGTTGGGAATGGCTCCAAAAGCAAGGCGGAAGCCGATGTAGTTGGCCGTGTTGGCCGATGTCACCAAGTACACATCGCCTCTGGAGTAGACGTTTATCGAGGATTCTTCGTCCCTGTAACTTCCGCCCTTTACAACGCGCTCTCCGATTCCGCCTCCATCGGGAGCTCCAAGAAAATCGTTTGCGGGCGAAGTGCTGAAATGTCCAAGCCAGTCGTTCACCCATTCCTTTACATTGCCTTCCATGTCGCAAACGTTCACCTTGTTTTTGCCGGCAGTGCACACGGGGTGAACTTTGTAGTTGGAATTTTCTGCGTTCCAGGCTTCTTTGGGTGTCCATCCTTGCGAGGCTACTAAAATCCATTCAGATTCGGTCGGAAGTCGGTAGGCGTTTGCGCTGGCGTCGAACTTGAAGCCTTCCATACCGACGCAGTGACCATCCTTGTCGAACGTTGTGGCTGTGTATAAGTATGCTGTGTCCAATCTTTCGGATTTACTTTTTGCGTTTGCGAAAAGGACTGCGTCGTAGTAGGTGACGTTTGTGACGGGGAGTCCATTTTGTTCGCAGGGAAGTTGCATTCCCATAAGGCTGTTGAATTCCGAGCAAGTGGTTTCGTGTTGGGCTATGGAAAAGTCGTAATCGAAGAACGTTTTCATTTGAGGGCGTTCGTTCGCTTTAGCCGTCGCTACGGTCGTCCCTAGAAATGTTTCGGCGCCCGTGGAGTGAATCCGCACCATATCGGCAAGAGTGTCAGCCTCGCTTTCGATTTCTGGGTATGAGTCAAAATTTCCCGCAACATTTGTTTCGGAATTTGAACAACTGCAAAAGAGGAATGCGATAAAGACTAGTGCATAGGCTCCTCTAAAAATTGCTTTACACGGAGAGTCATCCGTGTGACTCAGCCATAGAAGAGTCGCAACCAAATTTTTGAAAATTGAATTTTTAGAGGAGACCACAAAAAGCATCGGCAATAATATAAAAAAAAGCCCCGTTTTTGAACGGGACTTCGTGTAATCCTGTGCGGCCATTTACTTTGCGGCGGCAGTCAGCAACTTGGTGATTGCTGAAACGTATTCCGCCGGGTTTGGGAGCGGGCTTCCTTCGGCGAGCAGCGCCTGGCCGTAGAGAGCCTTCGGCCAATCGCCCAGGTCTTCCTTCGCTTCGGCCTTCGCCTTCAGCATTTCGCAAATCGGGTGCGTCGGGTTGATTTCCAAGATGCGCTTCGACTTCTGGAAGTTCTTCTGGCCCATGGCCTTCATCATGCGTTCCATCTGGGCGCTCATGGCGTCTTCGCTCGTGACGAGGCAGCAGGGGCTGTCCTTCAGGCGGCTGGAGATGCGCACTTCGGAAATGTCCTCGTCCAGAATCTTCTGCAGGCTTTCGCAGAGGCCCTTGAACACGCCCTTGTTCGTCTCTTCGGCCTTCTTCTCTTCTTCGGTCTTTTCGAAGTCCACGTCGCCCTTCGAGATGTCGTGGAACTTCTTGCCTTCGTATTCGAGGAGGCTTGTCATCATGAATTCGTCGATGCCGTCGCTCATGAGGAGCACTTCGTAGCCCTTCGCCTTGAAGGCTTCGAGCATCGGGTTCGATTTCACGGCGTTCTTGTCGCCAATGAGGTAGTAGATTTCCTTCTGGCTTTCGGGCATGCGCTTCACGTATTCGTCAAGGCTCACGAGAGTGTCGGCTGCGGTGGCGGTGCTTTCGAAGCGGAGAAGCTTCTTGAGTTCGTCAAGGTGCTCCCAGTTCATGTAGAAGCCTTCCTTCAAAACCATGCCGAGTTCCTTCCACCAGGCGGTGTACTTGGCGGCGTCCTTGTCGGCCATGCCCTGCAGGGAATCGAGCACCTTCTTGATGACGTGCTTGCGGATGTTCGTGATAATCTTGTTCGACTGGAGAATTTCGCGGCTCACGTTCAAGGGCAGGTCTTCGGAATCCACCACGCCGCGCACAAAGCGGAGCCACGGCGGTAAGAGTTCCTTGCAGTCGTCCATGATGAAGACTTTCTTCACGTAGAGTTTGAGCCCGTGGAGGGCGTCGTTCTGCCAAATGTTGTACGGGGCCTTGGAAGGAATGTACACAAGGCTCCAGAATTCCTGGGAACCTTCGGCGTGGCTGTGCGTCCAGGTGAGCGGCTCGTCGCCATCGTGGCAGATGACGTTGTAGAATTCCTTGTATTCGTCTTCCTTGACTTCCTTTTCGCTCTGGCGCCAAAGGGCCTGCTTGTCGTTCAGCTTTTCTTCGGGCTTCACTTCGAGTTCGCCCTTGTCATTCTTGGTCGGCTCCGGATGGAAATAGATGCCGTAGTTCACGAAGCCGCTGTATTTCTTGACGATGTCCTTGATCTTCCATTCGCTCGTGAAGTCCTCGGAATCCTCGTCGTCCTTCAGGTACAAAGTAATCTTCGTGCCGACTTCGTCGCGCGGGGCTTCGGAAATCTCGAATTCGCCGGTGCCTTCGCTGCTCCAGAGGTAACCCTGTGTTTCACCGGCCTTCAAAGTCAAGACTTCGACCTTCTTCGCGACCATGAATATGCTGTAGAAGCCCACACCGAACTGGCCGATGAGATCGACGCTCGCTTTGTCGGAATCCTTGAGGTTCTTGATGAAGTTCTTGGTGCCGCTGCGGGCGATGGTGCCGAGGCAGTTGATGAGGTCTTCCTTGTTCATGCCGATGCCGTTATCGGTCACGGTCAAGCGCTTTTGGTCCTTGTTCACTTCGATGTCGATGCGGAGCTGCGTTCCCACCGGCAAAAGGCTTGCGTCGGAAAGCGAAAGAAAACGGCGCTTGTCCAGGGCGTCCGCGGCGTTAGAGACGAGTTCGCGGAGGAAAATTTCTTTGTTGCTGTAAAGGGAATTGATCATGAGGTTCAGCATGTCGCGAACTTCGGTCTGGAATTCCATCTTTTCTGTTGCCATTTTTATCTCCTATATAGGTCGCACTTCGTGCTTTCGGGTCGCTTCGCTTTCAGGTGTGAGGTCGGGGCGATGCCCCTTTCAGGTCTTAGGCAAGCGTTCACTTCGGTCGCGAAGGTTCTATGTTCAAAATTCAAACAAAACTGCATAAAATGTTTCAAAATGAAACAAAATTGTAGTTTTGTTTTGTTTCCGCACATAACAAAGCAAGAAGTGTGCCAAAGTATGGAATGATTGTTTGCGAGTATCGTGGCTGGATGGGGAAGGTCTTTGCTTCCAAACAAAAAGCGATTCCTTGTCGGAACCGCTTCTGTTTTGAATTTTATTTATTTGCTTGAAGTTCTGCTTGAAGGTCAAGCACCCTCTTCACGGGAGTGTCGTTGTCCTCGGCGATTTCTTCAATGGTAAGCTTGCCGCGTTTCAGAGCATTGACGATAGCCTCGGTTCGGGCCTTGTTCATTCCGTCCTCGAGTCCTTCGGCACGGCCTTCCGCACGGCCTTCCGCACGACCTTCGGCACGGCCTTCGGCACGACCTTCGGCACGACCTTCCTCGATGCCCTGCAGTTTTCCTTCGGCGAGGCGGCAGATGATTTCGTCCTGTGCAATCATGGAGTGCTCCTGGGTCTTTAACAAGTCTTCGCTTGCCGATTCGACGGAAATCCGCCCCATGGCCTGGTTCAGGATGTCATCCTCCATGTCGGGCAGGTCCTCCTCGACGCCAGCATTCGCAAGCAGGTAGAGCCAGCGCATCTCGCGGGATTCCAGCTTGTTGCAGTACTTGACGAAGTTCGGCAGGTCAAGTAAAATATACTTGATTTTCTCGGTCACCGGCAAGGGTGGCGTATTCTTGTTGCAATTTTCCACGTCGGCCCTACTGTAGATGGCCCACTCGTCGCGGTAGGCGGTGCAGTTTTCGCGGGGGTGGAAGTTGCAAATCCAGATGGAAATCGTCTCGGGGAGCTCGTAGCGGCGTTTGAGCTGCTCCTCCTCGCGGAGCTTCTTGAAGTCCGCGGACTTCGCGTACTGTTGCTTCCCCTTGATGGCGAGGAACGCACTGTAGTAGAACACGCGGTCGATGAAGAACGGGTGCCCAGCCCGCTGCATCTCAATGTCCAAAAAGCGGTTGTCCTCGGTGTGGGCGAAAATGTCGAGCGTCACGGAGCGCCGCTCGGGAATCTTGAACTGGGTCTTGTTCTCGAACTTGAACTCAAGATTGTCGATTTTGCCGCCCTCCTTGAGGTGAAGGATTGTGTTGAGGAAGTCGGTGAGGATGACCTTGTCGTCAAAAAGTTCGCGGAATGCGGGCTCGTATTTCGGGTCGAGGTATTTTACGCCCTCGAAGATTTCTGGAATCTCTTTTTTTTCTTTTGTCATTGGAATGCTCCAAAGAAAGTGCAGACTTTTGAATGCACCTGGTAAGACGGATGGAAACCCCGCGGCATGCCGCCAGCGGAATTCGGTATGTTCGTGAGAAAACAGCGCTAGCTGTCGGGAGGTGCGCGGCTTTTGCCGTTTGTTTGTATCGCGGCTCAAAACAGGCGAGGGCCCACCTCGGATCTTACCTTGCTTGCCCTGTCGCACTCCGCGAGATGTGAATTTCCTCCCCGTTCTGCGACATCCCGGATTGAACTGGGACTAGCCTTGTTTCCCGCGCAAGGCCTGCAACTCCGTCGGAAGGATCAATGCAACCAAGGAAGAATATAAAATTTTGTAATCGGTTGTGCAACGGGTCCACATGCTGCTAAAGCAGAACGAGTGGAGTAGTCGAATTTTCTCCTGTATGCCAACCGCCGCATACTAGCCCCCAAAATCCTATCCCCTAGCCCCTTAATCCTATTCTCATGCCACTAATTCCTATATTTGTCGCAAATCCTAGTTGTTCTCATGAACAAGATATTCCTTTTGGCTCTTGCTGCCAGTACCTTTATGCTTGTCGCTTGCGGCGACGATGATTCTGGTTTTGAAGGTGCGAAAACTGCTTGGGATTATTTGAATCCTGGCATTGATTATGGCGAATTCACTGATGCTCGCGATGGACAAAGGTACAAGACCGTGAAAATTGGCGACCAAACCTGGATGGCGGAGAACCTGAACTACTCCGTGAACCCGGATGTGCAGAGCTGGTACGGTGGTGGAAGTCGTGAAATAGTGGGTGATTGCTCCAAGTACGGTCGCCTGTACACTTGGGCTGCGGCGGTTGACGCTTGCCCCGAAGGCTGGCACTTGCCTAGCAAAACTGAATGGAGAAATCTATTTAATGCTGTTGGCGGTTCTAGCATTGCCGGTCAAAAATTGAAGGTTGATTCAGACTTGAGGAATCGCTATGATGGAATTTCAAATGATGATTCCTTCGGCTTCTCTGCGCTCTCTGCGGGCTACAGGTACCTCAATGGCTATTTCATCGATGCCGGCAGCAGCGCCAGCTCCTGGTCTGCCTCTCAGCGCAAGTACGATAGCTACAGCGCCTACAGCATGTACTTGAACTACGACATCGAGGATGCCAGCCTGTGGGGCAACGATAAGTACTACGCGTTCTCTGTCCGTTGTCTCAGGGACGAGTAAGTGGTTGGTGGTTAGTGGTTGGTAAACAGTGCCGTTGTGGCGCTGTCATGATCACGTTTTAGCGCCTTCAAACTAGACCGCTTTTTTTGTCTAAATTATGTGTACAAACTATTCAACTATTTTCCACACAAAAATGCAGATGAACGCGAGCACGGTAATCATCTTGAGGCCTGCGCCGAATAAAAAGCCGAGAAAGGCGCCCCATGCGGATTTTAGAGATTTTTCAGCTTGTCCATTGGTGTAGATGAGTTCGCCGATGAAGGCTCCGATAAACGGGCCTGCGATTATTCCGAGAGGCCCAACGAAGATGCCCGCGATGAGTCCGATAGTGGAGCCGATGGTTGCCGCTTTGCTGCCTCCGCTCCGTTTGGTGAAAATGGCGGGGAATACGTTGTCTAGAATTGTGACCGCGGCGGCGACGATTCCCGTGATGATGAGAGGCCAAATTCCGATGTGGCTGTAACTTGAAAAGTTTGCGGCCAGGAGGCCTAGCCATGCGAGCGGTGGGCCTGGAATGGCAGGGAGGAATGTGCCGAGGAAACCCGCGACAAGAAGGATGACGGCGATAACGACGAGTGCGATATCCATTTGAATGAATCTTTTAAAGGCGTGCGCCAAGTTTGCGGGCGGCATCCAGCGGGTCGGCGGATGCTTCGTCAATCCCTGCAATGGTCGTTTCGGCTGGGTTTGCGTTTGCAACGTCCCCGCGGTCCTTCACGTGGCGTACCAGAACGTGGCCGGCGTCTTCGATGTTGAAGAACTTGAGGCCCAGTTCATACTGCTTGAGAATGGCGTCAAAGAGTTCGGGGAGGCCGGCGGCTCCGCACAGCAAAAGTGCCGCGCGCTTGATGTGGAACGTATCGCGGATGGGATTGTGCAAGCGGTCGATGGCCGCCTTGAGTTGGGCGCTGATGCCGTAGAAGTAAACGGGCGAGGCAATCGCCAACGCATCGGCAGTGGCAAGACTCCGGTACACTTGCTGCATGTCGTCTTTGCGAAAACAAGACATGTCTTCGCGGGCGAAGCATCCGTTGCAACCGGTGCACGGCGCAATGTCCATGCGGGCGACGGGGAGAATTTCAACTTCGTGGTGGGCGCTTGCGCCTTCGGCGAACGCCTCCGCCAGGAGTTGCGTGTTGCCGCCGATTCGCGGGCTTCCTACGAAAATGACGACCTTGCTCATGGAACTATTTGATAAAGATGAGTCCGAGGATGCCCACGGCCCACACGTACCAGGCGAAGTACTGGAACTTGCCCTTCTGCACAAAGTTCATGAGCCACTTGAGTGCTATGATGCCAAAGACAAAGGAAACCAGCATGCCTACGAGAAGTTCGGGCGTGAAGTTGCCTGCATCGGCGCATTTTTGCGTGTGTTCCAGACTTTCTGCTACATAAGTTGGGCTTTGGCACTTGAACCACTTGATTACGTCGAGGAGGGCGGCGCCACTCACGGCGGGAATGCTCATAAGGAAACTGAATTCGCCCGCGTACTTGCGGTTTACGCCCAAAAAGAGCATGGTGCTGATGGTGGAACCGCTGCGGCTGATGCCCGGGATGCAGGCGACGCCCTGCATGGTACCCACGACAAGGGCTCGCCACCAGTTCATGGTGACTCCGTCATTCTCGGGGTGCTTGGCGCCCGTTTTGCCCCACTGGCTCGTGAACAGCAAAAGGCCCGTGAAAAGTTCGGCGACGCACACGGCGCGCGGGTTCACAAAAAGGCTTTCGAGGGCGTCCTTGAAACCGATGCCGATGAGGGCTGTTGGGATGCTCGCGAGGATGATGTAGCCCGCTTCCTTGAGCTGCAGCTTGTCGCGGCGGAGACAACCCACGATGATGTCGATAATCTTTTTGCGGAACACGACGAAAATGGAGAGGAGAGTTCCAGCATGGAGCATGATGTCGAAGAACATGCCCGCTTCGCTCATGCCGAGGAGCGACTTGCCAATGACGAGGTGGCCGGAACTGGAAATGGGGAGAAATTCTGCGAGGCCCTGCAAAAGACCGAGGATAATTGATTCAATCATAGATAAGTTCTTGATGTGGTGTTAGAAATCGTTTTCGTCTTCTAAGCATTCTTCTTCAGCTTTTTTTACTATATCTTCCACGGAAGAATAGTAGCGGTGGTGAACTTGCGTGTATTTTACGACTGTACCCTCGCAAGTCACATTTTCATAGGAATATTTATCGCTCTTATAGTAGTCGCATTCTTGTTCGGCGGCATCTTTGGAAATATAATGGTTTGTCTGAATTTCTTTAGTGTCGTATTCGGAATAGGTGTATTCTGTGATGTATTTTTCATAGACGACGTCTTTTGTCATTGTAACAACGTTTCCGTTAGTTGTTACGGTGCAACTGGGGCCTGAGGAATTGGCGGAATTGGAGTCGTCGCCGCAAGCTATGATGAAGAAAGCTGCAATGATGAGAACGAAAAAATTTTTTGGGTAATTCATTGGATTTGTTCCTTTTTTGGAGAACCAATATAGTAAAAAGCCTTTATTTTCATAATTGAATAAGAAAATGTTTGGTAACTTTAGTTATTTTATGGGTATGGGTAGACGGTTCCTTTTATGTTTTCATGATTTTAGCGTGTGGAATTACCAGACGTTAATGCCTTTAATTGGCTCGTTGAAGGAACTTGCCGGGAGGCCGTTCAGCGTACTTGTGATTCCCTGTACTGAGGGCGCTTCGGATGAGGCAGTTGCGGGTTTTCACGCGGCCCTTGCGCAACTTGCGAGCGATGGGTTTGAACTGGCTCTCCATGGCTTTAAGCATAAGGCGGAATTCAGCCAGGGCCGCAGCTATATGGGGCTTGTTGGCATGAACCTTACGGGTGGCGAGGCGGAATTTGCCGGACTCAGCCAGTACGAATCGTCGCGGTTGCTCCAGGCCGGGCTTGCTGCGTGGAAAGATCTTTTGCCGGAACTTGCTCCTGCGGCTTTCGTGCCGCCCACTTGGTACAGCAATAAGTTCTTGCCCGGACAAGTGCGTGCCGCGAAGATGCTTTATGAAGATCGCTTTTCGGTAACGACAGCCGTCGGAAGGCGGTATGCATCGCCCGTGGTGAGTTTTGCCGGCATACCGAGGCAAATGGAAAATTTGGCGTTTGCCTTTGGCGGCTTGATGCTCAAGGTGCCTGCAGGTGTGCCTCGCATAGCCTTGCATCCGTGCGATTTCCCTAGGCTTTCAGAAAATGTGCGAGACTTGATTCGCATGGCGCTGAATGAAAATCGTAAACTCGTCCACTATAGCGAACTTTAATTTGATAGACTGTAATTTGTGCTGAATATTTGCAAAACAGCTCCGCGAAAATCTCGTGGAGCTGCTTTTTGAAAAGAGTTTTAGGCAAGAAGGTTAATCAATGCAACTTGTTGACACCTGATCATAAAGATCTTGCTTGGTGAACCCGTCGTCAGAAAGACTGATTTCGTCCATTGTTTCGCTAGCTTTAAGGACGGATCCATCACAGGTTCCTTCGTAAAATTCAAGCATCATTTTGCATGTTTCTTCGGAACCCATATCTGTATTAACGTCGGTGGACATGGTGACGTTGTCTCCGTCAAAGGTATAGATCATTTTGACGCCATCCATGTCAATGACCCATTCGTCATCGTCTACGTCAAAGTCGCAGGATGGTTCCGAATCTTCCTTCTTTGATGAAGAACTGGATTCGTCGTCTTCATCTTCGTCCTTGCCGCCCTTGTCTTCCTTAGCAGGTTCAGTGTATTCGTCTTCATCGTCGCCTTCGTCGATCGGCTTGACAACAGGTTCGTCGCTGTCTTCGTCCTTGGACGGCTTGTCGACGTCTTCGTCGTCCTTCTCTTCTTCAGGTTCCCAATCGAAGTTGCCGTTCAAGTATTGGCAGGATTCCATGTAATTGTTGAACAAATCCTTGAGGTCTTCTTCGCCGTCAATGTCTCCGGTGTCGGTATCTTCGGTAATCATGACGTCGCCCTTGCAAGTGATTCCTTCTTCTGCCAATTCGCTTGCATATGCGCAGGCTATGGCAGCGGAACTGCCACTAACTTCCATATGGGTTGTTGTGGTGTACTTGTCACCGTTGATTTTGACCGTTATGGAAGTCTTGGAGGTTTCGTTGCCCGCATTTTGGGTATACCCATAACTCCAAGTCTTGTCAGTGATTTTGAAGTTACAGCCAGTTGTCTCGTTATCCATTGTGGCGAGTTCATAGGCCAGTTTCTGCATGTCGGCAGTGACTTTATCGAGGTCTTCGTCGAATTCTTCGCATGTCCAATCGTAGCCGTCGCAGGTGAATTTGTACTTTTTGTCCGCGATGGTTGCAGTCTTGGTTTCGTCTTCGTTTTCGCTGTCGCACGAACCGAAATCCTTGGTCGCTTTTTGATACTCACTCTGCATCGTGGATATCTTTTCGGTCAGTTTTTCAATTTCTTCGTTGATTTGGGACTTCTTCTCGATGTTGGAATCTTCCTTGCCGGAATCAAAAGTACCAGAACTGGAATCGTCACCGCAGGCCACGAGACCGAATGTTGCCGAAAGAAGAAGGGCAGTGCCCAACTTGTTAATATGCATGATTGCTCCTTGTTTGTGTGTTTTTTTCTAAACATATAAAAAAAAGCCCCATGGAGGAGCTTTTGTCAACGATTTTATGATTTTTGGGGGGTTACATTTCTGGAATTGTGATATCGTAACTAGCCTTGTGCTTTGCTTCGTCCACAATCTGGATTGTGATGCTTTCTCCGCTTTCGGGAAGCTTGGTGGCTTCCAGCACGATTTCGCGGGGCTCAGAATCATATTCGGCAGCGATCCATGTTTTGCCGGCCTTGACCGTGATAGCGTTTCCATCCGCCACGCCGTCGTACTTGTAAAGCATGGGAATTTTAAGCACCAATTTTTTGACACCGTCTATATAGGAGTCCGTCCAGTACGGGAACCCGAGAGTGGGAGCCTCGTCGTTCTGGATGTTGGCGATGTCGCGGAGTTCGTTTGCGTTGGCACAGCGCTTTTTGGAGCCCGACTGCTTGCTGAAGATGAACCAGTTGCGTGTGGTTTCTCCAAGCCAGTACAGGGGCGAGGTGTTTTGCGGATTGTCTATGCAGATGTTCCAGTTGCCACGGAATTGCATGCCCTTGGGATGGAACTCAAAGAAGTCTAGGCTGTCTGTGCGGGTGTGGGTTGCTGCCAAAACGCGGACTGCAGTGTCTTGGGCGACAGGAATCCCGCCGATTTTCTGTGAAACCTGGACATCGCCAAGTTTTGCGTTCCAGTTGATGCTTGTCTGGTATTTCCCGTAGGGGAGGATGGCAATCATTTCGTCGAGAGCCTTTCCGTCTCCGGTGGACTTGGCCGAGGCTGTTGTTTGGATGCCTGTGATTTCGGGGTAGGTCTCGGCGATCTTGGCGATGAGTGTTGGCTTGTGGTCGAAAACCTTGCAAAGGTCTTCTGTTAGCACGGAGTCTTTTTTACCGATGGCGGCAAACTTGTATCCGGATTCGCAACGGAACAGGTCTAGCATGGGGCGCGAAAGGAATGTGTATACGGGCGATGTTTGAAACTTTGTCTGTAAGAGTGGCTTGTTGCCCTTGCATTTCGGGTGCAGGTTGAACTGCTTGGTGGTCACGTTGCCTGCAAAGTCCTCGATTTCGATTCTGTACGTCGAAAGCGGCGCGAGTTTTGCGTTGATGACGTGCCAGTCGCCGGCGGTGTCGGCTTCTTCGGCCCACAAGAGTTCGTCGCGGATGTTCAGCATTTTCTTGTAACTGAGGGTGTCCTGGATCTTACTGTAAATTTTTTCATCGTAGCGCCATACTTCAATACGACGGATGGACATTGGATTTTCTTTTGGAAAACGACTGTAGTCGGCAATCTTGATGGCCATGTAAAGGCCGAATTCATTTTTTACGGGGGTGACTGCGCATCCCTTGTCGAAGGCTTCTGCACTGGTGGTGGCAAGTTCGTTGCCTTGCCATACGGCCACTCCAAAGACTTGCGGGGCGATGGTGTCGAGGCAGAGGGCCCCTATTTTGCAAGGGCTGACGACTCGATCGTTGTCCAGACGGACTTCCAGGTGCAGGTGCGGATTTCCAATACCGCTGCTGCCGGCGAAGGTCAATGTGTCACCCTTTTTGTAGGTTGTTCCAGGATTGAGGGTGACGTCGTTCTTTTTGCTGGCGTACTGTTTTTTTGAAACGAGTTCGTCCAGTTTTCCAAAACTACTTTGGTGGGCGAACAGCCATGTCTTGCCGCTTTTGCCCTTGAAGAACATTGCCTTGCCGTAGCCGAAGGGGCTTACGCGAAGTTCGGTGACTTTGCCATCTTCGGGTGCGAAGATCGGCCAGCCTTCTTCCATATCGGTGGAGTAGTCTATGCCGGCGTGGTAACGAGTGCCGCGGTTTTCTCCGAAACTGGAGGTGAGGTAGGCGTCGCGGCCGAACGGATTGTAGATGTCCTTGTCTGTCGCCGCGGAAGGATTTTCCTTGCTTTCAACGTCTTCGGCCTGTTTTTGGGCGGCGATGCAGTCTTCGTAGGCAAAGGCGTCCATTTCTTTTTCGTTGCAGGGCGAAGAGTCGCTGATATTGTCGCTTTCGCTTGCGAGTGTGAGGCTGGTTGAACAGCCGATTGTCAAAAGAACGGTAAGAAATTTAGAAGATATTGACATAGTGCGACCAAATTTAGCAAGATGTTATTTTGTTCTTGAGACTTTCGGAGGAAAAAGTGGGCTAAAACGTACCGAAATTTGCTCTGGCTTAAAAAAGGACCCATAAGGGGTCCATTTTGTTTTATGGAGCTAAGGAGATTGCGGCCCTTGCCCGACATCGCTTCGCGATGCAAGGCCCGCCCTACGGGCTCCACGCTGGCGCGTGAAGCTCTGGCCTCGCGAGCGCTGCGCACCTGCTCGGCCAGTCGAACTCCTTTCAGGAGTTCTCATCTCACTGAATCTTAAAAAAAGAATAGGCCCCAAAAAGGGACCTATTCTTTTTTATGGAGCTAAGGAGATTCGAACTCCTGACCTCCTGCATGCCATGCAGGCGCTCTACCAACTGAGCTATAACCCCGAGGGTACGCCAAATATTGAAAAATATTGCCTGGTTGTCAAGGGGGAGGGCGAGAAAAAAATGTTTTTTTTGCGAAGTGCGTTAAATTGGGCGATTTTATGCCCGCCAGCCAGCGTATAAATCGAAAAAAAAGATGACGAAAATAAAAAAAACGGGTTTTACCCCGTTCTTGAAAAGAGCTATGGTCGGTTGATGGCTGTTTGTGGCGCCGCCAACCAGTGGCTTAAGCCTGTTCGATTTTCACGGATTCGATGATCACGTCGTCGTAGGGGCGGTCCATGCGGTCGGTCTTGACGCCGGCGATGTCGTCGAGGACTTCGAAGCCCTCGTAGAGCTGGCCGAACACGGAGTAGCCGTCGGCCGGGCCGGGGCCGCACTGGTCGTGGTCGAGGAAGTGGACGTTGTCACCGTGGACGATGAAGAACTGGCTGCCGATGGAGTTCGGCATGCTGGTCTTTGCCCAGCTGAGGGCTCCGCGCATGTGGGTGAGGCACGGGTCGTAGCAGTCGCCGATGGTTGTTCCCGGACCCTTGGCGGAATGGCCGCCGGTGCCGTTTCTGCGGGTGAAGTCGCCGCCCTGGATCATGAAACCGGAAATGATGCGGTGGAACGGGGCGCCGTCGTACTTGCCCTGCTTGGCGAGTTCGACGAAGTTCGTTGCGCATTCGCCGACGCGATCGACGAAAATGCGGAGTTTCATCACGCCGTGGTTCGTTGTCATGATGGCGATTGTTTCGCCTGCCTGCGGTTTGTCCAGCTGATTAAAAGCCATGTGTATCTCCTGTTGGGTTACGGGCTGGGGGTCAAAGTCTTTTGCTTGAAGGTCGGAGCCCGCTGTTTGATATTTTTTTTGAATATAGATAAAAAAATGCGGAAAATCGGCCTCCATTTATCTTTAAAACGCTCCATTTTTCCCCGAAAATGCTAATTTCATGGAAAAGACAACCCAAAGCCAGCTTTAGCTGGCGACCTCATACCTCGAAGGGATCCTGACGAATGTCAGGAGACCGACCTCGTACCTACTATGAAAGACAACTGCAAACGTATTCAAGAACTGCTCTCGGCGCAGGCCATGGAATTCGCCTTGGACGAAATGGCCGCAAAGATTGCCAAGATGCACCCGAATGCCGAGAACCTGATTGTCCTCGGCATGGCGAGCCGCGGAATCCCGCTCGCGAAGAAACTCAGTGAACGCCTGGCCCAGAAATTCGGGAAGGTCATCGAAACGGGGAGCCTCGACGCCACGTTCTACCGCGACGACTTCCATTACCGCAAAAAGGCCGCTTCCACTGAGATGCGCTTTACCGAAATGCCCGCTTCCGTGGAAGGCAAGACTGTCATTCTCGTAGATGACGTGCTATATACGGGAAGGTCCGTGCGTGCCGCGATGCAGGCCATCCTGGACCTCGGTCGCCCGGCGGCCATCAGACTTTGCGTACTCGTGGATAGAGGTCATAGGGAACTCCCGATTGCCCCGGACTGCGTGGGCCTTACCGTGGAGACTGCCGCGAACCAGGAAGTCCGCGTGATGATTGAACCTATCGACAACGAAAATTCAGTTTATCTCGTAGAAGTGGAGGAATAGCGTGAGCGCTTTGGAGATTAAACACTTGTTCGGGCTCAGGGGCGTGTCCAAGAGCGACATCCGCCTGATTTTGGACAACGCAAAACAGTTCCGTGAAATTTTGGAACGCCCCGTGAAGAAGGTGCCGAGCCTCAGGGGCATGACGGTCGTGAACTTGTTCTTCGAGAACAGCACCCGTACGCGTACAAGCTTTGAACTGGCCGAAAAGCGCCTGTCTGCCGATACGGTGAACTTCACCAGCAGCAACAGTAGCGTCAAGAAGGGCGAAACCCTGGTCGATACGCTCCGCAATATCGAAGCCATGAAAATCGATATCGTGGTCGTGCGCCACAAGGGGACTGGGGTGCCGAAGTTCCTCGCCGACAACAGCAACGCGATTATCGTGAATGCAGGCGACGGCGCCCACGAGCACCCGACGCAGGCTCTCCTCGACATGCTGACGATTGAAGAAAAACTCGGAACGCTCGAAGGCAAGAACGTGACGATTGTTGGCGACATCCGCCACAGCCGCGTGGCCCGCAGTAACCTCTGGGGCATGACGACGATGGGGGCGCACGTGACGCTCTGCGGACCTTCGACCTTGGTCCCGCGCAATACTGAACTCATGGACAAGGTCACCTGGGAGCCCGATGTGAAGAAGGCTGTGAAGAACGCCGACGCCATCATCGCTCTCCGCCTGCAGAAAGAACGCATGGACGACGCCCTCTTGCCTTCCATGCGCGAATACCGCAATACGTTCGGCATTACGCACGAACTTCTGGAGAACGTGAGCGACAAGGTGCTGATTATGCATCCGGGTCCGATCAACCGCGGTGTGGAACTTGATTCCGAAATCGCCGACGGTGACAATTCCGTTATTCTGAACCAGGTGACGAACGGCGTTGCCGTGCGAATGGCCGTGCTTTACCTTTTGGCTGGAGGCCGTGCAGATGCCTAATATGATTTTGAAAAACGTTCGTCCCTTTGTGAATGGCAAGTTCGAAGAACCGACGACCATGAATCTCGTCGATGGAAAGTGGGTAGGCGAGGCTGCGGCCGATGCGAAAGAATTCGATGCCAAGGGCGCCTTGGCGATTCCTGCCTTGTTCGGCCTTGGACTTGACTTCAAGGAACCCCTGCGCGACGATATCTACACGTTCCGCGATGGCGTCGATGCCATGCGCCGCGGCGGTTTCTTTGGCGGGCTTTACGAAAGCATTGCCAACCCCATTGACGATTCCCTGAAACTCATGGCCGTACAGCAGCTGGCTGCGAAGTCCGGCATGAAGTTCGCTTTCATGGGCGCCTTCAGCATGGGCTACCAGTGCAAGGATTTGTCCGAAATGGTGGAACTTGCCGCCTCGGGAGCCGTTGGCTTTGGCGACGGCAACCAGAACTGCGCACGTACGCGCTTCTTGCGCCTTGCTATGGAATACGGTTCCATGACGGGCAAGCGCTTCTTCTTTATGCCGCTTGACGATTCTCTTCGCCATCACGGGCTTGTGCACGAGGGCAGTTACGCCGATACGCTTGGCATGAAGGGGATTCCCCGTATTGCGGAAACTATCGCCGCGTTCAAGATTCTTGAAATGGCGCGTTTCTTGAAGGTGCCTGTGCATTTCAAACAAGTGAGTTGCGGCGAAACGCTTACGCTCATCGAGAACGCCCGCAAGAACGGCGTCGACGTGACGTGCGATGTGGACATTTACCATTTGCTCATCGACGACAGTTGCCTGTTCGACCTCGACAGTCACTTCAACGTGGCCATGCCGTTCCGTGCCGCCGCCGACCGCGAAGCCTTGTGGAAAGGCCTTGAATCCGGAGTCGTCGATGCTATCAGCGTGAACCACGACCCGGTGCTCCGCCAGGACAAGGAAGTGAACTTCGAAGATGCTGTGCCGGGAGCGGTTTCCCTTGAAATCGCGCTCCCCGCCATCTGGAAACCGCTTAGCGAGCGCCTTGGCTGCGCTCGCGCGGTGGAACTCCTTTCCTCCGCCCCGGCAAAACTCGCTGGCGTAGCGCCTTCTAGTTTGTCAGTAGGCGGACAGGCAAGCCTAGTCCTCCTGGATGCGGACTCGCCGGTCAAGGTCGTCCCGTCTATGTTCGCCGGTCAGGTGCGCAACAGTCCGCTTCTTGGCAAGGAAATTCCGTCTGCCATTTGCGGGACCTACATCAACGGCGTCTGGAACGAGGTCTAGCCTATGGTCGATCCGCTTCATCTTGTTTGGTTCCTCGGCATTTTGTCGATGGTGTTGGTGCTTGTCGGGCTCCTTGAAATCCATCGCAGTAATTACCGTCGCGAAAACGAGGTGATGTTCGGTACCGATTTGTTCGATGAAAAGGTGAAGCAGCTGGGCTTCCCTGAAAAGGATATCCACACGCTCGAAAAGATGGTGCGCGCCTCGAAGTTCGAAAACAAGGACGCCGTGCTCAATTCGGCCACCTTGTTTGAAACGGCTGTACAGGATTTTTACGACTTCAGAAACGTTTTCTCCATTCGTGACGAAACGCTTGCTTCCGTGACACGTCTTCGCGAGAATCTGAACTTCACGGCCAAGAATCCCTTGGCCAAGGTCTGGTCAACGCGCCAGTTCTCGGTAGGTGACCGTGTGGACGTCTATTTTGAAAATGGTTCCAAACTCAAGCATTCCGAAATCCTTTGGAAAAACGAGAGGGAATGGGCTGTCCTGTACGATAGCAGTTTCGGACCGGCATCATCCTTTGTCGGCAAAAGGTTGCGCATCCGTTGGACAAGGCCTGAAGATGCCGTATATTCCACTTGGCTTACGGTGCGGTCGGGGAACCCGGGCGAGTTTGTGATGGAGCATTCGTGCCACTTTGACAAGCAGCAGTTGCGCAGATGGGTCCGTGAATCCGTGGATTTTCCGGTCCAAGTGACATTGGCGGACGGTTCTACTTGTTCGGGGCGCTTGTACGATCTTTCCGCTGGCGGTATTCTTATCGGCCTCCCCGTGGATGGACTGTCTGGCCAGCATGTCCAGATAGCCTTCGATTTGCCCGGTTTCGGCGTTCAGGAAGTCGAAATTGAAATTTTACGCGGTTTGGGCCATAAAAATCCGGTTTATCCGGAGTATTTTTCGTTGACGGCGTCCTTCTCCGGAGCCTATGGTTGGATCCAGGAAAGGGTGCTCCAGTACATTTTCGAGGTCCACAAGACCCAAAACAGGGGTAAAAACACCCCCGAAATGCCCTAAGTAGTTAATTTTCAATGAGTTAGGTGAATTTTCCGCTTGACATTCGGCTTAGATAAAGGTAGAATTAAGGTAGTATTGTTTCCGATCGGAGTTTTATTTTGGCTTTAGGTTTACTTGCTAAAATTCGCGGTGAACGCGAAACTGTCGGTATTGATGTTGGTCATTACAGCATCAAGTTCGTGAAGGTTTTCCATAACAGTCGCGGTGGTAAGGTTGTGGTCGACGCCGACCTTGAACCTGTTCCCGATGGAGCCATTATCAATGGTGAAATTCAGCGCCGCGAAGGTGATGCCCCGGTTGGAGAAGACGGCAAGAAGGAAAAGGACGGCTATGAACTCCTGAGCGAGGCCCTTGCAAAACTAATGCTTCGCCATCCCATCGACGACTCGGTGGAGATTGTCGCGAGCGTTAACTGCGGCGCTGGCGCCGGAGGTGTGCTGGTGGACCGTTTGAGTGTGAAGGTTCCCAAGAACGGGAACGAAGCTGCAATTATTCTTCAGACCGCCCAGTCCCGTCCGCCCTTCGACGACCAGGACAACGTTATCGACTTCGAAGTGGAAAGCCGAGAAGGTGATGAAGTTAAAGCCAACGTGGTTGCTGCGAAAAACGGTCTGCTGGACTCGTGGGCCCAGTTCTTTACCATGAAGGGCCTTAGGCTCTCTGCCATGGACGTGGATATCTTTGGACTTGTGAATTCGTACATGAGCACGGTTTCCGACGAAGAGGCGCAGAAGACCGTGGCGATTGTGAACATTGGCGAAAAGAAGATGAGTATCGCCTTTGTGCAAAAGGGTAAGTTCCATTCCATGCGTGCCATGACTGGCGGTTCGCTGGATATCTTGGTTGCAAAACTCGAAACGCACCTGGGCATCGACGCTGCCAAGTGCCATGAAATTTTTGAGAAGGGCGATCTTAGCATCGTGGATGGATTCTCTGAAGCCGATGTGGAAGAGACGATGAAGGTTGCCTTCGAAGACTTGATGAGCCAGATCGAGTTCGGTATTCGTTACTTCTCGTCTTCCGAAGATTCCGAAGACTTGAGCAAGATTTTGTTGGGTGGCGGTGGTGCCTCCATTCCGGGTCTCAAGGCCTATATCGCTGAACGTACGGGAATTGAAACAGACACGGTGAACCCGTTCCGCTATGTGGAGTGCGATTCAAAAGTGTTCGGTGAAAGCGGTATTTCGTTGAGTCTCTCTAACATTTATGCCCCTGCACTGGGACTCGCAATGAGGAAGTTCTAATGGCGGCAAAAAAGACAACTCCTGCAGTAAAAAGATCACTTTGCATATCGATAAACCTGCTTCCGCCGGAATATCGCAAAAAGCAAAAAGATTTCTCGTGGATTACCGACCGTCGCGTAATCTGGCCTACGGTGGCGTTAATCGTTGCCATAGTTTGTGTGTATATGCTCAATGCGTTCATGAGCGAAACAATCCAAGGACTTCAGCAGGAAGTTTCAAGGGTCAAGGACGAAGTCGAAAGAGAACGTCCGTTGCTTTCCAAGATTTCTGACTTGGAACAAAAACAGGCTGTTGTCAATACCAAGATCAATGCCCTCAAGAGTATCCAGGTGAGCAAAAAGCGCTGGGTGGTGCTCTTTGAAAATGTCTCGTCTGTTCTGCCTCCGAACATGTGGCTCACTAGCATGAACCAGTCCGGCGAGAACAATCTTGAAATGAAGGGCATGACGTTTGATTTTTCTGAAGTGGCCGAGTACATGGTCAAACTAGAAAAGCAGGCTAGTGTCGCAAGTGTTTCTCTTGTGACGATCTCGACTAAAAAGGTCGATGGTGAAGAAGCCTACGATTTTACCCTCAAGGTTGTTCTGAAAACCGATTTGGGTGGGGAGGGATAGCATGGGTAATATAGACTTTAAAGACAAAAAGAATATATATGCCATTGCGGTTGTTCTTATAATTCTCGCCGCGGCTTATTGCGTGTATACCTATATGTGGGACCCGTTTGTCCTGGAACGTCAAAACCTCGAAAATGATTTGAGTGCGGCCCAGGCGGAATTGGACAAAATCAATGCGAAAAAGAACCGCATCGCGGAACTGGAATTGCAGTTGGTGCAGGCCGAGAAGGATTTCGAAAAACTCAAGGAAATGTTCCCGGAAGAGGAAAAGGTACCTCTGCGCTTGCAGGACCTTTACGCCGTTCTTCGTAGTTCCGGTGTCCAAATCCAGCGTTTCAACCCCGAAGGAACGACACCCAAGGAACACTACATCGAAAACCGTTATTCCATCGCGGTCAATTCCGGTTACCATATGCTGGGCTACCTGTTCGCAGAAATCGCGAACTTCAATTATCCCACCGCTATTACGAACTTGAAGCTTTCCCGCTATAGCGGAATTGCTGCTGAACTCCAGAAGGCCGAAACGCATGGCTGGACCCCCATTACCATGTCGGTGACCTTCAATCTGACCACTTATACATCCAAGAAGGCCAACTGATGAAGAACAAGATAATTACTTTGTTCCTTTTCGCCGCCGTGGCTGCGAATGCTGCGCTCATCAAGGATGTCCGCTTTAACTGCAATTCCAAGGATTGTGCAGTTGCATTCCAGTTTGCGTCCGACAAGGATTTGCCGACTTTCTTCCAAAAGTACGATGCAGCCAACAAGAAGTTGTTGCTGGGCTTTTCGACAACTGACTTCGCTATGGGCGAAGGCGTTTACGATGTGGACGCGAACTCCGAATGGATTCGTTCCATGCGGGTGTACAAGGAACCGTACCGTGGCATGGATTTCTTGAAAATCGAAATGACCGTGGGCGCTTCCTTGAATTCTGACAAGAATCAAATTGCCTTGGACAAGGCTGATTTCCGCTTGAAATTCAAGGGCAAGCGTGGCAAGGCCTGGACTCTTTCCAAGTTGTTCGCCGATCGTAAGAAGGCTGCCGAAAAGGCCGCTCTCGAAGAAAAGAAGCGCCTTGCCGAAGAGAAGAAGGCTGCCGAAAAGCAGGCCGCCCTCGACAAGAAGGCCGCCGAAAAGGCCGCCCTCGAAGAAAAGAAACGCTTGGCCGAAGAGAAGAAGGCTGCTGAAAAGCAGGCCGCTCTCGATAAGAAGGCCGCCGAAAAGGCCGCCCTCGAAGAAAAGAAACGCCTTGCCGAAGAGAAAAAAGCTGCTGAAAAGGCTGCAAAGGAAGAGGAAAAACGCCTTGCCGAAGAACAGAAGGCTTTGGAGAAGGCCATCAAGGAAGGCGGAAAGGTTTCTGCCCTGCTTCCGAACCTCAAGGAGATGACGGTGCTGATAGGCTCCGGTATGGAACAGTTCCGTGTAGTGGCCGACAGTCCTATCGAAATCAAGAATGTTTCTAACATCGATAAGGCTTCCACCATAACCATTGGACTTGCCGGCCCCAAGAAGTCTCCGGTATTCAAGATTGGCTCCGGTACGCTGGTGAAGGCTGTAACTTGGGGTGCAAATGGCCTTAAGATTGTGTTGCAGCCGGGCGTAAAGCCTGTGATGCTTGTACAGGATGGCGCCTTTGTTCTTCAGGCTCCAGAAAAGACCATCAAGAAGGATGGATTCCTCTTCTGGTCCGCTCGTCCCGATGGCATCTATGTTCGCGACTGGATGAAGGGCTCCGAAGAAAAGCCGAATTTCGAAACGTTCGTGAAAAAGTTTGAAACTGACAGCAAGAAAATCGTTTCTGGCTCGCAGACGTTCCATCTCCGCCCGGTAGTGCGTGAACTTATCGTGGTTGCCGATGAAATCGAATTGTTCGCGGCGCCTAACGATAACGCCCAGGTGCTGCAGCGCTTGGTATTTGGCGATCGCCTTGTGAATTTGGACGTGACTGGCCTTTATTGCAAGGTACAGTCTGGAAACCGCGTGGGTTTTGTGAACAAGCGCGCCGTGAGTTACATGGATGAACTTTCGTCGGTGCAGGCTGAACGCCTCAAGCAGATTGACAAGGACCGTGGCGAGAATCTTGCCGAAGGGCCTGCTGCTCCGGGAAGCCAGTTGGACGGCCTCTACGAAGATCGCGTGACTTACAGTTCTTTCGGCCGTCGTGACCCGTTTGTTGAAATCAAGGGCCTCGTCGAAGAAGGTATCAATATCGACCAGGTGGAACTGGTTGGCATTATCTGGGAATCCGATGTGCCGGTTGCAATTCTCGTGGAATCCAAGAATCCTTCCGTGTCGTATACGCTTAAGGAAGGCGACAAGATTCTTAACGGTAAAGTTCTTAAAATTACACAAACAGATGTGCTCTTCCTTATCCAAGAATTTGGTGTGAGCCGTCGTTACTCCATGGGTCTTCCCGATAAATTTGGGGGTCAAAAGTGAAAAAGCTGACAAAAATCCTGACTGTTCTTCTTATGGTGGCAAGTTTTGCCACTGTATGGGCTGCCCCTGCCGAAGGTTCCGTGGCACCCAACAAGAAGTTGTATGATTTCAACTTTGTGGACATGGACTACGAAGCCGTGTTCCGTTCTGTGTCGGTGATTGCCGGTGTGGACATCTTGATTGCTCCCGATGTAAAGGGTAAAATCAGTCTCAAGGTAACCAAGAAGACTTGGCAAGAAACGTTGGACATCATCTGCGAAATCAATGAACTGACTTGGGTCATCCAGGATAAGTACATTACCATTCAGCGCTTGAGCACCTACCAGGCCAAGCAAAAGAAGATTGCCGACGAAGAAAAACTGGTCGAAGATTCTGCACCGCTTGTCCGTAGGAACTTCCAGGTCCATCATGCGAAGGCCGAAGAACTTGTGAAGGTTCTCGAAAGCATGAAGAGTGGGCGCGGTCGTATCACTACCGTGGAACGAACCAACTCCATCATCGTTTACGATACCGACAGCAAGATTGAACAGATGGCGAATGCCTTGACCGAACTTGACGTGGAAACTTTGCAGATTATGATTACTGCAAAACTCGTCGTGGTGAACAGCAACCTCGCTCGTGAATTGGGTGTCGACTGGACGGCCACCATGGGCAACACAACCTTGACTCCGGGTACCGCCGGTGCCGCTGCCGGAAGTGCTGCAGGTGCTACGAGAACAAGTGCTGTCATCCAGTCCTTCCCCAACAATGGAGTTTCTCCGGCTGTCTCTGGTGCTTCTACGGCTATTACCACCAGCGTTCTTGACAACCATCTGCAACTTGCTATTTCGAACCTCATGGGCGACGCTTCTACCGAAGTCCTTGCCAGTCCGCAGGTTTCCACGCTGGATAATACCGAAGCCCAGGTGTTCATGGGCGACAAGATTTCTATTCGCGTGATTGACGATAGTGGCGAATCTTCTACGCAGTTGGTGGAAACCGGTATCAAACTGACTGTTACCCCGCATGTCTCCGGCGACAACCGCATTTTGCTCGACCTGCATCCTGAAAACAACTCTTACGACTACGATACCAAGGGTGAAGTGGTTATCAGTACCCAGGAAGCGAAGACCAAGGTTGTGGTCGCCGATGGTGAAACTGTCGTGATTGGCGGCCTTACCCGCAACGAAACCCAGGAATCCGAAAGCGGCATTCCGTTCCTCAAGGATATCCCGCTGCTGGGCAACCTCTTCAAGTATTCCAAGAAGTCCGTCATCAAGAAGGACCTTGTGATTTTCGTGACGCCGCGCATTATCCGCAACTATGTGGGCAATGTGGATCTTTCGGAACCTGAAACAGAAGTTTCCGGCCAGGCCGAAGCACCGCAGGCAACCAAGGTTGAGACCGAACCTGCCGCTGAACCTGCTCCTGCCGCAGAACCAGCACCTGCAGCCGAACCCGCTCCTGCTGCAGAACCTGCTCCTGCTGCAGAACCTGCACCTGCGGAATCCGAAGATGCTCCCGAGGCTCCCGCTCCGGAACAGCCTGCCGCCGAAGGCGACTGGCAGTAATCTGAAATTTTTGGAAAAATTAAAAAGGCCCGCGTTTTGTCGCGGGCTTTTTTCTTTTAACCGAGATTTTACCGTTTGTTGTTGTAATACTCAATGTTTTATGAGAATAACAATTGGATATGATTGGGATAACAATTATAGATATGGTTATGAATTATCGAATCAAGGGCCGCTGGGCGGTGATAGCATCTATGTCGGTGGGCGAATTTATTTTCGCGAATAGTTGAAAATGCTTATAAAAAAGCCGAGGTAAACTATGAAACGAATTGCTGCAGGATTGTTGTTTGTAGTAACCTTCTTCGCTTGCTCTGCAATTCTAGACTTCATGCTTGTTGCAACAGGATTGCATTCAGATTAATAGAGTTCTAGGGCTTCAACCCATTCTTCTTTTGTATGTTTCATGGTACATGAAACCTCGGAAAGTTGTGTTTAGCTTTCGGGGGACTTATCGCTAGATGCGGGGCTTTGCCTTAATGCACCACCAGGGCGGCGAGCGCCAGTTCCTGCGCTATTCTTGTGCTGCACATGCCGCTCTTGATTTCGTAATCCAGGTCGGCCAGCCTGCGGATGACGCGACAGAGTAACGGACGGCTCCAGCGCCGGGCACATTCCGGGGCCTTGCCTTTCACGTTGAAAATGAAATCGTTCTTGCCCAGTTCGGCGGCGGCGTCTTTCGCTTGCATGCCCTTGCTTAGCAAGGTGGAAAAGTTCTGGAGGTCTACGGCATAGCGGTAGAGAGAACCGACAATTTGAATGGCGTTCACGCCGTTGTTCAGCAGTTCGTTCAAGGTGCGTGTGTAGTTCTTTACGTCGCGCATGCCGAAGGAGTCGTTGATTTCGTACGAGACCATTTCGCGTTGCGGCACGACCATGGTGCGTACAAGGTCGAGCGTAATCTTTTGGCAGTCCGGCGCGAATAGCAGGACCTTCTCGATTTCCTCGCTCACGAGTTTGGTGTCGGTGCCGAGGGCGTCGGCCAGGTACTGGCTCGCGTCGCGGTCGATGGCTTTGCCAAAGTGCGTGGGGATGGCGGATGAAATCCACTCGGCCATCTTGTACTGCTTGGGCACTTCGAATTTTTGGATTTCGCCGGCGGCCTTGAGGGCCTTGAACAATTCTCCTCTGGCGTCAAGTTTTTCGAATTCCAGCAGTAGTTTGCATTGGGGACCGTGGCTCAGCCACTTGGTCAAAGACCTTGTGTCGTCGGCCTTGAGGGCTTCGCCTTTGCGCACCACGACGACTTGTTCCGGAGCGAACATTGAAACCGAATCGCAGGCGGTAATTACCGCGTCTGCGATAGACGGAATGTTCGTGTCGGTAGCGAACAGGATTTGCTTGGCCAGCGGGTCGTCCCGCCGGTCACCCAAGGCGTCGCATAGAAACTTCTCTATGCACTTTTCCTTGGTAAAGTGGTCTTCGCCAATGAGGGTGACTATCATTCGAATCGATTACTTGAAATCAATGATCTCGAACTTGTTGACGCCCTTCGGGGTGGTGACTTCGACCACGTCGCCTCTCTTTTTGCCCATGAGGGCGGAGCCGATGGGGCTTTTGGTGCTGATTTTGCCGTTGAGAACGTCAACGCTTTCGGGGCTGACCAACTGGTAGACGACGTCTTTCTTCGTCTTGAGGTTCTTTACGGTAACGGTTGCGCCAAAAAGGACTGTTTCGGAGTTCGGGTCGAATTCCATGATGATTGCATTGGCAATCTGGTCTTCCAGCTTCGGAATTTCGGCATCGATATGTGCCAGGAGTTCCTTGGCGGCATGGTATTCTGCGTTTTCACTAAGGTCGCCCTGCTTGCGGGCTTCTTCCATTTCTTCTACAACACGGGGACGTTCCGTTCTTTTGAGGAAGTTGTAACGTTCGACCATTTTGTCGTAGGATTCTTTTGTATAAGGTGTTCTAGCCATGCCCTTAAATTAGAATTTTTTTATTGCCAAGAATAGCGAATAATGCCGTAGGCAGTGTTTTTTGATATATTTGATATGGAAAATTAAGGCCGTCCGGTGTGGCGGCGTAAAACAGGAGATACTATGTATACTGTGCTGGAAAAAGGTGGCGTTTGCTCGCCTAAGGGCTTTACCGCTTCTGGAATTTGCGCTGGCATCAAGGCCAGCGGTAACGCCGACATGGCGCTTCTCAAGAGCGAAAAGGCCGCTCGCTGCTTTGCCGTGTTTACCACGAACAAGGTGAAGGCCGCTCCGGTCATGTACGACAAGGCCGCCTTGGAACATGCGCACTTTGCCACGGCTGTTGTGGTGAACAGCGGTAACGCCAACGCCTGCACTGGCGAACAAGGCTACAAGGATGCCGAACGCATGGCTACCATGACCGAAGAAGCCCTGGGACTCACTCCCAAGAGCGTGCTCGTTTGCAGCACTGGCGTTATCGGTCACTTGATGCCCATGGACAAAATCGAAGCCGGCATTCCGAAACTCGTGGAAAAACTCCACGCCGATGCTTCCGAAGAATTCGGCCGCGCTATTTTGACTACCGACTTGGCCCTCAAGAGCCACGCCGTAGAAATTCAGACCGAGAAGGGCGTGGTGACGATTGGTGGTGCCTGCAAGGGTTCGGGCATGATTCACCCGAACATGGCGACGATGCTCGCCTTCATCACGACGGACTTGGCTTTGCCCATTGACTTCTTTGCTGAATTCCGCGCGAACATTGCGGATTCCTTCAATGCCATTACCGTGGACGGCGACACCAGTACGAATGACACCTGCATCTTGCTTGCAAACGGCATGAGCGGACTTCGTTACGAAGACCTGAGCTTAAGCGAACAGGGTGAATTCCGTGCAGCCCTTATGCTTGTGATGCAGAGCCTTGCAAAAGACATTGTGCGTGACGGTGAAGGTGCGACGAAGCTCATTGAACTCCGCATTGAAAAGGCCGAAAGCCACGAAGAGGCTTTGCGCATGGCCCGCTTCATTGGTACGAGTAATCTCGCCAAGTGTGCCATGTTCGGCGAAGACCCGAACTGGGGCCGAATCCTCAGCAGCGCGGGCTCGAGCGGCTGCAACATGGTTGCCGAACATACGGACTTGTACTTTGGCGATGTGAAGGTCTTGGAAGGTGGTCGTCCGATTCAACTTTCCGAGGACGAAACCGTGGCCCTCAAGAACGTAGTTCGCCAGCGTGAATACAAAGTTACGCTCGTGTTGAACATCGGCCAGGCAAGCGCAAGCGCCTTTACCTGCGATTTGAGTTACGGCTACGTGAAAATCAACGCTGAATACACGACGTAATAGTTTATGTGTTTTTAAAGAAACTCCCGAAAAGCTTTTTTCGGGAGTTCCTTTTTGAAAAGAGAGAAAAAAATGAAAAAAATTTTCGCTTTGCTTTGTGCCGTGTGTACGGCTTGTGTTTTTACCGCTTGCGGTGACGATTCTTCAAGTGGTTTCGATGTTAGTGGGGCAAAGGGCGCTGTTGATGATGACTATCCTGAGAATGCTGAATTTATAGAAACTGAATATGATCCTGAAGAGGATGTAAATGTTTTTCGAATTCATCCCTTTAGGCCGAATCTTCCAGAAAGTATTGAATATGGTGTCCTGGACGTCGTTGCGCTAGAACTGGTTCCGGGCGATGTTCGCTTGTCCTTTGAAATGGATTCTGAAATTGAACCCCCTGTAATTGTTTTCTACGACGGTAATGATTTACAGAAGGTGAAGATGATAGCTCCTGTTAAAGGTAAGCGTGATGGAAACCTTTATGTGTATGAGTTTGACGGTCCTGATATTCCCATGTTTGTGGCTATGGTTTTGTTTGACGAAAACAAGAAAATGATAAAGGGAAGTTTGAAGAATTTCAAGATGGAAGAATATAATGGGAAAAATACGAGTAAACTTTCTCTGAACTATGTGATGGTGGGTAAATACACGGAAACAAGTGATGGTGTTTCTTTGGATAGTTTGTGCAAAATGGCTACGGAAAGATTTAGGAATATCTATAAATTGGATATCGATACCGTGTATATGTCGAAGGCTTCGGAACATCCTGTATATGGGAATGATTATCCTGATGATGAATTTTATGTGAGTGAACTTGACGAAGATGATGTTGACCTAGCCTTTTTCCCGAATATGGTTGCATCGTGGGAATCTTCGGCTAAAGATAAGGCGCTAGATGTATTTATTGTAGACGGAATGATGAATGAAGATTTTGTTGCCATCTCGCCTTCTTTTGGAATGAGTACAGGCAAAGGTGGCTTAGGTGTGCTTATTACTCTTCGTGATTATTCCTTTACCGAGTATGATGACGTGGTGAGTTATTCATCGAAAGAAATTGTAAAGGCCATATCTCACGAAATCGGACATTATTTCGGACTTCCGCACACGACGGCAACGTATGCAGAAAAGGATGAAGAAGTTGGAATTCCTGATGGCGACAATATTGGCGATACAGAAGTGTGCGAAGCCTATTATAAGGCTGCATTGACCGGGGATGATGAAATGCTTTATGATTGCCCGGGTGTAGACAACATAATGTTTCCGTATGTAGAATATATGCGCGATGACGTCCATTTGACAAAGGGCCAGTCGGATATTATTCAAAAGACACTTCCCCTATTAGTGCAGGAGTGATGTTTAAATAGGGAATGCCCCAAAAAAAGGAATTATCTTCGCGATAATTCCTTTTTTTCGTTTGATGTTCTTTTGAAGACTCTAGTCTTTGAGGCAGCGGAGGCTGGCGCCGAATTCCGGATTGAACTTTTCGAACTTGGCGGTGTTCTTGTCGGTGACGAACACGAGTACTTCGCCTTCGCTTGTCCAGAAGTAAGCCTTTTGGCCGGCGTCTTCCAGTTTGCGGTCCTTGAGGGCGACGTCGCTCTTGGCGAAGTGCGCTCCGCCGGCCTTGGCTCCGAATCCGAATTCATCCTTGCCGTTGCCGTAGGCGGCAGTTCCCTTGATGGGGTCCCAGCCGTAGCCGGCCTTGAGTTTCATACCGGGGTCCTTGCCGGCAAAATCCAGGAGCACTTGCCATTCTTCTTTGCTTGGCATGTGGAATCCTTCCATGCAGGCTTTTTGGGCGTTCTCAAAATCGTACAGGCGTCCCCAGTGATTGCATTGATAGCAGAGGGAGCCTGCATTTGTCGCAAAGTTGATGTTTTCGGCTGTCCATAGCTGTGTGCCGATGCGTACCCATTCGTAGGCGTAGCCGTCGCGCGGATCCTTGTAACTGCCGCTTGTGGCGGGGGCGCCCTTTTCGTCGAATACTTCGCCGAAAGCGATTTGTTTGTTCTGCTTGTAGGGCGCCTTGCTTGCCATTTTGCCGTTCTTGTGGTAGCGGATGACGTCTCCTTCGATGTAGCCGTCTACGTAGGGGATTTCATCTTGGAGGGTCCCGTCTTCGTAATAGTCCTTGCTGACGCCTTCGCGGCGGTCTGCCTTGAACATCGTTTCGCGCTTGATTGTACCGTCCTGGTAGTATTCCTTTTCGAGGCCTTCCTTCTTATCCTTGACATAGGTGGTTTCAAAGCGCACGTTGCCGTTGGGGTATTTTTCTACGCGTACGTCTTCGCAGGCGGTGAACGTGAATAACGCCGCTAGGGCGAGGCCGATGGGGAGTATTCTTTTTTTCATTCCGTTTTCTCCTGTTTTAGATTTCGATTTTGCCGGCGGTTGCCAATAGGCCGATGATGTAGAGCATGCCGTCGTAGTAGCGCCAGAAACGGTAAGGCACCGAAAGGGCTGCCAGGTCCTTGACAAAGTGGGACATTAGTGGATTGTCGCTATTGAGCACCTGGGTGGCTGCCGCATTCATGGCGATGATGCCGGGCGTTGCGTTGCGGCCCTGGCGCGGGTAGGGCGTGCCGTCAGTGGCGTAGTCCGAGAGGTAGGGTCTGCGGTTTTCGAAAAAGTTGAGCAGGCGTGTGCAAATATCCTTTTCGCAATCGTGACCGCGGAAAAGGGCATAGTCGAGGCTCAGGTTCAGGGCGACGCGCCAAGCGTCACCGCTAAAGCAGTTGCTTTCGGGGAACCAGGGCATGGCCTTGGGCGTGCCGTCGTATTCCGAGTAGTCTCCGCAAAGCCCTGTTTCGGGGTGCGCTGCTTTTTGAATGTATTCCAGGCTGTTGTTCACTACTTCGTTCCAGCGGTTGTCGCCGGTCGCTTCCGCATAGGCGCGATAGAAGGCGAAGGTGTGGTAACTGGGGTCGGTAAAGTCGTTGCCGAGCACCGGGGAGAACTTGATAAGTTTGCGTTCCGGGTCGATCATGGGGCCCACCAGTTCGTTCACCGGTTTGTCCATCATGCAGTTGATGAGTTCAATGGCTTCTTGCTTGTAGTCGTCGCGGTTGAATTTTTTTGCGGCAATCAAAAGGGCTGCGGCGATGTATTCTTCGCCATCGGGGGCGGCGCCCGGGTCCATCATGGTGAAGTCGGTCGTGGAGACCTGCCAGGAGAAGAATCCTTTGTGTGGGCCGTCGTTGTTGCGCAGGTATTTTTTTGCGAAGTTCCAAAGTTTTTGGAACAGTTTGTCGTGGCCGGTGAGGGCGGCGATGAACATGCCGTAACTCATGCCTTCGGAGCGGATGTCGTCGTGGCCGATGTCAATGATGTAGGCCATGTCGCCCGATGCGTCAAAGCAGATTTTTTCGTCGATGGGGTCGCCTTCGAAAAGTTTGCTGTAGGCGTTCTGGATAAGTTGGTCGGCAAAGTTGGGACCGTAGCCCACTTCTACAAAAAGATCACGCGGGGTGTATCGCTGCATAGTTTCTATTCCTTGGTACTTGCTTCTAAAATAAATTTTTTCGTATCTTTAGGGTAGAGGTAAATATGTCAGATGTGTTGATAATTGGTCATGGCCCGGCAGGTGTGTCGGCCGCCCTGTATGCTTTGCGTAGCAAATTGAGCGTTACCTTGGTGGGCAAGGGTGTTGGAGCGCTTGAAAAAGCCCATATGATTGAAAATTATTACGGCTTGGAAAAGCCTCTTTCTGGCATTGAACTGCACGAGGTCGGTAAGCGCCAGGCGGAAAGCCTTGGGGCGAAGTTTGAATATGACGAATTGACCGATTTGTTCTTTGACGGCAAGGAATTCGTGGCGACGGGTCTCAAGGGCGAATATCGTGGGGCCGCCTGCATCATGGCGACGGGCGCCGCCCGCAAAAAACAGCCTGTCGCGGGCATGGCCGAGATGGAAGGCAAGGGCGTGAGTTACTGTGCCGTGTGCGATGCGTTCTTCTATCGCGAAAAGAACGTGGCCGTGCTTGGCGCTGGCGAGTACGCGCTCCACGAGTGCAGCGAACTGTTGCCCGTGGTGGGTTCCGTGACGCTTTTGACGAATGGGGCCGAACTCGGGGCCTCTTTCCCGGAGAAGGTGAAAATCGATAAGCGTCCGCTGACGGGGCTGCTTGGCGAGGGCTCCTTTGCCGGCGTGAAGTTTGCCGACGGTGTAGAAGAAAAATTCGACGGATTGTTTGTTGCGCTTGGCAGTGCAAGCGCCATGGACCTGGCCCGAAAGGCGGGAGCCGCGTTCGATAACGGGAATGCAGTCCTGGACAAGGACTTCATGACGACCGTTCCGGGGCTTTTTGCCGCAGGTGACTGCACCGGTGGAACATTGCAGGTGGCGGTCGCCGTGGGCGAGGGGGCCGTTGCAGGGCTCGCCGCCATCAAGTATTTGCGGGGTGCGCGGGAGGCTGCAGGTTAGTCGTGGTCCGGCGCCTGACACTCGTTACCAATCCGGACGTGTGCAACCTGCGTTGCCCGCTCTGCTTTTTGAACCAGCGCGGTTCTGCGTATGGCAAAGGCGAAATGCCTTTGGACGTTGCCTTTGCCGCAATCGAGAAATACCATGGTGCCGGCGCTTCCGCTGTTGATGGCGGAAATGGACTGCGTGAGGTGATTCCCTCTACGATGGGGGAACCTTTACTTTATTCTAAATTCGCGGAACTATTGGATTACTGTCTTGCGGCGCGGATTCCCTTGAACCTAACGACGAACGGATCTTTCCCTGGAGTTTGGGGAACTTGCGAGGGAATGGCGGAACTGGTGCGCGCCTGCAGCGACATCAAGGTGAGTTGCATGGGCTTTTCGGAGGATGTCGTCCGTGAGATGATGCCCGGGCTCACGTTCGAAAAGTGGAAAGATAACGTGGAGCGTTTGCTTGAAGTCGCGGACCGTCTTAAGAACAGCGATAAAAATGGCGCGGCCACCGTGTCGCTCCAGGTGACGCTTCACAAAAAAATGCTTTCGCAGGTTCGTGAAATTTTTGCGTGGGCGGAATCCACTGGGATTGCCCGCGTCAAGTGGAACATGCCCGTGTTTATCGCCACGGGGGAACGTCTCCGCGCTGAATACGGCGTGAGCGGCTTTGATGTCGGTGCATTGCGGAATGAACTCCGCTCCGATAAGGTGCGTTGCGAAGGAAGTCTTTTTTTTGACGTTCCCACTATAAAAAAATGCGCGATTCATATCGATGAAAAGCGTGCGGCACATATCGACGGAAAATGTGCAGTTGCCGACGGCGATTCAAAAGAAAACTCCCGTGCTTGCGATTTTTTCGACGAAGATATCTGGGTGATGCCGGATGGTTCCGTGGAATATTGCCCGAATCCCGAGAAACGGTTCGGAAATCCAGCCGCCCCTGGTGCCAAGTGCGAAGGGTGCTTGATGTTTCGCTAGAGACTGTTTAGAACAAACTTGAGTTTGTCTGGTCCTCTTACAATCCGTAGAATTTTTTCAGGCGCTTTTCGCCTTCTTCTATGGAAACGATTTCGTGGTTGCATTCGTAGCCCAGCAAGGCTCCGTCCGCTTTAATATGGTCCATCGGGCAAGTTTGTTGAGCCAATCTTTTTTCAGTATAGTCCAAATCGCACGTCTGCACGCAGACTCCCCACTCGTTGAGGTTTCGCTCCATTCGATTTTTGATGGTGTCGAGTATGGCCTGTTCGCATTCGGTGTATTCGTTACCGGTCATGGCATTTACATCGAAAAAGGGAACGCAGTCTAGGGCCGGGTCGATGGGGTCGGGTTCAGGGCAGTTGACTTCGCCGCAGCCGTAAGTGCAGGCCGTTTGCTGAATCGCGACAAAGCATACTAGAATTTGCAACCAGCGTTTGCGAAAACTGTGCCAGACTTTGTCAAAGTCTGCCCACAACAAGGTGCTTAAAGCCAGAGTGATTTTTCGAATGAATAGTCCCATCAAGTAGGCTCTTTGGGTCGTTTTCGTTGTATAAAATATAATGCTTGGGATGGAATGCAGCAACCCACTATATAGAATGGTCCATCTGGCGTTCCGCACTCTTGCCTAATCTACGCAAAATATGCGTAGAATGTTCCGGGTGAAATTGGGAGCGTCTTCCTTGGTGAAAGCTGAATTCCCCCTCTGGCATTCAAATCGACTAGTGCTCTAACGTGTAGTGCATTGAGGCCGGACCACCACATCTGGTATGTTTTTGGTAAGAAACTTATTTCTCGCTATTGCAAAAGTGGTAGAAAGTGGGTATATTTATCACGTGTTATAAGTGTTGTGGCAAATTGTGGTAAACTCTAAATGGAAATGTCGTATTTCATAGGACAAGCCAAAACGGCTATTGACGGAAAGGGGAGGTCTTCCTTCCCTAGGGAATTCCGTCAGCAGCTTTCGGCCGAAGAGGGCGAAAGGTTTGTGGTCACGAAAGGCCCGAACCGGACCCTCTGGTTGTTTGTCCTGAACGAATACGAAAAGTTTCTGGCAGATCTGGAAAAATCCAAGACCCGTCTGGAAGCCGAGAAATTCCGTAAGAATCTGTGCGAGGCTCTTGTTGAGCTCGACGGACAGAACCGCATTTTGCTCCCCAAGGAATTGATGAGCTATGCAGGTCTTACTACGGAGGTGCGCTATTATGCGACAACTCGTGGTAAGTCTTTGGAATTGTGGAACCCCGAACGCTTGACTGAAGAAACCCAGGAAATGGATCAGCAGTCGTTCGACGAAATGTTCTACAGTATCGGTTCGACGGAGGGTCTTGATGCAAAATCTTGATTCCCGTCAAGTAAAATTACGTACAAATGAAATTTCGGCGGCTGCGATAGCCGGTGTCGAAGGCGGCGTGTTCTATCACGACCCGGTGATGCTCGAGGGTTGCCTTGAGGGACTCTCCATCAAGCCGGATGGAACCTATTGCGACTGCACTCTCGGCGGCGCCGGACATTCCTATGCCATTGCGAACAAACTTGAATCGACGGGAACGCTCCACGCTTTTGACCGCGACGAAGACGCAGTTGCCTTTGCGACGAAGCGTATGGCGAATGTGGCTCCGAGGTTCATTGTGCATCCGGTGCGCTTTGGCGAACTGAAGAACGAAATCGCAGCAAATACCTTGGACGGAATCCTTTACGATCTTGGCATCAGCAGTCACCAGGTGGACGATTCCAGCCGTGGTTTTACCTTTGTGGGCAACAATCCGCTTGACTTGCGCATGGACCGCCGTGAAGATGTTTCTGCACAGGAATGGCTCCGCAGCGTGAGTGCCGATGACTTGGCAAATGCTCTCCGCAAGAATGCCGACATGGACCGCGCCTTTAAGCTTTCGAGCCGCATTGTGGAACTTGCCGCCGCTACGGCTGCCGAAGGCCGCGATATTCTGCCGGATGATTTAAAGGCAATCGTGGAAAGTGTATTTCCCGACAAGAAACGTGAAGCGAATGGCTTGTTGGCTCGCGTGTTCCAGGCGATTCGCATGGAAGTGAATGGAGAACTCAAGGAAATCGAGGATAGCCTCCGTGCTGCGGTGGATTGCCTCAAGGTGGGTGGTCGCCTGGTGGTGATGAGTTACCATTCCGTGGAAGACCGCTGCGTCAAGGATACTTGCGCGGAATTCGAAAAGGCCTGTATTTGCCCCGAAAACTTGCCGGTGTGCATGTGCGGCGGCAATCATCAGCGTCTGAAGAAGGTGAACCGCAAACCGATTCTGCCGACAGACGAGGAAATTCAGAAGAACAGCAGGGCGCGCTCTGCAAAACTCAGGGTGTACGAAAGAGTATGAGCGCTACCGATAAAATATTAGTACCCACTTCCAACAGGTCGATTGTCAAGATCGTTTTGGTGGTGCTCCTGATTATGGTGCTGTTCTTTATGTTGCCGCTTTATCTGCAAAACCGTCTTAATAGTTTGTACGAGACCAAACATAAACTTTCGGAACAGGTGACGTTCTTGCAGCGTGACGCTCTTTTGCTGGAACTCAAGATTAATCAACTGTCGTCTCTTGAAAATCTGTCGGATTTTGCCGCCCAGGCCGAACTGGACTTGAACACTGTACCTGTAAAGGTGATGACCCAAGGAGGTGGTAAGTGAACAAGTTCAAACTGGAACCTTTGGCGTTTATCAAGTGGATTGTCTTGAGTTTCGTGGGCGTGCTCATTTTGCAGACCTTCAATATCCAGGTGCTTAACCAAAAAGCCTACCAGTCCAAGACCAAGGATATGGTGGTTCGCTCCAAGAATATTTATGCGGAACGCGGCTTGATTATGGATAGAAACGGGGTTGTCTTGGCCGATAACATCCGTGATACCGCGAACAAGGTCCTGGATTACAGTCGAATCTTTTTGCAGGGAAAACTCGCAAGCCAGGTAGTTGGAAAACTGGACTTTAATGGCCACGGAAACATGGGCATGGAACGCGTGTTCGATTCCCGCCTTACTGGCGTGGAGGGTTTCCGCATGAGCGTGCAGGATGTTCGCCATCGTGAAATCTATAGCCGTAGCGAAGATGTGGCTGCCGCAGAACCTGGCAAGAACCTGGTGCTCACTATCGACAAGAACATGCAGGAGATTGTGGAAAAGTCCCTGAAGGACGGTGTTGCTGAATTCAGTGCCAAGAGCGCAAGCGCTGTGGTCGTGGACCCGTATACAGGTGAAATTCTTGCCATGGCAAGTTATCCGACGTTTGACCCCAATTCGAAAACGCAGGGCATTGGCCGCATGTCCAAGAACGAAATTGTGGCTCTTGCTTATGAACCGGGGTCGACATTCAAGGTGATTACAGCGTCGGCGGCAATTGAAAATAATATCATCCCTGTGGATACCGTGTTCAAGGACGAGGGACGTTGCTGGAGTTGGAATCCCCGCTCCGAAAAGATTTGCGATACTCACGTATATGGCGACATGGATATGGCCGAGGCCATGGTCCAGTCTTCGAATATTGTTTATGCGAAGGTGGCCGATAAAGTTGGTGCCGAAAAATTGTACAGGATGGCTCGGGACTACGGTTTTGGCATGAGAACTTCGGAATATTTCAACGGCGAAGAATCCGGAAGGATTTTGCAGCCTTATGAACTCACTCGCGATGACCGTACCCTTAAAACGATGGGCTTCGGGCACGCCTTGATGGCGACTCCTATCCAGATGGTGATGGCTTACTCTGCCGTAGCCAATGGTGGAAAGTTGATGGAACCCATGATTGTCAAGGAATGGCGAGACTCTGAAGGACATCTGGTCGAAAAGAAGGAACCGGTGGAGATTCGTCGCGTAATCAGTGAAGCTACGGCCTCCAAGATTCGCGGCATGCTGAATCGCGTGGTGAACAGTGGTACGGCGAAGAAGGTGGCTTCCAAGAAACTAGCCGATGTGGTTTTTGGCGGTAAGACGGGTACTGCCGAAAAGTATAATACCGAAACCCATTCCTACGACCGCGATCATCAGATAGCTTCGTTCATTGGGCTTGCTCCCGTTGAAGATTCCCGCTATGTGTGCATGGTGCTGGTGGATGACCCGCAAACGGCGCAGCATCATGGCGGTAATACGGCAGGACCGATTTTCCGCCGCATTATGGAAGGTGTTTACTATCATCCGGAACTTTCGCCGCTGAGCCACAATTTGGTGCAGGTGAGCGGCAAGAATCCCTGCGAACTCGATCTTATGGGGATGACGAAGGCTTCTGCCGAAAAACTCGCCAAGGATAAGGGCTGCCCGATTGTCTTACAAGGCGAAGGCAATCGCGTGATTTCGCAGCGTAGCGATGTCTTGGATTCTATTGGCTTGGTACTCACATTGGGTGAATCGGGTGCTACCAAGATGCCCGACCTCAAGGGACTTTCTTTGAAGGATGCCCTAGAAGTACTGGGCAGCATTCGCATGAACGTTGAATATTCCGGTCTTGGACGAGTGATTTTCCAGTCCCCAAAGGCCGATGAAGTTTTGCAGAAGGGAACAATCTGCAAGTTGACTTTGAAGGAGAGAAGCTGATGATTTCGGAAGGACTGATGCAAAAGTTGTCCGTGACGGGGCTTTGCGACGATTCCCGCAGGGTGAAGCCGGGGAACCTGTTTTTCTCTATTCCTGCGGAAGGCTTTGAAATGTTCGCTCGCAATGCCGTGGCCGAAGGGGCTGTGGCTGTGGTGGGTGAAACTCCGGCTCCAGAAGGCCTTGCTTCTAAGTGGATTCAGGTGGCCGATGTGAAGGCTGCCCGCTTGGAGGCCGCCCAGGTGTTTTACAAGGATCCGTTTGCAAAACTTTGTTGCCATGCTGTAACGGGAACCAACGGAAAAACTACAAGTGCATTCTTGATGAATGCCATGTTGGAATCCGCCGGTCACAAGATAGCCTTGCTCGGAACCATCATGAATAAGATTGGGGCATCGGCTGTCCCTGCGACATTGACAACGCCGGGTCTTTTGGATTTGTTCGCTTTTGCCGATCGCGCTGTGAAGGCTGGCTGTACGGATCTTGTGATGGAAACGTCTTCGCACTCCTTGCATCAGGGGCGTGTTGCGGGCATTCGTTTCAGGAGTGGCTTGTTCAGTAATTTGACTCAGGATCACTTGGATTACCACAAGACCATGGATGCCTATTTCGAAGCGAAGAAGTTGCTGTTTACTCGCTACCTTGCAGAAGATGGCGTTGCCGTGGTGAACGTAGATGATGCCCATGGCGAAAATCTTTACAAGGAACTTTCTTGCAAGAAAGTCGCTGTTTCGCGCCTTGGCAAGGAATTCGCTTTCGTGAAGCCGCAGGGTGCGGTGAAGAATACCGAAGACGGCCTTGATTTTACGTTGCCGATGATTGCGAAGGAGCCGTTTGAAACTCCGTTGTGCGGCGATTTTAACGTGGACAATGTTTTGCTGGTCTTGGCGTGGGCTAATGCCGTCGGAGTTTCGGAGCTGGCTATGCGTACTGCTCTGGCAACTGTTCGTGTGCCGGGCCGCTTTGAAAAAGTCTGGAATAAAAACGGAAAGCACGTGATTGTTGATTACGCCCATACTCCCGATGCTTTGGAACGTGTACTTGCTACGGCTCGTAGCCTTTGCCGAGGCCGTTTGAGCGTTGTGTTTGGTTGCGGTGGTGATCGTGACAAGACGAAGCGCCCGATTATGGGTGGCATTGCCGAGCGCATGGCCGACAAGGCTTGGCTTACCAGCGATAACCCGCGTACCGAGAATCCATCGGACATTATCAATGATGTGCGTGCGGGTATGAATTCCAGGAAGTTTGAAGTGATAGAAGATCGCGGAGAGGCGATTGAAAGGGCCTGTGCCGCTTTGAGTGAAGGCGACTGGCTGGTGATTGCCGGCAAGGGCCACGAGGACTATCAGATTGTCGGAAAGACAAAACATCATTTTGACGACCGCGAAGAAGCGGTGAAGGCAATGGAGAAATGCTGAAACTTGATATGACTGTGCAGGAGATGCTCGACATTCTGGAAACCCAAGCAGTGGGCGTTCCAGCGAAGTCTCTGAAACGCAAGGTGAATCTTTGCATGGATTCGCGTGAAAAGGCCAAGGGCGTGGTGTTCTGGCCTATAAAGGGCGTCCGTTTTGACGCACACCAGTTTGTCACCCAAATGGAAAAGGATGGAGCGCTCATGAGCGTTGTAAACCAAGAAGCCGTAGAACAGAAAACATTCAAGATGTATGCTCCAGTGGATGATACCACCAAGAGCCTGCTTAAACTCGCTAAAGGCTACCAGAGACTCTTCAAGTTGAAAAAGGTGGCCATTACCGGCAGCAACGGCAAAACAACGACTAAGGAAATGACCAAGGCTGTTCTTTCCATGAAGTACAATACCCATGCCACCCAGGGTAATTTCAACAATCATATTGGTGTGCCGATGACTTTGTTCCAATTGAAGCACAGCCACGAAGCTGCTGTTGTGGAAATGGGTACTAGCGGTCCCGATGAAATTCGTCCGCTTTCTCTTGCGGCGGAACCCGATGTGGCTGTGATTACGAACATTGGCGCAAGTCACCTGGAACGTCTGGGCGATTTGGATGGCGTGTTCAAGGAAAAGATTACCATTACGGCCGGCCTCAAGAAGAATGGTGTCCTGATTGTAAATGCCGATGACCCGCGTCTTTGCAAGGTCAAGTCCACCAAGAATTTCAAGGTGGTGACATTTGGTATGAATCGTGGCATTGTCAAACCGGAAAAACTCACTTGGAACGAAAACGCTTGCGCAACGTTCTATATCGGTCGCACTCGTTTTGAACTGAACGTTCCTGGCACTCACAACCTTTACGACGCCTTGGCCGCCATCGCCGTGGGCGAGGCTTTCAAGGTCCCCAAGGCCGATATTGCCAAGGCTCTTTGCAATTACCGCTCCACAAATATGCGTATGGAATTCAAGAAGGCCAATGGCTTCAAGATTGTTTCGGACTGCTACAATGCCAATCCGTCTTCGACCAAGATGGCTTTGCAGACTCTCGGCAACATGAAGACTTCGGGCAAGCGCATTGCTGTTCTTGGCGATATGCTGGAACTGGGCAAGAACAGTTCTGTACTCCATGCCCAAATCGGAGCCATGGTTCCCGAAATGAACTTTGACATTTTGCTCGCTGTTGGAAAGGAATCCCGCAGTTATGTGAAGGGAGCCAAGTCCCGTGGCATGAAGGCTGTTTTCCACCTCAACAGCGTGCAGGAAGTCATTGACTTCTTGAACGATGTTGTCTCGGAAGGCGATGTGCTTTTGATTAAGGGTAGTCGCGGCATGCATATGGAACAGGTGGTGGATGCCCTTTTGAAACTCACTCCCGTATTTAAGGCTTAAAAACAAAAATGAATTCGGCAACAAAGACATACGGCGTTAACAAACTGCTTTTGCTCTCGACACTCGTGTTGATGTGCTTTGGCTGTGTCGTCGTGTATACGGCTTCGACCACGCATGCGTTGAAGTTGGGTCTTTCGCCTGAATATTACTTGAAAGCACATTGCTGGAAGGTCGTAGTGACTTTGGGCGTCATGATTGCCGCTGCAAAGATTGATTATGTCGTTTGGAAAAAGGCTGCGCGCGTTATTTTTGGCGTGGGTTGCATTCTCACTTTGGCTGCGATTGTGGCAGGCGGCGATGTGAAGGGCGCATCCCGTTGGATTTGGGGTATCCAGCCTTCCGAAATCTTGAAACTCGGCCTGATTACCATGGTTTGCACCAAACTTTCTGAAGCAGGTTACGAAATTAAAACGCTCAAGTGTAGCATTATCCAGCCGGCCATCCCGTTTGGTATTTCTGCGATATTACTTGCGTTGCAACCAAATTTCTCCATGCTTGTTTTGTTTGCTGGCATTACTCTTGCTGTTTTGCTTGTGGCGGGAGCAAGACTCAAGTACTTGTTGCCGGCATTGGGCGGTGCGGCCTTTATTGGCGTTATTACGCTTTTGATAAAGTCCCATACATCCAAGCGCATTGCAGCGTTCTTGGATCCAAGTGCTCACCAGAATTCTGCCATGCAGGGTGAACGCGCTTTGGAAGCGCTTGGAAACGGGGGATTCTTCGGAACGGGTATTGGCATGGGCATGCAAAAATTGGGCTACTTGCCCGAAGCCCACAAAGATGTGGTTTATGCGGTTATTGGCGAAGAATTCGGCTTTGTTGGAACTTGCACGATTTTGTGCCTGTTTGGTTGTCTTTTCTACCAGGGCTTCGAAATTGCCAGAAATTCTTCTACCCGCTTTGGAAAGTACATGGCTGTAGCCTTGACGATATCCTTGTTCCTGAATTTCCTGGTTCACGTTTGCGTGAGTACGGGGCTTTTCCCCACAACGGGTCAGCCTTTGCCGTTCTTGAGTTTTGGCGGAACCAACTTGATTTTCTCGGGCTTGTTCATTGGAATTCTTTTGAACATTTCAAAGTCTGGTACGGGCAAGAAGATTGTAGAACCGTACATGGGCGGTAGCGAAGGCACCAATGCCCATAACTTTAGTGATCTTGATTTTACGAGGGCTGAAACATGAAAAAGTTTCTGTTTGTATGCGGTGGCACCGGTGGCCACATTTTCCCGGCAGTCGCCATTGCCGAAAGTCTTAAAAAGTTGGGCGTGACGGACATTACCTTTGCCGGCCGCAAGGATTCTATGGAAGAACGCCTGGTGGCA
>JAZLMK010000124.1:0-2159 GCA_045598645.1 Fibrobacter sp.
TATTATTTGGAACTGAAGACGATTGCCAACCAAACGGATGATTTTGACTATTTCAAGCGACTCCATGAATGCATTGTCACGGAATGCTCCAAGTATCTTGAAAATCTTGGCTTGACGGAATTGTTCGATGATGTTCCATTCGTTCAGTTGACAGAAGCGACTCTCAATGATTTTGGGGACCCTGATTACATCAAGTACCGTCTGGAACGAGAAATTGCAACGCAGTTTGTAACTCGCAAGCAAAGACTGCTAAAGACTCTCTACACCTATGTTGCAGAAAAGAAAACTGACGAACGAGAAGATGCCTTCAGCCTTTGGGGAACGAATTCCCTGAACCTTGTCTGGGAACATGCTTGCGGAGAGATTTTCGGAAATATCTATAAGGAAGTAAAAGCGACTATTGACTCCCAATCACCAAAGTGGTTCATTGACGGCAAAGAACTAAAAACAAGTGATAGCGATTTGATTCCGGATATTTTGACTAAGTGTACGCTTGATGAAAATACAGATGAAAAAGTTTTCTGCATTCTAGACGGTAAATATTATTTGCTTCAAATCAAAGGGGATTCTTTAAGTAGAATGCCCGGTGTGCAAGATATTGTGAAGCAGTTTGTATATCATAAAGCGCTTGTTGATTATATTAGAAAAACTGATTGCTTTAGTGTTTTTAATGCTCTTTTGTTTCCATGGAAAGAAAGTGAAGTTTCGAAAAATGAAGATGAAGAGAACATCAGGATCCGCGGTTCTATATCCATGATGAACTGGGGTTTCCAATTTGACAATACCAATAGCGAAAATCTTGTGCCCATTTATGTCGCTTTCCTAAAGCCGTCATTCGTATGGAAAAATTATGTGAATAGTAAAATTTGTAAGGAACACCTTGTCCAGGCAATGAAAAAAATCAGATTCCCTGAAGATGTCATTGGCGATGTGCTGAATAAAGAAAGATGTTAAAAAAGGTGGAGAGTTGAGCAAGGGTTTATTCAAATTTTTTAGTTGTGAAGAGTATCGTGATGATTTTTTAAAAGGCCATTTATACTTTAATTCGCTAAACTTCTTTAAAAGGCATGAAGAGTCCGAAGTTCCTGGACAAAATGACTATTATGAATGCTGTTCTATACATCAGCCAGATTCTGTAAAAATAACCTTAGGCAATTTACATCTAACTGATTTTGCTGGGCCTATTTCAATTTCTTGCAACCATGATCTTTTAACAAGCAATATAATATGTTTTTCAACTATTCGGGATGATTTGTACTACAATTGCAAATCTTTTGAAGAGGCAAAACAAAATATTCTATTTCCAAAGGAGCTACTCAATTATGGCAGATATGCGGTAGCCATACCTCAAGGGCATTTGCTTATAAAGAAAATTGAGTGCGCAGCTCTAAAGAATGGTTTTTCTCTTTATCACGGACTTGTTAACTATTACAATTATTCCAAAGATAATGTTTCATTCAAATATCCCAAAATAGCTTTCCAAAAACGCAGTGAATTTTCATATCAAAGGGAATATCGTTTTTTACTGCAAAAAACAAATGAGGAAGACAAACCCGTGATTCTTGAAGTGGGTGATTTATCCGACATCACTATGGTAGTTAAATCGGCAGATATAAATAAAATGTTGGATATTTCATATTCTTGTGAAGCAGAATAAACGCTTCCATAATTCACCACGCGACCTTAGCGATAAGAGCGGACCAAGGTGGGTCTTTTTTTTGCTTTCCCGCATTCGCGGCAGCGATCGTGACCCGTAGGGCGGAGACTTGCGGGCGGTTTTTGTCTGCGGTTACTTCGAGCAAGGCTCCGTTTCATGAGGGGCGGGGCGAGCGCAGCGAAGGGTCCGGCCCCATGAAATAGAGCGCGACGGCACGGTCGTGCCGGGCCGCCCGTATAAAGCGAGGGCGCATCGATTGGCGCCGCACGATGCGCAAGGTACCGATTCTGCAGGGGGAATCCGGCTCGGGGGCCGGAATGACAAACGGCGGAAGCGGAACAACGCCGATTTACATGGAACTCGAAAACAAGAAGAAGGTTTTCGATCTGGACGACCGTCTGCTTGTGCTGTACTTCTCGGCGATGAACTACATAGGCGAGATTTTCGGTTTCAAGATGCCGAGGTCGGAATTTTACGTTCCGATGCGCGTGAACGAATTTCG
>JAZLMK010000125.1:0-51947 GCA_045598645.1 Fibrobacter sp.
GCCCGCATTGTAACTGTTCGTGATGGTCGTTGTACCGCTATTATACCCCACAAGGCCGCCGACTTCATATTCTCCCGTCACGGCACCCGCGTTGTAGCTGTTCGTGATGGTCAATGTACTGCCATACCCCACAAGGGCGCCGACATATTGTTCTCCCTTGAAATAGGAATCCACGATTCCCAAACTATCTATGGAAACCACCCCTTTCACATTACCGAACAAGCCGACTTTGCTCATATTTCCATTATTAAAATACAATCCGCCAATAACATGGCCGGCGCCATTAAGTGTCACCTTTACACCACTCTTGACGTTCATCGGAGTCCACAGAGTGAAATTGTTACCATCTCCATTCAATGTACCGTCGGTCTTGAGTACAAGTGCATTCACAATAATATCGTCAGTGAGCACACCACTAATTTCACCATTGCTGGCGATACGCACAATTTCAGCAAATCCGTAAAGGTCGCCGCAGGTGCCAATCTGGTAAATTCCATCCACCATGGCAAGGTTCTCCGGCGTTTCACAGTAATTAGCGTCACGCCACTGCGCATAGAATTCCTTATCGCCGGTTTCACCCGCTGCGATGGAATTTACCATGTCCGCCGCGGATTCCGCAACCCGCTTCGTGGACCAGCCCACGAAAACGTAGTTTTCGCGCGTGGGCGTGGAAAGTTCAAGCCCCATTTCACTCACATATTCCGTCGGGTACTCGCAAGTATCACCCTCGAACGTGTGCAATATCAAAGAATACTTGAACACCCCGCTGAAGTCCGGCAGGGAATTCGGATTTCGCAGATCCTGGCCCCACACGGAGCCGTTCAGACCACCTTCCTTGCAAGTTTCTGAGCCCTCTTCCTTTTCACACCAGTTATGCAATTCTGCCGCGACATCGCCGTTGCGGAAATCATCAATGGATTTTGGAGTGCCGCCAAGCTTATCGCCGTCTTTACCCGTCGCAAGGAAGAAGCTGTTCGTGATGGTCAATGTACCACTATTATACCCCACAAGGCCGCCGACATACCCGCCAGTTCCGCTCACGGCGCCCGAGTTGTAGCTGTTCGTGATGGTCAACTTTGCGTTTTCACCACCATTATACCCCACAAGGCCGCCGACTTCGCGGTTTCCGCTCACGGTGCCAACGTTGTAACTGTTCATGATGGTCAATGTACCTTCGCCATACCCCACAAGGCCGCCGACATACCCGCCAGTTCCGCTCACAGAGCCTGCATTGTAACTGTTCGTGATGGTCAATGTACCACTATTATACCCCACAAGGCCACCAACATGATTTTTCCCCTTGAAATCAGAATCCTCAATGCCCAGGTTGCCGACGTAAAGTATTCCTTCCACACGACCGAAAAAACCAACACCATCCCGATTTTCGTCATTGAATTTCAAACCGCTGATTGTATGGCCGTTCCCATTGAACACCACCGTCGCATTTTTTGAAACATTTATCGGAGTCCATTCGCTCCTCTCATCCATAACAAAGTCATTTACAAGCGATCCGTAAACGGTTCCACTACTAGCGCCATTCACAATTTCAGCGAAAGCAACAAGATTTTCCTCCGATGCGATAGTATACAATACGCAAACTGTTGAACTAGAAGAATTCCCAGGAAACACAGGATTCACCATCGAGCTGGACGACCACACATCACCCGTCCCCGGCTCGGCTGTACCCGTCCCCGGCTCCATCGGCAAAGCCTGCGCCCACCCAAACACCGACATGAAAAAGACGAAGAGCGCACCAACCGCAAATCTGGTATCGAGGGATTTCATATCACGCTCCTTTGAAGCAAGAACCACTTAAGACAAATTTAGTCTTTTTTTGTCGCGATGTTACAGGTTACTTTGCGCGGTGTTCGTAGAGGTAGATGTTCGCTTCTTCGACGGCGAGGTCGGAGCCTTTCAAAAGCCATGTGTCAGGTTTGCCGCTGCGGTAAACGACCGTCAGCGTATATTCGTTGTCCGTCTGCAACACCTCGGGCGGGACAGTCCAGAAGTTCTCGGTGCCCACGACCATTTCCAGGACATGGGCGTCGTTACTTTGTACTCCCCTGAGCATCATGGATTTCACGGCGTCTTTCGGATTGCGCACCTGGATGATGCTCCAGAACTTGCTTGCGCCTTCCTTGACCCAGATATTCGTGGAATCGTCCCACACGCCGTCGACGCCTTCGCAGCTCACGAATTCCCATTCGCCGGAATAGCGGCCCACGCGGTTTCCCATGATTTCGCTTGCGGGGGCGCCGCCCAGGTCGACGCCGCAGCTCTCGTCGGGGCAGCGGTCCATGATGCGCACCGTCACCTCTTTCCAGCCTTCGGGAGTGCGGGCCTTCACGTGCACGCAGCCGCCGCAGGCGCTGCCGCCCTGCCACGGGCCAAGGTTGTCGCCAGGCGAAACATTCACGTGGATGGCGGCGTAGTAGTGGATGTCCGTCTTTCCGTAATTGCAGGCGCCGCCGGAACTCGCCTCCTTTTCAGTGACGCTCCCGTACGTCGTCACGGAACCGTAGCCGCCGTTTTCGGTGAGTACGGGGTCCGCCGCCGTAAAGCTGTCGCAGTTTTCGCAGACACCGTCGTCGGCATCGCCATCGGAACTGCTCGCGGGCTTTGCGGATTCGCTAGAACTGCTCGCGGGGGCTACAGTACTGCTCGCGGGAACAGCGTTACTGCTCGCGGGGGCTACAGTACTGCTCGCGGGAGTCGCGGAATCGCTGGATTCCGTCGAGCTTTCGGCGTTCAAAGATGACGAGGTTAAAGTTTCGCTCAAGGACGATGTAGACGAATCGTCGCCGCAGGCCCAAAGCCCTGCACCGGCAAGCGCCACGCCCGCCAAAAACAGCAGTTTTTCACATTTTTTCATACTTTTAAATATAGCATCAAAAAAATAGCGGACCCGAAGGTCCGCCACAAAACAATTAGAGAGATTTGTTTTTAGAGAGAAAACTTTTAGTGTTATGCTAGGCGGCGAAAATGAAGGCTATTCCGTAAACGACAACCAAAGGGAATGCAATTTGTGCCAATTCAAACACGTACTTGATACAACCCCGCATGTCACCTCCTTACTCTATTAAAGATACCGCACGCGGGCTCCAAAAGCAAGCAAAGTTTTGTATACAAACTTGCGAAATTTTAAAAATCACCAGTCCTTGGCGGGGCGGGCTTGGCCGCGGATGGGCTTCCAAGGCTTGCGTTCGCCGTTCTGTTCGTCAAAGTCCTTCAGTAACTGGCTGGCCTCTTCGGGAGTCATTTCGCCCATCTGCACGGGCTGTTCCTGAGGTTCTTCGCCCTGGCCGCTGGAATCTTGTTCATCTTGCGGCTGTTCGGGTTCGGGCTGTTCTGCGGCGCCGCCCTGGCCATCGGAACTCTGCGCTTCGCTGCTGCTGGATTCACCTTGACCGTTCTGATCCTGATTCTGGTCCTGCTCGCCGGAACTGCTGGATTCGCCATTCTGGTCCTTGTTCTGGTCCTGATTCTGATCTTGATTCTGGTCCTTGTTCTGGTCCTGGTTCTGATCTTGATTCTGGTCGTTGTTCTGGTCCTGATTATTATCCTGGTTCTTGTCGTTCTTCTTGTTCTCGTTCTTCTGCTCGTCCTTGGCCTCTTGAATGCGGTCCAGGAGCATTTGCAACTTCTGATCGTTCGGATAATATTGCAGGCCCTCGTTGCAGGTGATTTCCGCGGAAGGCAGGCGGTTCTCGATGTACTGGAAGGCGGCGTCGCTGTAGTAGGCGCTTGCGCTCTTGGGGGCGGCAAAGGCCGCCACTGCACTGAGCAATAAAACAAAACCTATGTTCAGTAACCTCATTAGATTACCTCCAGGTCGTTATCGGTGTTGCTGGCGTCGATTTTGGCCTTGGGCTTGCGACCGGCCTTGATTTCGATGACATCGTCGATGCGCTGCACGTGGCCGCTCAGTTGCCCTGCGGTCTCGTCTTCGGCGATGGTGTTTTCCAAAAGTTCCTTGGCTTCGGCGTACTTGCCGTCTTTACTCAGCTGCAGGGCGCGGGCAAGCGCTTCCTTGGCCTTTTCGCTCAAGGGCGGCTGCTTTTGGTCGTTATTCTGGTCCTGGTTCTGGTCCTTGTTCTCTTTTTGCTTGTCGAGTTCCTCTTTCAACCTGCGCTGGACGATTTCAACGTTTTTCTTCGCATTTTCGAAATCGTTGTCAAGGTCGATGGCTTTTTTCAAATATGCGACGGATTCGCGCCAGGCGGCAATGCGTTCGCTGCCTTCGCTGGATTTTTCGCCCACGCGGAAATACGTATTCGCGAGGTTGTAGGCGGCCTTCGCAGCCATCTTTTTATCGGGCATGCGCACGGCACTTTCAAGTTCCTTTTTGGCCTCTTCGTAATTGCCGAGTTTGTACTGGCAGGTACCTATATTGTAGAACAATAGCGGGTTCGCGGGTTCCGCCTCGCGGGCCTTCATGTATTTTTCAAGGGCGCCGGCATAGTCGCCACCGGCAAAAAGTTTGTTGCCGTCATTGATGGGCCGGGCGTTCGCCACGACAGATAGAGCCAGCAATAAAAAGACAATCGTATATTTTTTCATCGTAAACCATTCCATCGAGCAGAATATACAAAAAATCGCTTTCGGAAAGTAATTCGACTTATTGAAGTTTCACGTACGCATTTAGCCAGTCGGCATGGTCGCACATGTCGCTGCCATGCGGATCCGTCAAAAGTTCCACGCGGGCGGCCCCTCTCAGCGGAACGGAGCCGAATTCGGGCGCACTACCGCCCTTCACGATTCCGCTGCGCCATACTTCGCGGCCATCCACGTTCACAGAAAAAACGACCTCGCCCTTGTCTTTGCATTCGCCATCTATCGCCACCCCAAAGAACAGGGAATCCGCGTTTTCGGGCAGTTCGTACAGGAACATCGAGGGGGCATGGGTACCAATGCCGTTCTTGTACATCCGATTGAATGAACTCAGGACATGTTCATCCACCGACTTGTCGAAATGAGGCTTGCCGTAGCCTTGACTCCAATCCGCCAGGAACAACTCATTGATAAACTTCATGTTGTCGTTTTTCTCTACGACAATGGGCCTTGAATTCCAATATATGATGGCGACCTCGACAACCAACGCGGCACCGAGAACCGCGTAGGGAACAAAGGAGGGCAATTCCAGTTTCGAAGCGCACGACAGCAGTTTCGACACTTTTTTAGGGATTGCGATTTGCAAGAGCATCACCAATAGCACAAACACCGATACGAAGGCCACGATGTTCCAGACATCGTTCCCATGGAACGCATTGACAAGGGCGATATTCTTCGCCGCAACTAGTGTGACGAGAGCGCAGAGCAGGCCACCCTTTCTCATGTCCAGCACAAGCCAGCAAAAGGCTACGGGAATGGCGTACATTAGGTAGCGTTCGTGCATCGCCGGCAGCACGACGAAAAACGCGAGCGAATTCAACGCGCAAAGCGCAAAGGCCGTACGCAGGTTCTTGCAGAGGATGCTCTTTACGAAAACAAAAATCGAAATTGCGACAAAGAGGATTTTCCCGAGCCATTTCGGCTGGAGCAAAAAGCCAAGCGCACCACCGTCGATCCCGAACAAGTGCGTCGTATCCGGGACGGCGTTACCCGCAATCAGGTACCATAAATTGGTCGCGTTGAATGTCGAGTACGGGTAGTAATCGGTCGCCTGCAAATAGGCCCTTGAAAATGCCCCGGTAAAGCACCCCATCACAATGAACGGCAAGAACACGACAAGCGTCCCTAGCACGGCAAACGGGAGTCCTTTCCACGATATGCGCCATTTCTGTATGAACAGGCCGCCAAAAATCGGCAGGAACATGATCATCTGGAACTTCGTCAGCACAGAAAGCATAAAGAACAGCGAAGCCCAAATGACCTTGTTGCGGAAACTAATGCTGTATATGGCGAGCACCACGAAGAGCACGGGCAAGATATCGACCTGCCCCCATATCGGCCCATCGAGCAGCAAGGCCGGATTCAGCGCGACAAAGCCCACCAGCAGATGTTTTTTCCACTGCGGATAATTGAATTTTTCCAGTAAGCGGCAGACAAAATCCACCAGGAACAAGTGCGAAAAGTAAACGGGCCAAAGGCACATCACCTTCACGAAAAAGGTCTTGCCTATCACCAGGCCAAGGCACGAATGAATCTGGGCGACCACCCACAGCCACAATACATAAAGCGGCGGGTAGTTGCCATTGAATTTTTCAAATCCGCCATCGACTATTTGTTGAATCCAGCCCGCCCAGTAACTCTGGTCTCCGTCGTAGGGTTCGCCAAAGGAGCAGAGAATGTTCGCCGCCACGCAAAGCAGGGCCCAAAAAATGAACAATTTCTTGTTCTTTTCGTACTTGTTCAAAAACATACTACAAACTCACTATCAGAATCGAAGTGCAAACCACAAATACGGCTACCGCACCAATACCGCAAACCTTGGCCTTGAAAACGGTATGGTCGCCGGCAACGCCCTCGCCCACCCACGGCACGCAGCTCAGGAGGACAGGCACAATGTAGCGGAAGTCGTTGCTGCAAGAGTACGGATACTTGAGGCGGAGGGCAATCATCGCCACAAAGAAGAATACAGCCTGTACCGTCAAAAGGACTTTTGTCTTGTTCCATGCAGACTTTGCAAAGCCGTACAGGCCAAAGCCAAGCAGTACAAGGAAACTGACGCTGATGAGCGAGGCAAGCCACATGCCCGGGGCTGTCGTAAGCAACTTGAATTCACCGAACAACGACGTTTTCGCCAGATAATTCCAGAAGAACTGGCGTCCAAGTTCATCGTGCCACGGGTCAATGTAGGGATTCACGATGAACGAGCGGATATCGAAGAAAAGGAAATTCCCCGGGTCGTTACGCACAAGCACGGTATTGTCGAGACCGCCGGCATTTCCGACGACACTGCCAAGCAACACGCGACAAGCGACAATGCCACCGAAAACAACCATTGTAATCAGGGATGCGATATCCCACTTGTTCCACTTCCAGAAGAACCGTGGAATCAAGTGAATCAAGGCCGTAACGCCAACCAGGCCGAACGTAATCGCGCCCGTAGACTTTGTCCAGTACGCACCGAACGCAGCGACAACCGCCAAGATAAAGTACTTCGCGGAATTCGCCTTGATGTAGCGTATGCAGCCCCAGAGCGCAACGACGTGCATCATGTAGAACATGATGTCGTTGCCTAGCCGCGGAGACGCCAAAATGAAACTCGGCCACACGCTCCACAAAAGCGCAGCGATGTAGCGCGGCGTGCTCCACGAAATATCCTTGATGCAGAAAAGCCCGAACGCAAGCGCCAACAGCGAGATTACAAAGTCGAACCACTTCACCGCATTCTGCGGGAACCAGTCGAACAAGTTCGCCACCTTGAAAACGGCAGCACTCGCAACATAGTAGACCGGCGGATGGTAACAGCTCCAGCATTCCTCGGCAGCGGGAATTCGATTTTCTTGTGCAATGATTTCCATGTAGCGCACGTGTCCATTGGTATCGTGCCCTCGTTCATCAAAGAATGTTTCCTGCGTATAGCCGGCACGCAATAAAAGTCCCAAAAATAAAATCAAAAGCAGGCGCCTATCGAAACGGAGACGGCCTCCAATAGAGAAAATCAGCGCCGCCAAAAGTCCAAAGAACACGACCGTCATGATTCGTGCGAAATTTCCGCCCGATTCCAATGCAAGCGTTAGGCCACCCAAGCCGCCGTTGTTATGCAGCGACACCGACATATGATACTTGGAAACGTTCGAACCGAGAACCTTTTGAATATCTTCTTTTTTGACAACGAAGCCCGTTCCCCAACTGCAGTAACCGGGATACTGTCTGAACGGGAAAGAAATTCCATTGACAGTCATTCCCGTCACGCAATCGTCCGGATGGATGACGAGATCGAAATCCTCGCCGAACAATGTCGAAAAATCAAGTTCTACGGAGAACGGCTCGCCGTTATCCATCGGGATGCTGATTGGCAGTTGGGACGCCTTGTCTTCGCCGCGAAAGTGGAAGACGACGTTCTTGATTTCCGGCGATAAGAAGTTCACCATCAGGGCGACAAGAATCAGCCCCGCGACCAGGAACAGTTCTCTGTACTTTTTAAGCATCACTTTTTACCTTCGTGGTATTCCTCTTCGGAGTTCACGCTCCAAAGCGCAGTCTTGTCGCAGGAACCCTCGCGAATGCACTTGACGACTTCCATGGCGGCGAGCATGCTGTGGTCCATGTTGTTGTACTTGTGCATGCCGTTACGGCCCATGAGGAACATGTTCTGCACGGGGTCGAGGTATTCGCGGACCTTGCCAAATTCGCCGTAGGTGCCGAAGTAGGCGGGGTACGCCTTCTTGATGCGGAACATCACGGAATCGCGTACGTCTTCGGGCCTTGCGACGTCAATCTTGTCGAGTTCGGCGATGGCGAACTTGATGAAGTCCTCGTCGTTCATGGTCCACATTTCGTCGCCCTCGTTGGCGAAGTACTCGAGGCCTATCCAAACCTTCTCGGGATCGCTCACCAGGTACGGGCTCCAGTTGTTGAACACCTGGATGCGCCCGAGTTTCACGTCGTTCTCCTGCACGTAAATCCAGTTGTCGGCGACGAACTTGAGTCTGCTTTCGGGAGTCCCCGGCTTGGCGGGGTTCTTGATGAGCAGTTTGTCGAGCAACAGGCCTACGGTCATGAAGTCGCGGTACACGAGGCCGTTCGCGACGCGCTTGACTTCGGCGGGAACGGGATTCTCGGCGCCGTCCATCGCGTTCACGAGTTCCTTCACGGGCATTGTCGAAAGGAAGTAATCGCAGGCGACGTCTTCGGTGCGGTCGCCGAAATCGACGGTCACGCTCACGACGCGGTCGCCTTCGCGGTTCACGCGCACGACCTTCGCCTTCATGGTGATTTCGCCGCCCAACTTTTGGACATCGCTCGCGACGGTTTCCCACAACTGGCCGGGGCCGAATTTCGGGTACAGGAATTCGCCGATGAGGCTCGTCTCGGTATCCTTCTGGCGGATGTCGCCGGACTTCGCGGATTTACCGCTCTCTGCAAAAATCTGCTTAAGCGCATGGAGCACGGTCTTCGTGATGGAAAGCCCCTTGATGCGCTGGCCGCCCCAGTCGGGGCTAATCTTGCTGCACGGTACGCCCCACACCTTCTCGGTGTAGTCGCGGAAAAACGTGCGGTAGAGTTCCACGCCAAAACGGTTGATCATGAAATCCTCGAGGCTCTTTTCTTCGCGCTTCGGGGTAAGTTTCACCTTCATGTAACTCATGCCAATCTTGAACATGCGCCAAAGCCCGAGGCCCTTGATGGTGGCGCCGTTCAGGCTGACCGGGTAATCGAACAACTTGCGCAAGAAGAGGATGCGGCTTAGGCGGCTGCGGCGGAGCATCACGCGGTCGGCCTCTTCGGGGTTCGGGCCCCCGGCTTGTAGCGGGACGCTTCGGCCTATGGCGATGTCGTCGCGGCTAGCGGCACCCTGCAACGGCAAAATGCCCTGCCACCAGTCCATCACGCGGTCACTCTTGCTGAAAAAACGGTGCCCGCCGATATCCATGCGGTTGCCGTTGTAGCGAGCCGTTCGCGAAATACCACCGATGACATCTTCCGCCTCGAATATCACGGGCTTCACGTCGGTAGTGCGCAACAGTTCCAAAGCTGCGGTAAGCCCTGCAGGGCCCGCTCCGGCAATAACGGCAATCTTCTTTTCTGGCATACTATATCCTTCTTATCCAAAGCACTCTAAATTCTCGAGCGGAACAAAATCAACTTGCGGGCAAGGAAATTCCACATGAGGACTATCGCCGCGGCGACAATCTTACTCAGCATCTCTTGCCATTCCCACTTGCCAATCATCAAAAACATGCACAACTGGTTCAAGCCGACCCCGGCAATACCGACAACCGCAAAAATTCCGAATTCGGCGGACTTATGGCCTTGCAACGTACGCTTGCACGCCGAAAACACCCAGGCAATGCTAATCGCGTAGTTGATGACAAGGCCCACGACAAGGCCCACCAGGTTCGCCACCAGGTAGTGCCATTCAAAAACGTAAAGGCACAACGCGAACAAACCGAAATCCGCAACGAACGCAAGGCCTCCAGTCACCAGGTAACGGAGGAACTGCCCCAACAGCGAACTGCGGGGAATGCGATTGCGCAACTTCTGTATTCGATCGGCAAACATTCTCTGCAAAATGTAATAAAACTAGGTTGAACCTAATCTTTTGCCGAATAAAAAAACGGAAAAGTACAAATATGGAGTGAGACTCGCTAGCCCATATGCTACAAACCGTAGCATATGCAACCTATGCGAAGAAAGCCGCTACAAGGCGAATCATACTTTCGTGGTCCTTGACGGCCATCATTTCGCGGATGCTGTGCATGCTGAGCATGGGCTCGCCAATGTCCACCGTGGGGATTCCGAGACCTGCCGAAACATCCGGGCCCACCGTAGAACCGCAAGACATATCGTTGCGATTAACGAATGTTTGCAGCGGCAATTTACTTTGTTCGCAAAGCAGTCTTAGACGGGCGGAGCTCACAAGGTCGCTCGCATAGCGTTTTTGGGCATTCGACTTTAGCACGACCCCACCGCCGAGGACCGGGGCATGGTTCGGCTCGTGTTTTTCAGGGTGGCTCGGGTGCTCGGCGTGCGCCATGTCGATAGAGAGCGCAAAGGATTCCGAAAGGGCGCCATCGAGGCTTTCGAGAGGAAGCTTCGAGGCGCACCACATCTGCTGCAACACGGATTTCAGGAAAATTCCGGCAGCGCCTTCGCGAGTCGTGGAGCCCACTTCTTCGTTGTTGAAGAACGCAGCCACCGCAAAATCCGTTTCGCACGCGCAGGAATCGAGCATCGCCTGCGCCACGGCGTGGCAACTGCTCAAGTTATCCAGACGCCCGGAAAAAATCCATTCGTCGTTCATGCCGCCCTTGTTTGCAGCCTGGGCATCGAACAACTGAACATCGAAATCCAAAAGGTTTTCGCCCTCGTCCAGGCAGGACTTGAGCATTTCCACGAACTTCGCGGATTCCCCGCTGCTCCAAAGAGCGTCCAAATCCGTTTGCGGATTCACCTTCAGCCCGTCCTGGTTCACGCCGCGGTTCAAGTGCACTGCCAACTGCGGAATGCGGAACAGTTTATCGCCCCGCACAAGCCTTGTACACAGCGCGCCATCCTTCTGGCAGGCGAGCATTCCTGCAAATCCCAAATCGCGGTCAAGCCAACTGGTGTACAGCGGGCTTCCGTACACCTCGGTATGGAGTGTGGCGACGTTTGCGCCACACTTGTCGGGATTCGGCGAAACTTTCAACACCGGGAAATCGGTATGCGCCAGGGAAATCCGGAACCGACTCCTGGAACTTGCGGCCTTCGGCATGCGGAAGGCAATCAAGGCGCCGACACGTTCCACAAAATAGGCCTGGCCAAACGCAAACGAACTTTCCCCTGTCAAAGACGACGGAGCAAAGCCCGCCGCGTCAAATTCCCGGCGCAAAAAATCCACCGTATGGTAGGGAGTTACCGAAAAATCCAAAAAACTGAAAAAATCCATAAAAAACCTCATTCATTTGTCAAAATAGAAAAGAAATACGGGTCCAGGCCCTATTTGAGCGTTATGTTTAGATTTATTTATATATATTTCGCAATATGATACTAAAGCCCATGAAACAGGTTAACTGGATGGAAATGTCCGGCCTTTTGGTCGGTATTTTCTTCACCGTTGCCGTAATGGTCTTTGGTTTTGTGCTTTACGCGAAACTGTTTTCGAGCGGCATGATCGGTGTCGAAGAATACAAGTTGCACAGTTCCTTCGAAAAAGCCATGGGCCTCAGGCCGGGGACGCGCGTACAGATTAGCGGCGTAGACGTGGGCCAGATTTCGAACATGAAAATCGAAGGCGACGGCGTGGCCATGGAATTCACCATCCGCAAGGAATTCCAGAACTGGATTACGGACAGCGCAACAGTTTTCGCCATACGCGACCAGAACGTGATTTCGGCCCGTGTAATCAACATTGACGTGCGTCGCGGCAAGGGCCGCATTCTGCAAGAAGGCGACTACCTGCCCGCAGGCAAGGCTCAGGATATAGAAACCGTGCTCGAGACCGCCAACGAACTCCTGGGCCGCGTGAACCAACTTATCGATGCCGCAGATACGCTGCTTTCCATGGCCATGGACACAGGCACTACCATGGGCGCCCTGTTCGGGTCCCGCACGCTGTACGACAACCTGAACAGGCAACTCAACCGACTGGACGACATTACCTACGCCGGCAAGAACGCGCTAAACAAGACCAGCATGCTGTTGGATACCCTCAGCATCAGTGTGCCGCCGCTTATCGGCAAAGTCGACAACATGACCACAGATATTTCGCAGATGGTCACCGAATTCAAGCCCCTGCCCCAAAAGGTGGACAATCTCATGGGTAGTGTAGGCGACCTTGTGGGCAGCATGGACACCACCATGGGCCGCGTCGACAGGATGGTAGACAAACTAGGCATGATGACAACAAACATCGCGGACTTCATGGAAACTACCGAAGGCACGCTGCAGAACGCAGACGACCTCATGGAAGGCATTTCGAACATGTGGATTATCCGCAGGAACATGCCTAGCAAGGATTCCGTTCCGTTCATGGTGGAGACATTATGGTAAAGCGACTTTCCATACTGGCTCTCCTCGCCATTTCGGCCATCGCCAGTGCCTCGGAGTCGGGGACACTCTCGAACCGTGCCCAGCGTTCCATCGCCGCAGGCAAGTTCGCCAAGGCGTACGGTCAACTCGAACGTGCGCTGCTCGCCAGCCGCAAGGAATCAGACCTGCTCTCGGAAGGCCGCGTACTTATCGCCATGTCGCAAATACGCACCATGAGCCTTGACTTGAACTTGGCCGACTCCATGCTCGCCATGGTCCGCCCGGAAGTCCTGGATCGAAACACCATGACAGGCCTTAGCAACGCAAAAGTATTCCTCGCGAACACGCGCAAGAACTACAGCGAAGGCGTCAAACTCTGCAATGCCGCGGACCAGGACTCCGTCAAAAAATCCGACGAGAGCACACGCGCCGCCTTCTACTCGGAATGCGCCATCAGTTACGCCGGCGCCCGCCGCGCAAGCGACGCCGAAGAGGCTTTGAAAATGGTCGGCAAAACCGCCGGCAAAAAAGGCGGCTTTTACGCCTACACCGCAGCGCAAATGGCCGACCTCCAAGGCGACAGCAACGCCGACTCGCTTTACCGCGTTGCCGAGGCAAAGTCCATCGAGGCAAACAAGCCCTACATGACCGCGAACATTTTGTACAAGCGCTCCCAGTTAAAAAGCACCAAGGCCGACGAAGCCGAAGACTTGAAACTCCGCTGCAAGAACGCGTTTGAACTGATGGGACTCCCCAACAATTCCAAGCGCTGCGCGGAATAAAGATTCTCGCAAAAAAATGAATGATTATTGAATCGCCGCGGAATCCGTAGTTTGGACGGCCGCCGAATCCTGGATGGCATTTGCCGTTTGAGCTGCTGTCGAGTCCGTAGTTTGAACTGCCGCCGAATCCTGGGCCGCATTTGCAACTTGAACTGTCGCCGAATCGGGCTCAGCCTTTTTCATTTGCAGCAGGTGCATATAAACGGCCTGCGGATGAGCCTTGCCCTCGGCCAGCATATCGAGCGACATTTCGATTTCCTTGTAAACCTTGGCGTTCAAGGAATCCGTCAAAAGGCCACTGTAGCCCAGAAGTTTATAGGTCTTGGTGCAAAAACTCTTGCGGAATTTCTTGAACCTGGGCTGCATCACATCGTTGAGCACGGTTTCCAGCGCCATCTCGGTCTGCATCGTATCCAGTTCAAAGGAACGGTAGATTGTGCGAATGTGAGCCGGGATGGTCGTGTCGGGGCTGTCGAAATACTTGCGCATCACCTTGGCGGCTGCAGCCCTGTCGGGGTACGGTCCCCTGGCCAAACGCAAAGCGTAGTAAAGCGATGTGCGCCAACGTTCCGGATAAACCCTTGAAGCGCGGCGAAGCACCTCGAAATCGGAGGTGTCCTTCGCATCTATCGGCGTGACGCCGCCGACAAAGTAATAAGGCGTGTAGAACAGGGAATCCAGCCCTGTCGAAAGATTCGCCACATGGCCCAAATAGGCGTATTCCTTACCCGTCAAGAAACTTTCGCCAAGTTCCGTAAGGCCCTTGATCCAAAAAAGTCCGGCCGCGGCGGCATCGTTCCCCGCGGCGATGTACTTCACGGACGACGCCTTGGGCAAGAAGGATTCGTCGAAGTTCGTGCCCGGAAGCGGCTTCGCGAAATGGAAAGCCGCCACGATAAGCGCTATGGCAAAAAAGGCACAAACCAGGAACCGCATCGCTTCTCCTTACAGGGCGCAGGCTTCGGCCAGGCGTTCGAGGGCGTCGACGCAGTCGTTCGCGTAATTCGCCGGAGTGTTGTTGCGCTGCCAGGCGAAATTCAAGCCGCTGGAACTGTTGAGCACGTGGAACTTGCGCTTGCCGCCACCGTTCGCAATGGCCGTAAGCACGGTCTTAGCATCGCCGCCCTGGCCACCAGGGACACCCGGAATGGAGACGCCCGGAATCAGGAACGGGATTTCGTGACCGTGGGCCGCGCAGTAGGCGGTAATCTTTTCGAGTTCTTCGGGATGGGTGGCGCCCACAACGGCACCGAGGTAGCCGAGGCTTCCGTCCCATTCCATTATCTTGTCTGCAACCTTGTAGAAGGCCTCGCCGACATCGCGCGGATCGTCGCTACCGATTACGGGCATGTCCTGGAAGTCGTGTGCGCCCTTGTTGCTCGTGCGCAGCAAGACGTAGGCGCCGTTCTCGCTATTTTCGCGGATGAAGGGGCCAACGGAATCGGCGCCCATCCAAGGGGAGACCGTGACGGCGTCAGCCTTGTAAACGTCGTAGGCGGCCGTTGCGTAGGCGGCGCTGGACTTGCCGATGTCGCCACGCTTCGCGTCGAGAATCACGGGGATGCCTGCACTCTTGTAAGCTTCGATGAGTTCCTGCAGAACGAGCATGGCCTGGACGCTCACGCATTCGTAGTAGGCACTGTTCGGCTTCACTACGGCCGGCTGCACGTTGCGCTTCACGCAGCATTCCAGAAGGTCCATGTAAAAACGCTTGATCTTTTCTTCGGCGGAGCCTTCGACAGGAATCAGCTTGAGCACGGGATCCATGCCCATGCAGACCGGGTTTCCGCACTTTGCAATGCGCTGTTCAAGGCGTGTATGGAAATTGGCCATTACTTGAGTTCCTCCTGAATCTGGGCGGCTTCGTAACTCAGAATGCCGTGGGCCACAGAAACGTTCAAGGACTCGAGTTCGCTGCTCATGGGAATCTTCACCGTTTCGTCGGCAAGTTCGATGAAGTAGGGATTGGTGCCGGCGCCTTCGTTACCCACGAGGAACGCCATCTTGCGGAGTTTGTGCTGCGGGATTTCCTTGAGGCTCTGCTTGGCGTGCAAATCCGTTGCAATGATGGTGTAGCCCTTGCTGCGAAGGAAGTTGATATGGTCGATGAGGTCGATATCGAATTCGAACGGAACACGGAGAAACGTGCCCGAAGAACCGCGCACAACCTTCGGGTTGAACGGGCTCACGGTACCGCGACCGAGAATCATGCCGTCGGAATTGAAACCGAGGCTCGTGCGGAAAAGCGTTCCGAGGTTACCCGGATCCTGAACGGCGTCGACCAAGGTGAGCACGCTGCGGCTGCTATCGTAAACAGGCTTGGTGTTTGCAATGCGGCAGTGGGCTATGATTCCCTGCGTCGTGACCGTCGAAGAAAGTTGCTTCATCTGTTCGGTAGAAAGAACATGGAGCGGGATTTCTGCGTCGTTGATCTTTTCAACGAGGGATTCCTCTTCGAAACCTTCGACAACATAAACGGCAATCACGATTTCGCGATGCTTCGTAACGAGTTCATCGACAACATGCACACCTTCGCCAAGGAAGCGGCCTTCGCGTTCGCGGCCCTTTTCGGTCGTGAGGGCGAGGAGTTTGCGGAACCAAGGCGGATTGGAAGAAGATTCCTCGGCCTTTTCGGCAATGGCTGCGCGTGCCTCGAGCGTGGTTTCGTCCAAATTCTCGTCGACGAGTTCGGCCTTCTGTTCGGGGCGCTGGCGGTAAATTGGGGAATGTTCTTCGCGGACGAAGTCGCGGGACGAACGTTCGCCATCGCGACCACGGCCAAAGCGACCTCCATCGCGACGGTCGCGACCAAAGCGTCCACCGCGTTCGCCAAACGGACGGTCTCCAAAGCGGCGCGGGCGGCGTTCGCGGTCAAAGCGACCTTCGTGGCCTTCGGATCCTTCACGACGGCTGCCATCTTCACGCAGGCCACGAGGACCGCGCGGGCGGTCCCCGCGGAATCCGCGGCGGTCGCCAAAACTCTTTTCTTCGCGGTTGTCGTCATCACGACGAGGGCGGCGTTCATCTTTCTTTTCGCTGACTCCGAACTTGCGATCAAGAACGGTCTTCACGGTGCGTTTATTTTCTTCGCTCATAATTTTTCCATCAGTTGTTTGGCGACGGATTCCCCGTCAATTTTCAAAAGTTTGTACAAATCCTGGATATTGCCCTGTTCCACAAAACTATCCGGGAGCCCGAACCGGAACAACTTCTTGTCCGTGTATCCGAGGTCGGTCAAAAGGTCCAGAACGGCGGAACCATAGCCACCAATTCGGGTATTGTCTTCCAGAGTGACAATGACCTTGTGGGAATCAAAGAGACCGCGGTAGCAATCCTCATCCAGGGGCTTGATAAAGCGGGCATCCACGAGCGTCGGGCTGTATCCGTTTTGCTTCAAGACCTCTGCAGTCTTCTTCAACTCATTCGTCATAAAGCCTGCGCCAAGGAGCAGGATGTCTTTACCCTGTTCCAGAATCTTCGGGCGTTTCGCATCGAAGGTTTCGGCAGGTTCGGCAAGCTCTTCGGCAAGAGCCGTGCCGCGAGGATAGCGGATAGCGACAGGGCCTTCCATGTCGATGGAGGCAGCGATCATATCCCTCAATTCATTTTCGTTGCTGGGGGCCATAAGCGTAAGCCCAGGAACGGTACGCAAGAACGACAGGTCAAAGGCGCCATGGTGCGTAGGGCCGTCGGCACCGACAAGGCCCGCTCGGTCGAGGACAAGCACCACATGCAAATTCTGCAGCGCGATGTCGTGCATAATCTGGTCGTACGCACGCTGCATAAAAGAGGAGTAAATGGCGACAACAGGCACGACGCCGTCGCAGGCAAGGCCCGCAGCGAACGTAACCGCATGTTCCTCGGCAATGCCCACGTCAATCACGCGATCCGGAAGTTCCTTTGCCACAATGTCCATGCCGCAACCCGTAGGCATCGCCGCAGTGATGCCCATGATGCGGTTGTCCTTTTTCGCAAGTTCAAGCAAGGTGTTGCCGAACACGCTCGTAAGCGACGGGTTCTTCTTGCCCGGTGCAAGCGGAAGTCCGCTCTCGGGGTCGAAAGGCCCGCAACCATGGAACTTGGTCGGGTTCTTCTCGGCAGCGTCGAGACCGCGGCCCTTCTCGGTAAGCACATGCACAATGCACGGCCCGGGCTGCGACTTGACCCTTTCCAGAATCATGATGAGTTCGTTGATGTCGTGTCCGTCGATAGGGCCAAAATAGCGGATGCCCAAGTCCTCGAAGAAGGTGCCGGGCTTCACCGCGTTCTTCGCCGCGTTTTCCACCTGCAAGAACAAGTCGCGGAACCGACTGCCGAGCACACCGGGGAGCCGCGTCATGAGGCGGTCCAGGTCGGAACGCATCTTGTTGTACACCGGGTCCGAAATCACGCGGTTCAAGTACTTGCTGAATCCGCCGACGTTCGGGGCGATGCTCATCTTGTTATCGTTCAAGATGATGGTCATGTTCTGCTTGGAAATGCCCGCGTTGTTGAGCGCTTCGTAGGCCATACCACCGGTCATGGAACCATCGCCGATAATCGCAACCACGTTGTTATTGCGTTCAAAGTGGTTACGTGCCACGGCGAAACCGAGCGCCGCCGAAATGGAGGTCGTCGCGTGCCCTGCGCCAAAGCAATCGTACTCGCTTTCGTGGCGTTTCAAAAAGCCCGAAATGCCATTCTGCTGACGAAGCGTATCGAACCGGTCGTAACGGCCCGTCAAAAGTTTATGCACGTAAGCCTGGTGGCCGACGTCCCATACGAGCTTATCTTCGGGAGCGTTGAACACGTAATGGAGCGCAAGCGTCAGTTCAACGACGCCAAGACTGGAAGCCAGGTGACCGCCATGCTTGGCGACCTGGCCAATAATAGTCTCACGCACCTGCGCAGCGAGGCTATAAAGTTCCTCTACAGAACAATGCTTTATGTCTTGCGGGGACTTTATGTCTTTCAGTTCCATTACTTAACCCGAGTAATAATGAAGGCCGCAATAGAGCGGAGGATACTTGTATCGCACGAAAGGTCATCCAGCGCACGGATGGATTCTTCGTAGAGTTCCTTGGCACGTTCCCTGGACTTTTCGAGACCCATGATGGAGGGGTAAGTCGCCTTGCCCTTTTCGACATCGGAGCCGGCATCCTTGCCCAGTTCCTCGGTCGTAGAGACAATGTCCAGGATATCGTCCACAATCTGGAAGGCAAGGCCAATGGAGCGCCCGTACTTGCGGATGATTTCCATGTCCCTTTCGCTGGCACCGGCCAGCAGGGAGCCAACCAACAGAGCCGCTTCGATAAGGGCCGCCGTCTTGTGGTAGTGAATGTAGTCCACGATTTCGAGATCGACCGGCTTGCCTTCGCATTCGATGTCGGTCATTTCGCCACCGATCATGCCATAAGTGCCAAGCAAGTGCGCGAGGACTTCGATGGCCTTCGCATTGCCGGTCTTTCCCATGAGTTCAAACGCCTGCACGCAAAGGGCGTCGCCCGCCATCACGGCGGTAGCCTCGCCAAACTGCTTGTGGCTGGTAAGTTTGCCTCGACGGTAATCGTCATTGTCTACGCAGGGCAGGTCATCGTGGATAAGGCTAAAGGTGTGGAGCATTTCCAAGGCGCTTGTCGCAAGCCAAATGGTATCGCTCTTGCCCCCGAACATATCGAAGGTGGCCTTGGCGAGACCCGGACGGAGGCGCTTGCCGCCAGCGAACATGGAATAACGCATAGCCTCGTGCAAACGGCACGGGCGATCCTTTACAGGAGGAAGATGCTTGTCGAACCAGGCTTCCGATTCCTTAGAAATACGGGCCAGGTAGTCTTGAGCAATTTTAGCTTCGGATTCAATAGATTGCATACACACCAAAGATACTTAATTCTCGCCCCTCAACCAAGGGGAGGCACCCTAGAAAAGGGCGCCGTAGAGCTTAATATCGTCGATGTAGAATTCCCCGCCATTCGCTGAGAAGAAATGGATTTGACGCACAAAGCTCTTGGTTGCATTCCAGGAAGCCTTGCAGTCGTACTGTTCCATGGCGGTAAGGCACAAATCGGCCGGAGTAAACACATAACGCGTCCAACTCTTGGAATCCAGATCGTTCCAGGAACTGGAAGCCTTGAGCGAAGATCCCAAGCCTTCGGTGATAATGTCCCAGTTTTCAAAACTGATGCGAATCTTGCCATCGCCCTTGGCGTAGAACTCGATGGAGTCCAGTTTGGAGAGGTTCCATACGGAATTCTTCAAAGTCGTACCGGCCAAGACCCAGGCATAATCGTCTTTCACCATGGAATACTTGCCATGGAAGACTTTGGAGTTGCGCTTGGAATCGAATTCGATAGCCTTCGACGCATCCGTAGGAGTCCTGGTAGAGCCCAATGTATCGACGCTAAAGTACCAACTATCGATTTTGTTTTCGAAGTCCTCCAAGACCATTACCGGCGAAACCTGCTGTGAAGAGGGCTTCAAGAACGCCTTCTCCGTTACATACAAATTACTGTACATAGAATCGAAGAAATACAGTTCCAGGGTGTCTTCGGCCGGAAGAGTCGGCAAAATGAATTCGCCCATGTTGTTGGTCTGCACCAGTACGTCAAGGCCGTAGACACCGACCCAGGCGAAGGCATTGCCAAAACTCAGCGAGACATTGCCGCCCATGGAGGCTGCGACCTCAAGATTCACGGTCTCGAGTTCGGCGATTTCCTTCGCGGAAAGCACCTTGGAGTACACATTGCCACCCTGCACCACGGTAAGGCGGAAACTTCCGGAATCGGGCCTAGCGAAACTGAACTTGCCGTTTGCGTCGGCAGTGTAGTCGATATTCACCACGGCACGCTCTTCAACGGCTTTTTTCACCTTGAAATCGGGAGCGCGGAGCGAAGCCTTGGCGTAGGGAGCCGGAACGCCTTCAAACATCGCGACAAACTTCACATTGCCGTCGTCCTCTGGTTCGGCATCCTTGACATCGACAACCTTGGTGCCATAGGACTGCGGCTTCACTGCGGCCTGCTTGAACGACTTGCTGTCGCCATCCTTGACAAAGTAAAGTTTCAGGGAATCGGTAGCAGGCAACTGAGGCAAGGCGAAGTCGCCATTGTCATCGGTCTTCACCATCACGTCCATGCCCATGACGCCAACCCACACAAAGTCGGAGCCTTCAGGAACCGTCACAGAACCCGTGACCGAGCCCGTCGGTTCAAGAACCACGGTATCGAGTTTGGATACCTCTGAACCGTCCAGCACCTGTGTATATGCGGTACCGCCATGAACCACCGTCAGGCGGAACTCGCCGGAACCATCGGCATTCAGTTCGAAGTTGCCGTTTTCGTTCGCATACACGTCGGGCTGCACCATGGCGTTTTCAGGGGCAAACTCGTCAACGATAAAATCAACCTTTCTCAACGCAACGCCGGCAAAGGCGGCAGGACTTTCGCCCACCATAGCCACAATGCCGTTCGTGGTCTCGCTGCCGGGACCGCCGGCAACTTCTTCATTTGTCCCCGTAGAGCAGTTGCAAAGCAAGGCTGCCACAGGAAGGAGGAACGCTAACTTCTTCATTTGTTTCCCTCCTGCAATTTATTGGCAAAGCCAAGAGGGAACAACTGGACATTCAACTGGAACACGGTATCGTCGCCGGTACCTTCCTGTGACATGCGCAAAAGTTCGCTACGGAACTCCTTGATCTTTTCGCGAATCAAGGCAATGTCGTTCATGTTGAAAGTCATGGTCACAGTGCTGATGTCGCGCAGAGGCGGGGCATGGCGTTCCAGGGATTCTCCCGCAAGGCGGATGGTTTCCTTCTGGAATGCACGCACGGCTTCGGAGCGCCAGTTGCCACCGGTGCTTACGAAAGTGTCGTTCACTTTCCAGAACCCTTCCCTATCCTTCGAGATCATGTTTAAATCATACAAAAGTTTGACGGCGTTCTTCGCCTCTTCCACAGAAATAGGGGGCGTACAACTCTCTGCGAGCCCTTCGAAGTCGTCCTTGAACTTGCAAATGCCGATAATGGAGCGGATGGCGTTGCAATACCAGTGGCGGTAGTACTCCAGTTCCTTCTTGGCCAAGCGCTTCAGGGGGATTCCCTTGAGCATCTGCATCTTTTCGTAATGGTTAAGCGCTTCGGCATCGGTCTTGGCACGGCCGAAGTACACAAGTTCGGTCCAGTAGGCGGTTTCCTTCTCGTTCAGTTCGAAGAACTCGGCCATGGGGCCTACCAAAGAAAGGGTCAAATGGATTTTGCCTTGAGATACGCGCAAAAGGTTGCCCGGATCGGCACCGAGCTTCATTGCCATGTAACGCCAGGAAATGACGGACTTGCGCTTTTTGAAATCATCAAAAGCGTCCCTCAGCCATTCCCTGTAGTCAGTGTATTCGAATATCGGTTCCACAATAAAAGTCCTTTAATTAATAGGCGACATTACGCCCATCCCCTTGTCCTTTATAAAGATAGAACCTTGGTTAACAAAAAAGTACAATTCAAACTACTTGTCGTTGTGGAATTTTACAACGACTTTCTGGCCCTCACCACAGGTGGTGGTCCAGGCATATTCCGGTCGGGACATTATGGAAATATCGCCCGCAAATCCCTGAAAATCAAGATTTTCGCCATTCCTGGTGACCGTGACCATGTAGTCCAGATTCTTCGACGGAGAGGCCTTGATGATGGGATCCTGCATCAAGGCCGAGGTGATTTGAATCACACAGTAATCCTTGGCAGGATGGTTTTCAACATCGGAACTGCGAATGTTCCAGCGCAACTGGAGCGGCACAAAGTCCTCTTCCGGTGAATCCTTCTCGTATTCTTCCAAATCATCGGATTTGGATTCCTCGGCCTTTACCTCGGGCTTACCGGCACAGGCAGTCAGGGCTACCACTGCAAAGGATACGGCCACCGCCAAGGCGCTCTTGCCAATAGACATACGAACCTACTTGCGCTTGAACATGGCGCTCACCACTCTGTTACGTCCGCCCTTCTTGGCTTCGTAAAGAGCCTTGTCGGCGCGATCGAACAGTTTCTTGATGTCTTCGCCAGGAATCATTTCGGCAATACCGAAGGAGCAAGTCACCACCTGCTGCTTGATAATAGTGGTGGACTCGATGGCCACGCGAAGTTTTTCGGCAAGGAACTGCGCATTCTGCATAGGAGTATCGCTGCACAGAATCACGAACTCTTCGCCACCCCAGCGCACCAGGGCGTCGGTATTACGAATCTTGTCGCGAATAAGGCGGGTAAGGCCAACAAGCACTTCGTCGCCAACGCTGTGGCCGTAGGTGTCGTTCACCTGCTTGAAGTGGTCGATGTCCAGCATCACGAACGAAACCGGGCAACCGTTCTTGCTCAGGTTTTCCTGTTCGCGCATAAGCACGTTGTTGAATCCGGCACGGTTCAGGCAGCCCGTAAGAGCGTCTTCCTTGCTGGATTTTTCGTATTCGCTCTTTTCGATCTGCAAGGCTTCCAGGTTCTTTTCCAGTTCCTCCTGCTTGCGGCGGCTAGCGGCGCGTTCACGGCTGTAGTCAAAGAAGCGGATGACGAGGATAATAAGGAAGGTCACGAACCAGAGGGCGACGAGGATGGTCACGAGGTCGACCTTGGCAATCTTTTTACCCTTGAAGCAAAGTCCCTTGATTTCCAAGGTTCCGTAGCCCAGCGGGGCGTTCGTACCGGTCTGGATTTCGACAAGGGGGACGTTGGAAAGATCCACGCGGGCCTTGTGCACGTTGATTTCGTTCTGGGCGACCCACCAACTGGCCACACGGAATTCCTGCGGGACGAACACTGCCGGATAGGTCTCTTCCAAGGGGAAGAATTCAATTTCGTTGAACTTGTACGAGCCTTCGTCGCCTTCGCGGTAGAAGGAGGCGTCATAACCGCGCATGTAGAGACGGACGGTGCCTTCGCCACGGGGCTTGACCCACACGAAAATACTGTCGTAGTGGGAGATGTCCTTGCCATGGGTCTTACCGTCACCCAGGTAAATCTTGACGCCGGCATACGGATAGGCGTAGCCTTCCTTAAGTTCATAGTCCACAATAATGGAAGAATCCGTACGGTCCATACGAATAGCGGAGGCACCGCCATCCACGGAGTCGGACTCCACCATCACATAGGGGTAGTCGGCCAGGTTCAGGAACTCGATGTCGTCAAGGCCGTTCTGGTAAGCAAACAAGGCGATGACGGTCACGGCCAAAAGGCCGAAGATCAAGATGTTCATCCTGAACAGAGCATAAATCTTTTCCATTATCCACGACATGAGCGTATTCCTAACTTAATTCCCACTGAAATATACAAAATTGGAAATTTACCTGGACAGCCACCCTCCAAGACGACCTATAATAGGCCGTATGGAGTTGGCCATTTCCTGGTGGGCTCGGACGTCCGGATGCCCCAAAAGGCCGATATTTTCCGTCAGGAGGACCTTAAATTCCACGTCTTTGTGGCCCTGGGCCACCTGCTCGTCAAAAATTTCCTGGACGGCGGGGGTCAAATCGTCGTTTGGCCAGACCTTGGTCGAGAGGAGCAGGAACTTGACTCCCGGATGCGCGGACCTTAGGTTGTCGAGGAACCGGGCATAGGCTTTCTTGAATTCGTCCGGGTTGCAGTACGGAGGATCGCCCTGAAAATCGTTGATTCCCATAAAGACGACAATCACCTGCGGGTGGAACTTTTGCGCATCCCATTTTTCGGCTTGCGCATCGGCTTCGACCATGCCGGGCTCGGTGTAACTGTAGAGTTTTTCGAGAGTCCATTCCGGAACGATGTTCGCGTAGTTACGCACCAGGCCACGCCCGCTAACGGCGTTCATCTGGTAGTCGGCCTTGAACCCGTCGGCAATCAAAAAAGCGTAACTCTTGGAGGCGTCGGTCTTTTCGAATTCCATTTCGCCGGGGTCGGTGTTAGAGCCCTCGTTGCCAAAGCCCACCGTAAAGGAATCCCCGATGAATTCGATGGCGCGCTTGGAGGCGGCCGGTTTGTCGCCAAACTTGCCCGAGGCATCCAAGGCAACGTCGTGGACGCAGACTTCGCCAGGATTGCTTTCACTTATCTTGATGAGCCTGTAGGAATGCTCCTTGCCATCGCCCACGGCACCCAGCTTTTTCGCGACGCGTTCATTTGTCTGAAAATACGTGATGGGTCTGCCATCGATATCGAAACGCCAACGGGCCTTGCCTTCCAAATCAAAAACAACTGATTTTGCGACAGCATTGAAGCGCACCGTGGCATTCGGGGCACTGGCACAACTACCAGTAGCCTTGTGAGCCCAGCGTCCAACGAAATCCAGTCTGTCCATGGTAGACTGCTTCATAACCTCTCCCCCAAACGAACTGACCGCCAAAGCCAGTGTCGCCATAAACAACCATTTATTTTTCATAGTCAACAATATATATATTCTAAGGCATGGTTAAATGGTACCGCAAAGCAATGTTCGGCCTTACGCTCTATGGATTGATTCTTGGAGCGGCTGTCGCGCTTGCCGAACCGGCACCCGCCGCAAACGACGCCTCTGCAGCGAATGACGCTCCGGCCCCCGGCTCCCCTGGCGACACCCTGACCCGCGAGGATGCGCGCATGGCGTACCTTGTGTACAAGTTGCTGGACAAGGACGGGAACATCATCGGAGCCGATTTGCAGCGAGGCGCCAAACTCTTTTACCAAAACTGCAGGCCATGCCACGGCGAAGACGGCAGGCGCGTAAACTTCAACCCCGGCGGTTCGATTGCAGAATACATCGGAGTGCGCGCCCGCAAGGACATGCCCACCTTCTGGTACCAAATGAACTTCGGCGACAGCATAAGGGGCATGGAGCCGTACATTGACGAAATCAGCCTAGACGAAATGCGCGACATCGCGGCTTTCGCGAAGACTCTGCCCTAGGCTAGATAGTCTTTTTGTGGAGCAACTTGACTTCTTGAATGAAGTTGAGCGCAAGCGGATACTGGTTGTCGGAACCGAACTCCTGGATTTCGACAACGAACGGGGACTTACTCAACCTGAGGGAATGGACAAAGAAAGTAATTTCCCTCTCTTTATCCAAGCGCTTGGCCGGATCCTTAATTTGTGCAGAAAGCAATGTGCCCGTAGTCTTCACGTAGCGAAGGACCTTCACCAAATCGAATGTATCCAACTTCTGGTACATGCTCCCGTACTTGGTAGTATTGAGCGCCGACTGGATAGTCGATTCGTCCACTTCGTCCTTGAGTTCGTAATCCACCACGGAGGCGGCAAGCCAACTGATGTTGAATTCCTTGCGCCACTCATCGGTAGGGGCGGGTTCGCGATTGGCACTGGACTGGTCTACGAAGGGGTTGTAGCCGAAACTTTCCAAGATTTCAAAGGCCTTCTTTTCACATTCCGGATTCAGCACAAAGCCATAATTCGGAATCGTTTCCACAGTGCATTCGGTGAAATGCGAGAACTTGGAAAGTTCCGAAAGAATCTTGGGGTCGTCGATCTTGAGCAGGCGCACGGTACGCACACGGGCCCCATAGAAAGTCGCGTTCCATTCTTCGAGAGTCGAAGAAACATTGGCAGGAGCGCCAATCCATGTCCTGAAGTTTTCAACCTCGGATTCCGGGAAACCGCTCTTCAAGCCGCTCAGGTATGTTTCCTTGTCCAGGTTGAAGCACAAGTAACTATCGTCGTTCTTGACCGTGGCTAGGCACGCCAGCAGGAACAGCACTCTTGGAGAAGTTCCCGTCGTCGCAACCAAGTCGAAGTTCGGCAACGCAGAAATGCTCGACTCCGGAACAGGGATAACGCCAGTGTTCAACCAATCCTTCGCGGCATCCGTCAGCACCACGGCAGAAATCTTGTCCAGTTTCTTCTCGCCGCTCATCTGGAAATTGACAAGTCCAAGCAGCCACAGTTCGCGCAAGGGGCGAGGCAGGTAATCCCAGGACAACTGCTTGTTGCGTTCCAGAATTCGGTACGAAGGATCCATGACCCAGAACAGGAACGCTGCATCAGACACGCTCAAACCGTTGACAAGGAATCGAAGCAATTGCTTGCAGTGGTTCACGTCTCCGTGGAAACGTACCTTGATCCACCAGTTCAAAACATCCTGGTGCAGGCGGAAACCGTTCTTGCGCAAAAAGTCAAGCGCCTTTTCGGAAGGATACAGACCGGAATCTTCCTGTTCTATCCAAGCGTTCTGCGTTAGGAAACTGAAGATGAGAGAAACTTCGTTCTCGGCAGCCTTTTCCGAAATCTTCTTGGACATGGAAAAGGACTCGGTACAAATTTGGCGGCCGCGGCGATGCAGACTGCCATTGGAATTTATCTTGAGTTCGCCCTTCTTGGCATAAGCCAGCACTCGGCAAATATGGAAATCAAGCAAGTTGCCGTAACCCAGGACAGGCTTGGAAAGATCGACCGATTCCTCGGCAGGAATTTCAAAGCAGCCACTGAAGTTCTTGAAACCAAGATAGATGGCCGTTCCCGAAACGTAGGAACGCCACAACAGGAACTCGCGGCACATGGAAAGCAGGAACGACTGTAGGTCGTTGCTCTTGCTCACGGGAATAGTCAAGCGCAGTTCGTTGAACGAAAGTCCACGGCCTCCACTATGGTACACGAGATTCAAGCAGCGACGCTGCCAAGGCTCCATCTTTGCAAAAATGGAACTTACCCTGTCGGTATCGCTGAAATAATCCTGCACCTCGGCCTGAATAAGCGCATTATTCAGCAAGCCTTTTTTGCCGTATGCCTTCGCGTGCACATCACGCAGCATCGACTTGGACATTCCTTCAAAAAATTCACGCAGATCTAACATCGAGCATCCTTGTTGGAGGCGCAAATTTAGTAAAAAAGAATGCAGACGTCAAATAAAATTACTTGACGAAATTCTTGATGTCGACAACGGAATTGGCCTGTTTATGCTTGAAATCCCAAATTCGGGCGAAGGTTTTTCCGTAGGCTTCCTTGACAATACGGTTGTCGAGGATAAGCACCTTTCCGGAATCCTCTTCGCTGCGGAGCAGGCGTCCAAGCCCTTGGCGCATTTCCATGTAGGCTTCGGGAACGAAATAATCCTTGAAGGTATTTTCGTTGCGTGCCTTCATCTCGTTTGCAACACCCGCCACCAGCGGATCGGACGGGTTGGGGAACGGGAGTTTTGCAATCACCAAAAGTTTGAGCGCGTCACCCGGGAAATCCACGCCTTCCCACAGGCTCTGGCACCCCAGCAAGCACACGCCGCGAGAGGCTCGGAACATGGAAACAAGGCCATCCAAGGCGCCGTCCACATGCTGGCACAAAAGCAACTTGTTCTTTGCGGCAAAGGCAGGGGCAAGCGCCGCCTGGGCCTTCATCATCTGGGCCACACTGGTAAACAGCACCAACGTGTTTTCTTTGACATCGGGGAGCACGTTCACCAAGCATTCGTTCAGGGCGTCGCCATATTCGGGAACAGACGGCTTGGGCAAATAGCGGGCCACCATAATCTTGCGGCGGGTTTCCTGCGGAGTCGTTTCGTGGAACACCCTCAAGAACGGACGCTTGCTGCCTGTCAACGAACCCATCGACATGCGTTTCACGAAATACGAGAGGTCTCCCTGCACGGCAAGAGTCGCAGAAGTAAACGTTGCCGACTTAACCCACGGATAGAACTTGGTCCTCCAAATGCTTCCGCCATGGAGCGGGAATGCATGAATCTTGATGGTATGAGGATTGAAGGGTTCCTCTAGGTAGAACACCCAGTCGCTGCGGCCGGCCTTCACCACGAACTCAAAATCGCTGAAGAACGTGGAAAGTTCATCCATGCAGCCATTGACATCGCGGACAAGACCGTGCATGGAATCGTAGCCGGCAAGGGATTCCAGAAGTTTGGCGGCCTTCGCCTTCACGTTCTCGAATTGGTCGAAAACATTCTTGGGGTCGGCATCGTATTCAGCGAGAATCCCGTTGGTATAAACATAGCCGTTCTTGCCCACCTTGTTCTTCGAGAGTTTCTTGCCGACCTTCATGAAAAAGCGGTGCAGGGCCTTCTCGGTTTCGGAAAGTTCAAAAATAAACTGTTCGCATTCTTCCTTGTGGGCGACGTCATCCGGCGCAAGGCGGGATTCCATTTCGACAATGAGTCCGTCGCGCTTGCCGCGGGAAGGCACCAAGGTCTTTGCCACGTTGCGGAAACTGAAGAAAGAAACAGTACGACCCTGGGCCTGGCAACTGATTTCAGGCAAGCGATGCGCTTCGTCGAAAACAATGTGCTCGTAGGCAGGGAGGAGCGCGAAATCCAAGGCCAAGTCGGCAAGGAACAGGGAATGGTTCACAAGCACTAAGTTTGCGGCCATGGCACGGCGCTTGGCGCAGAGAGCCGGACACTTGGCATAGTGCGGGCACTTTTCCCCCTGGCACGAAGCAGCGCTGCTCGCCACCTTGGACCAAAGCACGCGATTGCGGGAGTGGCTAAAGGAATTACATTCGTTGATATCGCCAGAAGTGGTCGTGAGAACCCACGGCACCAATGCCATGAAGGAATCCTTTTCTTCGTTAAGCAACAACTTTGTCGGGGATTGCAGAACCTCTTCGAACTTGCGAAGGCAAAGATAGTTGTCACGACCCTTGAGAATGGCCGGTTTCAAGAATCCGTTGAAAACCTTTTCCAACTGTGGAATGTCGTTGTTCCACAATTGTTCCTGCAAAGCGCGCGTCGCGGTACTGATGACAACGCGTTCGCCAGAGGCGGCCTTGTCGGCGGCAGAAACCAGGTAGGCAAGAGTCTTTCCGGATCCGGTCGGGGCTTCCATGACGCAGAAACCGCCCTTGTGCATGTTGCGTTCCACGGCTTCGGCAAATTCACCCTGGCCCTCGCGAACCTTGTAGCCTTCCATGACCATGGAAAGGAATCCGCCTTCCTTGAAGAATTCGCTCACTCGCGGTACAGGCATGCTGGGGAGCGAACCCGACGCCTGTTCCACTTCGGGCAATGCGTACTTGGGAGATTCCAGCGGCGAAGAAACGTCCACGTCGCCAAAAAGTTTTTCCATGTCACTTTCGGCGGACACGCGAGTAAAGGCATCCACAAGCCACGGGTCCATCCGGGCAATTTTTTCGTAAGCCATCACGAACAGGCGCCCGCAGGCGTCAGCATCGGGCAGGGCACGGTGAGCGCGGCTCCTTTCGATACCAAGAGCCTGCACCAAAGTATCCAATCGATGATTCGCCACATCCTGGTAAGCGATTCTCGAAAGCGTCAGGGAATCCCAGAACACGTGATCGTCGTAGGCAATGCCCACCTTGGCAAGAGTCTGCTTGAGGAACTTGGAATCGAAACTGGCGTTGTGGGCCACCAAGGGCAAATCACCAATAAACGAGCAAATCTTGCCTGCAATCGAAGCGAAATCCTCGCATTCTTCCAAGTCAGCCTTCTTGATGCCCGTCAGCGATTCGATAAACGGGCGAAGAACGGCCTCCGTGGGCTTCACCAGGAAATCCACCGACTCGGTCGGCGCGCCGTTTTCAAAGCGAACAAGAGCCACTTCGATGATTTCATCTTTCTCGAAATCCAGGCCTGTAGTTTCCAGGTCGACGGCGACGAAATCGGGCAATTTTTTCATTTTCATTCTCCTTATTTTAATGACGGCAAGACGGGGACTAATTTTTCAAGTTCGTTCATGCCATTTGCAATTTTCACAGTGTCGTTTGGCGCACGCCAAGCGGAACCGAAACGGAACGGGTCCAGGCTGCCGGCATCCGGCTCCTTTTTCCCCTTTTCCGGATTGTAATAATCGATAAAGTAGTTGCCTTCCACAAGGCCCGAAAACGCGAAACTTCCATCCGCACCGCAGTTAGCGAAATAGGCGGTCGAACTCCCCGCCACCTTGAGGCGTACATAGGTGTTGGCGTCACCGCCCGGAATTTTTCCGCTAAGACTTGCGAGTTTTAACTTGGGCACCGTTTCGAACTGCAGCAACTGATTGTACTTGAGTTCAATCACCGTATCACGGACTCCATTGCTGTCGGCCTTCGCAAGAGTCGTATCCTGGTAGCCACGCAACAAACGAACCTTGGTATCGGTAGACCAAGGATTTTCGTTCTGCACAACAAAGCGAATCGGGTCCAAACGGGCGACATTCACATGCGTGGTATCCTTGCCCAGCACCAGGTAGAACTTGTCTTCCAGCGTATCGAGAACGGGTTTGTTGTAGGCGACAATAATGGAATCCTCGGGGAACACTTCCTTGGCCTTGGAACGCGTCATCGTCTTTGCTATGGCAGGAGCAAGCGTGTCGGAAGCCTTTTCGGCCCATTCCAACTCGGATTCGTTGCGGAGCGAATCCAATGTGCGGAACATGGAATCCTTGGCGGCCTTGCAAGCGAACTTGTAAAGCACTTCCTTTTTAGGCGCCGGGTCGAAATAGAACTGCGGCTTGTTGGAACTCGCGCCCAAATAAACGTACTTGGGGAACATCACCTTTCCTTCGGGCGATGTCAAACTGCAGTTCGCCGTATCGGAAAATGCGGAATCGAAATAAACGGGGCGAGAAAAATCCGCTTCAAGAACATTGGCAAACGGCTGCGATACCGACGAAAGTTCCAAGTGGGTGGTATCATGGTCGGCAACGGGAATCCAGACCGTATCGTGGGTCGAGGAATCCAGCACCAAGTCACGAACCCAGACGCCAGCCAATTCCTGTGACGGTTCCAAGCGCTGGTTGCCATTCACATCCACAAAAGCGACCACGCGGTAACGCCCCGGCTTGAGCCCGTTCAACATAAAATTTCCGGCACTGTCGGCGCGCGTAATGAACAAAGGCGGTTCCTTCGCCAGCATTGGAATCGAATCCAAAGCCTTGGTCACCGTATCGCGGAACTTATCCAAGTACTTGCGCTGATTACGCTCTTCGCCCATCAGGTAAAGGCCGATGCTCGGAAACATCGCCTTGCGCATCATGGAATCGTTAACCAAAATGCGGCCCGACAACGAAAGCGTATCGATTACAGGACCCGTCGAAAAGACAACCGTGAAAGGCGTTGCGAGCGCATTACCATGCAAATCCTTAACGCCACCAGCAAAGGTCACCGTATACGTTGTATTTTCATCCAGTTCGGCACGCGATGTGAGTTCCAGCGTACGACCGCTCACTTCGAACTTCATTTTTTTCTCAATCGGAGGCGAAATGGACACTGCGCTGCGCGGAACGCTCGCATTAATCCATTCGTCAAATTCCAACTTGATGTACAGTTCGTTTGGGTGGTTCGTTGTATTCGGAGCCGGGTACACCGCCGCCACACGAGGAGGCAATTTATCTTCGGGGCCACCGCCAGGAGCCACCTGAGTTGCGCAAGCCAACAGTCCAATGCAGTAAAGCACAAGACTTGCAAAAAGCATGTATGGCAAAGCACGTAATTTCATAAACTAGTCAATGAGGTGGATAATCTTCCCTATTCGAGTCCAGCGAATCTTGAAGGGAATGCGCCACCAGGTGAACGGATTGCCCAACGAGAATTTCTGGTCTTCGTTTTCAAAGGAGAAATAGATGACAAAAGCCTTGGCGCGAATGTTGCGCAAGGTAACCGTACCCCAGTAGCGGCTATCGGCAGAATTGTCGCGATTGTCGCCCATCATAAAGAACTGCGGAGTCTGCACCACATAGTAATCCAAAGGCTTTCCATCGATGCTCAGCGACCTGCGGATTTCAAACTTCGGTTTTTCAACCGATGCGGAATCCGCCGCAGTATCTGCAACCGCGGTATCGGCAACTGCGGAATCGGCCACGGCCGCCATTGCCGCCTCGGCATTCAAGCGAGCCACGTTGCCTTCCAAGTCCTGCAAAAGCGAAGCCTCGAATCCCATGTAACTCACCCTGCGGAGAGAACCGCCCTTCATGTGCGGGTCGATCATGGGCAAGAATCCAATGGCGGACAGTTGCTTGAAATAGCCGAAATTCATGGCGCCCGAAACCGTATCGCCCTGGACCAAGCGCTTTTGTATAAGCATCTGGTTGCGCGTGAACAAGGCGTTCAAGGCCATGCCGCGATCGTTTTCCACCGGCATGCGGAAATCCTCGAAATCGTAGCCGTTGTTTTCGCGGCCATCTTCGAACAGGCTCAAATTCAGTTCCACATGGGAATTCGGATTTTCTTGCACTACAATTGAACGCAGCCACCAAAGGCGGGCCAATGAAAGCGAATCCACATAAATCGTGTCACCAACAGAGGGAATCACGAACGTTTCCAGTTCATCGCGAGGCGACAGCGTGCGCATGGAAGCGGTCCACTTGCCAATTCCCGGCAGAGTATCTTGGCGAACGCCGTTCACAAAAAGTTTGCCACCATGCACGGCAATGGTATCGCCGCTTGTTGCGACACAGCGCTTGATATAGTCCTTGGGGCCATCTGGATAATGAACCAAATGGGGCTGTCCATCTTCGGGTTCATGGTCCCAATAGAAGTTGCCGAACATGAGCGCGTTAAAGAGGTGCGTGTATCTTGACGGATTGTTATCGGGATATTCCGGTTCGCCGGGGTAACGGAAAATCGCCACGTCGCCGGGAGCTGGGTATGTATAGCCCGGGAACTTTTGGTTGCTGAACGGAATCGGCGACCCGTAGGTGAACTTGAGCCCCAGCAGGAAATCCCCCGTCAAAAGGGAATCCTCCATAGATCCGCTCGGAATCTGAAACGCCTGGATCACATACTGAATCACAAGCAGGGCAAGAGCGATGGGTACAATGATTTCGCGCGTAAGCGACTTCAAGAAATTCTTCACCGAAAACTTTTTCTGAGGCTGTTCCATAACAATCCAATACTAAAGGCTGCGCACCTGTTTTACAAAATTCCTGCTCACCAAAAGTTGCGTGCGATTCTTGTCGCGCAGCACCACGTTCAAACGGCTCATGTCGGACTTTCGAATTTCGGCAATGTAGTCGATAGCCACTATGTGAGCCCTGTGGATGCGCACGAACTGGCGCGGATCCAGTTTCTTTTCGAGTTCCACCAAGGGAGTATCGATTATGTACTGGCTCGTGGGCGTATAAATCATGGTGTACTTTTCTTCGCTGTGGAATCGGATGATCTCGTCGACATTCACAAGTAAAATGCGGTCGCCGATTTTCACCTGCACACGCTGCAAATAACTTCCTCCGACACTAATCATGTCGCGGAACTTTTCCCACGTAAAGTCAGCCGGCATCTGTTGCTGCTCGGAAACGACAGGCAAGCGTTTGCGGAGTTTTTCAATAGCGCTTTCCAAGCGGTCCGGGTCGATAGGCTTCAGCAGGTAATCAACCGTGTTTTCTTCGTAAGCCCTCAATGCAAAATTTTCGTAAGCCGTGGTAAAGATAATCAACGGCATATCGTCTTCATCAATCCGCTTGAGGACATCGAAAGCATCCATGTCGGGCATCTGGATATCCAGGAAAATAACGTCCGGGTCCAGTTCGGCAATCTTCTCAATCGTCTGCGCACCGGAACCGGCCTCGCCTATGACTTCCAGTTCCGAAGCGTAAGGCTCCAAAAGCGACTTGAGACGCATGCGGGCCAAAGGCTCGTCATCTACGACCAGGACCTTGCCCTGCATTATTTTTCCCCCTTCGGAGCAGCAAATATGCGAATCAGTTTCGCCTCCATGCCGTCGTCGTCTTGATATACGGTTCCCGCACCTGTAAGCAATGTCAGGTTCCCCGTTGTATCGCGCTTGAACGACCACTTCACCGCACCTTCCGAAAGCGCCAACTTCATTTTTTCGCCATCTACGGAATATACGCCTTTGAGAGTGTCCACCACCATGGTATCGTTCACGATAGTCTGCACGGCAATGGCAGAACTGTCTTCGGCAAGGGTCATGCGAATCATGCGCACCTTGCAACTATCACAGGGCAAGCGCCCCGAATACTGCCCCACCACACCCGAAGGCAATTCAACAGGTTTGAGTGCCGGCAAGGGAGCCGGTTCCTCGTTGGAGCATCCCACAAAAAAGACACCCGCCAAAACAGCGATTGTACAAAATCTCTTCATGTGCTAAAATGTACAAAAAAACAATTGGCCCGTTTTAGTCTGCCAAGCCGTAGACCACTCTAAAGCCAAGCGTTACGGACTTGTACTTGGGGTCTTTTTTATCGCGGGAACCGATTGCGAGTTCCTTGACCACATCGTTCCAGCCGCCACCGCGAATCACGCGATATTCACCGGATTCCGGCCCGAAAGCCGAGTCAACCTTATCAGGAAGGCCAAACCAGTCATTCACCCATTCGGCCACGTTGCCCGCCATATCGTAAAGACCGTAATCGTTCGGCTTCAAAGTCGCGACCTTGGCGGGGCCTTTACTTTGTGCATAATACGCATATTTAGACGCCTCATCGGTTCCCCAATAGTACTGGTACTCCGGCTTTCCCTTGTAAGCGAGTTCCCACTCCTGTTCGGTGGGAAGGCGAACTCCCTTGGCGGAGTAATTTATCTCCACATTATTCAAAGCGCCCTCGGAAACGGACTCGTAAACATATACGGTATCCATTTCCAACTTTTTCGAAAGGGCATTGCAAAACAGGACGGCATCAAACCAACTCACATTTTCCACCGGATACGAATCGCCCTTGTACTCTTGGGCGGGCGCACTCCCCATCACATCGATGTAGGCGGCCTGAGTCACTTCGGTAGTCGAAATAAAGTAACTGTTCCCAACCTTGGCCCACTCCAGTTTTTCGTAATCGGCCAAAGCGTTCGGCAATCCCGCCGAATCCGTCACTGACGTATCCGCTGCCAAAGTATCGGCCGACGTCGTATCGGTCGACGAAGACTGCCCCGACGTAGAGTTGGAACGGCCTAGAGGGTTTGCCAATGTCGGAGAAAATTCCTCTTCGTCGCCAAATGCAGAGCACGAAGCGAAAATCGTCAAAGTTGCCATCGCCAAAAGCGACACGCATATTCCGAAACGGGATGCGAACATCTTCATAGAAACGCCCTCTCTAAAACACCCGGCCGTTACTTGACAACGCCGACCCTGTAGAGTTTCTGCTTGGTCTTGCCGTCAGCGAATTCCACTTTCAAACGAGCCGTGTACACGTCGCTCCCGAGTTTCTTGAGGTCCAAATGGCTGAACTCGTTGCGGCCCTGCACGGCATCCGACATTTTTTCCTTGAATACGCAAAGACCGGTAATGTCGTACATCTCGAACGTGACCGACTTTGCAGCGGCGCCGATTTCAAAGCGCGCCTTGGCCTGCCCTCCACGCACGGGGTTCGGATAGACGAAGAATTCTGTAATTTCATCCTTCGAAGTTGCCTTCTTGATTTCGTCAAGAGCACTTGCATCAAAGAACCCGGTGCGTTCATTGCCTGCAGCAGGGAGCGCCCAGGCGGCGAAAGATTTTGCGGCGCCATCGGCGGCACGGCGCAAACGGAACGCGTTCATGAACGTTCTGTGGAAAGCGTAAATTTCAGGACCTGCGGACTTTTTGCCAGGGACCGCATCGGCCACAAAAATGCTCATGGGAGCGTAAACCGAATCGGCCTTGAAACTGCCCGCCGCGAGCGGGAATCCATCGGTCACAGGCTTGCCCTTGCTTGTGTAGGCATAAACAAGGCCGTCGCTGCTGGGCACGAGAATTTCTGGAATGTTGTCGCCGGAGACATCCACCAAAAGCGGGTCGCTAAAGAACCCGACCACGGGAGTGCCGCGGCTGATAGTCACCGGGAACCCTGGCAACGGCAGTCCAAAGCGGTCAAGTGCGTACACCAGATTATTCCCCAGGAACACAACTTCGGGATAGTTGTCACCGTTCACGTCGCCAATGGCAATACCGCTAGTTTCGTTCTTGAGGCCGCCGACGCCTGCAGCGCCACGCTTGTACTCCTTTTTCCAGATAGTCCTTGGCTTTTCCGTGTTATGGCGGGCAATGGCCGCAACGGTCCCGCGGCTACCCACGACAATGGCATCATAGACGCTATCACGGTCCAGGTCGGTACAGGCCACGCGCATAGTTTCCTTGTCGCCACCCACCTTAAGTCTTGCGCCATTCCTCAGTTCATCGCCAACCGCATTGGCTCCATAGTAAAAATACACCTCGCCAGCATCGTTTGTGTAGACATGATTCTGATTGTTGTGGTCGCCATTCTGCATTCCACAGAAAGCCATATCGAGAATATTGAAATCAGCAGGCATCGCCTTGTCGCTATGCAAATAATGCGTCAGGTCGTTGCCCAATTCCGTCAAGCGCGCCCCCTCGGCAAAACGAACTCTATCGTCGTACAGCAGGGGACCTGCCGTTGCAGTGCCTTTCAAAGACACCACCTTCTGCACGGGGAACGCTCCCGTTTCAAAGCACGTCTTCACAAGAGCCTTGCTATGCAAACTGTAGGCGCACTTCCCGTCGCCAGCGAGTCCAACAAGCGGACCGTAATTGGGGCCAACGCGATAAAGCGGAATACGCGATTCGGCATCGCTCTTCGAGACATTTTTCTTGAACACCGAAGTATCCGAGACGAACAAGGTGTCACCAAGAGCGTTAAAAGCCTGCAGGTTTCCATCGTCGGAACCCACTACCAAAATTTTGTTTTCGCTGTTGTCCGGATCATCAACGAACACGGCGCCGCGAACAGCTGTCGCAAGGCCAATTTCTCGCGGGAACTTCGAGCCTTCAATACTTCCGTCATCGATGCTGATGGTTACGCTAATCACGGGAGCCGCATAGTTGACAACACTGTCGCCCATGAACGCGTTGGATGTTTTTTCTTCGCGTGCGTCCTTCGGAACATTCACCGTAATCTTGATGCCGGTGTAGCCACCCTGGGTCGTCTTTGTATTGGCGTAACCCGTGGGATTGATGGTCGTGACCTTTTCAAACTTGGTGCTGTTCGAACTTGTAGGAATGCGCTTGTGAGGCAAAAGGTCCGTTCCGCTGCCGTAATCGTAAGTATCCTGGCCCAAAGCGTTCTTGAACGTTTTGCCGATGCTCAATATTCCATCGGCCTCCACAAGGGCGATTCCAAACTGGTGGTCGCGCAAGGTGTCGCCACCCCAGTAGTTGGCGATTCCGTAATCCAGGGTTTCGCGCAAATACCAGTCGTTCACTTTCCACACGGCAACACCGCTCGCGGGGAGACCCGCATCAAACGAGGTCATGCCGACGACAAGCCCCTTCGCCTTGTTCTTGTTCACCTTGCACTTGCCCTCGGCCGTACAGGTGCTGTCCTCGAAAACCTTCGTCAAACTGTCAACGCTCACGGTGCGCATCGTGGTGTCGCTGTCTTCGTCGGCAGAGCCCAGCACAACAGAAACTTTGCCCTTCTTGTCCCAACTGCGTTGGCGGTTTTCAATCAGCAGGTATTCACTTCCGTTTAGCGGCACCTTCACAATTTCGGTCCCGAGTCCGCTTCCAGCCGCGGCAATGTCCACAGTCACGGGATGGCCAGCAGTGGGGCGAACTTCCTTGATTTTACTCCAGCCCATGTAGGCGCGTTCCCACGCTGCCGGGAGAGCAGGCATAAATCCATTGCCCGCATTGTAGCCGGCAAAGTCCATGGCGTCAAAGTAGCCCAGGCGAGAAATTCCCTTCATCACATCGTAGGTGTTGGGGAGCCCGAGTTCGCGACCAATCTGGTTCACCACGATTCCGTTCACACCCCAGTTCAAGCCGTCTTGCGATGCGGTTTCGCTCACAACCATCACGGTGCGAAGCGTGTCGATGGAGGAATTCGGAATCACAAGGCCATTCACCACGGTGTCGCCCATTTCGTTCACGCCGAACGTCGGCAAAGCCGCTGCGCTCTGGGCGGAATCCGGCATCAAGTATTCCCAGGCGTCGCGGGAAACGTAAATGTCCATGAAGTCGCCCGGAGTATCGGCACCGTCGGTGCCCATGCTGCCGCCGTCTACAAGCCTACTTGCGCCCGCGTGCACAATCATGTACGAACGCTTCACCTTGGTGGTGTCCGAAAGCGGAATGCGGAAGGGAGAAGCCTTCGATGTATCGGCGGCAGCCGCAGCGGCCACGGCATCGTACACAAACGTCAGGTAATCCCTACTGCGGGCCTCGTCGAATTCCGCAGTCTTTTCGCCATCCATCTTGGAAGTTCTATTATAGTCGATAATCTGCTTCTTTAGAGTATATACCGGAAACACACGCGACTTGACCACTAACTTTCCACCGCTCGCCGCCCTGTAATAGGCATCGGCAAACTGCAAATGCTTTTCCCAGTAGGGCACCTTCCCCGCCTGCTTCACCGGATCCAGACTGTAACTCTTGTCGGGAATCGACCCGAAGGTTCCCTTGCCCGTAGTAAGGGAATTGTCGGTTTTTTCTTCGGCAAACTGCACACGCAAAACGAACACCTCGAGGGTGTCCACCGCAAAAACCGGGGTCACGCAAAAAAAGGCGAACGCCAAAAGCAAAAATACGCTACTGAACTTTTTCATACAACACTCAATCTACAAAAAGTCGAAAGTCTAGGCGCCTATTCGCTTGTAGGTTTTGGGCACATTTAGGCGCCAAGTTCCAGGGCTAAAGGCCTTTTTACGGGTCACCTTCCTGATCCGTATTTTCAAGAAGGTCTTCCCCTCCTTTTCAAACACGATATTTTCGGGAGTTTCCACGTTTTCAAAAGTCCTGAAATCCGAGAATTTCAACATTTCGGTTTTTCCGTCGCTGCCCGCTCTCGAAAGCCATTCCACCTTCCCGTCGCGTACGCCATACCTAAATGCAAATCCGCTAGGGGCCTTGGCGCTCACGACCCTCACGCCGGCGGAATCGCTTTCGGCAAGAGTTTCACTGCCTACCGGCACCAGGATTCCATCGAACAAGTCCGCCACCTGGTGTATAGGGACCAAGGGAATGCCGTCATCGCCCATAACACCAACCATATAGCCCACACCGCTCAGATATTGTTTCTCCGTCGGGAAAACCATGTTCCAGCCTTCGGCAGTCCAAAGCAGCGAAGCCACCCCGATGCCCATCGGGCCCGTCAATTCCATGCGGTAACGCTTGCCAGGAACAGAAAACAGCACGGCATCCAAGTCCTGCGGTTTTCCAGTGGTATCGAAGACGGTCAAAACGAACTTCGCCCGCAGACTATCGCGCAAAACCTCCACCGAAGCCTCCGTGCGAGATTCCGCTGCAGGGACTCCCCGGGAACCGGCGCAGCCCACATAGGCAAGCATCGCGACACACAGCAAAAAAGCATAGAGACTTCTCATGGGCCCCTACTTTTTCTTTTTGCCGAAAAATTCTTTGGCAGCCTTGCAATTCGGGCGGATTTTCAGGACCTTCTTGTAGGCCTTTGTCGCTTCGACCTTGTTGCCAAGAGCATCTTGAATGGCGCCCAAGTGCAAAAGGTATTCGTAATCGTCCAGGAAGTGTTCGCCCTTGATAAGTTTGATTGTCTCGAACGCCTCCTGGAACTTGCCCTGGCGATACAAGCCCCAGGCCTTGGAATCCAGGTAGGCTTCAGACGGGACAGAGCCCTTTTCAATCGAGAGGGCCTTCAGCACCAACTGCAAACCCTTTTCCACCTCTTCGGGGGACCTGTTTTCGTCTATCAGCGAATAGCCATAGTAGTTCAGCACCTCGGACCAATCCACACGAAGGTCGCCATAATGCGTCAGCAAGTTTTCAAACATCTGGAAAGATTCGTCAAACCTGTCCATCCGCTCCAGATTCATGGCCATAGCGACACGAACAAACAAATCCGTGGAGTCGGCCATCAGCATGCTTTCCCAGAACAGTTCCGCCTTGCCGCGGCATTCCATCGCATGCGCAATTTTCAAGGAATCAGCCTTGCCATCCTTCTCGATTTCCATGGCTTCCATCACGAGGATCTGGGCGTAAGTCTGCTGCAGGCGCCTGTGCCGAGTTTCCACCGTCTGCTTCATGGCACTCATGGTGCTGGAATCGGCTATTCCCGCCATCGGCGTCCACTGGCTAAGCACACTCATTACGGAATCGAGAACGGCGTAAGCCCCCGCATATTCATTTGCATAAGCGTAGGCCATGGCCAAAAATTCCGTATCGCCACCCTTGTGCAACGAATCGGCCAGTACCGCATACCTCAGGCCTTCCTTTTTCTTTTTATCGGCAAAGGCAATCCCTGCAAGCGAACGGCAAGCCTGCGCCGCGTAAGCCGGGTACTTGTCCAGTTTCAGATAAACTTGTTCCAGGTGGATGCGAGCGCTGTCCTTCTTTTCCATCACGAATTCGTAACTGCCCAGGTAATACAACGTCACCGGGGTCACCACGGAATCCTCGTACACCTTCTTCTGCAAAAAGGCGTAGGCCGCTTCCTTTTCGTCATCGTTGTACGAAAGCAAAGCGGTCTTGACAATTATTTCGCTCACCTCGTCGATTCCCGTCACGGTATCGGCGATAGCGCGAATTTCCTTGTTCCTGCGCTGCATAGCAAGACCCTGCACCAACTTGGAAAGCAAGTCCCTGTCCCCCGTCGCTTCGTAGGCCTTTTCAAAAAGATTGACAATGGCGGAATCCTTCTTGAGTTCAACTAGGAGGCCAATCTGCCTGTTGAAAAGCGACTGGATGTAGTTCGTTTGCGGAAGCAGGGACTCGTAGACCTTCACGAGTTCGTTCTTGTCTTGGATGGCTTCCAAAAACAGGCTGTAATCGTACAGCAAAGTCATGTCCTGGTTGTGTGCAGAATCCAAGGCTATCTTGAAATACTTGCGTGCGGAATCGGCAATTCCCTCGCGCATATAAAGTTTCGCCATCAGTTCGTACTGCTTGGACGAAGCCTTGCCCTTGTAGGTCACGGCCTTCGAGGCCAAGTCCAGTGCGGCGGAATCGTTACCGTTCGCCAAAAGCCGTTCGGCTACGGCGAAAGCCAAAAAACGGTTTTCGGGGTCGGCCTCGTGAGCACGCTGCCAAAACACCTCGGCCAACTTCTTTTCGCCTCGCAGTTCCAAGTCCTGCGCGCGGATAAAGGATTCGTGGGCAATGTCCAGGTTCCGGTCGTTCTGTTTTGCCTCGATGGCCTTCTGTACAACAGCCATCTCCGTAGGAGTGAGTTTCACCTTGCCGGTCGACTCCTCCTGCTTACGGGGTGCAGAACTACAGGCGCCAAGCAATAGCGCCAAGCAAAGCCCTGCAACAAGAATTCCCGTTTTCCGAACCATATATTAGTCCGCTATAACGAAATTGATTTTTGTATCGGGCTTCAAGTAATCGCCGTACTTAGGAGCAGTTTCAATGACCGTTCCCGGGGCCTCGCCATTTTCGCCCTTCTGGCGCTTAACGGAGCCAACCTTGAAGCCGAGTTTTTCCAATTGCGGATAAACGTTGTCTATGACTTCGCCTGCGAAGTTAGGCAAAAGCACGCGGCCCGTAGTCACGCCTGCAGAAATCACGATTTTCACGGTATCGCCAACGCGAGCCATATTGCCCGCCATCGGCTCTGTACGAATCACGACTCCGCGAGGAATGCTCTGGTGCGCACCCTTGATGATACCGCCCTTCACGAGCCCTGCGCGGGTAAGCGAAATTTCGGCCTGCTTCTGGCTCTTGCCGCGAAGGTCAGGAATGGCAACTTCGCGAAGCCCAAGGCTCTTGGTAAGTTTCACTGTACGGCCAAGTTTTGCGATACGGCCGGCAGCAGGCAACTGCACGAGCACCATGCCAGCAGGGACCTGTGCACTGTAGCGGCCTTCCTCGACCCACTCCGTTTTGAAGCCAGCCTTTTCCAAAGCAGATTCAGCCGCCTCGGCCGACAAGCCTTCCAAGGCAGGGACCGGGCCCGTAGCCGAAAATTCGCCAGCAAAAATGGGCATCACCAACTTGTCTACAATAAAGGCAAGCAAGATAACCGCAACAATCCAAATGGCCAACGCCTTGACCACAGGACTCTTTTTCACCTTGGCCAAGACAGTTTTTAGTTTATTCATAACAACCTTTTTTCTGTACGGAACTAGCCCTTGGAGGCGCGTTCCTGCAAGGCGTTTTCATCGAAAATGACGATATCCTTGCCAGTCATGGCAATGGCGCCGGTGCGCACGAGCAGCGAGCAAATGCGGCTCACGGTTTCGCGAGTGGTACCGGACATATCGGCCAACTGCTGCTGCGTGGGGCGGTTGTGGATAACCGTCACCATCTTGCCGCCGTCGGTGTGGATACGCACGCCGCGTTCTTCCATAAGGTTCAGCAAAGTGCCAGCCACGCGACCGCTCACCGACATAGTGGAAAGCGACCCGATCTGGCGGTTGGCCTTGCGAAGGCGCTTGCTCATTTCGCTCAACAGGCCCATGGCAATTTCCGGGGACTGGCGAATCAACTGCAAGAACGATTCGCGGTGAATAATCAGCAACTGCGCATCGGTAACGGTGCGAACGGAGGCGGACCTCGGTTCGCCGTCGATTAAGGACATTTCGCCGAAAAAGTCACCACGTTCCAGGAACGAAAGAATGGTTTCTCGACCATCCACGCCGGTCATGTAGACCTGCACGGAACCCGAAGCGATAAGGTACAGAGCCTGCACCGAGTCGTCGCCTTCGAGCACAACAGTCTCGTCACGATTGAAATTCTGAGCAACCACCAAGTTGGCAAGCATGCCCAGCTGTTCTTCGTTCAACTCCGAGAAGAGTTCAACGCCTTTTAACAAGCCGACAATGGAAGCGTCCATATTTTTCATTCCTTCTTTATTGTTTTGTTTAGAGTTTCAAACCCTTGGCCAGGCCTTCGTCAATAACGATACTCTGGTCACGCTTTGCTCCAATAGATATCATACCAATTTTTACATCGACTAGTTCCGCCATTCGTTGCAAATATTTCTTTGCATTCTCGGGCAACTCGTCGTAGGACCTGCACTTGGTCGTATCCTGCTTCCAGCCGGGGAGTTCCTCGTATACCGGTTCGCAGCGGCCCACCTTGGAAAGCTGGTTCGGGATAAATTCAAGTTTTTCGCCATCGCACATGTAGTGTGTGCAGATCTTGACAGTGTCAAAGGTATCCAGCACATCCAGTTTGGTGATGGCCAAGTGGGTCAGACCGTTCACCACGGTCGCCTTGCGGACAACCGGGGCGTCGAACCAGCCGCAGCGACGGTTACGGCCAGTGGTGGCACCGTATTCGTTACCGATCTTGCGGAGGGTATCGCCAGTTTCGTCCAAAAGTTCAGTCGGGAACGGGCCGTTACCCACGCGGGTGGTGTAAGCCTTGACCACGCCCCACACTTCGTCCAGGGCAGTAGGACCGACGCCTGCACCGCAACTGGCATAGCCAGCGACGGTGTTGCTGGAGGTCACGAACGGGTATGTACCCTGGTCCACGTCGAGGATGGTGCCCTGTGCGCCTTCGAACACCAGGCGCTTGCCGGCCTTCACGGACTTGTACAGGAACTCGCTCACGTCGCGGACAAAAGGCTTGATCTTCTGGCCGAGAGCCAGGTAATCCTTGATGACCACTTCCGGATCGATGGCCGGGACGTCGTACATCACGGTAAATTCTTCATTGTGGACCTTGGCCATGGCTTCAACACGGGGGCGAAGTTCGCGTTCGTCCATCAAGTCACCCACGCGAACACCAATGCGGTTCACCTTGTCGCTGTAGCAGGGGCCGATGCCGCGGCCGGTCGTACCGATGGCGGCCTTTCCAGCCTTCTTTTCCTTGGCCTTGTCCAGAGTGGAGTGGTAAGGCAGCACCACGTGGGCGTTGTTGGCGATGTACAGACGGCCTTCCGGGTTGATGCCCTTGGTGTGGAGGTCTTCGATTTCGGCAAGAGTCTGGATGGGGTCGAGAACGACACCGTTGCCGATGACACAAATCTTGTCGGCATGCATGATGCCCGAGGGAATCAGGTGGAACACAAACTTCTGGTCACCTACTTCCACAGTATGGCCGGCATTGGCGCCGCCCTGGAAACGCACGATAATATCTGCATCGAGCGTCAAAAAATCAACAACCTTGGCCTTTCCTTCGTCGCCCCACTGGGAGCCGATCACAACACGATTTGCCATATTTCCTTCATTTTTTACGACCCAAAACCGGGCCGAATTCACGTTAAACAAAACGAAACGGATGCCCGGGGGACTTCCCAGGGCCCTTTTTCGCCATAAAGATAGCAAGAGAGACGAAAGACGACGGACGGCAAACGAAATATTCACGTTGAAACACCGCTTTTTCTTGAAATTTCGCACTTTTAGAGGGGAAAACGGAACATTGCGACCACTTACATATTAGCAACACTATTTTTTCCAGCCCCCTTTGAATACAGACACCCACATCCTATATTTCGGTCCGTAACAAAAGCGTATCAAAAAAAACGCATCAATTGGGTGATATAATGAAAAAAATACTGCTCCCCGCACTTTCCGCCGGGATTGCCTTATTGGCCTCCTGTTCACAAGACACAAATCAACTCGCCGACGCCGGAATGGCAGGCGACATGTCTGTCCCCGAAAACAACCCGTTAAGTTGTACAACAAAGAACCTCGATGACAACAGCGGTATCAAAATCATTTGTAACGGCGATTCCATCGGCGTGGTGTACAACGGCAAGGACGGCGAGAAAGGCGAAAAGGGCGACACCGGCGACAAAGGCGCCGACGGCCTGAACGGTGCGGACGGATCGTCTTGCACAATTCTCCCTATCGAAGGAACAGACGCCCACAAAATCATCTGCGACGGAGACTCCGTAGGTGTACTGCGCAATGGTGAAAAAGGGGACAAGGGTGATAAGGGTGATGCCGGTGCCACAGGCGCTAAAGGCGAAAAAGGCGATAAGGGTGACACCGGAGAAAAGGGCGCAGACGGAACAAATGGAACCAACGGCAAAGACGGTGTAGATGGAAAGGACGGCTTGGATGGAACCGACGGCAAAGACGGTGTAGATGGAAAGAACGGAACCAATGGCACGAACGGAAGCGACGGAAAAGATGGAAAAGACGGCAAGGACGGCGAAGGCTGCACATCCACTGCCGTGACCGACAGCGAATCCGGCAAGACAGGTGTTAAAGTCCAGTGCGGAGAAAACGCCGAACCCGTTTACGTATGGAACGGTACCGACGGCACCAAGGGCGAAAAAGGCGACAAGGGTGACCAAGGTGAAACTGGCGCCACTGGCGCTAAAGGCGAAAAAGGCGATGCCGGTGCAGACGGAAAGAACGGCATAGACGGCAAAAACGGAATCGACGGAACCAACGGCAAATCCGCTTACGAAATCGCAGTCGACAACGGATTCGAAGGAACCGAAGCTGAATGGCTCGCATCGCTCAAGGGCGATAAAGGCGACCAGGGAGAGTCCTGCTATGTTGCAGAGAATCTGGACATCAACGGATTCGATGTTTATTGTGGCGGAGTAATTGTTGGTACGCTGAAAAACGGCGCCGACGGTGAAGACGGCAAAGACGGTACCGATGGTAAAGATGGTACCGACGGCAAAGACGGTACCAATGGCAAGGACGGTGTCGACGGAGCCTCGTGCGTCGCAACAAACGTCACTGATTCAGAATCCGGCAAGAACGGGATCCGCGTACAGTGCGGCAACGACGAGCCTGTTTTCGTATGGAACGGTACCGACGGCAAGGACGGCGTAGATGGTAAAGACGGCCTGAACGGTACCGACGGCAAGGATGGCGTCGACGGTAAAGACGGCAAGGATGGCGTCGACGGTACGAATGGTAAAGATGGCAACGACGGCGCAAGCTGTTCTGTGAAGGACACCACAGACAACATTTCAGGACGTTCCGGAGCTAAAATCACTTGCGGCGAAAGCGCCAGCATCGTGTGGAACGGACAAAACGGCGCTCAAGGCGAGCAAGGCATTCAAGGCATCGCCGGAACAAACTGCACAGCCGAACCCGTCACCAACGAATCCGACGGTCGCACCGGTGTAAAAATCCAGTGTGGCGAAAACAGCGAACCCGTCATCGTATGGGATGGCAAGGACGGAAAAGACGCTGAAGCAGCCTCGTCCTCCAGTTCCGACGAATCCTCTAGCAGCATCGAAGAAAGTTCCAGCAGTGAAGAAGTCCTCAGCGACGCCTGCCTAGAAATGCGCGCGACGAAGGACACCTTCATCCCCATCCAAGACGTCTTTGGATGCGTCAAGTCCAATGAAAAAGTGGTATTCATCGTAAGGCACGCTGAACGGAACAAGGACGACACACATTCATACAATACTTTGAATTCAAATGGTTACAAACAAGCAGAATATGTAGGTAAAAACATTGGCGCCTTGAATTTAAGCGAAGATATTTACTATTGGCACACAAACGCTCGTCGAACCATGGAAACCGCCAGCAGAATTTCAAGGGGCGCCGGAGAATCCAACTTCTTTGACGAGTCCACTTTTGGAAACTGCAACGGCAGCGACAAAGGTAAAAATGAAAATACAGACTGTATCAACGAGCACCACGAGTACAACAACGATATGGTCGGCAGTTGGTTTAAAACTTGCGATGGCAGCGAGAGTTGGGAAGCCTATGCAAAAGCCGCCTACGAACCCGAAAAGTGCAACGTCAATCCCAAGCCAGACGTTGTATCAAGAACCAACGATTTCGTAAACACATACATCAAAGACAAATTTGATGAACTGCATAAATACACCATCGCGATTTCCCACGACCAATTCATCCTCTCGGCCGTAGCGGCGATTTCCAACAGGCAAATAGATTTCAATTTTGACAAAGCAGGCGGATGGGGCCACTCTCCAGGTAGTTTTATGTACTGGCCCAACTACCTCACCGGATTCGCCGTCATCATCAACGAAGCAAAGGAAGTTGTGTACATTCCTGTAAGAGGCTTGAATTCAGGCTACTTCGGCGATCACTGCAAGACGAATCACGAAGACGGGTACCCCTGCTCTAGATGGTAATAGACAGGGGATAAACGCAAAAAGGCCCGCTCGCAAGCGGGTCTTTTTGTTTGCAAATCTATACGGCTGTTCTTCGACGGAAACGGCCGTCTCTCCGATCGTTTCTTCACTTTGTTCGAACTTCCTCGGCGGTTTCGCTTCGCTCATGCCTCGTCAGACTCGCTTCGATTCGGCGGTTTCCTTCTGCGAGAATCCTTATCCGTGCGAGGCGCGACACTTGCCTTTAGGGCACCTCAACAGAATCGAGAATCTTCTGCACCACGGTTTCGGCGGTGATTTCTTCCGCTTCGGCTTCGTAACTGAGGATTACGCGGTGGCGGAGGACTTCCATGGCAACGGCCTTCACGTCTTCCGGAGTCACGTAGGCGCGGCCCTGGATGAATGCGTGAGCCTTTGCCGCCTGGGCAAGACCGATGGACGCACGCGGAGAAGCGCCGACTTCCACGAAGCCGACCAAGTCGCTGCGCTTGATGCTGCCCGGGTCGCGGGTCGCGAGTACCAGGTTCACGATGTATTCGCGGACGCGTTCGTCCACGTACACCTGCTTCACCAACTGGCGAGCGTTCAGAATATCCTGCTTCGTTGCAACAGCGTTCGGCTGACGGAGACCCGCACCGGCGACGGCGTCGAGAATCTTCATTTCGTCGGCCTTATTCGGGTAGCTCACCTTCACCTTCAAGAGGAAACGGTCCACCTGTGCTTCAGGGAGCGGATAAGTACCTTCCTGTTCAATCGGGTTCTGCGTCGCGAGCACGAGGAATGGTTCGTCAAGTTTAAAAGTTTCGTCGCCAATCGTGATGTGGCGTTCCTGCATGGCTTCGAGAAGCGCACTCTGCACCTTGGAAGGCGCACGGTTGATTTCGTCGGCCAGCACAAGATTCGTGAAGAGAGGGCCCTTGCGGGTTTCGAACTTCGCCTCGCGGGCGTTGTAAATCGTGGTACCCAGAAGGTCGGCCGGCAAAAGGTCCGGAGTAAACTGGATGCGCTTGAAGTCGAGCGAGACGGCGTCGGCGAAAGCCTTCACGGCCGTCGTCTTGGCAAGGCCCGGAAGGCCTTCCAGAAGCACGTGGCCATCGGCCAGAATGCCCGTCAAAATACTTTCCACCATGGCCTTCTGGCCAATGACGGTATCTTCAACTTCACGCAGCAAGTTCATGCAGAACGAACTCTGCTGCTTCACCTTTTCCGAAAGTTCCTGAATATCCATGTTTGAGTTACCTCTTTTTCAAATTTCGGTTCTAAAATACTAAAAATGCGAAAGAAAAACAATTATTAAAGCAAGACACCCTACACATCCATCAGCCAAAATCCAAACTAATTGTTTTTCTTCTCCACTGTATCAACAAAAAAAGCGTAATTTACCATGAAATAAAAACGATTCCTGGGTTCATCCATTTGCCTTCCATAGCGGAACTCCATAGAAAAATCCTTATACGCCAAATAAGTACCCAAGCCGAATTCCGAATAATACGCCGTAGAATATCCACCAACACCAAAACCACCTAAATTCTCGTCCACCTTGTACGCATTGCGCGAAATATGTTCGCTAACACCGACTCTAAAATCTTCGCTCACAGGATATTCCTCTATCAGCATCACCCCACCGTACCAAGAATTTGATTCCTCCTCAGGAACGGTGCCAACCCCTGTCCCACCCCACAGTTGCAAACCAATATATCGGCTAGCAAAGCCACCATTCATCGCAAAAGAAAAAGTCTCAGTAGAAATTCCCAAAACCATGTGTCCCACCGAAAAATAAAAAGATAAATCGAAAGCGCCTCCGTCTTCCGATGCATCGTAATCATCCTCGAACCGATAATCTCCTATATAACGATTTCCTGAAAAAAAAGATCCACCAACAACTAAACCCGACCGATTTTCGGAATTCATAAACTGGGCAGCTGATGGGGGATGATAAGAACATCCCGTCCACACCAATAAAATCAAGAGCAAAAAAAACAAGCACTTATTTCGAAGCAACGCCGCCAAACCTTCCTCTCATAATTCATAACTCATAATTCGTAACTAGCTACTCCTCTTCTACGCCCAAAAGTTTCATGGCGGCTTTCCAGATTTCACGGAGTTCGAAGGCGTCGCGCTTGCCGCCGCCATAGCGGGCATGGGCGAATTCCTTGAGCAGTGGTTCCCAGCCGTCGTCAGAGTCCGCAGCGGTCCCATTCGGCGCGGCAGTCCTAGCCGAAGTGTCAGTTTCACCAGCGGGCACGAACTTCACGGGCACCGCCTCCTTGCAGATGTTCTCCAATTCCAAAAGCCATTCGCGGCTGTCCGCCGTATTCACGCGCTGCTTCAGCACGAGCATCTTTTCGCGGAGCGCATCCTGGGCAGCATTCCTTGCGGCGACACTAGCGCGGGCGGCGGCACGGCGGCGTGCCCTCCAGACTCCTGCGCCCACGACGCAAAGGGCGACAACGGCACCCACGATCACCGGCAGCGGATTGAACGGTGCATCCACGCGCACGGGCACGTTTTCGCTCTTCATCTCAATGGGGCTCCCCATCTGTGTCGGAATTTCAAACTTCATCGCGGGAATGTGCAGGTCGCCCGTATCCTGCGCCACCAGCTTGTACGTAAACGTAATGCTCGCGACTTCCTTGCCGTCCTTCACCGAGCGGGCGGATTCCTGCGAAACGCCCAACTGCGTAATGCCCTTCGCATTGGCGGACCCCGTCGGAAGCACAAGCAGAGCGCTCCCGTTCACGCTCCAGCTCACCGTCACCGGGAAGTCGAACGTATCGCCGACCGTCACGGCCATCGGCTGCTGGGCACCGTTTTCACCCGCAAACCCAGTCGTCACGGAAATTCCCAACTGCTCGGCGGTCGGCATCGCCGGCACGGAATTTGCGGCAGTCCCGTCAACGCCAGCCCCGTCAACGGCAGCACCATCAACGCCAGCCACACCAGCGCCTAAACTATCGACAGCCGCACTACCGATGCCAACGCTATCGGGCACGACATTCCCCTGAGCAATCAAAGAATCGTTTTCCATACGGCTTGAATATATAAAATCCCCCCAACCCGAATTGTAACGCTTTTGTCAAATTTTCACAAAAAAAATCCCGCAGTTCCTAAAACCGCGGGATTTCCTCGAAAAACGTTTATGGCCTTACATGCCGAGAGCGGCGGGCTTCACGTACATGCCGTTAAGCAACTGGCTGTACATCAGCAACAGAATATCGCTGAAGTAACTGGAGCCGTTATTGGTCGGAACAATTGCATTCAAGCCTGTCGTGCACTTGTCAAGCCATGAGGAATTCGTACCGAGGCCAGTCGCACACCAAGCGGCATACCACTGGGAAGGAACGGACGTATTCTTGCTCACGTCGGCGCCAAGGCTCAAATTCCAGGAGTAGTTCGTCGCCAAGGCGTTGCTGGAAGGATCTCCGCCAGACTTTGCCACGATAAAGTCGTTCAACTTCTTCAAGATGGTACCGGCACGGGTATCCTGGAACCAGTAGTAATCCCAAGCAATACGCCACGGAATACGCACGGATTCCTTGTTGAACGTGTAATAGGTAAAGCCGCTCTTTTCGTTACCGGCAGCATCGTTCGGCGGATTCACAGAAGAATTATCGGTACTCCAGTCAGGGAACACGCCTGTACCCAAATTCTGGATTGTCGTCATGTAGGTATACATAGCGTCAAGGACAAAATTCCACGGATGAGCCGTGTCAAACTTGGCAAACAAGCGCAATGCCACAGGAGAGAAGTAACTCAGGTTGTACACGATGGGAGTGCCGCCGGTCCACATGTGGGTGTCACCCGCATACAGGTAGTAGTTGGACTTGTTCACTTCCTTGTCCCAAATGGCACCCGCAATAACCAACGCATCGTTCAAATAGACGGCATTGCCAGTATTCATGTACATGATGATAAGCGAAGTGGCGATATCCAAGTCGGCGTCCGTTGCACTGGAATTGTCGATTTCGTTGAAGTGGAACGAATAGGTAATCCACGGGGTAAGCGAAAGGTTGTTATACTTGCGGAAAGCTCGTGAGTAGTTCCACAAGCGAATAAAGTCCGGTTCATTACCCTGGAATGCCGTAATGAGCATGCCGTAGCCAATGCCTTCGGACACCGTGCATCCACGGAATTTCTTCGCAGACACCGCGGAATCATCCACCTTGCAGTGCGCTGCATACATACCGGTAGACTGGGTAGACCAAACCACGCGGGCCGCCGGCAGGAACTCAGGCAAGAATACGTAGTTATACCCGGATGCAATGGACGTGTAATACGTGGATTCGTCTTCCATCGTCACGTAGTGGAACGATTTCCAGACATCGTAAAGGGACACGGGGGCAGCCTTGTTGGCTGTACTTGCCAAGGGAAGAACAGTACCGTTCGTGGGCGGCGGAACAACTCCGGAATTGGAGGAACCCGGATCGACCGGAATAATGGCGGCACTACTCTGCACGCCAAAAGGACTTGCAGCTCCGGTGCCAGCGACATCGGCGGCCGGATCGGAACCGCAGGCGGCAAGGCCAAAAGCCATACAGCCCAACAACAACAAACTCTTCGAATTCATATGAAACCTCATTCAATTCAATCTCGCTCTAATATATATTCTTAAACTCGAGCAAATCAATTATCAGCAAAAAAATACGGTCAAATGCTACGACATTTGCAACAAATCACTTTTTTCTGAAAAAAAAGGAGTTGCCCTATGGCAACTCCTTTCTTAAGAATTTCAAAGAAATTACTTAACGATGATCTTCTGGCTGAAGTCAACGGTCTTGCCAGCGACGCGGACCATGTAGACACCGGCGTCGAGGTGAGAGAGGTCGAGAG
>JAZLMK010000126.1:0-7926 GCA_045598645.1 Fibrobacter sp.
CTGACCGGAATCGGTTTTAAAGTCGAACAAACGAAAACCAAACATGGAGGTTCTTTATGAACAGAAATCAATATGCAGAAATGCTCAAGGATATTCACGAAACCCGCGTGAGCGGGGGCGATGTCGCTGCCTGTATTGCAAAGTACTGCAAACGCTACAAGTTCGCGTATCTTTACAATGATGCCGTGTTCCGGATGTTTTTCGGAAATCCAGAATATGTGAAGTGGACCATCGATTTCTTGAATGCGGCCATCAAGTTGGATGGTCCGGATTGCATTTCGGAACTCACTTTTGTCGATCCGTCTCTTCCGGGAGGTCCGTTTTCCAAGGAAATCCGCTCGGATTTGGTAGCGGAAGATCCCGAGCACAACCGCATCGTTCTTGAAATCCAACACAAGGATTCGGCTGATTTTCCGGATCGCATCGTGTATTATACTTCCAAGCATACTGCGGCGAGCAAACTCCCTGGCGAAGTCTACAAATTGCGGGATTTGAATTTCGTTGTGCTTCAGATGTTTGATGCCTATTCTGATTCCAAGCGATATCGCCATGAGGTTTGCTTCAGGAACGAGGACGGTAAACGCTATTTTGACAAGCAGACGCTGATTCTTGTGGAATTGCAGAAATTCTATGAAAACAGTTACAATGCCGACAATAGTCCGCTCGCTCAATGGCTTCGCGCTATCGAATTCGTCAATAACGAGAACGAGGGTGCATTGGCTGGAAACCCCTATGTGGAGGTCTTGCAAAAATTTGCCAAATTGAGTAACTTTAGTATAGACTTCTTCTTGTCGGAGGCTAAAGACATGGTCGATCGCGAATATGAACTTTCCATTGAACGTCGTGAGGCGCGTAAGGAAGGCCTCGCAGAGGGCCGTGCAGAGGGCCGTGCTGAAGGTCGTGCTGAAGGTCGTGCTGAAGGGCAAAACGCGACGCTAGAAGCAATGCGCAAGTTGGGAGTCCCGGAAGAAAAAATTCGGGAAGCTGAAGCTATGTTGAAAGCTAACGTATAACATTATTAAAAGACTAAAAAAATCTCCGGGGCGATTGCCTCGGAGACTTTTAAATTTACGACGCGGTTTTGTTTGCGAAACTTATCTTTTATCGCGGTCGACCCAGGGGCGTTCGGTGTAGCCGGTGTAGATCTGGCGCGGACGGTTGATTTTACTCATCGGGTCGTCGTGCATTTCCTTCCAGTGGGCAATCCAGCCGGGCAAGCGTCCGATAGCGAACATCACGGTAAGCATGTTCGTGGGGATACCCATCGCGCGGTAGAGGATGCCGGAGTAGAAGTCCACGTTCGGGTAGAGTTTGCGCTCGATGAAGTATTCATCCTTGAGGGCGGCGTCCCTCGAAAAGAAAGTCCTGTTGGCGGGCGATACCATCGATTTGTTCGTGACCGCCTCCCAAGACAATGGCCAGTTGACTGGCGGTATTGTGAAAATCGGTAACTGGGACAAGCGCGGAAACTACACTAAGTATTTGGTTCCTGATGACGGCTTGTGGAATGCTTCTATCGAAAGTTTCCATGTAAAGATTCCTGTGTCCGAGGACGTGTCCTTGGGGGCTCGTGAAATCGAAGTGGTATTGCAGGGCGTCGGGGGCATGAAAATTTTGTTCAAGATTCCGTTCCGCGTACGCGGAGCCTACCGCACCACGAGTTGCATGCAGAATTTCGACAACGGCATTGACGCCGTGGATTGGTTCCCGGTGGTGAATGGCGAAAACGCCACCTCCATGGATGCCAAGGTGTATAACGGAAATCCCCCTCTGGGCGGCTACATTCGGCACGATTTCGTCATCGAGCAGCCGCCCGAACAGGGGTGGCCGAACTTCAGCGGCGCCTACTACGTGCTGCCCGAAGAGGTTCACAAGTCCGTGGGGATTGTGTTCGATTACTCCACGAACCACAATAATCCTGACGGCTACTTTGAATTGCTGGTGCAGTCCTCGCAGGTGGAGGACTACGACGACTTCATGGTGCGCCTGAAAAATACCCATGGCAACTGGGTCCGCGATACGGTTCTTTGGGAAACCATGACCCAGGAGGGCTGGGGCAAGGTCATTCCGTAGTTGGATCCGACCAAAATCAAGCTCTTCGCTTTCCGTGCCCGTTACAGTGGCAAGGGCTTCATCAGTCTTGACAATATCTACTTGCTGCAAGAAGACGGCACCGAGGTGCCGATGCCGAAAGGGCTTCGCAGGTTGAGATGAGGATAGGCTCAGCCCTTTCGTTCTATGAGACCGCTCGAGTTTCTATGAAACTCTCGCTCTCGGCTCGACGACTGCAATAGAGCAGTCGCCTCGCCTCACGGGCTTCGCAGGTTGAGATAAAAATAGGCTCCGCGGGTTGAGATAAGGGCTGGGGTTTTGCCATTTCTCTAAATTTAGCTAAAAATTGGCGTTTTTTGCTAAATTTTGGTATTTTGTGCAAAAATCACACGTCTAAAATAAAACGAGCGTTTGTTCCAAAAAGACGTATATTAAAAAGATGAGAAGACTTTTTTTGATTTTTGCCTTGAGGGGAGGTTAACATGAAGAAAAAAGTATTTGTTTTCGAGGATGCGCAGGAATTTGAAAAATCGCTATTGATTTTTAAACAGTGGCGCCTGGGCAATGGTTCGCCGAAGATTTTTTTCCAGATTTTTTCGGAAATCCTTGACGAAAACGAGTTACGAAGAGTTTGGACCGTTATTGAACGCGTGTTTCCGGACGTTCCCTGGATGGGTATGTCCACTGCCGGCAATATCGAGGACTGCGAAGTCTCCGGCAAGATTTCCGTGGTCATGAACTTTTTCGATTTGCCGACAACGATGTTCAAGGTGCTCCAGTACGACATGGCAACCATGAGCGTAGACGATATTTCCAAGGACATTATCAACCAGACTTCGAAATATCCGTGGGTCAAGGCGATTGAAATGTACCACACGATATCGCAGAACTCGACGACGCGTTTTTGCGATGCCATGCGCGGATTGCCTTCGAATATTCAGGTGTTTGGGGGAATTGTGTGTTCTCCCGATATCACGAGTCCAAAGTCGTGTGTCTTTTCTTCTGTAGGAGGCTTCTGCAAAACGGGCCTGCTGGTCGCCTTTTACGGTGGCGATGATTTTTATGTGAAGTCGCTGAAAATAAGCGGCTGGAAACCTCTGGGCAGAAAGTTCCATGTGACAAAGTCCGTTGGAAATATTTTGTACGAACTGGAAGGTCGACCCGCTTACGAAGTGTACCGCAAGTATTTGAACATCAAGAACGACAGGAACTTCTTTAGTAACGCACTTGAATTCCCGATGCTTTACGAGCACAACTCCACAACGATTGTGAGAGCGCCAGCCGCAAGCAATCCGGATGGTTCGCTTACGATGTCATCGGATGTGGATGTCGGATCCATTGTGCGATTGTCTTATGGCGAGCCGCAGACGATTGTGGATTCCGTTGCCGAAGAAAGTTTGAGCATTGAAAGTTTCCGCCCGGATGTACTTCACATCTTTTCTTGCGCGGCCCGAAAGGCGTTCTGGTCTTCTCGAGAACCGACGTACGAAATCTATCCGCTCAAGAGAGTCGCTGAGAGTACCGGTTTTTTCTCGCACGGGGAGTTCTTGCGCGAGGAGGGCTGTCTGAACCAGCACAACATTACGCTTGTCGTTGCCGCCATGCGCGAGGGCGAGGGAAAACAGCCTGACTCTGCGGGCTATGTAAGCGAAAATTTTGCAGATTCCAGGCTTCCACTAGCGTCCCGAATGGCGACGTTCATCAGGGAGACCTCGTATGAACTCGAGGAGACGAATAAAAAACTGCAAATGATGAACCGTCAATTGCAGAATATTGCGACGACGGACAGTCTTACGGGACTTGAAAACAGGGCCTTGTTCGACGAAAACCTTGCAAAAATTGAATCCGAGAGTGAAAACAGCGATACGGACTGGGTTCTTTTGATTATCAACATCAAAGGTATCAAGTACATGAACGACACCTTTGGCCGCACGGCCGGGGACGCCCTAATTGTCGCCGCGGCAAATGTCATTATGAAATCGTACGGGCAGTACGGTAAATGTTTTAGGGTGGATGGCGATGAATTTGTCGTGTTGATGGATGTCTACAGCGATATGATGTTCAAGTTACGTAGCCAACTCGAAAAGAATGTCGCGGAATACAACAAGGATGCCGAGTACCACCTTACCTTGGCTATCGGTGAAAGTTGGTTGAAAGACGACAGTGGCCACCGCAAGTCGATAAGTGACTGGAAACTCGAGGCGGACTTGAACATGCGTCGCGATAAGATGATTCTGGATAACAAGGCTGAGCCCAGTGAATGTGGCAAAGACCAGAATATGCGGGAGTTAATCGCCAGCTTGATTTCTGTTGGGGAAACCAAGGACTCCTATGCGGCGTACCATTCGGAACGAGTGAGTCGCTTGTCTAAAATGATTGCAGGGCTTCTTGGGCTGGAAGGCTCTGTGCTTGCGATGATTACCGATGCCGCTCAATTGCATGATATCGGCAAGGCGGGAATCAGTGATGAAATCCTTGGGAAACCCTCGGTGCTTACGGACGAGGAATTTTCCGTTGTTAAGCAGCATCCTGTTATCGGGGCGAAGGTCCTTATGCAGTCGAACTTTGCGCAGGACCTTGTGAAAATAGTGCTTCATCACCATGAACGGTTCGACGGCAAGGGGTACCCGGAAGGGCTTTCTGGCGAGAACATCCCTCTTGGTGCGAGAATTCTTGCCGTGGCGGATTCAATCGATGCCATGGTTAGCAAGAGCGTTTATCGCGAAGCAAAGACGTTGAACAGTTGCCGTGAAGAAATTGAACGCAATGCTGGCGCTATGTACGACCCGGCCATAACGAAAGTCGTGCTGGAACATTGGAGCGAGATCGTCGATTTGCTGATGAATTTGCTGAGTGGGAACTGCCGATAGGGGGTAAATCCCGTTAAAAGTGGGTCCTGCTAGCTTGGAATGCCCCTTTTTTATGGAAACTTACAAAAAACTTTGACGTTTGTTTTTTTTTTTTATATTAAAAAAGTAAGAATTTCTTAAAAAAGGACGAACGCATGAAAAAAGGATTCCTTGGAGTTGCAGGTTCAGCTGCTCTCTTGTTTACTCTCTTCGCCTGTTCTGGTGAAGATGGGGCCGATGGTATTAATGGCAAGGACGGTGCCGCAGGCTCAAGCTGCGAGGTCGAAGCTCTCGATGGAGATGCCGGTTTCAAGGTCGTTTGCGACGGCGATTCCGTGGGTGTGCTCTTGAACGGCGAGAATGGCGAACCGGGTGCCGCTGGCGCAAGCTGCACGGCAAGTAAAAATAGTGACGGAGACTATGTACTGACTTGCGGTGATAAGAAAATTGGCACCATCAAGAACGGCGAGAATGGTGCGCCGGGTGAAGCGGGAGCAAGCTGCACGGCGAGCGTGAATGCCGATGGCGACTTTGACCTTGAGTGCGATGGCAAAAAGGTTGGTACCATCAAGAATGGCGAGAATGGCGAACCGGGTGCAAATGGCACGAGCTGCACGGCGAGCGTGAATGAAGACGGCGACTTCGACCTTGAATGCGACGGCAAGAAGGTCGGCACCATCAAGAACGGCGAGGACGGTGAACCGGGTGCAAATGGCACGAGCTGCACAACTGCGGATTCCCTCGTTTCTGGCAAGAAGGTCGGCGTGAAGGTTGCCTGCGGCGAGGCTACGACGTTCCTTGAAAATGGTCGAGATGGAGCCGATGGTTCCGGTTGCTATGCCAAGGACACTTTGGATGCCGGTGTAAAGATCGGCGTTAACATCTTCTGTGGCGCTTCCGTCAACTTTGTTGCAAATGGCGCCAATGGTGAACCGGGTGCTGCGGGCGCAAGTTGCACAACTGCGGATTCCCTCGTTTCTGGCAAGAAGGTCGGCGTGAAGGTTACCTGCGGCGAGGCCGTGGTTCTTGTAGAAAATGGCATCGATGGCATTAATGGCGACGATTGCACCCTCAGCGATAATGGCTTGGGTACTGTAACCATTACCTGCGGCGACAAATCTGCTAAAATCACTAAGGCCCTTTGCGGTAATGTTCCTTTTGACCCGGCAACCTCCTGGTGCGAAGAGACTGCAGAAGGACCTACGGTTGCTGCAAAGTGCAATGGCGAACCGTTTGATCGCGCTGCTAAGTTCTGCGCGAATGATGTTTTGTACGATCTTTGCAATGACGAAAAGGGCAACCCGACCACCTACGACCCGGAAACGGAATTCTGCTACGATATTGGACTAGGATCTGCAGTTGTGCCGAAGTGTGGAGATTTGGAAACTGGCGAACTGCGTGAATATGAACTTTTGGGTGAATTCTGTTCCGATGACAATAAAATACATACACGTTGTGCTGTTGAGGGGATCCGCGATTTTGATGAGACTGAGTACAAGGCGACAACGCAGTTCTGCCATGAGAACGTTATTTATGAAAAATGCGAAAGAGACGGCGTTTTGGATGAGTACAATCCGGAAACGGAATTCTGCTCTGAAGGTGTGATTTATGAAATGTGCAAGGTGGCCGGAAAGAGTGGTTTTGTATCCGAGAAATACAACCCGAGTACGGAATTCTGTGTTGCAAGAGATGCTGTTTACAGCAAGTGCAACGGCGAAACCTACGACCCTCAAAACAAGGTTTGCGTAACCAAGACGACTCCGGCCTATGTTGCTGACAAACTTTGCGGTGGAGTTGCCTTGGATACAGCAACGCAGTTCTGCCACAATGGCGTCGCCTATGATTACTGCTCTGGAACGATGTCTAGTGGGATACAAAGGTGTCGCGAGTCTACGATTTATATCACCTATGATCCTGACGAACAATATTGCGCTCACGTAACTAAAACGCTAATTAATTGTACATCTACGGACTATCCGACTGCAAAAACGAAACCTGTTTGCGGAACTACCTCCTATAACCCCAACGACACCCTGTGCGATAGCCGCGACAACCAGATGTACCCCATTGCGACCGTGGGTACGCAGACCTGGATGGCCCAGAACCTGAATTTTAATAAGGAAGGCGAATCCTGGGAGTCCGAGGAAGGCAATGCTCGCTATGGCCGCCTCTACACATGGGCAACAGTCATGGGCTTGGACGATTACTACAATACCCATAGTGTAGATGGTTCCAATTACAACCTTGCACTTGATGACCCGAAGTACAAAACGGCCATCAATATTGATGGAAATGTACAGGGAATTTGTCCTGCAGGTTGGCATGTTCCGAAAACTAAGGACTATATTGACTTGATAAAGAATGTCAGTTCCGGTGTAACAGTGGAATCTAAGACCGCGAGTGATGGTGCACCGCAAGCTTGGTTTAAGAATACGAGACAGTATTTTGTGGATGGCTCTGATTGGTCTGGTTCTGTTTCTGGATCCAATCCGTACAATTTGTCTTTTGTTCCATCGGGAGATAACACTAAAGCAAACGGTCGTACCACGGCTTATTTAGGAACGCAGGGTATGTGGTTTATTGGAGAAGAAGTAAATGACACCGCTCCTTATACAACAAACCAGACTACATCGATCTTTACAATCTTGAATAGCAGTACTTCTGTAGTGATTACCGGTACATACAAAGCGTTTGGTATGGCTGTCCGCTGTGTCAAGGATTAAATCTTGAACGCTTCGTGACAAGTTAAAATTCAAAACGGGTTGCCGCACATGCGACAGCCCGTTTTTTTTTACAAACAACTTACAAATCGACCCTTTACAAATTATACCCTTATTCTATATTCCTGACCGAGCGTTCAAAAACCTCCGTGAGTACCTGAAATATCAGGTGCTTTTCTGTTTGGCTCAAACGCACGACTTTAAAAAGGCATACTATGCCCTGACCGGAATCGGTTTTAAAGTCGAACAAACGAAAACCAAACATGGAGGTTCTTTATGAACAGAAATCAATATGCAGAAATGCT
>JAZLMK010000127.1:0-6885 GCA_045598645.1 Fibrobacter sp.
CGTATTATAATGATGCAAGATTGCATTCGTCCCTTGACTGGAACACGCCTTCGGATGTATATTTTGGTAAGGTGGATCTAGGAAAGGCCGCTTAACAACTAAGAAATCAGATTTTTCTGTTGAAAAAAGTGAACCACTATACATATTCCAAAATCTACGGATTTAGAAAAAGAAGATGCTGAATTAAATCTTTTTTGTAGTCAAAAAAAAATGTCATGCAATAAAATTCTATTGTACGATTCTCAATATTGTAGGCGTAATATGTTCAATCATTTAAAATGGTTGAATACGAATATGCCTAATGCAATTCAAACGAGGGATATTAATGCGTAAGAATTCAAAAATTTTCCTTTCTGCTGGAATCCCAGATGAAGGTCGAGAAGGTTTTGATACGATTAATCGATCTGCAACTGCAGGGGCTGTAATGGCTTTTACACGGGTGTGTGCAGAGTATAATATTCCATTTTATTTTGGAGGGCAACCTGCAATTACGCCTTTAGTTTGGTCTGTGGCAAAAGATTTTAGTAAAAAAGAAAAGCCTCTTATTACGATATACCAATCACGTTTTTTTGAGGGCAAAACACCTCATGAAGTTGATTATTTTGAAAATATTGTATGGACTGAAAAAATCGAAGGAAATTTGCCTGCTAGCATAAAGGCAATGCGAAATCAAATGTTTAGTGAAAATGAAACTGTAGCGGCAATTTTTCTTGGTGGATCAAATGGTATTCGTGATGAATACGAATTGTTAAAAGGTATGTATCCTCAAACAAGAATGCTTCCGTTTGCAAGTACTGGAGGAGTTTCAAAAAAGATGTATGAAAGTGAAAAAATAGATGAAGTTGAGTTAACGGAGAGCTTTGCGTATTATCAAATTTTTAAAGATTTGCTAAAAGACTATAAGGACGATGTTTGAAATGGGATAGATTCTTGATCCTTCCTATTCTTTATTTCTTTTATTCTTTCATCAAGAATTGGGTTTATGAATTTTGCCTTTTTATTTGTATGGCGGTAATATAATACATTATACCAATCACGAAAGAAATCGTCCTCAAATTCGTAATAATGGTAATCAAGCTCTTTGTGGCGCATTTTTTCTTCTTCTGCAGATAAAATTTTAAGTAATGCATCAAACTCGTTTAAAGAAGAAAATGTTTTCTTGTATTCGAATGGTTCATCTGTCACATTTTCAATGGCCGCAATTCGTTTAACAAGATCTTTTTTCTCTTCATAGAAATGCATGTTATGTGCTGTATGATAATAGCTGCCCAATTTTAGACCTAATATAGATGCAAAGTATTCTTGCATAAAAGTAAAGTTGAATATATTAACGCCACTAGCCCCCCAAATCAAATCATTTGATCGCATAGTTACAATGAGGTTTAATTTTTTTTCAGACGCGTCTTTTATAAAGTGAAGCATCCGTGTACATGGAAAATCTTTCGTTTGCTTTATTGTCGTTTTGTCCGTCTCAAAACAATCTTTTGTTGGGTCGCCTATATTTATTACAGCTTGTCTTGTTTCTGGGTCTCTTTCAAAACATTTTGAAACGAAAAGGAATTGGTCTATGTCTTGACCTTGAGTAATGAGATGGTTGTTAATCTTATAGTCATCATTACTTCCATTATAGTGCCTTAATCTAGGTCCATATCCGCCTCTCATAAAAGATCCATCGTCAGAAAAAATATCCAATGTCGGACAGTAAGATCTCGCGAATGCCATATCATTTCGTCCAATTGCTAACCATAATGATTCTGCATAGGGAAGAACAAGACTGTTTCGTCTTTCTGAAATTGTAATTAAACGAGATGTTGGATTTGTAATTTTAAACATATAGGGTTCCGGTAATTCATAGCATACTTTGCCACGCGTTTCTCGACGAACCCCTTCTTTTAATAAGAGCCTACAAGTGTCTCTTAAAAAGGTGTTTATTCCTGGAAATTCTGCTGTATACATATTTTATCTCCAATGTTCCATTTCGGTGGAAAGAATAAACATAATGGTTTCTTTTGAGGTGTATATTTTTGTTTGATTCGCACATTATCTACAACCAATTCTGGTTTCTTTTCTCGTAAATATTTATCTGTTTCGCAAAAACAATTCTGTAAATCTATTAATGTAGGATAATGCCCGGGGATAGGCTTAAAATCTGTATATCCGTGTTTTTTTTGCAAGTCATCGAAATTTTCATAAACATACATTATGGCATCTTCAAAATTATTCCCACTGTTTTTAAAGCATTTTTTTATGCCTCTAATTGCTCCGATGCCGGCTTTGACAAAAGAATTCTCGCTAAAATTAATAAAAGGGGAATAATTAAAATCTATTGAGTATTGGTACGCTAAGAAATCTCCAAGAAAGGATTTTCCTCGCAATAAGTTAAATATTTCTTCTAAAGAAGATGTTTCAAGAATTTTAGAAAAAGTAGATGTGTCGATGAATTCCTGTTTCACCATTGTTAACCATTTCTCATGTTTTGAGGATAAATGGTTATACAATTGGTGACTGCCTGTCATCATGTAGGCGTTATTGAAAATAGGATGTGTTTTTTGCCTTTTACTTAATATCTGACTAATAAAATGTGGATTAAAGTTTTTTATTGTAATGGGCTCAGGAAGGACTTTGCTCAAATAATCCCAAGTTTCAATCTTATTAAAAATTTTGAAGATGAGAATTCTTAATAGGACATCCTCTGCGGAATAAGCGGAAATATCTTTGTAAATTATATCTTTTATTAGATATTGACTTGTTCTATCGCAAGCTCTATATACATTAGTGAATTTATATTTTTTAAGAATTGGATCATCTGTTAGATTAGATTCGCCATTTAACTTACGCCAAAAAACATTCATTCTTTCTTGAATGAAATAAAAGTAATATTTAAGTATTTCTTCATTTGGCTGAATTTTACTTCGCTTCACCTTCATATCGCTTAAATTCCTCAAATTTCAAGGGTGTGTCAATTAAACCTTTTTCGGAGTATTTCTTTGATATAAAATGCCAAAGCTTTTCACATTCTGCATAATCAACTTTTTGATGTCCTCTATTTTTACAAATACATTTTGAAAATGTGTCGGGCAATAAAATCATGGATTTCCCCAAATAATAATATTCAGTACATATTAAAACATGATCAGTTTTGCCAGTATCTCGATTGAGGTTTTTTGGATTGGGAGAACCATCATCTAAAGAATGATGTGAGTCTTCTTGAATCCATTGATTGCTATCCGAGTCTGAATGATGATAAATATTGTCTCCATATAATTTCATCAAGCTTCCGTTCATTACAGGTTTTTTGCAGGCGTATTCAGGAGAATTCCAGTATTCATCGAATGTTAATATTTTAGAGACTTTTGCAATATAAACTAGTTTATGATTATTTTTCTTTTGTGCGTTTCCTATGATATAATCTCCAATTTTTGCATTTTTTCTGATGATTGGTTTGCATGTGGCTAATGTTAAAACATTGTAAAATGGATTAGGGGCAAAACCGTAATCTCGTGAAACTATATATGTATATCCATTATTTGTACTTTTCATTAGCATACCCCCCTATGTGATTGACTAATTCTTTGTGAGCCATCTGCATTTTCAAAAGATGGTACTCCGTTTAATGCGTCAATTATTTTGTCACTCCGCCATCCGACAATTGAACTTGCGAATTTCTGTAAATTTTCAGGAATGTCTGAGTCTGCGGCTCCGTTGCAAAAAACGCCGACAATGTTTTTTCCCATTTTCATGGCTTGTTCGATTTCCCAATTAACCCAATCACTATCATGCGTGTTTGGGCCTATTAGACAAATGAAATCTCCGGCTTTAGAAATTAGAGGACGTAATAGACTTTTGATATAGTCATCATTTTGGGCGTTGTTGAATTTCTCCGAGGTGACGGAGTAGTTATGGAGATCGTATTTATCTCCGATTAGATCTTTTAGTTTTTTTATGTTTTCTTCGTCGCCATGATAGTGGCTGATGAAAACATTCTTTTGTTCGGGATCTTTCATTATTTCCTTCTTTTTATGTTATTATTATTATTTTACTCCCACACGATATCTTCTTCAGCCTTATTCCGGACTTCAACAAGATTTTCAACATTCACTCGGTTCACAAGCCAGCCACGCAGGCTGCACTGCTGAATGAATTCGGCAAGGCGATTTTTGCCGTTGAGTTCTTTGAGTGTGACAACCACGCCAAAGGGGAGGCCGTTGCCATCATCCTGTCTTAAGCGGTTCATTGTAGTGAGCTTGATTCCCCAGTTACCATTGGCATTTGCATAAACTTTGCGGGGCTTGCTTCGACTCGTAAAGTTGTCTGCAATATACTTGATGTTGTCCCATTTGCGAAAATACCGGCGGACATGTTCTTCAGTAAAGTCGTTCAAGTCGTCGATATCATCAGGTTCTTCCTTATTGCCCTTGATGCTTTGAACTTTTCCCCTGTCATTGATTCGCCCGAACCGAAGTTCCATTTCTGTATTGGTGTAATCAACGCCTTGATTTCGTTCGCAGTTAGGGTAATAGCAAAGCGTAGCCCTTGCCACGAAGGGATGCATGTCGTTTGCCACGGGGATGGGGATGCCGTAGTTGTAGGTATTGTATTGTTGGGATTCTCCCGTCAAAATAAACCGAATTTCGTCATCTTTGCTGCGGATTATATCATCAATTTTTTTAGGAGCTACACCGTAGCCAATTTTAGTCGACGATTCTTCATTTGGAGCCCATCCGGCAGCAGAATCTATGAGCAATGCTTTAGCGACTTCACGACGCAAACCCATGACATAAATTAAGTAAGCCATTTTTCGGGCAATCCACGGTGCTGCATACGATGTTCCTGAAACTAGCGTTGTTCCTTTAGGGCCGTATGCAACAATCTTTTTCTTATAGTCTCCACCGTAATAACAAAGGTCTGGCTTATTGTAGAACGAAAGGACAGGCCCGCTTCGCGTATAAGATGCGGGTTTATTTTCAAGGTTTACCGAATTTACAACAATGGAGTTGATGGAATCTGCGGGTGCACCGATTCGTTTTTCGCCATTTTCGTTGACATCCTTGTTTGTCCCTGCGATAATGAAAGTCACATCATTTTCATACTGGATTTTGTCAAGGATTGCTGCTTCAGGGGAAATGTAGTTTTCGGGGATTTCTTGTTTTGAACCAAGTGAAAGGTTCCAAACTTTGATGTTCTTATTTTCGGAAACAATCTGTCTGATAGTCTTTAATATGGTAAACGTACTACCGACATTTCCGGCAAGAACTCCGAAATGCTTTACGCGAAAGTGGCCACAGCCATCGTCAAGTTCTGGATTGAGAGCCGGGCCATCTACGATGATTGAAGAAACTGTGGTACCGTGTTCAGAATCATCCTTTGTGATTCCAATTTCGTCGGGAACGGCATTGACGTAATCGACCCATTTTGAGAAATAGGCACTTGTATCAAAAACGGTATCGATGACACCGATAATCGGTTCGTTTGTCGGTTCGGCGATGCGTGGTTTTGTGCCTTCGGTGACTTCAAAATCATCTTTGGTATAGTTTGAGACATCCGAAACTGCCATTGCAATGAGGTAAGGAGCCTTGTTGTTTAAGATGCTCACTTCATGCGGTCTTAATTGTAACGTAGTTCCGTTGATAATTCTGTCATTAGTGATGATTATGCCGAAACTTCTTAGCAAATCGACAGCATCTTCGCCGATGTCATAAATAGAAATAAGGGAAGTTTCATCTAATGTTTTCGGAGCTCGGTCTTTTGCAAAATGGCTTATATAAAAGCAATCTTTAACGCACTGCATGAACAAAGACCTCGACATGACTTTAATTGGCCATGTGTCAGTAGATAGTTGTTCGATGTCTTCTGCGGTAACTTCGCCTCCGAAATTGTTGTCTATAATTTTTTGACAATTATCGAGTCGTTCAATAGCCTTGGAGAATTCACCTTTGTCAAAGCAGTAGGTGATGATGTGTTTTGTTTTTGTTCTATCAAACTTTGCGCCCACAATATGCTCGTCACAATCAAACGCAAAAATACTATGCATGCGGTTGCTTTTGGCGATAATGCGGTTATAATGCACATCAAGCAGGGCTTTGGACAGCGTCGAATCGTGCAACCATTTCGATTGCTCAATTTTGAGTTCCTGAATTAGCAATCCAATGTGCTCTGCAGATACTTTGCCTTTGCTGGGAAGCTTTGGGGCGCCTGGCTTCGTTGGATTTGGGGCGTGTTCAAATCGCCCTTTTAAAAGGAGAACGTCATTCATTATTTATCTCCTTGCAAAGCTCTGGCGACTTGGCTCTTTGAAACGCCAGAAAGTATTTCGATTTCGCGGACAGTGAAACCTTGCTCTTGCAGTTGTTGCAGGTCACTTGGAATATGGCCGATGAATTTTTCGTACAGACGTCTAAGGTAATCGCACTCGATGCTTGCATCGCTGAATGCGACTGCTGTCTTGATAATGTTCTTGAGTTCGCCAGGATTGGGAAGACTCCCGTTCTTGCCGATAATCTTGAAGAACAGTCTCGTATTTCGACCGGCAATTTTAAACTTGGTCAAGAAATTGTTCAGAATAGATTCTGCAATTTCCTGCAAATCGTCCTGGGAGTATCTATTGAAATCAACAATGGAATCGAAACGGCGGGAGAGCGCCTTGTCAAAATGCTTGAAAAGGTTCGTCGTGGCGATGATGGTAATCTGTTCGTTGAGGTTGTCGAATCCCTTGAGGATTGCCGACGTGGCGCGGCCCATTTCGCGAAGGTCGTGGGAATTGGTTCTGTCAAGAGCAATGGCATCGATTTCGTCAAACAGAACAAGAATTTTTTCGGGGTGCGCAAAATGATTCAGTTCATCGAACAGCGTTGCGATGTTCTTTTGCGTTTGTCCGAGTTTGCTGTC
>JAZLMK010000128.1:0-7502 GCA_045598645.1 Fibrobacter sp.
GCATCGACGCCGAACCGGTCCATGACCGGTTGTGCGCAGTGGTGCCCGCTGCGCACGGCGATGTTCTCTTCGTCGAGAATCATCGCGGCGTCGCTCACGGCGATTCCGTCCAAAGTAATGCTTAAAAGGGCTCCGCGTTCCTTCGGGTTCCCGAGAACTTTCACCTGCGGGATTTCCGCAAGTTGCTTGAGCGCGTAGGCGACAATCTTTTCTTCGTGGGCGCGGATGTTTTCGAGTCCCTTCTCGTTCAGCCATTCGATGGCCTTCCCGAGTCCGAGGACTTCCGCGATTGCCGGGGTGCCTGCTTCGAATCGTGCGGGGACATCGGCGTAGGTCGTCTTTTCGAACGTGACATTCTTTATCATTTCACCGCCGCCGTGCCAGGGGGGCATGCTGTCGAGAACGTCGTATTTTCCGTACAGGACGCCGATTCCCGTGGGTCCGTAAATCTTGTGCCCGCTGAATACGAAGAAGTCGCAGTCGAGCTTTTGCACATCCACCTTGATGTGGCTTGCGCTCTGGGCGCCGTCAATCAAGATCTTTGCCTGCGGGGCGAGCTTCCGTACGGTCGCGATGATTTCTGCAATCGGGTTCACGGTGCCGACGGCGTTACTCACGTGCGTAACGGCGACCATCTTGGTGCGGGCCGTGAGTAAATTCGGAAGTGCACCCAGGTCCAAGTCTCCGTCATCCTTCACGGGGATGACCTTGATCTTTGCGTCCTTCATCTCGGCGACAATCTGCCACGAGACGATGTTCGCGTGGTGCTCGAGTCCGCTGATTAAAATTTCGTCGCCCGCGTCGAAGAACTTTCTGCCGTATGTCCATGCGACGAGATTGATGCTTTCGGTGGTGCCGCGCGTGAAGACGATTTCGTCTTCGCTTTTTGCGTTCAGGAACTTCGCCACGTTCTTGCGGGTCGCTTCGAACGCTTCGGTGGTGCGGGCGCTCAGGCGGTAAACGCCGCGCTTCACGGAACTGTAGTGCTCGCGGTAGAAGTCGTCCATCACGTCGATGACGCAGGCGGGTTTTTGTGTCGTGGCGGTGCTGTCCAAAAAGGCGAGCGGCTTAACATCCTTGTCGCCTGCGACGAGCATCGGAAATTCACTGCGGATTTTTTCAGCGTCAAACATGCCTGCAAAGGTAGAAATTTATGGAAAAGGTTCGTATTAAACTTTGAATGGAAAACGAAATTTTACAAAAAACGGCTTTTTTATGCGAAATTTGGGGACTTTTCTGTTTTTTATCTCACAAAGTGGCCCGTGCTGTAAAATTAAATTTTGGTGCATTTTTGCGGGGGCTGATTTCTATATTAAGACTGTTGCTATTTCGCGAATGGGTATGTTAGAGAAGATTTAGGGAGGTTATTTTTTTTACATGAATACATGTTTCAAATTTGCTTTATTGGGTTCCATTTTCTTGTTTTCCCATAATTCTTTTGCCCAGGATTCCCTTCGCGATGCTATCGATTCCGGTGATCTTGCCACCGCAAAAAAAATGGTCAAGGCGGGCGAGATTGAAGAAATTTACTGCGGCAAGTTGCCCGCGAACGATGCCGTGAGCGTTTACGAAAAATTGTTCAAGCAAATGCCCGATGAAAGTTTTGCGGCATGCCCCAGCCAGTTTGCGTACGGCTATGGCGTCAAAATATGTTCCAACGCCAAGGCCCTGAATGCTTGTACCGAAGTAGTCTCTTACTTGCTCAACGAAAGTGTTGCCGGCAATGTGAATGCTCTAGAAACTCTTGGCAAGGTTACGAAGGCTGCGCTCAAGACAAAGGCTTTTGCGAAACCGGTCAAGGAGCAGGTCGATACGACCATGTGGGTTGCCTGCCCCAAGAAGGGCAAGGCTAAGGAAGAGTGCCTGGCCGAATGCATCGCCCAGGCCGATTCCATGTACGATGTGGCTCATAAACTTTCTTGCCCGACCAAGCCGGAACACTACATAGAAACAACCATTACGGTGACGAAGCCTTCTCCACTGTTCGAAAAACTTTCGACGGGTCTCAAGGAAGGCTACTGGAAATGTCCCATGGGTGTCGCCGAAAATTTTGCAAAGATTATGCAGGAAAACGCAAAGGCGCTTTCTATCGCCGATACGCTCATTCCTTCCGTAAAGTACGTGGATCGCTGGGCCCAGTCCCACAAGGCCGATAGTTCGGCTTTGCCGGGTGGTGAACTGTTCCGTTTTTGCGCGGCATGGCAGCCTCAGGTCGATTCCATTTTGACGGCTTTGGAGATGGAGGCGCGCTGCCCTGTGTTTGAAACGTTTACGGATCCCCGCGACAATCAAACCTACAAGGTCAAGGACATCAATGGTGTCAAGTGGTTTGTCCAGAACCTGAATTTCGCTATTGAAGATGGTTCCATGTGCTATGATCGCGATGACGAGAACTGCAAGGCTTATGGTCGTCTTTACAACCAGGCTACGGCAGTTTCCGCTTGCCCCGAAGGTTCCCGCCTTTCGACGGACGAAGACTGGAAAATGCTTGAGGTTTACGCTGGCGGAGCAAGCGAGGCCGCGGAGAAACTTCGTAGCAATGGCAGCGACGATTATGCCTTCACGGCGATGTTCGGCGGCTATGCCAATAAGAACGGTATTTCGACGACTATAGGCGAAGGCGCCTATTTCTGGACGGAAAAGGCCGACGACGACAAGCGTGGAACGGCGCGTTCCATGTTCAGCACCGACAAGGATGTTTCATCCATATCGGTGGACAATGGTTTTTATCTTGCGGTTCGCTGCATCAAGGTGGGTGAATAATGGTTTCTCTTCGTAGTAAGTTCGCTCCGACTTGTTCCCGCGAAACGTGGATTGAACGCCAGTCGCTTTTGACAAAGGTTCGTAGTTTCTTTGTGAGCCATGGCGTACTCGAGGTGGAATCGCCCACGCTTTCGCAGGCGGGCGGCACCGATCCGCAGTTGGATTATTTTGAAGTGAATTCCGAACCGCCCCAGTTCATGATGACGAGTCCGGAATTCCACATGAAGCGCTTGCTGGCGGCTGGCTTCGGCGATATCTTCCAGATTACGAAGTCCTTCCGTCGCGATGAATACGGAAGTCACCACAATAACGAATTCAGCATGGTGGAGTGGTACCGTGTCGGCATGCCCCAGGAAAAACTCATGGACGAGGTGGAAGCCTTGGTCAGTGAAATCATGGGGACCCCGATAAACGCCCGTCGCACGCGCTGGATAGATGCGTTCAAGAACTACGCCGGTGTGGACCCGTTCTGCAAGAATCTCTCCAATTTTGCCGAGACCTGCGAATTCCACGGCGTACCGATTCCCGAATGTTCGGGGATGATGAGTCGCGAGGACTGGTGGGATTACCTGATGGTGTTCGTGGTGGAACCGGCTCTTGCTAGCCATGGCCCCGAATTTATCATGGATTATCCGCCATCCCAGGCTGCCCTGGCGCAGACTTATGTGGACAAGGATGGCCTTACATGGGCCAAGCGCTTTGAACTTTTTGTAGACAAAGTGGAACTCTGCAACGGCTACACCGAACTTACCGATGTCGCGGAACAGCGTCGCCGTTTCAACGCCGACTTGGAAACTCGAAAAAAGGCGGGCAAGCCGTTGCCTCCTATCGATGAACGTTTCTTGGCGGCTCTGGAATCCGGGATGCCGGCTTGCTCCGGTGTGGCTCTCGGTCTGGATCGCTTGTTCATGCTCGCCCTCGGCAAGACTGAACTGGCCGATGTGATTCTGTTCCCGAGCCCGGTGGCTTAGGCGGTTGGGCGACTTCGCCTTTTTACTTTAGCAGTCCCTTGATTTTCGATCGGGTTTCCTCTTCGTCGATGATTCCCGCCGTTACGGCGATGATTTCATCGTTCCCGTCAACCAGGTAACTTACCGGGATGGCGTTCGGGTTCCCGAGAGCATTCATCAAGTCGTAGTTCCAGTGGATTACGTTCCACGGCATGCTGTATTTTTTCTTGAATCGTGCGGCGCCCTTCAAGTTGTCGTCTTCGCTCACCATGAGTATTTTGAACCCGCTGGGTGAAAATTCCTGGTGCAGTTTCTTCAAAGTGGGCATTTCGGCTATGCAGGCAGGGCACCAACTGGCGCTGAGAACGATTAGGGTGACGTCTCCGCGCTCAAAATAGTACTCGGTTCTTGATCCGTCGCTGGAAAGCGCAGCAAAATTCCCTACGGTCCTAGGAATTTCCTTAAACGGCCTTGAATGCTCCTTGTATACAAGGTACGCAAAACACAAAATCAGGGCTGAAAATGTGATGACGGCTATTTTGAGTGATTTTGACCGCATATCTATAGAGAATTTATGTTTTTTTTTAGGGTTTTTAAATTATATTCTGCAATATGGCATACAATATTCAAGATCTTCTTTCTGAAATGGTTAAACGTGGGGCTTCTGACTTGCATATCACGGCAGGTTCGCCTCCGCTCGTTCGCTTGTCCGGTAAACTGACTCCCCTTGGCGAGGACAAGTTAAAACCCGACGAAACCATGCGTATGACCTACAGTTTGATGAACGAACTGCAGAAAAAGTCCTTTGAACAGAACAAGGAATGCGACTTTTCGTTCGGTATCGCCAATTTGGCCCGTTTCCGTGCCAACGCGTACCTGCAGCGTGGCTGCGTCGCTCTTGCCTTGCGTATCATTCCCTTGGACATCAAAACGTTCAAGGATTTGGGACTCCCGAAAATCCTGGCTGACTTTACGACACGCCCGTCCGGCCTCGTTCTGGTGACGGGTGCTACCGGTTCCGGTAAGTCCACGACCCTTGCCGCCATGATCGACAAAATCAACAAGGAACGTCACGACCACATCTTGACAGTGGAAGACCCTATCGAATTTTTGCACAAGCACCAGAATTGCATGATCAACCAGCGCGAAGTGGGTAGCGATACCAACAGTTTTGCTGCAGCCCTGAAGATGGCCCTTCGTCAGGACCCCGACGTGGTGCTTATCGGCGAAATGCGCGACCTTGAAACTATCCGCGCGGCTCTTACCATTGCCGAAACGGGTCACTTGGCATTTGCGACTTTGCATACCAACTCCTGCGTGCAGACAATCAACCGCGTGGTGGACGCGTTCCCGAAGGGTGAACAGCAGACCGTGCGTACCCAACTTTCGTTCGTGCTCCAAGGTGTTATTTGCCAGACCCTGGTCCCGAAAATTGGCGGTGGCCGCGTGATGGCTTACGAGATCATGAACGTGACTCCGGGTATTCGCGCCCTGATTCGCGACGACAAGGTGCACCAGATTGAATCCATGATTGAAATCGGTCAGAAGTTCGGCATGAATACGATGAACATGTGCTTGTGCGAACTTGTCAAGAACCACAAGGTCGACAGATTCGAGGCCCTTGCTCGTTCGCCCAGTCCGGACCAGTTGGAACAGCTTTTTGTCAAGGAAGGGGTGTAATCGATGGCTGAATTCATTTATAAGGCTCAAAACTCTCAGGGAAACAACTTCGAAGGAACACTTGAGGCGAAGGATAAGGCTGAAGCCGAAGCCTTGCTCATGCGTCGTCGCTTGGTGATTGTGAGCCTTAAAAAGAAGCCTACCGAAATCAAGATTAAAATAGGTACGGGCATCAAGCACGAAGACCTTACGCGATTTACCCGTATGTTCTCTTCCATGTGCTCTGCCGGTCTTCCCATGCTTCAGTGCTTGAACATTCTTGAAGAACAATGCGAAAACCCTGAACTCAAGAGTGTTGTTCACAAGGTGACCCAGTCCATTAACGGCGGTTCGTCTTTGGCCGATGCCCTTGCCATGCACCCGAAAGTTTTTGACTCCCTTTATTGCAACATGGTGGCCGCTGGCGAAGCGGGCGGTATTCTTGAAGGCATTCTTGCCCGTTTGGCCGAAACCATGGAAAACAGTATGCGCCTAAAGCGCAAGGTGAAAAAAGCCCTTACGTACCCGGTGATGGTTATTATCGTGGGTATCGTGGTGGTGATTGCCCTTATGACATTTGTGGTGCCGACCTTTGCAGCGCAGTTTGCCGCCTTGGACGCCGAACTTCCCGCTCCGACTCAGGTGGTGATGAACATTTCCGACTTTATTCGTGATAATGGCGCCTTCCTGTTTATCGGCGTCGTGATGTTGATAGTCGGTTTCAAGATGGTCCTGAAAGTTCCCGCGGCGAGGTATGCTTTCGATAAGGGGCTCCTGAAGGCGCCCAAGATAGGCGATTTGCAGATTAAGTCCAGTACGGCGAGTTTCGCACGAACCCTGGGTACTCTTTTGAATGCCGGTGTGAGCGTCATGGAAGCCTTGAAGGTTGTCGCCTCGACTGCCGGTAACAAGGTGGTTGAACAGGCCATCGGAAAAATCGCAATTGGTATTGCTGGTGGTAAATCCATCGCCGACCCCATGACCGAAGTAGGAATTTTCCCCCCCATGGTGATTCAGATGACCGGCGTGGGTGAAAAAACAGGTAACCTTGGCGGCATGCTTTTGAAACTCGCCGACTTCTACGACGAAGAAGTGGATGCCGCCGTGGACGCCGTCGTCGGCATGATCGAACCGCTCATCATCGTGTTCTTGGGCGGCGCCGTCGGTGGCCTCCTGATTGCAATGTATATGCCTATGTTCTCCATGGGCGACGCTATCAAGGGATAAAAAACTTCGTAATACTTCGTTGTTCGCTCTCGCCGTAGGTTTCACTACGGCTTCGGGGGTCGTTGCTACTGAGGCTCTGCGCTTTAGCGCAGGAGATTGGCTCCGCCAATCGTTCGCCGTCTTTTATGTCTAATAAAAGATTTGTTTGTGTCAGAGACTTCTGGTGATGGTCCGTACTACGTTGTCTTTTTTTCTAAATTTTCTCAAAATGGGACAAGTATGGCAATCTGCTTTGGGGCGAGGCTCCGCGACCGCAGTTCTCGAGCGAATATGTTGTCGGCGAGAATCGCAAGGACTTGATTTATCGCGAGGGCGATGTAATCTACGTGACAATCGAGAGCGATGGACGTTATACGCTTGAAACGGTGAATGCTGCCGGTATGCCGCAAAGCGTATTGTTCAATGGGACTTGGACAGAGGGCGAACATTCTGTAGCGCTGACGAACTACAATCTGAATGCCGGAAGTTACCTGGTCCTTCGCCGTGGAAACACGATTCTCTCGTGGCAAGTTTTGAAATAAGGAAAAGAATAACAGGAGTCATAAAATGAAAAAAATGATTGCAAAATTGTTGCTCGCAAGTGTATTTGCTTTTGTCGCTTGTACAACAGATGCTGATGACGGTGATGATTTTGATGCTGCAGTCGTTTGCCCCACTCAAGGTTTAAACAAGTATGGTGAACCGAATCGTGGAACGTTCGTTGATGAACGCGATGGACAGGAGTACAAGTACGCCACCATCGGCGACCAAGTGTGGATGGCGCAGAATTTGAATTATGAGTCAGAACGTAGTGTCTGTGTCGATCTTAATGAGGAAAATTGTAGTAAGTATGGCAGGCTGTATAATGTTCAGATAGATGGACTTACGGATACATCAGTTGATACTTCTTTTGTCGATACGATA
>JAZLMK010000129.1:0-20526 GCA_045598645.1 Fibrobacter sp.
TCAACAGCTCTTTTAAGCGAGTTTGGGTTTTCCCGTCCAGCCGAGTTTTTCCTTGAGTGCCCCCACGAATCCGGTATGGCGCATGCGGATGAACGTGGTCACCGCTTCACTTTCGGCGAGAACCACATGATCGCCGGGATTCATCACGGTGGTGATGCGGCCATCGAACACGAGGTCCACAGGGCACTTGACTGCCGAGGCAATCTTGAGTTTCTTGGGAGAAAGCGAGAGGACGAGCGGGCGCATGGAGAGGCTGCTCGGGGCAACGGGAGTAAGCACCACCGCGGGAGTCGCCGGGTGGATAATGGGGCCGCCGGCCGCGAGGTTATAGGCGGTGGAGCCCGTCGGAGTCGACACGAGGAGGGAATCGGCCCAATATTCGGTGAGGGCGGTGCCGTTGTATTCCACATCCACGTTGACCATACGTTCGGGAGCGTGGGCACGCACGTGGACTTCGTTCAAAACGGTCTGCTTCGAAATGCATTTTTTTCCGCGATAGACGCAAGCGTCAATCATCATGCGCTCGCGAGTGGAGAAATCGCCAGCGGCGAGGTCGTCCAGAGTACGTTTGAGGTCTTCGACGCGGGTTTCGGCGAGGAAGCCGACTCGACCCGCGTTCACGCCAAGAATGGGAATGCCGTAGCCCAGCGCCAGGTGCGCCGCGGTCAAAACGGTTCCGTCCCCGCCAATCGCAATCAGCAGATCACACTTGCGGAGTCCCGATTCCTTTACTATGCGGATAGGCTTGTTCGCAAGTTCGCGCAGGCTTTCGAGCGCGCAAAATGTCACACTGCGGTGAGTCATTGCCCACACCGTAATTTGATTCAAGGCGCATGCCAAATCTGCGCTTTTGTCCTTGAAACCCACAATGCCGATTGTCTTGAACATATTTTAGTGATTAGTGGTTGGTGGTTAGTGATTAGTGGCTAGAGAGAAGGTTAGCGGCTGCGCCGCTATTCTTTAACCTCAAAGCGAGCAATGCGAGCGACCTCATACCTCATACCTCTCTCGTCTGTAGCCAGCCGAAGGCAGGCGTTTTCCTCGTCTAATTAGTAGTTGGTTCACTTTTTTCTGTTTTTTCGGCAATCAAAACCTTTTTGAGTTTTTCCAAGACGCCCGGATACGTCGCTTCGACAAGGTCCGCATTCGCCACCGGCTCGTCATTCCCCAGCGCCACAGAAAGCACCGAGAGCGCAAGGCCTATTTCGGGCCATTTGCCGCCATCGAAGCCACTGCCGTTCACGATGGTTTCCAAGCCACGAATCACGAGGCCGTCGTCATACACGCCGACTTCGGCGCCGGTCTTGCGCAGGTTCTCAGCGAGGAATTCGTTGACCGGACGCATATCCGCCCGAACTTCGCGAGGCACGCGCAATATCGTCTCGCCTTCGGCAAAGCACGCGGCAACCGCGAGGAACGAGTATTCTTCAAGGCATGTCGCAATGGCGTCTTCGCCAAAGCGGCGCCCCTGCAAGCGCTTGCCCGCGGCCATGGGGAAAATTTCCATATCGCCGAAAACGTCGCCATACTTTTCGCGGCGGCTCACGGTTTCGACGTTCGCTCCCATGCGCTTGAGACACGTAAGAGCGCCAGCCCGGGTGCTGTTCAAATCCACATTCAAAAGACGCACCACATTTTCCTTGGGCACGTTCCCCACCGTCGTCAAAAGGGCGAAAGCCATGGCCTCGGTACTATCGCCGGGGACATAGTAATCGCGGCCGGTAATCACCTTGGTCTCGCTGAGTTCCGTCACCTGCGTTCGTTCGATCTTTTTGCCCTGGGCCATCATCAAGCGGCGTTCAAACTCGCTCAACTGCTCCATGCCGCGACCTTCGTACTTGACGGCGGCGCCAAAATACATGAGCATCTTGGTCCACTGGTCATGAACGGTGGACTTTTCCTCAAAACTCAGGTACTCGTTGCGGACAAGCGCGCGGAGCAGAAGCCTGTTGCGCATTACCGGCGATACGTTCCCGAGGGAATTCTTTTTCACGTTCAGTTCTTCGGGCGAAAAACTGAATACAAACTTGGCAGGTTCGTCGGTACCGACTTTCACCTTGAAATACTTCTGAAGCAAGTCCTTGGCTGCGTTCACCTGCGCCACGCCCGCCTCGTCGGCTTCGGCGGCAAATGTGTAAAGTTGCTCGGAATCCTTGCTCGCAAGCGTCCAGAGCATCACATTCTCCGCATCGCCAAAATCCATGGGCAGCATCGACGGGAGCGAATACTGGTAGCCCTTTCCGTCAAGCACCAGTTGGTGCCCCTGCTGGGCGTATTCCAGTCCGAATTCCTTAAGGCTATCCGCAAAGCGTTCGCTGCCCGTGGCCCAGGCGAAATCCTCGAGAACCGTGCGGCCATTCACCAGGAGGGCCATCACGAGCGTCAAGTTCATCCGTTCACGGTCAGGGTTCAAACGAAATTCCATCTAGCGTTCCTTTACATCGTAGCCGAGGTACTTGAGCAACTTTACAGCGCGGGCGGCCTCGGCCTCGGTCTTGAAAGCGAGCAGCAGAGTGCCGGCAACGTTCTCGCGCACCTTCATGAGTTCAATATCGCGAATGTTCAGCCCTTCTTCGGCCAAGGGCTGCATCACGGAAAGAAGCGCACCCGGCTTGTCCTTGAGAGGGACGGTAATTTCAAAAAAAGCGGAGGCGGCGTTGCGGCCGGGAGCAAAGAGGCTCGCGCGACCTTCGTTTCCACTCTTGAATATGGCGGCCAAGGCGTCGCTGTTGTCGAGGCAAGCGGACTTGCCGCGTTCGCAACCCGAAGCGGCGCCAAAGGCCGCACCAGACACAGCGCCAGCAATGGCGGCGGCGCTGTCGATGGCCTTCATGGCGTCGATTGTCCGGCTAGCGCCATCGCGGACTTCTTCCAGGGCGCGCACGGTCTCGTCGCGGTTCGTGACGGCAATGTCGTGCCACATCCCCCAACTGCTTGCGGCGATGCGCGTCATGTCGCGGAACGCGCGCCCGGCGTAGTGCTGGTAGTTGTGCTTGAGCAAGCGTTCGGGCAAGTTGCCGGCCAGCGTGGAACTCAGCATTTGCGGCATGTGGCTCACCCACGCCATGGTGCGGTCGTGGTGCTCCGGCGGGAAAACCACAGCGTTCGCACCGAGGAACTTCACCAGTTCAAGGAGAGGCGCATAGACCGACTCCTCGGTGCCTTCGGGCGGGCAAACGAACCAGTAGGCGTTCTCAAAAATGGCCGGGTCGTTGTTTTCGCAGCCGCTCTTTTCGCTGCCTGCCATGGGGTGGCTCCCCACAAAACGGAATGGATGTGGCAACTTCACGCCGGCCTTGCAAATTTCGACTTTCGTAGACCCGATGTCACTCACCAGGCACGACTTTTGCGCACCCGCTGAAACACCCGCCACACCCGCCTTGGAGCCATCCGCGGCGCCAGTCGCCCACGAGACCTTGGAAAGCGCATCTATCGTCTTCAAGATATGGAGAATCGGTGCGCACAGCAGAATCAGGTCGTTGTCCTTGGACCACTCCTCCACCTGGTCGTAGAGGAAAAATTCATCGGCGAGTCCCAAATCGCGAGCCTTGTCCAGGGACCCCCTGGAACTTACCGCGCGGATCCTGGTGGCGAACCCCGCCTGCTTTACAGCGGCCGCGATGGACCCTGCCAAAAGGCCGAACCCCACAAGGGTAATGCATCGCATGGAAATCCCGGAACTCATTTTTCCACCTTCCTCGTCTCTTCCATGATGGCCTTGAAGATGTTCTTCACGGATTCAGCCGAAAGGCATCCGCCCGACTTCTGCGCCGATTCGGCCAGGGCGCCCACGCGATCGAGCACGACCTGTTCCCTCGAGGCGTCGAGCACCGGGAGCCCCATCTGCTTTTTCAGTTTGCCGATTTCGACAGCAAAGGAGGCCCGCTTGTTCAGGAGGTCTATGAGTTCGTGATTCAACTCGTCTATGCGAATGCGCCAGTCGTTAATTTCCATAATGCAAAAGTTAGAAAATATAGCCACAGGCAAGTCTTGAAAGACCCGTAAAATCGGCGATTTAACGATTTACAGATACACTTGATACAGTTATTACATTTTATTAGCACGCAATGTTGGCCCTAGACACCATGGAATCTATATTATGGTTGTATGGGTTTAGGAGCTCTATATGGATATCAAAAAAATATTTCTCGGAACATCTCTCGCGGTGGTAGCCATGGCAGCAACTGTTAGCGCAAAAGACTACAGCGGTGCAGAACTCTACACCTTAAACGAATTCCAGTACGGCAAGTACGAAGCCCGCATGCAGATGGCTGCAGCCTCGGGTACCGTCAGTTCCATGTTCCTTTACCAGAACGGCTCGGAAATCGCAGACGGCAGGCCCTGGGTAGAAGTCGATATCGAAGTTCTCGGCAAGAACCCGGGCAGTTTCCAATCCAACATCATCACCGGCAAGGCCGGCGCACAGGTGACCAGCGAAAAGCACCATACGGTGAACCCCGCCGCAAACCAGGGATTCCACACCTACGGCCTCGAATGGACACCAAATTACGTCCGCTGGACTGTCGACGGCGTAGAAGTCCGCAAGACCGAGGGCGGCCAGGTTTCCAACTTGACAGGCACGCAAGGTCTCCGCTTCAACCTTTGGTCCTCCGAAGATCCGGGTTGGGTCGGTCAATTCAGCGACAGTAACCTTCCCTTGTTCCAGTTCATCAACTGGGTCAAGGTCTACAAGTACACCCCGGGCCAGGGCGAAAACGGCTCCGACTTCACGCTGGACTGGGTCGACAACTTCGACACGTTCGACGCAAGCCGCTGGGGCAAGGGCGACTGGACCTTCGACGGCAACCGCGTGGACCTCACCGACAAGAACATCTACTCCAAGGACGGCATGCTGATTCTCGCCCTCACACGCAAGGGCCAGGAAATGTTCAACGGCCAGGTCCCCGTAGACAACGAACCCGCTCCGCAGGTTTCTTCCAGCAGCCAGCAGCAGCAATCCTCCGCTAGCGTGCAGCCGCAGTCCTCCGCAAGTGTGATTCCGCAGTCCTCAGCAAGCGTAATCCCGCAGTCCTCCGCAAGCGTGATTCCGCAGTCCTCTGCCGCCATGGCCATCCAGCCCGTGCGTACAGAAGCAAGGCAATTCAAGGAACCCCGCGGCATCGTGAACGCCAAGGGCGCCCACGTGAAAGACGTAAAGAACCGCTACAGGGTTAACTTCAAGTATTAAAAACCACCCCCCAAACAACAAGAGTCTACGTAGCATATGCTGCGTAGGCTTTTGTTTTTTGAGGCTCCCTTTTATTATTTTATAGGCATGCACCAAGAACTGGCAAACATTCTGCTGAGCATTCCGCACCACGACAACGACCGTTTGCCCAGTGTCCGCGCTATCATGAAAGCATACCGTGTTTCGTCCGGCACAGTGCAAGCTGCACTTTCGTCGCTTTCCGAAAGCGGGAAAATCAAGCGAATCCAGGGCAAGGGCTGTTTCTGGTCATCCAGGGATTCCTCGGGCTCCATTCTCTTTGCGAACGCCGTTCCGCAAGTCCGCGAGACAGCGAACGAAAAATTGAACCGGCTTTTTACCGATGACTGGAACCGAGGCTTTTTCAAGACAGAGGTGCCGCTCCCCCTGATGAAGGAACTCTCGCAACGCTACAACGTTTCGCAATCCGTCCTTCGCAAAATGTTGAACATCAAGGTGAGCCAAGGGATTCTCATGAGAGTTGGCCGCCAGTACATGTTCAACCGCAAAAGGAATCCGGGCAGCCAAGCGCCCCTCAGCGAAATCATTTTCGTCACCCGATGCAACAGTTGGGGCGGATTCACGGCAGAAAGCGAACGCGAAATGGATTTTTTGCGCATGGTGTACAAGAAAGCCGGCGCCGAGAAATACAAGTTAATCCTGCTCGGCATCAACGAAACCAGCGACAGGCTTATCGACCGTAGCGGCAAGAACCGCAAGTTGAGCGACTTCCCGAACGCCGTGGGAGCCATCCTTTCGACGCTCCTCGTCATGGAGCCCTTGAAACTCCTGCACATGTTCGCCATGGCCAAATTTCCGGTGGCCGTATGGTGGGAACACCCCTTGCAGGCTTTGCCCCCGCGCATGCTGCACAGGCCCAACTGGGCATTCTTCAATTCCACATTCGGTCCGTTCCCTGGCCTAGAAATGGGCAGGCACCTAGCCGCCAAGGGAATCAACCAGGTCGCCTACATTTCGCCCTACCACAACAGTTCCTGGTCCATCGACCGCCTAGAAGGCCTGCGCCAAGCCGGCCTGAACGTGGAGGAATTCACCGACAAGGAATTCGCAAGCCCGTGGGACTACAAGCAAATCGCCCGTACCAAAGTGCCGAAACTTTCTGTAGAGGCGTTCGCCCGCGACCTGTTGAAGCGAAAAATCGTCTCGTTTATCGACAACGACAATAAATTCCAGGACTTGCCAATCGTTTGCGTAAACGACGATGTGGCGAGCGTCATCACCGAAATGAACGACGAAGGCATGATACACACCTCAGGGCAGATATTCGCCTTCGACAACTCCGCAGAAAGTTACCTGCAGCGCATTCCCTCGTACGAATTCAACACGCAGGCCCTTGTCGACCACATGTTCTACTACCTGGAAAACAGCGACGCCTACTCCCACGCAACCAAAGTGCAAGAAATTCTCGGCCAGGTCGTCGAAAAATAACCCCCGGCGCCACAACTAAAACAGCGCGCAAAGACCGTTACTTGCGCACAAGCCGCATCACGCCCTGTTTGTTGAATTCAGGGTCGTTCTTTGCAAACGGGACCTTCGATTCGGCGCGGAGCGCGAACATGCCGAACTCGCCGGCGTCCACCTCGGTCCCCGACTTGCTCGAGACTCCATCCACGAAAATGGAATCGGCCACGGAACTCAGGATATCGCGAAGATTTTCGGCATCGTCTCCAAAACGGCCAATGCACAAGTCCGGAAGCCCGAACGTCTCAAGCCCAAGCGTATAGAGGGTCTCAGGGCTTTCTACGAAATTGATCCACGGGTCCATCGGGAACTCGCCATCGTCCAGTTCTTCGCGGAAGGCATCGGCAGCCCAGGCCGCACCGGACTGCTGCATGTAAACGCCAGAGGCTCCGGCAGCAAGCATCTTGAGAATGGCAGTATTCACCATGCGCACATCTTCGGCGCTCTTGACGTTCCCGAGCAAAAAGAGCAGGGACTTGTGGGCATCGATAGCGTTCGATTCCTCGGCGGAAATTTCGCGGTGTTCCTTGAAAATTTCCGAAAGCCCTGCACTGGCCGGGCGACGCACCACATTGAACATTACACTGCAGCCGGGAACAATCACGGACTTGGCATCAGCGGCCACCTGCATGGTTTCTGTCACCTGGAAAGGCTCGCTTTCGGTAACTGGAATCGGGAATGCGAGAACGAACTGGTTCATAAAGCACCTGAAAAGTTAAAATCCAAATTTGGAGCAGACATCGTCAACGGCAGATTTCAGCAGGTTCGTACCGGAAGGCGACGGCAGACTCACCAGCTCCTTAAAGGATTGCTGCAACGTATCTGCAGAAAGTTTATCGGCGGGTATATGCACGGCAAAGCCGGCCTTGGCAAGGTTCTGTGCAAGCACCACCTGTTCGTACTGGCCAGGAGTCGGAACCATGATGCACTTCGCCCCAAGAACAGCCATGTCCATCACGGTGCTGTAGCCTCCGCGGCTCACCACCCACTGGGCACGGTTCACCACCTTCGCGAAATCCTCGATTGCAAGATGATTGTGGAACTCGATATTGCCTTCGGTCCATGTTTCGTGAGAATCCGATGGCTTCCCCAAAATCATCACGTGCCTACCAGGAACGCGTTTCAGGGAGTCGCGCAGTTTCGCCTCGAACAAAGTGCGAGCAGGTTCCACGCCAGAAACCACGGCCACCACGCCCAAGTCCTTTTCGACATTCCCAAATGCATTCGAATCGAAACGCGAAAGCGCTCCCACGAACTTTACGGGAGCCGTAGAAAAGTCCACATGCGAAAGCGACCCCGCATATCCGGGAAACTCAGGCACATCGGGAACCCAGACCTCGTTGAAATTTTTCATGACATTACCATGCCACTTGATTCCGATGCCCTCGAATGCAGAAAATGCCGGAGGGAACGCGATTCTGCGCTGATGGGTCATGTAGACATTGTAGGCGTTTTCGGCGCAAAAGGCGAATCGGTTGTCCGAAAAAAGGACATCGTAACCATGGCGTTTGACCATTTCGTTAGCATAGCGACGTTCATAACGCATCACGGCCTTAAGATGCGCACTGTTCTTGATGAGCCAAAGCCCCATGTTGAAGCCGTGGCGAGGGTAAACGATATTGTAGCCGGGAGCGATTCGCTGACGGACTTTGGGGAAAACGTCCCTGAAAAATGCGGCGTTCGCCTTGACCACGGCTAGTTCCACATGCGCACCGCGGTCCAGGAACTCACGAATCACGGGCACGCAACGGGTGGCGTGTCCCAAGCCCCAATCCAGCGGGGCCACAAGGACTTTTACCTGGCCTCGAGCCATGCCCCCGCCCAATCGCCATGATCGCAATCCTTGTCGCCGCCCATATCGATACGCAATTGCAGGAACTTGGCACCGGAAATGTCAACGTCCAGTTTTTCCTTGTCGGTGGAATAGAGTTTCTTGGTATGCACCACCTCGCGGCCGTCGGCAAGCACAATAAAGGAGGCGCCATCGCCGCAGGCACTTTCGTCATCAAGGCCCACAGTCACGTGTAGAATGTCAAAATTGCGGGGCAAATCGTATTCGATAGAGGAATTGGCGTGGCTTCCGATACCGTAGCGGTACGGGACACCGTCCAGCGTAATGGAATGGTGTTCCACGGTTTCGTTCATCTGGGGTTCGCCCCAATCCTGCGAGAACCGGCCCATCTTGAGAGCCGAAAGCAAGGCCACCTTTTCGCCTTCGATAAAGAAGTCCTTGTGCAGGGTAAGGGTATCTTCGTCAGGCATAAAGCAACTGAATACAACGTTGTTCATACCGTAACGGATTCGGGCGGAATCCAGGTGAAGCGTATCGGTTTCCGTCGATATCAGCATTTCGCCCTGCTTTTCGCCGTTCAGCGTGTAGTCGCACACGATAGATTCCGGGAAGCGCTTGGATATGGCAATCTGGCCGTCCTGCTGTTCCGAAACAATAAAATTCTGCGCATACTGCGATACGCCCTTCTTCGAAAGAATCTTGTAAATCACCAGCGGGTAGCCGAACTTCTTGGCATCGATCAACACGCGTTCGTTCTTGTAGCCATCCAGAATCTGGTCAATTTGTTCCGTCGTCTTGAACCCCACCACACGGCTTCCGCGGTCCACCTTGCCATAGCCGTCCTGACCGCGCACCAGGTAGATATTTCCGCCGGACATTTGCATCCACGAGGCGAAGGTTTCTACACTCCAGCCTTCGAAAGTTCGTTCGCTAAAGGCGCTATGTCCCTGGGCAAGCATCTGCCAGGGCCTGGAATAAATGAAAATGGAATTTTCCGGATACTGCGCCAATTGCGTATTCAAGAAGTCTTCTTCGCTCAAGAGTTTGTTCTTGTAGTAAAGCATGTTGTTCTTGTAACTGGGAGCATGGTACAGCATAAGCCCGACCGCCAGGACCGAAGCCACGACGGCCACAATCTTTGCAGCCGCGTCCGGATTCATCTTGGTGGTAAACTGCAGGGCATCGTAAAGGCCAAGCGCCATGAGCATGGCAAACATCGGCAAAGCCACCAGAACGTAGCGCTGGTTGATGTCGATGGTGAACGTCCCCGAGACATTAAAGAGAATCACGAAAATCTGGAGGCAGAAGAAAATACCAAGCACAAACCCGCGCACGTAACGACGGGAGTAGAACATGCGGAACAGAAGCCAGACCGTCGCCGCCAAAAGAATCACCGTGAACGTCGTGTAAAACGGATTCTCCATGATGCCGCCAAAGGCCGGATTTTCCTTGAGGTTCATCATGACTTCGATATTGGTCTTCAGGTTGAACCACAGGTTTTCAAAGGAGTGCGCCGCATGCTCGCCGCCCTGGAAATCGTAACCGCGATAGGCGGCCATGGTATTCACGCTCGGCCAACTCACGGCAATCACTGCAGCAACGAACGCAGGCAAGCGATAGGGCTTTTCCAAGAAGTAGCGGTAGTAATAAAGCGCGAACGGGATGAAGGCGAAAACGGTCTCCTGGCGCGTCTGCGCAAAAAATCCAAGCAGCGGAACGGTGAGCAAGAAATGCTTCCAGGTCACCTTGTTCGTCGGCACAAAAGCATACCACGCCATGAGTGCCGCCAGCAGGAATATGTAGAGGACTTCGGTAGATGCAGACCTCGCCTGCAACAGGTAAATCGGCATGCCCCCAAGGAACGCTGTAGCCGCCAGGGCGATTTTCGGATTTTTAAACCACTTGCAAAGCGCAAGGAAAAACGCAATCAGGCTCAAGATGTAGAACGGATAGTTCACCACCAGGGCTGTATCGCGGTTGGGTTCCATGAAGTTGAACACCAAGGAGTACACAAAGCCAAGCGCCTTGCCCTTGAAGTTGTTCACCTCGTTCGTGCACTTCAAGACACCGTCGGTCCAAACACCTTCGTTGCAAATGCCCCCCGTCTGCTCGAAGTACATTTGCAGGCCCATCGATTCCCAACTCGTCTCGTCGCTCAAGACTCTGTGCGAACTGCCGATATTGCCGAACATGAAAACGGAGAACACAATCAAAAGAATCGCAAGACCGCAGAACGACTTTCCGCCCGGGATAAAGTCCTTTACATTTTTCGCGATGAAGGGGACGTTCAGCACGACTCCCGCCACAAGCAGAATGAATGTGGAGAGGATGGCGTAGTAGCCCCATTCGATATCCCAGCGACGGGCGTACGAAACACTCAAGTTGTCAAAGACAAGGAATGCGGCGACAAGCACGACAAAGGTAACGGCGACCATTACCGCCTGGGGCTTTCCCAAGTTCAAGGAGTTGACCCACTCCTTAAAAGATTCTTTAACGGACTTTTCAACTTTCGGGGGAACGCCCTTTTTTGCGGGCGCTGCAGAAGACTGCTTCTTGTTATTACTCATATTGTAAAAGATAGATTTTTTTTTGATGGATTTTTTCGATAAAAAAAATGAGCAACGTTTGTAGGCGTTTCCCTAGTTAGAGTCCAGGAGACAACGAACGGAGAACGCGAAGTCCTTATTGTTGCCGCCCAAGTGGGCGTAGTCGCTGACGATCAAGTACAGGAAGTAGGCGCCGTAGTCATTGCCCTCGCTAGCAGACCAAAAGCGCGCGTCGTAGCCCTGGAGGAAGCCTCCAGGGGGGGGCCTGTAGCCAACAGGGAGCGCGGAGAAGCCGTAGGCATCCATTCCATTTCTCTCATTATACCAGCCGGTTTGCGACTTAAGTGCAGTACCAGCCTTACCTAGACCACCCATCGCAGTGATTAATGTCAGCCATTCTTCCCTTGAGGGCAAGTGCCAGCCCTCGGGGCAAACGCCGCGAACTTTTTCGTTCGGTTCACATTCTACACCATATCCGCAACCCTTTCCGTCATTAGAGAATACTGCAGCACTGTCCATAGCAGCAGCCCAAGTGTACAGGCGACCATACACGGAACAATCACCCTCTGTATAGTTTTCGCCACCGCCATACCAGCTCTGCTCGCCCGGGTTCAAGGAATAGTTCAAGTTCTGCGCCATCCACACCTGGTCACCGATTTTCACGGTCTTGTAGCACTGGCCATCGCGTTTATCGCAAACCGCGCCGAATCGGTTTGGAGCCACAAGGCTTTCAAGCCATTCCTTTTCGGTCCCCTTGAAGCCATTTTTCTTTGCAATCTCGTAAGCGGATAGCCCATCCGTCCCATTTTTTCCATCCTTGCCGTCCGTTCCATCTTCGCCGTCTTTTCCGTCAGCGCCATCCTTGCCCATGGCGCCATTCAGCACCACTCCGACAGAATCCCCGCCGCACACAATCTTGTAGCCGTTTTCAACGGAATCCACGGAACAGTCTGCGCCATTCACGCCCACCAGCGTATCGAAGACAACCAGTGTATCCGCAATGCGCAATGTGTCGATTTTTACCAGGGAATCCTTTTTCGTGTACTTCCGTTTCACGAGCAAGGTGTCCGTCCGCAAATCCTCTTCCGGCAAGTCAACGCCGTTGGTCGCATGCCAAACTTCACCATCGCAAAAATACACCTGCGCCGAATCAGTCACGTAAAGCAGCACCCCCGCCTTTGATTCAACGCAGGTCTGGTACTCCAGGGACTCCCCCGATTCCAAAATGGCAATCGTATCGAACTCGTCGGCAGTGTACTTGTTGAAGCCCGCATCGCTTGTGCAGGCCTGCAATAACGCAACAGCCAGGACAGACAATAAAAGCAGAACACCGCGCAACATAACAGTTAATCCTTGATGCAACGGACGGATTCTCCAGCAGTCTTATTCACCGTAGCATATTTAATCGTACCGTCTTTTTTGAAAGTCACATCTGTTGTCTCCTTACTATCAATTTCATCTGCCGACCAGAAATTCCCTAAATTTCCCAAATCCTTAAATTTGCTTCCATTATAATAACCCGCCGGCAATACGGCAAAGCCTAACAAGTCTACGCCGTTTCCGCTTTTTCCATCGGCCGCGTTCCACCCAGAAGCAGACCTCAATTCGAAGCCGACCTCACTCACATCACCATCTTTCACCTTGCGACCACCCGACACGAATTCCAGAAGTTCCGCCCATTCCGAATCATCGGGCAGGTGCCAGCCATCCGGGCAGGCTTCATTAGCCGCACTCCAAGAATACATTCTACCATACGTCACGCAATTACTGGCCACATTTTCGTAACAGAAACTGTCATCATCTTTCGTGTCATAATTCAAATTTTGAGTCATCCAGGTTTGATTTCCAATCTTCACCGTCTTATAATACGCTTTATCGCGGGAATCCTGAAAGAAGCCAAATTCTCCTTTGCCATTTAAACTTGCCAGCCATTCCGCCTCGCTCCCTTCAAAGCCATTCTTCTTGGCGATTTCGTAAGCCGACAACCCATCCTTGCCATCTTCACCATCCTTGCCATCATTTCCATCGACAGCATCGTCACCGGGATTGCCATCCTTGCCATCGGCTCCATTCAAAATAACGCCCACGGAGTCGTCTCCGCACAAGACCTTGTAACCGCCTTCAATTTCAACGGCCGAGCAACTGGCTCCGGCGAGGCCCGGAATCGTGTCCCTTTTCGTAATCGTGTCGAGTGTGCGCACGGTATCACGCTTGATGACGGTGTCTCGAACCACCATGGTGTCGCTGACATCTACAATCTTCACCAAAGGGTCTCCAGCGACGCCATCTTCGCCCCGCACAGGGAGCCAGTCCTCGCCGTTGCAGAAATACACCATCAGGGAATCGGTCACAAAGACCATATCACCGGAGTTGGATTCGGCACACTCGCGATCTTCCAGCCCAGTGCCCTTTTCCATGACGGTCACGGCCTCGTAACTACTCACGGCGGTCTTGTACTTGTATTCCTCACTGCAGGCGACCAAAACAATGGCAGACAGTATCATCGCAAGAATTATCAATTTTCGAGTCATCTTCGTCCCCTTTAAATTTACGGGCAAAATATATGAAAAAAAGCACAAAAAAACGCGACTCCCGAGCGGGAGCCACGCTTTTCAAAGTTTTATTAAACCTTGTTCGTAACCTTAAGTTACTTCACTTCGAAATAGTAGGTCTGCAGAGTCTTGTTGTCCTGAGAGAACTGAATGATCTGCTTGCCCTTCGGGAGGTCGCCGGTAATCTTGAAGAGGTTTTCGGCGATGTAGGTGACGGTCAGGTTCGTGCCCTTGGAGGCGTCGGCGAAGATACCCTTTTCATCGGAATCGAAGCCCTTGCAATCCTTGTGGTCTGCGACCTTGCCTTCGACAGCCGGGAAAGTCTTTGCAATAAGCGGAGTGGTCACGGAAGAAGCATTGCGGTAGAACACTTCGAGTTTGCCGTCCACAACGCGCGGTTCCGGAAGCGGTGTCATGTTGCCGGCAGGAGCTGCGGCAGCCTTGCCCTTCTTAGCCTTCTTGCCCTTCTTCTTGTCGGCCTTCTTGGTCGGCACCTTGGCGGAGCCATCCTGCTGCGGGAAGGCGAGACGGTAACCGGCAATGGACTGGTCGCACTGGGTAGACCAGATCACCCACTGGTTGGAAATCTTCGTCGGGCCGTTGTCTCCACCGGTGTACAGGCCCGGGTCAACCTGGTCGCTGTAGATGTAGAGAGTGAGGTTCACATCCGGCTTTTCTTCGGTGGTGGTGACTATGTTGCGGCTCTTGATGTACTTGGAGCGGCCAGCCAGAACTTTGTAAGTACCAACGGGGACGTTTTCAAACTTGAAATGACCCTTGCGAAGTTCTTGCTTGAACTTGTACTTTTCCTTAAGGGTGGAGTAGATTGTGGAGTCGATCCAGATGGTAGGCATTTCGAGAGCCTTGCCAGTGAAAGCGTCGCAGACTTCGCCTTCGATAGTACCAGTCTTTTCGCAGCCGGTAACAGCGAGAGCGATGAGACCTGCGGCAAACAAAGTAACGATTTTCTTCATCTTTTATCCTCGTAGTTGGTTAAACTCTTTATGTACAAAAGCCCTCCCCTAAGGGAGGGCGTCAAATACACCAATTAGGCTTCTTCAGCCTTGGCAGGCACGGCCTTGCGGGTCTTGCGCTTTGCACCAGTGATGTTGCCAGCGAAACGCTTGTTGAAGCGATCGATACGGCCAGCCGTATCCACGCGATGCTGCTTGCCCGTCCAGAACGGATGGGTATCAGCGGTGATTTCCAGGGAAATCACGTTATATTCAACACCATCGATAGTCTTCTTTTCGGCGGAAGACTTCGTGGAGCGGGTGATGTATTCTTTACCCGTATTCGCATCGACGAACACGACCGGTTGATAGTTAGGGTGGATACCTTCTTTCATTTTGATAACTTCCTATTGAAGTGAGTTTGAAAGCCACAAATTTAGACAAAAAACGGAATTTTGGCAAGTTACAGGCTTATTTTTAGTATTTTTGGAACCATGAAAAGCAATCCTTCACTGTTTACCGGGCTGTGCGCCCTCTGTTTTTCGGTTTCGCTTTGCGCCTGCAATAGCGAAGCCCCGAAAGCAACGATAGTCGAAGTCAACAAGAAAATGCCCCTTCTGGAATGGCCGGATAGTTCCTACGTCGCGAACCTCGATTCGATTCTGGCCATGGAACCCATCAAAAAGAACGCCAAAGACAAGCCTTCCATCGCGATGAACGCCCACGAAGCCCCCAAATTCGTACTTCCGGGGTCGGTCACAGGCAAAAAAGACGCACCGAAGTCCCAGAAATCCGCAAACAGCAAGCCAGGCCGCGGAGAAAAGACCGCCATCGCAAGCGCCAAGGCCGACAACAGCGCCGAGATTTTCATGGACAAGTTTTCCAGGGCGCTCTCGGCCCTCCAGTCGGACCCGTCCAACGCAGGTCTCTACAAGGTGGTCGAGGCCCGCGATGGCGAAGACCTGTTCAAACTCCTTCGCCGGACCTACGGTGCAGGTTCGCAGAACCTCCCCCGCTTCTACGTACTTTCCGCATTACAGTCCGTGAACGCGGGCGTCATGCTCGAGCACCTGAACGCAGGTGACAAAGTAAGAGTGCCTAGAATTTAGGCCGGTCGGCGCCGCGCGCCTTTGAGGTACGTGGTCGGTACTATTTTTCACAAAAAAACGGTTGCGAGCCTCAACTCACAACCGCAAATTTTTTTGCAATCCGCTTTACAGGATTCCCTTGCTGCTAGGAACACCCTTCACATTGCGCGAAGGAGCCACCGCCATCGCCACGGAACGGGCGAATGCCTTGAAGATGCTTTCGAGGCAGTGGTGGTTGTCGTTGCCGTAGAACAGTTCCACGTGCAAATTCATGCGGGCGTTTTCGGCAAGGCTCTTGAAGAAATGCTCGAACATGCTCGCTTCGATGCCGCCGGCCATCGCCGCAGGCAACTTCACGTTCCACACAAATCCAATGCGGTTGCTGAAGTCGATGCAAACGCGGCTGAGCGCCTCGTCCATAGGAACAAAGTAAAAGCCGTAGCGTTCGATGCCCTTCTTGTCGCCAAGGCACTCGACCAAGGCCTGTCCAAGCACAATCGCAATGTCTTCCATGCTGTGGTGCATATCGACAGCGGTGTCGCCCTTGCAGGTCAAATCCAGATGGAAACCGCCATGTACCTGGAACAAGTCCAGCATGTGGTCCAAAAAGGCATTGCCCGAATCCACCTTGCCGCGGCTCGCCTCGTCAAGGTTCAAGAAAAGTTCAATGTCGGTCTCGCCAGTCTTTCTTGTAATTTTGGAAGTGCGCATTAGTTTGCCCCCCCTTGAATAATTCTGCCGTCATATACGCAGAAACGAGTGACGCGTCCAAACTTCATTTCGGGAAGAGGCGTTTCCACTCCGTTCAGCAAAAGTTTGGCAACGGCGCGAGGTTCTCCAATCACTACATACAAAGTATCGTTCGTGTTGTACACCATCTTGGTACCGGCATTTGAAATGTTCCCTTCCTTCAAGAAGGAGCCATCCTCTTCGTGGCGCTTGAGGCCAACCCAAGTGCGCATTTCGCCCGAGCCAACCAGTTCAAACTTGGTCTTGCCGTGGTTAGAAACGGGTTTCACCACAGAATCCTTCTTGGTGGACGTCGAAGAAATGAATATCGTCGCGGAGGCAGGCAATTCGGAATTTTTCACAGCCTCGTCCACCTGGGCCTGGGTCACGGTGCTGTCGTTTGCGACAGCCTTCGCAGAATCGACAACGGAGGAATCCGCATGTGTGGAATCCGCCGGCACAGCCTCGGCACCCTCGGGCATCTCGGGAACCTCAGCGACAGCAGGAGTCTCGACAGCGGCGGGTGCAGTCGTCTCGGTGGCCGCCTCGGCCTTGCCCAAGTCGTTCAAGAAATGGGATCCGACCACGAATGCCAGTCCAAGAATCACAATGACTATGGGGACAGCCTTGCTCTTGCGCTTGACTTCTTCTTCGCCCAGAGGTTTCACCTTGGCGGGCTTCGCAGGAGTATCCGCCAGGAGGCTTGCGTACTTGGATCCGCATTCTGCGCTGTACCAGTCCAGCACATGCTTGGAATCGACACCTAGTTTGTTGCAAACGGAATTCAAATAACTGCGCAGATAGGCTTCCACTTGGAAAGCCTTCCAATCGCCACTTTCAATCAGCAAAATGTTCTTTACTGTGAGCCTCGTCACAGAAGCAAGATCTTCCACAGACATGCCGCGAGCTTCGCGTGCACGTGCCAAGTAGGCACCAAGGCGTTCATCGGGCCTTTTGTCTTCTATGGGATTCAAAACTGTCATACCTAAACCTTCAACTTACCCAGCATTTCAAGCGTCCGTGCGACCGGAAGCCCAACCACATTGTAGTAGCACCCGCGAATTCCACTGATAAGCCTGGCACCCTGAGTTTGTATGCCATAAGCCCCGGCTTTGTCCATCGGGTCCTTAGAATTTACATAATCTTCGAGCTCTTGTAACGTGTTCTCCCTGAAAAACACCTCTGTTTCTTCTTGTTGAGCATCAACGACTTGCCCATCTCTAGCCACCGCCACTCCGGTAATCACTTTATGGGACTTCCCGTTGAGTTTCTTCAACATTTCCAGGGCGTTTTTCTCGTCCTTGGGCTTTCCAAGCGGTAAGCCGTCCAGGAACACCAAGGTATCGAAACCGAGCACAACGGCGCCCGGCTCCTTTTTCGAAACGGCAAGAGCCTTCATGGCCGCGTTTTCACGGGGAAAATCCAACGGGTCCTTGGACTTTGGGCATTCGTCCTCACCGCTCACCACCACGCGGAACTTCACGCCGATTTGCGTGAGGATTTCCCGCCTGCGGGGCGATCCACTTGCCAAAACAATTTCTTCCATATCCATCGTTAATCCGTCTCGGTGCTGCCGGCATTGAGTTTGATATCGGGCAAGTCCTTCACGTAAATGGAAAAACTCCAACCCGCCGCGGGGCCAGTCGGCGTCCAAGTGAAATCAAGTTGCCAGCAATGCAAAGACCTGTTGAAAGTGAAGTTGTGCGTAACGAACTTTCCTTCGTTGTAATCGTAGCGGGTGCTGTAGCTCACCTCCCAGTTCACCGTCGGCTGGAACGTAGCGCTGATACCCGTGGAATGGCTTATGTTGTCCTGGAACAAGTCCTTTGCGACTCGCGTACTGGAGAACGTGTAGCGGTAGTCCAGCCCGAAAGTCCACTTGAGCATTTCGTACTTGTCCATTTGCGATGGAAGTCCGCCGTTCAGGGAACCGCTCCAATGGAAGTTCTTCGAGAATTCATAACTGTAGTAAGTGAGTTCCGGGAACTGCACCTTGTTCGGTTCGTCGGTAAACTTGTGATAAACGCTGTGACGCGTGTTCACGGTAAACATGTAGTCGGGCAGAATCTGCAAGCCGAAACTCGATGTGATGTCGGACCACTGCAGGGAATCCGCCGCAAAGTTGTACGAAACGTTGTGTCGGGTCGTGAGCAATCGACGGTTGCCGTACTGGTCTTCTACGGCCTTGGCCGTATCGCCCTTGGAAGTATCGGGCTTGTACCCCACGACCTTCAGGTACTTGATATCGAAATCGTTGTTAAGCCCAAAGCCAATCGTCTTCTGTTCCGACTGGTAAGGCGTCTGCGAAAGCAGCGGATGCGGCGCGAACTTTTTCACCGTATCGATTTCCGGGGCGTACGTGTACGAAACGCTCGGAGAAAGCACATGGCGAACACCGGTAAATCGGCCTATTTCCGGCACCCAGATACCGTAAAGTTTCGTATCGGCGGTAAGGCTGTAATTGTGGTTGTAGGCCACCTGGCCGTACTCGTCGTGCTCAGGATCGAGACTCATGTAGCGCTTGCGGTACTTGGCGGAATCATTGGGATTGAGCCAGCCCGTTCCTGTCCAGAATCCGGTGAAGGTTGCGCGCGGCGTAAGGTTGATGACATCGAAAACAGATCCGGAATAATCCAGGGAATAGGTACCCGTGTAACCCACGTATTCCGCAGTGGTATCCACATCGTTGATTGTATCACGGTCCCTGATGGTCTGGTAGTTGAAGCGGTTGTTAAAGTTGTAGTTGAACTTTTCAAGGTATGTTTCGATAGAGCCGTCTTCGGCAGCGGCCTCGTCTTCGTCCAATTCGAAGTCGAACAACGGGCCACTCTGCCTGTACTGGATGTCGGGAAGTTCACGTTCCAGGCGGTCCGTTCTAAGGTTGTGCGCCTGTCGCACCTTCACGGTAAGGCTCTTGTTGGAACCGAACTTTCCGGAGTACGCTAGGTTGGCGTTGGCCTGCTGGTTAAGAATGGTTTCCGCATCCAGGCCGTTGTCCTTACGCACGCTTTGGCTACTCACGAAAGAACCCGAACCACTCAAGGTGTGCTTTCCATCGGGAGTCAAGTTCTGGTTATGCGCGAACTGGATATCGTAGCCGCTGTTCCCCAAATCGAATTCTTCAAGGTAACTGGTGTAACTCACGTTTCCGTCCAGCATGTAGCGCTTTTTGTACCGCACCTCGCCGGTCAATGTCGACTTTTCGAACCGGGCCTCTTCGCCTTCGATGATATCGCCCTTTAGGGTCGCGTCCCAGTAGTCGTTGGGCGCGTAGTAAAAACCCAGGTTACTCATGTAGTAGCCCTGCACCTGGTCGCCGCCGAACTTCGGCGTCAGAAGGCCGGACTTGCGACCGCTCTTCAGAGGAGCGACTATCATAGGCAGAACCGCCACAGGCACATCGGCAATGTTCAAAACCACCGGACGCGCAGTAATGGTTTCCTTGGGCTTCACCACCATGCGGCGACCGTAAAAGTAAAAGTGCTGGTGCGTGGAATCGTTGCAAGTACTGAAATCGCCACGGGCAATCTGAATTCGGGCGTCGGGCAATCGACGCACTTCCATGCCGTTCAACTGCTGGTTGTCCTGGTACGTGGTCGCGTAGTAGATTTCACCAATGCGGCTGTTCATGTTGTACTTGAGCCGCATACCCGAAAGCGACGGGTTCTTGGTTTCGCGGAGCACCGGATCTCCTGTCGCCATGAGGATGCTGTTTTCCTGGTCCATGAGAATCGTGTCGGCATCCAGGGTCGCAGAACGATACTTCAATTGCGCTTCGTTGTTCAGGTTGAACGTCGATGATTCCACATCGTAAACAAGATCCACCGCGTGGTATTCAATGGTGTCCGTACCCGTAGTGTCGTTCATCCAGTCCACTTCGGTAGTGTCTTCTTCTACCTGTTCACGTTCTTCGAGTTCAAAGCGGGTCATCTCCTCGCCGAAAGCAGCGGGAGCCACGAAAGCCGTTACTAAAAACACCAAAACGGCCCACAGAAGACTATGGGTTCTAGATAAAATCACGTTGCGCGATAATTTAGAAAAAAGTGACCCACCGGCGTAGCCGGTGGTTCTTCATATACGGGCGTAGCCCTAGGATGCTAGCCGCGTGCAAGGGCACGCACGGTAATCTGCCACCTGCGGAAGTCCTTACTTGGCCGCCCGTAAACGGGCACTACTTG
>JAZLMK010000130.1:0-31291 GCA_045598645.1 Fibrobacter sp.
TTTTGATCCTTTGATTTTATTGTGATGCAGTTGGCAGACCGCATCTCAATATTAGTCAAAGGATTTCTTTTTCTCATGACCGCCAGAAGGCTTTTACGGAACCACCCGCCTAGCGGGTGGTTTTCTTTATACAAAAAAAAGGCCCGCCATCGCGAGCCTTCTAAAACATCAATGTCAAACCGCGTAGCCCCAAAACAAGGTTCCGCGTTAAGTTGTTTACTTGAGCATCACCATCTGGCCACTGACGCTACCATTGTGATCGATAGACACCATGTAACGGCCGCTCGGGATGTTGGAGGCGTCCCAGGCGATAGAGTTGAAACCAGCCAAAGCACCTTCGTTCACGAGTCTTGCGACCTGTTCACCATCGGCGTTCATGATGGTCACCACGGACTTGCCCGGAGTCTTGACGCTGTAGTTCACAGCCTTGCGGGTAAGGGAGCGGAATGCGATGCCGGTATTACGAACAACGTTCTGTGCCTGCGGCTTAGGAGCGAACTCGTTCACCTTTTCCACGTAGATGCCATTGAAATCGGCAGAAGCCACATGGGTTTCTTCCTTCACGAGATTTCCTCGATTGAGCACGGCGACAAGTTGCTTGTCATTGACATTTGCGCTTGCGAACGTTTCAAGTTCCTGGGCATTCACTTCGGACTTTTCGCCATACCATGCGGAAACAGCCTTGTTGTCGAGATCCTTCACGGTAATCTGGGCGCGACGGATGACGGTGCTGTAGGATTCACCTTCGCTGGTGTAAGAAATTTCGAGAGGCTTGTTCACGGTGCCACGGAGAAGTTCCTTGGATTCATCGATGGTCTTGCCCTTGAGGCTCACGCCGTCGACAGCGGTAATCACGTCGCCAGCCTGGAGCTTGGTTTCGGCAGCGGGGGTACCCGGAATGACCTCGGCCACATGCACGCCATCGCGCACCTGGTAAATAGTCACACCGATGCCACCAAAGGATTCATCGGCCATAAGCGGAGCTGCCATCATAGCGGCAGTCAAAGAAGCCAAAACAAAACGATTCATGAGATTCTCCTTGAAAATCTATTCTAAAGGTTAATATATAATAAAACACCGCATAGAACAAATTTACAGTTTAAAAAAAGCCGTTTTTGAGGGCAAAAAGCGGCCTATTTTGCAACAACGGCAAATTCAATCCCGCTAAACGTAACGAATTTCACATCGGCGTACGCGGCATCGATATCGAACCAGTGGTCCGTGACGCACAGGCACTTGGTCATCATGGCACCCTCGCCGAATACATAGCCGATTTTCAGTGTATCCCCATCACGTTCCATGCTAATCTTGGCTTCAACTTGGCAGTAGTCCGAAACCCTGGGGAGAAACACCTGGTACTTGCCGTTGCCATCCGTGAGAATGTATGCCTCGCGGGCCGCAACCTGCGCTGTAGACGGATCCTCCGGAGCCGACAAGTACGACGGAGATTTTGCTAAAGCGGCATAGGGATCGTCGTTGGTGCATTCACCGAGCGCCATACCATATTCGTTCGTCTTGGCCATGGCAATGGCAACGGAAACTGAAGATTCCTCAACTACGGCCGAAGATTCCGGTTCCGGGCCTACAGTCGCAGAGGATTCTGGATCTACAGTCGCTGAGGATTCGGGTTCAGGAGCAACCGTTGCTGAAGATTCAGTATCTACAGTCGCAGAAGAATCCGGATTAGGGACCGTAGCCGAAGACTCCGGAGCAGGTTCGTCCGCAGACGAAAGCGCGGGGGCCTCCTCGGACGAAAGCGCAGCATCCGCCTCGGATGAAAGAACTGTATCTCCACCATCCGCAACGTTCGTGCTTGACGAAGAATCATCGGAACACGCCCAGAAAACAAGTGCGCAAACAGATAGACCTAAAAACAATTTTTTCATACTACCAATATACACGATTCCAAAGGGAAAAGCAATAGTGGATTGTATGGATCCCGTCGGATGACGGACTACTCCATCATTTCGTCTTCATCTTCGACACTAGCACTGTCGTCTTCGTAATCTTCGATGGTCTTTTCGCCAGGGACGATTACAAGACCCAAAGTCACCGGATCACCCTTCAAATTGATGTAGGCTTCCAAGTACAACGTTGTGGACAAGCGAATCAAACGCAAATCCAGCATAGTCCCGCCCTTGTGGATGCTCTTGGGATTGCGGTTGAAGAACAGGAACTTCTTGTTGATGTACTCGAAACGGTCGGCCTCGTAGTTGATGCTCCATTCGGAGTTGCCGTCGTTTTCCTGGCGGTACAGGCAGCGGTCGTTGTCGATGTCGCACTCGAAACTGGCGCTTTCCTGGTAGCGTTTATTCCATTCACGGCTGAAGGCGCAACTCTGCACACGGGAACCGCCATTGCGCTGTTTGTTCAACTGGTCATTGATGACAACGTAATCCATTTTCTGGTTCTTGACCTGGTTGTACACGTTCATCAAAATGGCGTAGGCTTCGATGTTCTTGGGGCACTTGCCGTCCAGTTCCACTTCTTCGTGGGCCTTCAAAAGCGTCTGCTGCAAGTCAAGATCGATGGCATCAGGAATTTCGCTCTTTTTGAGTTTATCCAGAATCTTCTTGGGCGGCACCACCACCACCTTGTCGCCTTTCTTGATAGCGTAACCCAACTCGTCGCGGATGTAGTCCAAGCACTGCTGCACGTGAATGTGCACCGTATTGGATCCACCCGAAACAAAGTCCAAGCCAATGCGCACGTTCCATTCACCTGCGTTGCTCCCGGATTTCTTGTCCAGTTCGCAGAACGGATCTTCACGGATACCGTCCACGAAAATCACCTTGGCGTTGAGTTTTGTGACAAGCGAACCTTCCTTGGCCATGTCGCCACCAAGGCTCCAGAAATTCGGGTTCAGGCGCAGCACCTCGGCAAAAGCCTTGTCGCCATCCAAGGCAGGCAAAAGACTGTCGTTGCGCGCATTCTTTTCCTTGAGCAGTTCGGAATATTCCGTATTCACGTTCATATTGTTGAAACCGTTACGGTTCGCCACGGGAATAGGATTGGCAAAGGAATCCACCACAAAGAAGGCTAGAGCGCAAGCCAGGAGAAACTTCGAAACAGACAATAGTTTCATGCTACCGGGACCTCGAAAGTTTTTTCACGACAAAGTTCAAAAGGTAAAGAATCACGCCGCAAATAATGATGGTCGGGCCAACCACAAAATTCAAATGGCAAGCGAGCAGCAGGCCAACAACAACGAGCAACAGCGAAAGGCACACCGACAAAAGCATCATCTGCGTCAAGTTCTTCGCATAACTTTCGGCCACGTACGCAGGAATCGTCAAAAGCGCAATCACCAGAATCATGCCCACAGCCTGCACCGCAATCACGACGGTCAAAGCCACGAGCGCAATGAGCAACATGTAATAGTTGAGCACGGGAATTCCACGCACACGCGCAAATTCAGGGTCGTAACTAATCGCAAGGAACTTCTGGAAGCAAACAATCACGGCGCCAAGAATCAACACCAAGAATGCGCCCATCCAGTACAGCAAATCCGTAGGAACCGTCAAAAGGCTTCCGAACAAGAAACTCATCATGTCGCCGCCGTAGCCCGGAGTCAAATCCGTAAGAATCACGCCCAGCGCCATGCCCGCCGCCCAGATAATTCCAATGAACGTATCCGATTTTTTGCGGTCCTGCCAAGTCAGAGCGCCCATGAGCATAGCGCAGCCCAAGGCAACACCGAGGGCCCCGAGCATCGGGGAAAATCCAAAAAAGCAAGCGAGGCCGACACCGCCAAACGAAGCATGCGCCACACCGCCCGAAAGAGCCGTGAGCCTGTTCACCACGACAAACGTGCCCATCACGCCACAGGCCACAGCCACGAAGACCGCGGCCACCAGGGCGTTCTGCATAAATTCCATCGAAAAAAGTTCAAGCATATTCAGGAATCAGATTTCAGGTTCAGTTGACGGATTACATCATGTAAATTTAGCAAAAGGCGAGAGTCGTAAAAAATAAGGCTACTTATTTTTTATGACCGAGCCAAGCTAAATGCGTTCGAAGAACGCAAATTTAGCAAAAGGCGAGAGTCGCGACCGCCGAGTTTACTCGAGCGGGCATGACCGAGCCAAGCTAAATGCAGATGTCAGTCTGCAAATTCAGCAAAAGGCGAGAGTCGCGACCGCCGAGTTTACTCGAGCGGGCATGACCGAGCCAAGCTAAATGCGTTCAAAGAACGCAAATTCAGCAAATGCGGTATATGGAAATCCACCCAGGCGGGGGCTTCCACGTTCGGATTCACAAGAATGGTCGTCCAACCGCGGTCGTGGGCAGGCTCCAGATTGCGAAGGGAATCCTCCAATAGCACGATTTCGCGGCGATTCACGTTTCCGTGGCGACTTTCCAGCCAGCGTTCCATCTTTTCGTAGGCACTCAAATGCGGCTTGCCTTCCCAGTCCATCATCTTGAGGTCGAACACGGCATCGATAGCGCTATCGATTTTCATGTGGGCCATGCCGGCCTCGCTCCAGTCGTGGCGACCATTGGTAAAAACGTAGCGCGGGCCTTCCAGACTGCGAAGCAGCTCCAACTTTTGCGGAGCCTCTTTCGGGTAAATCAAATATTCAGGTTCATGGATGAAATCGAAAAAATCATCGGGGTCCGTACCGTTCATAGCCATAAGGCCCGAAAGCGTAGTCCCAAAACGTACCAGATAATCTTTGCGGATGCGCGTAGCATTTTCGAAATCGCCGCCCACAGTCTTTTGGACGAACAAGGCTATACGCTTGTCCAGCGAATCTAGAACATAGCGTTCCTCTTCGCCGTAAAGCGTCAGATCGTAATCAAACAGCCAAATCATACGCCCATGGCAAGGCCGCCAATCTGGCGAGCCAAATAAGTGGCGTAATTGTCCGTCATGCCGCTCACGAAATCCAGCACCTGGTGGTAGGCCTCTGCGGCAGTAACGCTTTGGCCGATTTTCGCCTGTCCGATCAAGCGCACAATGCGATCGGCACGGTAAGAGTTCTTGCCATTCAGGCGGTAATCGTAAACGCCATTGATGAATGCGTCAAGCACTGTCGCAAGAGTCGTGTAACTCCCCACTTCAAGTTCAGTCTTGCGGCGGTCCGGATAGATGCGCTCAACACCAAGGCGCTTCGCAATGCGGATTCCCCACATCACGTCGGACTTGGAAAGATCAATCAAGTGCTTGTCCAGTTTGCCTTCCATGATTTCTTCGTAGTGGTTCACAAAAACCACGGCGACATCATCAATCAAATTCTGAATGGCCATACCGCGAATGCTGCTGAGGAAGTCCCTGAAATTGCAGCCGTTTTCCTGGTATTCCTTATCGATATTCACATCGGGGCCGCACAGGTAACTGAACATATCGCGGACATCGGCAAAGCTCAAGATGCCAAGTTCAATGGCATCTTCAACGTCGAGGATGGAATAGCAAATATCGTCGGCCGCTTCCATCAAATAAACCAACGGGTGGCGGACCCACATGCCGTTCTGGATTTCCGGAAGGCCCAAAGTTTCTGCAGTCAAGCCGTACAAATCGGCTTCGGTAGAAAACAGACTTGTGGGGCAACCGTACTTGGCGATTTGCGGATACTTGATCATGGAACCGATGGTAGCGTAAGTCAGGCGCATTCCACCATCCAAAAAGTGGTACTCCAGTTTGCTTAGAATACGGTGACCCTGGGCATTGCCGTCAAAATTTTCAAAGTCGGCCATTTCCTTGTCGTTCAGGCCACGAAGAGGTGCGCTGTTGCGGTTCTTGCGGAACCATTCGCGAATGGCGGCCTCCCCCGCATGGCCAAAAGGCGGATTACCGATATCGTGCGCCAGGCAAGCCGACTGCACTATAGTGCCGAACTGGTATTCATTAATGAACTTGGGCAAATGCTGCTTGATAAGGTGGTACACCGTAATGGCGAGGCTTCGGCCCACGCTGGAAACTTCAATGCTGTGGGTCAAGCGGCTATGCACATGGTCATTCACGGAAAACGGATGCACCTGGGTCTTACGCCCAAGCCTGCGAAAAGCCGTAGAAAAAACAATGCGGTCGTAGTCCCTGTGAAAATCAGACCTGTTCGGATCAAGATCCGCCGGATGGCCATAACGAGTTGCCGATAAAAGAGTATCCCAATTGAGCATAGGTCAAATATAGTAAAACGTCGACACCGAAGCCTTCAAAAATTTCTATCTTGCTAAACATGATCACTCGCCTTATTGATAGAAACTTCGCCAACATGCGTTTGGACCGTTACCTGCGCAAGGCTTTCCCCGAAGAATCCCTTTCCGTCTTTTTTGCGATTCTCCGAAAGAAGAAAGTCCGCGTCAACGGTGTTGTCGCCAAGGCGAACCAGATGCTTGCCGAGGGCGACCTCGTCAACATCTACGAGAATTTCAAGAGCGTCCCCGAAGAAGAAAAGGACATGAGCGCTGGCCAGGCCGCCGAATTCGCTGCTGCGAGCGGAACACAAGAAAAAACCGCCTGGGGACAATCTTCAAAATCCGGCTGGGGAAAGCCCAAAACGGACGCCGAAAAGCAATCCAACTGGGGCGCGAACGAACTCGACATCGTGATGCAAACCGAGGACTACGTCATCGTGAACAAGCCCTCGGGTCTCGCAAGCCAGCCAGGAAGCGGCACTCGCCCGGGCGAAAGCCTCGTGGAGTACCTCTGGGAATGGGGGCGCAAGGAAGGCCTCGACTTCCGCCCGACAATCGCCCACCGCCTTGACCAGGAAACCTCCGGCATGATCATCGCCGCCCTACACGGCGACACCCTCCGCGACTTCACGCGCATGATCCGCGAACACGAGGTCGACAAGTTCTACTTCGCCCTCGTGAAGGGAAACCTCAAGAAAGAAAAAGGCACCATCAGCGAAAGCCTCACCCGAACCGACGCCGCCAAGGGCAGCAAAATGAAAGTCGGCGAAACCGGAAAGGACGCCAAGGAAGCCATCACGCACTATCGAGTCAAGCAGCACTACGAAGGCTACGACCTCGTAAAGATTAAACTGGAAACAGGCCGCATGCACCAAATCCGTGCGCACTTCGCAAGCATCGGCCACCCGCTTTTAGGCGACTCCCGTTACGGCGATTTTGCGCTCAACCGCGAAGTCAAAAAAACATTCGGGCTCCACAGGCTGTTTTTGCACAGTTGCCGTCTTGAATTTACGTGGCAGGGCGAAAAAAAAGTCTTCGACTGTCCTTTGCCCAAGGAACTGCAAACCGTAATTGACCAGTTAAAGCCTCTTCGCTTTGAACGCGACCGCTAAACCCTGATTTTTACTGAGCAGGGGTATATTTACAAACAAATTCACTTTTCGCTTCAGTGTAGCCGTCGCGATCATGTTCGAAGCGTTTCCACAACGATAGTTTCAAGGTCTCGTACTCTTTCGCGACGGCGGAGTTTTCCCGCAGAAAATCCCTGAAGCGGATTTCGGCATTGTCGCCCGTATGACGAAGGTGCAAATGGAACACCTTTTCGGCAAACCCCTCATCGGTGTAGCCCTTGTTGAACGAAACGCAGTTTTCGGATTCGCTCATGCAGATGTATCCAGCGGCAATCAATGGAGCCTTGGCCAAGCGCAGATCAACGCATAACGGCAATTCCACCAAGATATCAACGATGGGCTTCGCCCAAATGCCAGGAACCGCAGTACTCCCCACATGGGTAATGCGAATGTCCGCACATGAATCGCCATCGCCGCTACCCGAAAGCGACGCCAAAGCCGTACGCACGGCAAGCGCCTCCTCCTTGAACCAGTCAGCCCAGCATTCCCTGTGCTCCGTAAGCACAATGGAGAACAACTGCCACAGTTCTTCCAGGGTCATTTCGTTCAATTTCTTTTTTGCAGGGGTTTTCACATGGTCAAAAATATATTCAAGCTGCACTCCAAAGTACGTTTTTTCTATATTTTCCGCCGAAAATTTATAGATGGCACGGATTTTGCAAAACCACGCACGAGAAATGCGCCGGATTGAGTAAAGTCCGCATAAACGAGGAAAAAATGAAAGTTTCTTTGAATTGGCTCAGACGTCACGTTGATCTTCCGGAATCTGCGGAAGAAGTTGAAAAGGCTCTTACATCCATCGGCCTCGAAGTCGAAGGCACCGAAGAACCGGGCAAGGTTTACGACAAGCTCATCGTCGCAAAGGTTTTGACCTGCGAAGCCCACCCGGACAGCGACCACCTGCACATCACGACCGTAAATAACGGCAAAGAAACCATCCAGGTCGTTTGCGGAGCCCCGAACGTAGCTGCTGGCCAGACCGTGGTTTTGGCCCCGATTGGCGCCGAACTCCCGCTCCCCGACGGCACGATGCTCAAGATGAAGAAGTCGAAGATTCGCGGCGTCGAAAGCTTCGGCATGATTTGCGCCGAAGACGAAATCGGACTCAGTGACGACCACGGCGGAATCATGGTTTTGGACGATTCCATCCCGGCAGGTACGCCGTTCGTTTCCCTCGGCATGTACGACGTGTGCTTCGAACTGAACGTGACCCCGAACCGCCCGGATGCCCTCTCCCACCGTGGTGTCGCCCGCGAACTCGCCGCCAAGTTCAACCGCCCCCTGAAGCCGCTCGCCTACAACTTCACGGAAGACGCCGAAGAATGCGCCAAGGCAGCAAGCCTCGAAGTCGTTCCGGGTTGTGGTTGCTCCCGCTACGTGGGCCGCGTCATCAAGGACGTGAAGGTCGAAAAGTCCCCGGCCTGGCTCGCCAAGCTCCTGCACGCAGTCGGCATGTCCAGCATCAACAACGTGGTCGACGTGACGAACTTCATCCTGATGGACGTGGGCCAGCCGCTCCACAGTTTCGACATGGACCAGCTCAAGGGCAACACCATCAAGGTCCGCAAGGCCGCAAAGGGCGAAAAGATTGAAACCATCGACCACACCGCACACGAACTCACCGAAAACGACCTCGTCATTTGCGATGGCGACCGTCCGGCCTGCGTTGCCGGCGTGATGGGCGGCGTTGAATCCGAAATCGTCGATGCCACCAAGAACGTGTTCCTCGAAAGCGCCTGGTTCAATCCGACGGTCGTGCGCAAGCAGGCCAAGCGCCTCTGCATCTCCACGGACTCCAGCTACCGCTTTGAACGCGAAATTGACTTCCGCACCCAGGACGAATACAGCCAGTACGCCTGCGCCCTTATCCAGGAAGTCGCCGGCGGCCGCATTCTCAAGGGCAGCGTTGAATACACCGGCGATGACCACAAGAAGGAATGCAACCAGGTGACGCTCCGCACCGCCCGCGCCGAAAAGGTCATCGGCATGGAAGTCTCCTCCGAGCAGATCGAGAAGTTCCTCACGGGAATCGCCCTCGAAGTCGTCGCGAAGGACGCCGATTCCATCACCTTCAAGATTCCGAGTTTCCGTCCCGATCTTGAACGCGAAGTCGACCTCATCGAAGAAGTCGCACGTCTCATCGGTTTCGACAACATTCCGTACACGCTGCCGAAGTTCACCATGCAGCCGAACGACCTCCCTGCCGTCGAAGTCATGAACCGCAAAATCCGCAAGACGCTTTCTGCAATGGGCCTCCACGAATGCTTGAGCCTCCGCTTCACAAGCAAGGCCCGTACCGAGGCAATCTTCGGTGCAGCAAGCGACGACCGCCGTTCTACTCCGGCAGCCCTCCTGAATCCGCTTTCCGAAGAACTCGGCGTCGTGCCCACAAGTTTACTCCCGAACCTCCTCAAGAGCGTCGCCGAAAACGAAAAGAACCGTCCGGGCAGCATTCGTTTGTTCGAAGTCGCCAAGGGTCAGTTCAAGCGCGACCGCAAGGACGTACGCGATCCGGGTTTTGACGAATCGAACCTCGTCGCCCTTACCGTCGCAGGCACCTTCGACGCAAATCCGCTCGCCGAGAAGCCCGCACAGATTGACTTTGCCGCCTTCAAGGGACTCGTCCAGCGTTTCTTCAAGCGCGTAGGTCTGGTCGTTGATTTCCGCATTCCCGCCAAGGCAGAAGTGTTCCTGCACCCGGGCAAGCAAGCAGAGATCTTATGCGGCGGAACAGTCCTTGGCACCATGGGCAACCTGCACCCGAACGTCCTCAAGGCAAACGACATCAGTTACGAAACCTACGTAATGGAAGCGAACCTCGACAAGATGATCGAAGCGAGCCAGAAGAAAATCGTTTTCGAAGCCTTCAGCCGCCAGGTGCCGTCGAGCCGCGACATCTCCATCGAAGTCGCGAAGGGCATGACCCACGAAGAAATCCTCGGTCGCATCAAGGGACTCAATCCGAAGAACCTCGCGAAGATTACCCTCAAGAGCATCTACGAAGGCGAAAAGATCGAAGCCGGCAAGAAGAACATGGTCTACAGCCTCGTTTACCAGGCCATGGACCGCACCCTCACCGACGACGAAGTCAACAAGGCGCACAACAAGCTTCGCGACAAGCTCGTCGCGAACGGCGACATCGTGTTGCGCTAGTGCGCGGCCTAAAAGTCAGCACAGCGAGACTTCGCGCCGAGATAACGGCAAGCCATTAAACACAAAAAATCCCCGCTTTCAACAGCGGGGATTTTTTCATTAGATTCCTTTCAAATTCTTAATTCTAACCTTACCTCAAACCAAGGGCAGCGCGAACTTCCTCAATGTAGCGGCGTTCGTCCGGAGAGACGTTGTCCAGATTGTCTTCTTCGCGGCTTGCAGCGGCGATTCGCGTCATGCAGTCCAAAACCATCTGCTTGAATTCACGGGACTCTTGATTCACTACTTCGACACAAGCGTCGGTACGTGCCTTTGCGCTGTTGAAACCGCCATAGATATCGTTGAAATCATCCCAGTCCACTTCCGGGGTCACTTCGTCATGGATCTTATCGAGTTCATCGCTTTCCGCCTGCGTTGCAGAAGTTGCACCCGGCAGAAGTTTTTCAACTTCCTTTTCGTGGTACAAGCAAGCCGTCTGCCAAGAGAGAACCAAGAGAGCCATATTCGATTTCATAAAAACCTCGTCTTAAAATTTCGCGCGATTAAGCCGCAACATTCACAATATACTTTTTTATGTAACAAAACAACCCGTTAAATTAACGGTTCAACCTTTTTTTGCACAAATAACGTCAAAAGTCCCGTCCCCGCACCAAGGTCCACAATCGAGCGAGGAGAGGCGCAGCCACCCCCTAACCACCAACCACTAACCACCAACCACTAACCACCAACCACTAACCACCAACCACTAACCACCAACCACTAACCACCAACCACTAACCACCAACCACTAACCACTATTTTTTACTATATTCAACATATGGCATACGTAGCAATGGCCCGTAAGTGGCGCCCAAAATCTTTTGCCGACATGGTCGGCCAGGAACATATCGCAAAAACCCTCCAGAATGCGATTGAAGGGGACCGTTTACACAGAGCATTTCTCTTCACCGGCACCCGCGGTGTGGGTAAGACCACTAGCGCCCGTATCTTGGCCAGGACTCTCAACTGCAAGGGCGGCGACCCGCTGCATCCGTGCGGTGTCTGCGACAGTTGCAAGGACATTGACGGCGGAAACCCGATGGACGTCCTCGAAATTGACGCCGCTTCCAATACCGGCGTCGACAATATCCGCGATGTGATTGACCGAGTCCAGTACCCGCCAGTTATCGGCAAGTACAAGGTGTTCATCATCGACGAAGTCCACATGCTCTCGACGGGCGCCTTCAATGCGCTCCTCAAAACGCTCGAGGAACCGCCCGAACATGTGATTTTCATTTTTGCAACGACCGAAGTGAACAAGGTCCCGCAGACCATCCTCAGCCGCGTGCAGCGTTTCGACTTCAAACGCCTCACCATGGAGCAAATCCACAGCCGTTTGCGTTTCATCTGCGAACAGGAAGGCATCAACGCGACCGACGAAGCCCTTGACATCTTTGCCGAAAAAGCCGACGGTTCCATGCGCGACGGCCTTACCTACTTCGACCAGGCATACGCATTTACCGGCAACGAAATGACTGCCGACGCTGTCCGTAGCATTCTCGGCATTCCCCCCGTGGAACTGTTTTTCAGCCTTATCAACGCCATTGAAAACCATGATTTGAAGGGTGTTTTCAAAATGGTGGACGACGCCTGCACTCGCGGCATCGAGTTCACTCCACTCCTGGACGGCTTCGGCAAGTTCCTCAGGAACCTCCTGTACACCCGCATCGAGGCATTCAGCGCCGACGACCTGAGCATCACCGCCGAGCTCTATTCAAAATTCAAGAGCACGGCACTCGGGCTTTCTAACGGCGACATGCTGCGAATCAGCAAAATGCTCATCGACCTGCAGGCTCAGTTGCGCTACAGCACCAACCCGCGCCTGATGGTGGAGACTACATTCGCCCGCATGGCCTGGCTCGACCGACTGACCGACCTCCGAAAGGCCCTGGCCGCCATAAACGACCCCAAAAGCGCCTCCGACGAGGCGTTAAAAAAAAAAGTAACTGAAGTCACCGCCGCTCTGGACGCCTCGCCGGAGCCGGAAATTCCATACAGCGACCCCTTCGCCAACTACGACGAAAACGGTGGCGCCTATTCCCGCTACGAAATCGCGGCCGCATGGAACAGCATCTGCGCCAGTTTCGCCGACGACGGTGACCTGGTATTCTCGGCGGCCATGGCGGGAACCAAGTTGGAAACCGGAGACGTCAACGAAAATCCTTTCCCCATTTTCCTCACCTATGTGGGCGAAACGGACAACAACACTTCGTGGAACTACCAGCAACTGCAGGAGCACCCGGAATTCATCAATCGTCTGGAGAACATTCTCGAAGACAAACTCCAGACAAAGATCAGCCTCACCGTGAAAACCCGCGCCTACACCCAGGAGGAACGCGAGATTCGCGCCAAGGCGAAAATGACCCCGTACGAGTTGGACTTGCAAAACGAACAAATTTTGAAAAAACTTCAAGAAATTTTCGCCGCAGAATTGGTATATTCTATGCCATTAAAGCGTTCCGCCGTCCCCCAGAACGACGAAAGCGAAGAAATTAACGACAACTAAGAGGATATCCACTATGGACATGAGTAAAATGCTTAAGGACCTTCAAAAGATGCAAAGCAAGATGATGAAGGCCCAGAACGACCTAAAAACCCAAAGTTTTGAAGCCGAAGCCGGTGGCGGAATGGTCAAGGTTGCCATGAACGGACATGGTGTTTTAACCATGATCAAAATCAACCCCGATGCCGTGGACAAGGACGATGTTGAAGCCCTCGAAGACCTCGTGATGGCAGCCATCAATGCGGCTGTCAAGAAAAAGGACGACGCCGCTCAATCCAGCCTCCACGACATTACCGGCGGAATGAAAATCCCAGGATTGATGTAACTCACAATTTTGAATCCTTTTGTCCTTTAAATTGGACATTTCATCCGTTTTTATGCAAACACCCCCTTATTTTAGGGGGTGTTTTTTTTTACATTTGGCGCGTCAAATTATATAGGAGTTCGAATGTCGAGGAAAATAGCAATCCTCTCTCTGATTGTCGTAGGCATTGCAGTCCCCAGTTGGGCAGGCAAGGTCTATACCCGCGACGAAGCCGTCAAAACGGCCCTGGAAAATTCACCGGACATCAAAAATGCCGAAGAATCCCTCGTTTCCGCAAATTCCCAAGTTACCCAGGGTTATGGCAACGCCTACCCAAGTATTGACCTGAGTGCCACCGTCACCCGCATTTTCGGCCTGGACGACGTTGAAAAAAGCACGAAACTCAGCGACGCAGCCAGCCAAATGGCCGGTTCGAACGACGACAACGGTCACCCCATGGCCAACGCCTACGACACCCAGGTGATTGGCCCCGCTCTCGACGGCATGATTAGCCAAATGATGGCCCAGGGTTACCGCTGGCAATCAAGCGTAGGCATTACCGCCACCCAGATTCTCTACGCCCAGGGCAAGGTGGGTACAGGCATCGAAATTGCCAAGGCCTACAAGCGCGTGAGCGAAGTAAGCCTTGAAAACACCAAGGCCGAAGTGCGCTACGCGGTAGAAAATTCCTTTGACGCGCTGATTGTCCTAGACTCTTCCATCGCCATTTTGTACGCCTCCAAGGAATTGCTTCAGGAAAACCTGAATTTTGTGGAACAATCCAAGGCAAGCGGCCTCGCCACCGAACTGGACCTGATCCGCGTGCAACTTTCCATGGACGAACTGAACGCCCAGATAGCCTCCATTGAAAAATCCCGTGTTCTCGCCCGCAACGCCCTGTTAACGACAATGGGCCTCAACTGGGATTCCGAGGTTCAGTTCCAGGGAGAACTCCGCGACCCGGCAGACGGCTACACCTACCCCGACACATCCATGGCCAATGTGAAAAAGCGTCGCAAGGAACTGGTGATGCTTGAAGAAACCGAAAACATGAAGTCCATGAACATCGACATTGAAAATGGCGGATACAAGCCAACGGTCGCACTCGTCGGTGGACTCAAGTACAGCAACAACCAGAACGAATTCTACAAGTGGGACGCTCCGGATTGGGACAAGAACATCAATAAGTACATCGCCCTGAACGTGACAATGAACCTGTTCAACGGCATGAAGACCCGCGAAAGCGTTACCCAGGCCAAGTCCAGCCTCCGCACCACGCAAATCCAGAAGGAAACTGCCGAACGCGGATTCCGCGTGCAGATTGAATCCTGCGCGAACACGCTGGAAGACGCCAACGCCCAGATTGAAATCAGCAAGCGCCAGATTGACCTTGCCCAGAAAAACTACGACCTTACAAACGCCGCCTACAAGATTGGCAGCGAAACTCAATTGAACCTGCTTTCTGCAGAAAACAGCCTTCGTACGGCAAAACTCGGCTATCTCACCGCCATAGGCCAATGGAATACGGCCTACAACGCACTGCTGCAGGCTACCGGAGAATATTAATAGGAAGAAGATCATGAACAAGCTCACGAAATACATCATCACCGTTTCTGCCATTTCGCTTCTTCTCGTCGGATGCGATTTGAAAAAGAAGGACGACGCCCAGAACAAGGTTTCGACCATTGAAGAAATTCAAAAGCAAAAGGGCAAGCCCGCACGAGTCGTAAAGGCGACCACAGCAAAACTCAACGACGTCCGCAAGTTCAGCGGTTCCATCGAAGGCATGCAGCCGACCAACGCCATCGCCAAGTTGGGCGACCCGATTTCCGTCATCAACGTCCAGGTCGGAAGTACCGTGCAAAAGGACCAGGTTCTCGCCGAATACGTATTCACGGGCGACAACACCAGTTACCAGCAGACCCAGGAACAGGTCGCCCTCCTCGAGAAGGCCACCGAGCGCATGCGTGAAGTCTATGCCAAGGGCGGCATCACGCAACAGAGTATGGACGCCCAGGAATCGCAATTGAAGATTGCCAAGATGAATCTTGAAACCGCCCGTCGCGCAACAAAGATTCTCGCCCCCGCTTCCGGCGTCGTCACAGAACTCAACTTCAAGGTAGGCCAGGTTCCTGGAGCCAACCAAGTGTTCTGCACAATCGCCAAACTTGACCAAGTCATCTTGAAACTCAACGTCACTAGCCAGGACATCGGACTTTTCAAGAAGGGCGCCAAGGCGACCGTGAATCTGAACGGCGAAGCGCTCACGGGTAAAGTCACCCTCATTCCGCTTGCCGCCGACCCGGTAAGAAGATTCTTCCCGGTTGAAATCACGTTCAACAACAAGGGCAAGAAACTCCTCCCCGGCATGTTCGTCACCGCCGAAATCGAAGCCCGCCAGGTACAGGGCACCATTATCCCGGCCGAGGCTGTCGTCTACCGTAACGGCGTAAACACCGTATGGACCGTCGAAGAAGATGGCACAGCCAAACGCCATGTAGTCCAGGTCGGCATCCAGACCAAGGACGACGTACAGGTTCTCGACGGCATTGAAAACGGCGCAACCGTCATGGTTGAAGGCATGTCCAAGATGAACGATGGCGACAAGGTCCTCGTCGTTGAATAATCGGAATACCGGAGATTTACTGAATGATTAAGGCGAGTATTTACAAACCAATCACCATGCTCATGGTCATCTTGACCGTGGTGGTGTTCGGTATCTACACGTACACCATGATGGTGGTGGACTTGATGCCGAAATTTGATGTTCCCGTTGTCACGGGCGTTATCGTCTACTCCGGCGCAAACCCGGAAGAAATCGAAACAACCGTCATCAAGCCGGTCGAAGAAGCCGTGGAACTCATTGACGGTATCGACTACGTGCAGTCTATATGCATGGAAAACTACGGCATTCTAGTCGCCATGTTCAACATGGGCGTCAACGTCGATGTCGCTGCAAACGATGTCCGTGCAAAGATTGAACAGACCGCTGCCGACTTCCCGGATGCCGTCGAAGCGCCGATTATTTCGAAGGTGGACATCAACGCTTCTGCAATCATGTCCTTCTCCTTTACCGGCCCTCTAAACCCGACTGAACTCCGCCAAAAGGCAGAAGACGAAATTGAACCGCTCCTCACCTCCGTTTCCGGCGTGGCGAGCGTGGATATCTTCGGTGGTACGACCCGCCAGATTTCCATCGAACTCGACAAGGAAATGCTCAAGGCCCGTGGCGTCGACGTAACGACCATGATGGGTGTATTCCAGCAGTCGAACCTCAACTACCCGGTTGGCGAAGTCATCGGCAAGCACAAGAACACAAGTGTCCGTACCGCAGGCAAGTTCGAAACTTTGGACCAGATGCGCGACATGGATGTTCCGACGGCAAACGGCGTCATCAAACTCGGCGAAGTCGCTCTCGTCAAGGATACAGTCAAGACCATCACTTCTGCTTCCCGCTACAACGGAACGAACTCCATTTCCTTGGATATCAAAAAACGTTCCGACGCCAACGTCGTGGAAGTGGCCAAGGGCGCACGCAAGCGCGTCGACGAAATCAACAAGACTCTTCCGAAAGGATTCGAAATCCACCTCGTGTACGACAAGTCCGAAGCCGTGGAAGAATCCATCGAGAACGTGATTTCGAACATCGTCATCGCCATTATCCTCACCTCCATTTTGTTGCTCCTGTTCCTCGGCAAGCTTTCCACGATGCTCATCGCGGCGCTCACCATGCCGATTTCCGTGATTGGCGCATTTACCTTGATGTACTTCGCCGGATTCGGCATCAACATGATGTCCCTGATGGCTCTTTCCTCCGCTGTGGGTCTCTTGGTGACGAACTCCATCGTGGTGCTTGAAAACATCAACAACAAACTCATGGAAGGCCTAGATCCGAAGGAAGCCGCCCTCAAGGGAACCACCGAAATCATGGTCGCCATCATGGCGTCGACCCTCACGAACGTCTGCGTGTTCGTACCGATTGCCTTCATGAAGTCCATCGTGGGTATCTTCTTCAAGACCTACGGTATGACCATGGTGTTCGCGACCTTCGTGTCGCTCCTCGTGACCTTCACGCTTACTCCGCTCATGGCGGCCTACCTGTTCAAGGGTAAAAAGAAGGACGAGAACGGCAACATCATCGAAGAAAAGCCGGGCATCATCGAACGCATTACGGGATTCTTCCCGCTCTGCATGAACGGCATCCGCTTCGTGTACTTGAAGACCTTGAGTTTCTGCCTTTCCATTCCGGGTGTTCTGTTCCAGGTGCTTGCACTTGTCGGCATGCTCGCATTCGTCGGTTTCCTCGCGAAGAACTTCCTCACGGTCGAACTTTCCCCGAAGCAGGACCAGGGCATGATCAACATCTCCCTCGAAATGCCCGTGGGTACGAACATCGAAACGACAGACAGCGTTTCACGCATCATTGAAGACCGAATCAAGGACGTGCCCGAACTGGAACGCTACAACGTGACGGTCGGTGGCGAAAACGGCTTCACCGGCGTGAACCAGTCCAAGATTCGCTTGAAACTCATCAAGCGCAACCAAGGGCGTACCCGCAGCAGTGACCAGGTCGTAGACTCCCTCCGTCCGATTCTCGCCAACATCCCTGACGCATACATTTCCATCAAGAGCGCCTCCGCTTCTGAAATGAGCAACAACAGCGCTGGCGACGTGGTGCTCGAAGTGAACAGTCTCAAGAGAGATTCCGCCGTCAAGGCATCCGAAATCCTGCTAGACAAGATCAAGGACATTCCGGGCGTCGTCGACGTGAAGACCAGTTACGAAGCCGGTAAGCCGGAAATCCGATTGGTTCCGAACCGCCAGGCCTTGGCCGACTACGGCGCAACGCTCCAGTCGCTTGCAACCGTGAACTACATCGCAGTGAGCGGCTACCAGGCAGGAACCTTCACCGAAGACGGCGAAGAATACGATGTGTACGTGCGCATGCAAGAAAAGGACAGACACAGCCATGCAGACATCGAAGACTTGCCGATGCTCACGCCCAAGGGCTACGTTTCCGCAAGCACACTCTTCGAAGTCGAAGACGGCGCAGGTCCGACAAAGATTGAACGCAAGCGCAAGATGACCCGTATCGACGTTTCCATGAACCTGCTCCCTGGCCATACGACCGGTGAAATCATGGGCAAGGTCGGCAAACTAGCCGCCGACATGCAGGCCGCGGGAGAACTTCCCGAAGGCGTATCCACGACATTCGGTGGTAACGCAGACATGCAGAACGACATGGTGAAGGAATTCATCGCAGCCATTCTCATGGCAGTTCTCCTCACCTACATTTTGCTCGTCGCATTGCTCGAAAGTTTCGCTCAGCCATTCATCATCATGACGACCATCCCGATGGGTGCCATCGGCGTGGTTCTTGCACTCGTGCTCACCGGCAAGGCGCTTTCCATGATTGCCTTCATGGCTATCGTGATGCTCATCGGTGTGGTGGTGAACAACGCTATTCTTTTGCTTGACGAAGCGAACAGGCTGCTCCGCAGCGGAAGCATGGGCCGCCGATCAGCCATCATGACGGCCGGCAAGACCAAGTTCCAGGCAATCGCCCTTGCAACGTTCGCCTCCATCGTAGCACAACTTCCTCTCGCCTTCGGTATCGGTGGTGACGTGGCCGCCATGACGCAGCCGATGGGTATCGCCTCCGTGGGTGGTCTCGCCATTTCGGCAATCCTCACCATGTACTTGGTGCCGACGTTCTTCTGGCTTCCGAACGCTATTTTCAGCAAGGCAAAGATGGCAACGGGCAAGTTGCAAAAGAAAATGCACAAGAAATAACAACAACTGTTCTCCTTAAAACAAATCCCCTGTGTAAATGGGGGATTTTTTTTGTATATTAAGGACAACAACTGTTCTCCTTAAAACAAATCCCCTGTGTATACGGGGGATTTTTGTATATTATTCCTGCGTATTTTGAACGCCGGATGCGCACCGGCATACATCGAGTATTATGGATCCAGGGCCCAAGGGGCTCCGGGTCCTTTTTTATTTGGAGGAAAAATGTCACCCGAGTCCCTGCATGTAGCCGTCACCGACCCCTACGATGAACTGGCCCTGGAGAAAATCCGTTTTAAGAGGAACTGTCGCATCGTTCCAGAAATCCACACAGAAGCCGAAATTCGGCAAATGGAACGAGCCGAGCGTAACAGAAAATCCGAAAGCATCATCCAGGAACTTTCAACACAGAGCCCCACCCGCAACAAAGGCAACTCCTGGGAATCGGAACCCATAATCAACCTTGTGGATTCCCTGCTGGATACAGCGCAAGAACAGAACGCCACCGACATCCATTTGGAACCCATGGCAAAAGGGTTCCGCGTGCGCTTTCGAATCGATGGATTGCTGCAGCACTACAAGACCTTGCCGGCTTGGCTCGCGGAGCCCGTCCTTATTCGGCTCAAGATTCTTGCGAATGCCGACATTACGGAACGCAGGCTTCCCCACGACGGCAGTTTTACCTTTCAAGGGGCCAAAGGGCCCGTAAACGTACGGCTCAGCACCATTCCTGTCTCAAGCGACGAGCAAACCATGGAAAAATGCGTCCTCAGGATTTTATCCACCCAGGACGATGGCGCGACACTCAATTCACTGGAACTGGACGAGACCATCCTTCGTGCGCTTCGCAAAGCCTTTTCCGCCCCGCAAGGACTGCTGCTGGTAACCGGCCCCACCGGCAGCGGAAAAACGACAACGCTCTATGCGGGTCTCCGCGAAATCATCGCAAAAAAAATAAATGTCGTGACCATCGAAGACCCCGTGGAATACAAACTCGAAGGAGCCAACCAAGTACAAGTCAACGAGAAATGCGGTTTCACCTTTGCCGTTGCGCTCCGCTCCATTTTGCGCCAGGACCCCGACGTGATCCTGGTGGGCGAAATTCGCGATTCGGAAACAGCGCAAATTGCGCTCCGCGCGGCCCAGACGGGCCACTTGGTGCTCGCAACGCTTCACACCAACAACGCCAAAGCCGCGCAGACTCGACTGCAGGACCTCGGAATTCATCAATCGCTATTCCGCGAAAGTCTACTTGGAGTCGTCGCCCAACGCCTACTTCGCAAAGGCAATCGCGAGCAAGGCTATCGCGGAAGAATCGCCGCCGTAGAATTCCTTACCCCCGACGGCAAATACGCCGGAGGCAGCATGGAAGAATACGCGCGGCAACTAGTGCAAAAAGGCATCACCGACAAGGCTGAACTGCAAAGAGTCTTGGGCGCAACGGTTTAAACGAGATTACGCAGTTCATGCGACACAGGCAATCACTTTTGATTGGGCGTGCTATTTTCTAACGGTGACGTTGGAGCCATCAACTGCCGTAGGGAGTCCACCAGCACGCTATCCTTCTTGGGGAACATGTTCTGGTATATCACGGCACGGCGCTGCTGCATAAAGCGGCTTTCGCGCATGTTCGGGTGATGCTTGCCAGGACTTGCCAGCATGGCGGCCAAGTTGATGGCCTGGTCGATGCTCAACTTGCTGCAACTCTTTTTGTAATAAGTTTTGCAAGCCTCCTGGCAGCCGAAAATATCCTTGCCCCACTGCGCATAATTCAAGTAAAGTTCCAAAATGCGATCTTTGCCAAGTTCATGTTCCATGAGCAATGCGTAAGCCAGTTCCTTGAACTTCCGTATCCAGGAGCGTTCTCCGCTCAAGAACATATTCTTCGCCAACTGCTGGGTAATCGTCGAACCACCAAACTTGGTCTTGCCCGAAATCCGGTTCGCATTGAGCGCTTCGGCAATGGCGTTCACATCGAACCCCGGATGGAAATAGAATCCGGCATCTTCACTTGCAATCACAGCCTTCTGCAAATACGGATGTATGGAATCCAGCGGAACAAATGTATGCTTGATTTCCACATCGGGGTTGGAATCCTTGAGAGCAAGCATATAGTTGCTCATCTCGGGCTGGGAATTTTTCAGGGACTCTACGCTGTCGTAGAGATTGTACACGTAAATAAAACTTTTGTAAAGGACAACGGAAGCCGCAATGGTAAAGGCGGCAGAATAAAGCACAAGAGCCAAGACGGCAATTCTCAGCCAAAAGTTTATAAAACTGTAAATACCTGAACAGATTTTTACAAACAGGCAGCCCCGGAAGGCTCTCCAAACGCTTTTTACTTTTTGCCAACTCATGGTACGAATAAAATAGATAAAATAAAGTCCCTTATTTTTTTCCGCCAAACCATTCGTTGATATCTTGGCCTTCTTTCATGACTCCCTTTATATTTTCAAGGCCGTCACCCAGGATTATGGACCGTATGCCCGCTTGATTGAACACGTTTTGAATGTATTCCGTACCGCTACGTCCAGCATCATCCTTGTCCAAGCACAAGACGACACTCTTGTTTTTGAACAGAGGAAGCCACTCTACCTTGAAATTGCGGACGCCAGGAATCCCGACAGCCTCGATTTTCTGGTTTAAAAAGGTCAACGTGTCCACGGCACCCTCGCAAAGGTACACCCAACCGGGCTTGCCATCCAGGGCAGACACATTGTACGGGAACGGCACAGTTCCTCGCAAGTTCAGTTCCTTGGGCACCACGGTCTTGTCCAACGCACGGGACTGGAAATAGAAGGCTCTGCGCCCAGAATCCAAATACGGGAAAATCAACGGATGCTTGTAATAGCGCAAGTTCCCTTTTTCGTTGAAGAGGCCCACGTACTTGAGGACTTCCAAATCGTACATATCCTTGAGTTTATTGTTCAAGGCACTGTAGTCGACAATGGTACGGAGCAGCATACGATCCCATACAGGCTTGTAAATACGACGTTTGGCAAGCCAGGCGGCAGCCGGTGTGTCGTCCACCGGCGAAAGCATCTTCAAGAAATTCAGTATCAGTTTTTTACGTTCGTCTTCGGTAATCAATTGTTTTTCTGGCTCAGGTTCCGGATAGGGTTCCTCTATCACTTGATAACCTGTTCTTGAAGACGTTGCGTTCGCCCCCACACTGCTAGACGGAGATGAAGAATGCGTACGGCCATCAGGCGAGGAATGCGCACGACCTTGTACAGGCTTTGCATCGGGAGCCAAGAACGAATACGATTCCAGAAGCCAGTTCAAGGCTTCTACAAAGGAGCAATTCTTGACAATCTGCACCAGAGAAATCACGTCACCGCGAACATCTTCGCAAACCCAGCAACGAAACGTACCGCGTTCTTCGGAAATCGAAACAGACGGTGTCCTGTCACCGTGAACATGACGCTGCGAATAAAAACAGCGACAACGGCCACGCACCACATCCACCCCCAGAGCACGAGCCACCGCGGTGATAGAAAGAGACGCCTTGAATTGTTTCAGTTCTTCGTTTGTCATTCTTGGGACAATATATAATTATATTTTGGCTATGGAAATTCTTGAAAACGAACCGATGAGCAAGCACACATCCTTCAAGGTTGGAGGTGCCGCCAAAATCTTTGCGAAAGTGGAAAACGCAAGCGAACTTGCGGAAGTGTACCGCAAAGCGCAAGAATCGGGCCTCCCTTGCTTTTTGCTCGGCAAGGGAACGAACCTGCTCGTAAGCGACAAGGGGTTCGACGGCTACATAGTACAGCTGGGTAAATCGTTTTCGGAAATCGAGATTCTGGAAGGCGGCAAAATCCGCGCAGGGGCCGCAACACCGCTTGCCCGCCTCGCCCGCATAAGCATAAACCAAGGCTTGGAAGGGATGCACAAGCTCGCGGGAATTCCCGGAAGTCTCGGCGGCGCCATCTACATGAATGCTGGCGCTTACGGCCAGGAAATCGGCAACACCTGCGTAGAAGTGAAATCCGTCGACGCCGCAGGTGCTTTGCACACAAGAACAGCCGCCGAATGCAAGTTCAGCTATCGCCATAGTTTATTTCAGGAATTGAACGCAGGCCATACCGCAAACGGGAACTGCGCAGAATCCTGCGGAAACTGCATCGACGCCCGCGAAAACTGCGCCGAAGTCGTCCTTTCCGCCACGTTCCAGTTGACACCGGTTGAAAATCTCGCCGAAGCCGCCCCAAGAACCGCCGCCGACCTCGAACGCGAAATGCAGGAATGCATGGAAAAGCGCCGCAAGTCGCAACCGCTCAGCATGCCGAACGCAGGCTCCACCTTCAAGCGCCTCGCCGCAGGAGCCGCCGACACGCCCACGCAAATCGCCCCCGGCTATTACATTGAGCAGGCTGGCCTCAAGGGTTACCGCATCGGCGGCGCCGAAGTAAGCCAGGTCCACGCCAACTTCATCGTGAATGCAGGCGGCGCCACCGCAAGCGACATCAAAGCTTTAAGTGAATTTGTACAAAACGCCGTTTTCGAGAAATTCGGCATAAAGTTGCAACGCGAAATTATTCTGCTTGGTAAATTCTAATCTTCTTCTTTAGGTGCATCAGGTGGCATCGGGTCATACTTATTCAAAAGTTTGCAGATAAGCGCATAGACGGTTCCGCCGATAAGGCCGCCGATGGTGTCGGCCACAAGGTCCATGGCGTCGCAACTGCGGCCTTCCACAAAACGCTGGTGATATTCGTCGGTGCAGCCGTAGGCAAGCGTCAACCCAACCACGACGAGTACGCGCAGCCACTGGCGCTTGGACCATTCGTTGCGTGTCCACCACATAGCAAAGCATCCACAAAGAGTCGCGTATTCGCACGTATGCGCAAGTTTATCCCACACATGCGGAAAATCCTTCAGGTCATCGCCCGTCATGGAAGAAAGCTTGAAAATGACGGCCATGCAGAGAATGGCAGGAACGGCGCGGAAGAACGGATACTTGTTAAAGAGGGATTCGAACATTTTAGGTATGATGTTTGAGGACGGCCTTCGGCCTATGAGGTACAAGGTAAAGCAAACGAAAAGATAGAAAAATGGTTTGCAAATAGCTGTTAACGATTGGCAAACAATGGTTAGGAATCTTTGAATCCTAGACCCAAGTGAGGTGTGAGGGCGGCCTGCGGCCTTTGAGGTCGCTGCGCTGGAGGTATGAGGTAGCTCGTTTCACTCGTTTGAAGGTGATTGACGCCGCCACACTTTCCCCTAGCCACTAGCCCCTAAAACCTAACCACCAACCACTAACCACTAGCCACTAACCACCAACCACTATTTCTATATTTCCCTACATGAAAGCGATTACCCTCAAAGCCGGACGCGAGAAGTCCGCACTCCGCTACCATCCGTGGATTTTCAGCGGAGCCATCGACGAAGTTGTTGGCGACCCCAAGCTAGGGGACGTCGTAGAAGTTTACAGCTACCACAGCGATTTTCTGGGTCTTGCGGCGTACTCGCCCAAGTCCCAGATCCGCGGGCGTTTCTGGACTTTCGGGAGCGAAGGAAAGAACACGCAGATTGACCGCGAATTTTTCAGCGACATTCTGGACCGCGCCATCGCCGCCCGCAAGAGCCGCGGCTTTGACATTGCGAACAAAGAAATTGCATTCCGCTTGATCAACGCCGAAAACGACGGCATTCCGGGCTGTATCATCGACAAGTACGCCGACATCTACTCGGTGGAAATTCTCGCCGCAGGCGCCGAAGTGAACCGCCAGGTGATTTACGAGCTCCTCGCCGAAAAGACGGGCTGCCGCGGCATATACGAGCGCTGCGATTCCGAAGTCCGCCAAAAAGAAGGCTTACCGCTCCGCACGGGAACCGTGTTCGGTGATGTCCCGGACGAGCCCGTCATCATCAACGAAAACGGAATCCTTTTCCCCATCGATGTTAAAAACGGCCACAAGACGGGCTACTACCTCGACCAGCGCGACGCCCGCCGCCGCATAGGCGAACTCGCAAACGGCAAGAAGATGCTTAACTGCTTCTGCTACACAGGCGGTTTCGGTCTCTACGCGCTCCGCGGCGGTTGCGAACATGTTTACCAGGTGGATGTTTCCAAGGACGCCCTCAAGCTTGCGAAGGAAGGCATCATGCGGAACAAGCTTGCGACAGCGAAGGCGACGCACGTAGAAGCGGACGTTTTCCAGTACCTGCGCAAGTGCCGCGACAAGGCGGAAACATTCGACTTCATCGTCCTCGACCCGCCTAAATTTGTAGAAAGCAAGGACAACCTGCAAAAGGGCTGTCGCGGCTACAAGGACATCAATCTGCTTGCCATGAAACTATTGGCCGAAGGCGGCATGCTCGCCACGTTCAGCTGTTCCGGCCTCATGGAAATGGACTTGTTCCAGAAGATTATCGCGGATGCCGCCGCCGATGCGAGACGGCGCGTTCAAATCATTGAACGCTTCGGCCAACCCGCCGACCACCCCGTGAATACTGCCTTCCCCGAGGGCCAGTACCTCAAGGGACTTCTGTTGCAAGTGATTTAGCAAGATTAAAAAAAGGGGTGGGCCATGGATGCAAGAAAATCATTGAAACTTTTTTTCTTCATCTCCTTACTTTGCATTTTTGCATGTACAGGAAATTCGGAAAAAGTCACGCAAACCGAAGACGACTCTGCTGACATTGATTATACAGGAGCCAACTTCGAATTGGACTTGGACAGCGCCGGACTATACTACGTTTCTGGCGGAAGCGAAGCCGCGCTGCACCTCAGGAACAAAATGGAAATTCTGTGGGGACACCCGAATTCCAGGCTCGCCGTTCTCGGATCCTCCAGGTCGTACAACGGCGTAAACCCGGCTTTGCTGGACGAATCCCTAGGTGCCATAAACCTGTCCAACATTCCCAACTCCATTTACGTTTCCAAGTTCATTTTCGAAAACTACCTTCTCCCCCATCTCAAGCAACTGGAATACCTCGTAATATCGTTGGACCTGGACATGTGGTGGGAAACCGACACTAGTTCCTACTACAACTTCTTCTTGAACGACTACAAAAAACTTCCCGGTTTCGCATACGACGCCAATCACGGATTCTGGAAAAAAGGCGTTCCCCAAGGCATGTACGAAGCCTCACATAACGCCTTCAACATCGAGTTCTTTCAGGAAACCATCGTCAGCACGCTCGGGTTCTGCAGTGAGACGTGCAATTCATGGTCCGAAAATCCTGACGTCAATTACGACAGCACCTGGTTCGACGCTTATCCCGAAGCCTTCAACAAAAACAAGCTAGGTCTAGAAGACATCATCTCCTTGGCGGCCGACAAGAAAATCACCGTTATCGGCGTCATCTTCCCCATGAGCCCGAACTTCAAGAGCTCCGGTTCCTACGGCCGCTACGGAATACGCCGTAGCATAGCCCCCTCGTTAATCCAGGACATTGCAGACTTTTCAAAACGCTACCCGAACTTCGTTTTCATGGACGAAAACAAGATGGGCGATCACGACTACACCGACGACATGGCCAGCAACGAAGACCATCTATGCGGAAACGGGGCCACGCACTTCACTGCGCGCCTCGACTCACTGATTAAAACTTTAAAATAAAACATCTCGCGATAAAAGACTCGCGAGCAACAAACGTCTCGCGAGCATTCGCGGAGGTCTACTTCACGAACCGCAACATATCCATATTGCGGCCTTCGCCAACGACTACCTGATAAACTCCTGCAGGGAGACCACGGACATCGATTGCAGAGGCATGCAAGGAACGTTCACGAACAACTTCTCGGCCGCGAATGTCTAGTATACGGATCATCGCCCCGTCCATGAACTTGCTTCCGCATTCCACGAACAAAACGCCAGCCCTATACTGCGCCGAACTTGCAAACACATTCACGCCATTGAACATTCCAGGAATAGATGTTGTCGAAGAATCCTTCTTTCCGTCTTCCTTCTCGGTTGTATCTTTGGCAGTCGTATCTTTGGCAGTCGTATCCTTTTCAGCCTTTTCAGGAATTTCGTCGGTCGCCTTCAATAGGCGCCACTTCTGATTCCATTCCCAGTCGTCGTTCCAACTCTGCACCACGCGTTCACCATCAGTGGTACCACGCAGGTACATGTCGCTATGGGACATCTTCATGCGCACCACAGTGCCATCGTAGCCGGACTGCTTTTCCATGATTACCTTCTGGTGAGCCTTTCCGTTCCACTCGTACACGCCGGCGGTCAACCCAGCATCCGTCTTCTCGTTCGGGATTTCGACGACCTCATTGCCAAAGTTTATGCGGAATGTTGTCCCGCTGAGAGGCTGTACGATGGCGATGGCGGCATCGTTTTTGCAGTCACCAAGCGCGAGTTGCTTATCGGCATTCGGCTGCATACAAGTTCCAAAGGCCATGGAGTAGATGCGCACGGTATCGGGCTTTGCGGGCTTCGCCTGCCACACGCGAACCCAGTCGGCCTCAAAATAGGCGGGCTTGTCTGCAGTGACTTCAATTTTATCGCCAGCCCAGCCGCCAATGGCAAGGTTCACAATGATGTACTGCTTGCTCAACTGTTTGATTTCCGTCGGGCGGTTGTAACTTGCGAACTTTTTATCATCGAAATAAAAACTAAGAGTACTTTCGTCCCATTCCACGGCATAGTTGTGGAAACCTGCGGAGCGGTCGGTGTCGTCATCCTTGTGTCCACCGAACGAAGCTTCGTGATCCCACGCAGAACCATGACTGGAATACCAGCTCGGGTCGGTGTAGTGCAAGTAGTAATGGTGTTGCTTTCTCGAGGCGGGGATTTCGAGTACATCGATTTCCGGAGGCCAGCCATCTTGTAACGTCCAGAACGCAGGCCAGGTGCCCTGCTGCCACGGTGCCTTGAAGCGGCCCTCAAGATACCCGTACTTGAACTCGAAATGGTTCTTCGTGTCGATAGCACCCGAGGTATAATCTACGGGAATTTCCTTGTTGTTGAATTTCGCCGTTTTACCAGCGGCATTGGGGTGCTTTTTCGCTTCGCCCTTGAGTCTCAATTTGCCGTCTTCGACAAGCACGTTCTCCTCGGCGCAGTATGCACGATGATTGTGAGTGGGACCCCAGTTGTACGTCGGGTTCCACTTGGTTTTATCAAGCGAGGATCCGTCGAAGTTGTCCTCGAAAACTTTTTCCCAGCCACTGAAATTTGATGGAGGATCCGCAAAGGAGGAACCCCATAAGCCCATTAAGCCGACCACTGTCGACATCACCACACTACGCGAAAATTTCATGCCAAAACCATACCTCGTCCGAACCAACGCAACATGCGTTAATCAACCAGGACTCCCTAAATATACATTCAAAGCGTCAAAATTCAAAATCTCGCAAGTGGCAAAAATTTCTTTTTGGGGATTTTGATGGACCAAACACTTAAATTTTTCAATTTAGCCCACCAAATATTACTTTATCCGTAATCAATCAAAGGAAATTCGGCAAAATTGATGGACCAAAAGCACAAAAAAACGCAATTTGATCCATCATTTTCACAAAAAACAGACCTTAAAACGCAGATTCACAGTATTCGCGGTGTTTGGCGAGCGTCAACAACCGAGGCATTCGACAAGCGTCGACGTGCGCGGCATTTAAACGAAAGCCAACAAACGAGTCGTTTTTAGCGTTTGCGAGCAGGCAATTCCTTGCTGTGCTTTTCGAGCCACACGGCATCTTCCAAGGCACGTTCGGCTTCCGTTGCCCAGTCGCTGTCAGGGAACTGCTGAACGACTTCGCGATAACGCACCACCGCGCTGTGGAAGTCGCGCATTTCACGATAGATGTTACCCATCTGCAGCATGGCAAAATAACGCTCGTCCGGGGAAATTTCCTTGTCCAGGAGTTCCTTGTACATTTGGAGCGCGGCTTCGTGGCTTCCGGCCTTGTACAGCAAGTTCGCATTGGCGACTGACGTCTCTCCGGCAACCGGGACTGGCTTGGGCGCAACCTTGGGAGCGGACTCGACTGCAGCGAGAGACTGTTCCGACGGCTGTTCGGCGACAGGCTCTTCCGACGGCTGTTCGGCCGCTGGTGCCGGTTCGGCTGCGACTTCTGCAACCTTTGCAGTATCGACCGCAGGGGCATTGATTTCGGCAAGACGATCTTCGGCGGCCTTGCGGAACTTGGCGTCGGGAGCGGCCTTCTTCAGGAACGCGGCCAAGGACTTCTTTTCGAGGTCGATGCGTTTCGTCTTCTGGTATACAAGGGCAAGGTAGTAGTTGGCATCGTTGCCCCCATCTTTATACGAGATGCCCTTCTTCAAGTTGAACTCGGCCTTGTCGTACTCGCCCAATTCGTAACGAGTAAGACCAGCATAGAAATAGGCGCCAGCGTCGCCCGGCTTCTTCGCCAGGACTTCGCGCCACTTTGGAGCGGCCTCCGTATACTTGCCTGCAGCAAACAGAGCCTTGCCCTGTTCAAAAGGATCGGAGGTTTCCGCCTTGGACTCCTCGGCCTTGGCAGATTCAGCGGCTTTCACGGGTTCCGCAGCCTTGACCGGCTCCTCGACTTTCACGGGTTCCGCAGCCTTGACCGGCTCTTCGGCCTTAGGCTGTTCCGCCTTGGCCGACTCAGCGGTCTTCGCCGGTTCGACGGCCTTGGGCTCCTCGGCCTTGACGGCCTCGGCAACAACGGTCTGTTCCTGCGCCGGGACTTCCGCCACTTCTTCGGCAGGAGCGTTTTTCGGATCCTTCATGCGCTCCGCATCGGCTTTCGCCTTTTGGCCGAGAGTCTCGTAAACCTTGGCAGCGCCTTCGTAAGCTGCACTCATGGTCGGTTCGAACTTGTAGGCCAAACGGTAGTTCGCCAAGGCGCCACTGTAGTCCTTCATTTTCACGCGAACTTCTGCAGCGGCAAAGTACGCCTCGGAACTTCTGGGATTCTCGGCAAGGATGGAGCGGTACTCGCCCAAAGCCTTTTCAAATTCACCCTTGGCCTCAAAACGGGCGCCCTGTTCAAAGCGTTCATCGGCAGCATACGACATCCCAATGAGACAAGCTAACACAAAAGCAGAAATACGGATATTCATGCCATTAATTTAGCAAAATTATTTTTAGTCAACTTAATCAAGTCGCCTGCGGCACCGATAAACGCGGACAACGCCAATCCATTGGCAAAAAATTGCACAAAAAAATCCGACCCTTTCTAGAGCCGGATTTTTTGGAGTAGAATAAAAACCCCTGGAGGACGATTACATCATGCCGCCCATGCCCATGGACGGATCCATGGCAGGAGCTGCGGCCGGCTTCGGTTCCTTCTTCTCGGTAATCACGCAGTCGGTGGTGAGAATCATGGAAGCGATGGAAGATGCATTCTTGAGAGCCGTGCGGGTCACCTTGGCCGGGTCAATGACGCCAGCCTTGATGAGGTCTTCGTAAGTGTCGGTCTTTGCGTTATAGCCAAAGCCGTCCTTGCCTTCCTTGACCTTGTTCACGACCACGGAACCTTCGAGGCCGGCGTTCTGCACAATCTGGCGGAGCGGTTCTTCGATGGCGCGCTTGATGATAGCGGCACCCGTCTTCTGGTCGTCGTTCACGAGCTTGAGGGAATCGATAGCCTTGGCTGCGCGGATGAGGGCAACGCCACCACCCGGGACAATGCCTTCTTCGACAGCAGCGCGCGTTGCGTGCATGGCGTCGTCGACGCGGTCCTTCTTTTCCTTCATTTCAACTTCAGTTGCGGCACCGACCTTGATCACGGCAACGCCACCGGCGAGTTTCGCCAAACGTTCCTGGAGCTTTTCGCGGTCGTAGTCACTCGTGGTGGTTTCAATCTGCTTGCGGATTTGACCAATGCGAGCCTTGATGCTTGCGGCGTCGCCAGCACCTTCGACGATCGTGGTGTTGTCCTTGTTGATGGTGATGGACTTTGCCTTGCCAAGAACCGTAACCGGAGCGTCTTCGAGCTTTGCGCCAGTTTCTTCGGAAACAAGCATACCACCGGTGAGGATGGCGATGTCTTCGAGCATAGCCTTGCGACGGTCACCGAAGCCAGGAGCCTTGACGGCAGCGACCTTCAAGGTTCCGCGCATCTTGTTCACGACGAGCGTTGCAAGAGCTTCGCCATCGACGTCTTCGGCGATGATGAGGAGGGACTTGCCCTGCTTTGCCACGTGTTCGAGCATCGGGAGCAAATCCTTCATGGTGCTGATCTTCTTGTCGTAGAGGAGGATCATCGGATTTTCGAGGGAGACTTCCATGCTGTCCGTGTTCGTGACGAAGTACGGAGAGAGGTAGCCGCGGTCGAACTGC
>JAZLMK010000131.1:0-32717 GCA_045598645.1 Fibrobacter sp.
CGAACGTTACGCCGGAGGATGTTCAGAAAATCGAGGACAAGTTGAATAACAGACCCAGAAAGCGACTTGACTATATGACCCCAAAGGAGTATATTTTACACAAGTTCAACATACTGTTGCGTTGACAGGTTGAATTCGCCGGTGAATAGTACGTAACCTGGCATGCTTCGACTCTTATTTGATTACGCGTAAATTAACAAACGGCATACTATTTGGCTGCGGAATGCGGAATAGTATGCCTTTTTTAGTATAAAGTAATGGTTTTTTATGTTCTTTTTTTTGTATATTCTACATCGCTTTACACACATTTTCTGGAGCTTTATTGAATATGAGTGAACAGTTTGCTGTTGACCTGTTTTTGCCGTTGCTTGAATCTCGATTAAACGAGGTTAATGATGGTATAGCGAAACTTTCACGTTGTTTGAAAGAAACCCCTTTAGGACGGTTGCGCATTATCAAGCATGTAAATGTATATCAGTATTATCTCATTGAGAAAAAGGGCGACTTGGTTGGTCGATATATCCCGCGTGATGAAGATGAAGTGGTTAGACGTATTGTGCAAAGAGATTATGATGAAAAGGCTCTTAAAGAATTGAAACGCCAGCAAAAATGGATTTCAATGTTTTTAGAGGGGTACAAGAGAGATTGCCTAGATGATGTTTATGACAATCTTCATGCTGGCCGAAAGATATATGCTACACCATTTCGTATGCTAGATGATGCTTTTGTTGCAAAGTTTCTTGCTGAAAAATACGTTGGTAAACCATTTCCTGAGAATATGCCCGTTTTATTGACCTCAAAAGGAGAACGGGTGCGGTCAAAGTCCGAACTCCTTATTGCGGACTCTTTGGCAAAAATGAATGTTCCATATTGTTATGAAAAGCCGTTAAGGCTAAAAGGAATGGGACGTGTGTATCCTGATTTTCGATGTTTGAACGTTCGTACGCGTAAAGAATTTATTTGGGAACATTTTGGGATGATGGATAATTCTGAATATGCGACTAAAGCTGTAAAAAAAGAGATTGTCTATGAGGAAAACGGCTTTTGTCATGATGTGAACCTGATTATTACAAAAGAAACTCGCGAATCGCCCTTGGATGCTAAACGGGTCGTTGAGAAAATAAAGAGATTTTTGCTTTGATTGTTTCGAGATGGCAAAAAGGCATACTATTTGACTGCGAAATGCGGAATAGTATGCTTCTTTTAGTATAAAGTAATGACTTTGGGCAGTGGAACGTGGTCTTTAAGCATACTATTTGGCTGTTTTTGGGAGGATAGTACGTATCTGCGCCAAACCTCGGTCCATTTTTAGTTGCAGATAAATTAAAAAGGCATACTATTTAGCGGAAAATGCTGAAATAGTATGCCTTTTGATGGCTCTGAGGACTTTCAAAGTCTCTGCTTCAGTTAATCGTCGTCTTCGACGGGCTTCTTGGAGAGCTGCTTACGCTTGATTGGGTCGAGCTCGTTCTTGCGGAGACGGAGAACTTCCGGAGTGACTTCGATGCATTCGTCGTCGTTGATGAACGTGACGCATTCTTCCAGAGTCAGACGGCGGTAAGGCGTCAACTGGATCATGTCGTCGGCTGCCTTGGAACGCATGTTCGTGAGGTGCTTGCCCTTGGTGACGTTCACCGTGATGTCCACGTCGCGGTTGTGTTCGCCCACGATCATGCCCGGATAGACTTCTGCGCCCGGTCCGATGATGAGGTAACCGCGGTCTTCGAGGTTAGAAAGTGCGTAACTGGCAGCTTCGCCCGGTTCCTTGGCGATGAGCACGCCATTGATGCGGGTCGGAATATCGCCTTTGTACGGCTGGTATTCCTTGAAGATGGACTGCGAAACGGCGTAACCCTTACTGAGGGAGAGGAGCTTCGGACGGATGCCGATGAGGCCACGGCTCGGGACCACGAATTCGAGGGTCACGCGGTCGTTGTCGTCGGTCACCATGTTGGTCATTTCGCCCTTGCGCTGCTGGATTTCCTGGATGCAGGCGCCGCTGAATTCGCTCGGGACTTCGACCTTGAAGTCTTCGACCGGTTCGAGGAGCTTGCCATTTTCGTCGTTCTTGAAAATCACCTGGGGGCTGCCGATGGTGAATTCATAAAGTTCACGGCGCATGTTTTCGACGAGGATGGTGAGGTGGAGAATGCCACGGCCAGAGACCTTGAACGTGGAGGCGCCGTCAACCTTCTCGACGATGAGGGCCGGGTCAGCCATGTGGGCGCGTTCCAGACGTTCCTGGAGCTGGTTACCGGTCATGAACTTTCCACCGTACTTGCCGGCCAGGGGCGAAGTGTTGACGGTGAAGAGCATGGAGATTGTCGGCGGGTCGATGTGAATGCGGGGCAGGTGCACCGGATTGTTGGTAGAAGAAATCGTATCGCCGATGTCGAAGTTGTCGAGGCCAGCGATGAGGATGATGTCGCCCGGACCGGCTTCGTCGACCGGCTTCGGGGTGAGGCCTTCGTAGCGGAGGATCTTCTGCGGGCGGATGTTCTTGACGGAGCCGTCGGCAAAGGACTGGGCGTAGTTCACGTTGGCCTTGAAAGTTCCCTGCTGCACGCGGCCGACTGCCAGGCGTCCAAGGAAACTGGAGTATTCCAGGGAGGCAATCTGCAGAAGCGGTTCGGCGTTCTGGTCGCCCTTCGGGGCCGGAATTCGTTCGATAATCTTGTCCATCAAGATGCTGAAGTTGCCATCGGGGTCTTCGACTTCGGCGCGGCAGATGCCGGTACGGCCACTACCGTACACGTAGGCGAAGTCCAACTGTTCTTCGCTTGCATTCAGTTCGCAGAACAGGTCGAACACCTTGTCGAGGGCGCCGTGCGGGTTGCAGCCGTCACGGTCGATTTTGTTCACCACCACGATGGGGGTAAGGCCGAGTTCAAGGGCCTTCTGAGTAACAAAACGGGTCTGGGCCATGGGACCTTCGAAAGCGTCCACCACCAGGATGACGCCGTCCACGGTACCGAGTACGCGTTCCACCTGACCACCGAAGTCGGCGTGCCCCGGGGTATCGACGATGTTTACGCGGTAGCCCTTGTACATGACGTTCGTGTTCTTGGAGAGGATGGTGATGCCGCGTTCGCGTTCCAGGTTATCGCTGTCCATGACACGATCCACGACTTCTTCACCTTCGTGGAAGGTTCCGCACTGCTTAAGGAGTTGGTTCACCAGAGTGGTTTTACCGTGGTCCACGTGGGCGATAATGGCGACGTTTCTGATTTTGTTTTGATCCATAGTCTTTGACCTATGCTGTGGTGCCCTGTTGAAGAACCTGTTCGATTTCCAATGGCAGCCTTGTTGTTTTTTGCGGGCAAATTTAGTAATTCTAGCGGTATTTTTCAACTTTTTTGCTATATTTTACGCTATATGGCAAAAGAATTAGACGAATTTGATGACGAAGAAATGGATGAATCCGCCAAAGACTTCTTTGACGAGGAATCCGAAGAAAACGAACAACCGCAAGTCCGCGATTACAGCGAACGCAGAGTCCTGATTTGGGAAGAAGACGATACGCATCGTAACGCCTGTCTCGAAGTCCTTTCCGACCTCCTGGTGGGAGCCACCATCAAGGCCGTAAAGACCGAGGCCGAGGCTACGGAACAGATTGAAAACGATGACTGGGATACTTTCGTGGTGGATTTCTACACCGAGGGCGTCTCCAGCAGCGATTTCATCAAGAGCGTGAACAACTATCCCGGCTCCATCCTGGTTGCAATCAACATGGGCCCGCTGACTTTACCCGATGAACGTGACCCGGCCAAGACCGAACTGCTCCGTCGCCTGTTCGACATGGACCGTCCGTCCTCCCAGTTGCACGGCTAAACGTCATTTTGTCAGGCTGCGCGTAACGATTTTCGATGGCGCGGGCACCTGAAATTTTTTTTGAAGCGTTTGAAAACGCCCCGGAACAATGTTCCAGGGCGCTTTTTTTTATGGAGGTTCAAATTACTTTGGGTCAGTTGCCGCAGAAACTCAGTTCTCCGGGGGTGGGGAGGCCCATGCACCACGAGGCGGAGTCGCTTTTGTTTTCGTAGTTTTCAATGTTCAACTGGGTGCTTTTGCGGATAGTTGCGCTGCTCGAAGTTAACGGCAAAGGCGTGAGGTGCAGGGAGTCCGCTTTTCCGTAGTACAGGGAGTCGAGAACGGTTTCGTTGCATTGAAGTACGATAGAACCGTAGGTTTTGCCGAAGGTAATCATTTTTTCGGTGAACTTGTATTCGCTCGGCGAGTTCGGGTTGGTGTCGTTGGCCAAGACCCTCAACTGGCCCGGCGGGAGTACGTTCGCCTTGATTTCTACGCGCTCGTTTTCTAGGGAGGATTTCCCGATGGTGCAGTTGTCCAGGACAAGCGTGTCGGTGCTGCCGTTGTAGAGCTCGATGAAGTCGTATTCGACGGAATCCTTGGTGTTCGGGATGACGAAAAATTCCGAAATGACGATGTCGCCGACTTTGGGCTTGCGTTTGATGGCGGGGAGTTCTGTCGCTATGAACAGGTTCACGTTCTCGGCGATGGAGAATCCGAGCGAAACCTTTGCCCGGAGCGATTTTATTTTCAAGTCGGGCACGGGTGTTTTGTCGTCCAGGAACAGGGAATCCTGGGCGTTGTAGATGACTTCGCCTTCGCTGTTCCTGAGCTCGATTTCCAGCAGGTAGTCCTTTTGGAGGGGGAGCATCCCGCTCTTGAAAACGGCTGTGGTGCCGGAGATTTCCATGGGATAGTTGAATACGTTTTCGCCGTCGTCGAGAGTCAGGGTTCCTGAAGAAATCCCGGCGGGATTCCCGAAGCCAAGCGGGATTTCGGCGAATACGAAGCCGACCAGGGCGTGCATTTGCACAGTAACGTCCATGATGTCGCCTGCGTTGAGCCTTGCCTCGGCTTCGCCAACTTGCATCAGGGTCCCGTTCGCGTAAAGTTTGCCGGAGAATACTGTTTTCTCGCTTGGGAAAATGTCAATGTCGAGGTAGGGCGCTTGCGGGTCGATGCGGTAGTGCGTGGTGTCTGCGCCCATGCAATCCACGACGAGGCTGTCGATGAGCGGGGTCGCGGCGAAAGCCATTTTCAGGCCAACTTTCGATGTCTGCTCGAGGGCTGTGGCCTCGGTGCCCTGGTTGTCGCTTCCACACCCTGCGCAGAACATGGCGGCGAACGTTGCCGTGAGTGTAGCGAGTGTCCGGATTGTCTTTTTTTTGAACTGAATTTGGTTAGGGCTCATGAATACCTCCTTTGGTATGAGTTCCTAACCTATAAAACGGATTTTTTCCCCGAATCGTTCCTTTTTTGATCGAAAAAAATTTTGGGGGTGCGTCCGTATTTCAAATTGGAGTTTTTGGCGCTCCTGAATTAGAGTTTCAGGCGCTGTTTGCCGCCGGCAACGCGCTGGCCTTGCAGTTTTTCGGCGCAACTCTTGTCTTGGCGCAGAATCTTGACCAGGGCACTGGGTGAAATCCCGAATGCCTGCGCGGCCGCCTTGGTGTCGCCGGACTTTGTCGCCATGATGTCGAACACGTGGGCGACGAATAGCGGAAACTGCGGATTGCTGGGCTGGATGTGGCCGTTGCTGCCCGGGAATGGGATTTCTTGCGCTGGAGGCGTTTCGCGAACGTTCAAAGCGAGCGCCATTTGCATTCTGTGCAATGCATGGGTCCTATTTTCCTTGGCGCTTCTCGCTTCGCAACTTTTGATTTCTAAATTGTATTCACGTAAGGTGAGCCAAACTCCGGTGTTTGTCTTGTTGCGGTGCTGACCGCCCGGGCCGCTTCCCTGGAACCCTTTTTGGGTGCAGGCCGAGAGAAGTTCATCAAGACTCATTTTTAGATAGGTATCGCGATGCATGCTTTGAAAAATAAAATTCTTTTGCCGCTGATGGCCGTGCTTGCCATTGTTTTTGCCGCCTGTGCGGGATCTAGTGAAGTGCAGAACACCCAGCAGAAGAACGCCCAGGTGCAGGAGCGCGCCCAGGACAAGCAGACCGCCCTGGAGGAAATGTTCAAGAATTTCTTTTTCGCGGTCCGTAATGGCGCAAGCGCCCAGGATCTTTACGACTTCTTGACGGATTCCTCGGAATACTGGCTTGATACGCTTGAAAATCACGCTCGCGTTTATACTCCCGAACAAATCGAGACTTGCCAGTTCTACGAGGCGTACGTGATTATTATGTACCGCCTTTACGAGCGCGAACATCTCTGGGAAACCGAGGACGACCGCATGCTGTACATGATGCTCAGCAAGAGTGGTCTCCTGGACCGTTTCACTCGCCTGAAACTTGGCCCGATGAAGGTGAAGAACGACCGCGGAAGCATCGGCCTCGAAAAGAGTCCCGATGTGCCCATCATGCTTTTTGAATGGGACGACCAGACTTGGAAACTCGACCTGCCCGAGACTTTGCCGCTCATCACCAAGGGTATCGAATCCATTGCGGTAAAAAAGAACTGGACAAACCGCAAACTGGCGCTGTACTGGATAGAGAAGGAATACCACATGACGTATTCCCGTTTGGACGAAAGCCTTTTGGAACCCATCGGTTTTTAACGGAATCTGAGGGATGAATAGATTTTCCAAAATTGTATTGGCCCTGGCGCTTGGTCTTGTGGCGATTGCGGCTGCGGCATCCCCGAAGGCGTCGGTAAAGCCTGCGGCGATGGCGAAAATCTTTGGCGCCGTGGATTCAAAGTCGCATTTTAGCGGGGAAAGGCTTTTCGCCGTGCTCGACTCGGTGGGCGGCACCGGAACCTGGATGGAATGGGACGTGAACGGTGTCCGCGATCCATCCGTGATGCTCGCTTTGGACCCGCTCCTGAAGCAGAAGGACAAGCCCGAAATGGTGTGGGTGCTTTCGGAACGGGCAAAACCGCTCATGGCGGTCCTTGTTCCGAAGGGCGCAGGCGAGGTAATCCTCTTTTATGAACTCGCGGACCTGGATGCAAAGCCCGTGCCGCTTTCCTTGAACAAGGTGCTCACGCCATCGGTGGTCTTTCGCGATTACAGGCAGGTGAGCGAGGGGAAGTTCGAGCACCTGGACAAGCCGTCGCTCAAGATTTCGGCCAACGACAAGCGAATTCGCTTTACGTACAGCAAGCCCGACGACACGCCGCTTCGTTTTGACTCCGATTTCGCCAAGAAGAATTTCGTGGAAAAGAAGAACGAACTTCGCGACTACATGGATTTTTTGCGTTACGAGTATTCCTTGATGCTGAGGGCTTTTGTGCAGTCCACTCGCGGCCTGTTCAATTGGCAGCCCTGGCACTGGTACTTGCCCGCCTGGAATTCCAAGGCGTTCATAAGCGAACAGGAACTGGAGGCAATCCTGGTTCGGGGAATCAAGCCGGAAATGTTTACTGTTTTCAAGATGAAGGCTGCCGGTGGCGAGGTTGTAGAAATGCGGACCAGCGGAAACGGCTTTTCGGAGATGGTCATTACAAATCCATAACCCCATTTTTTGTAGTTTGAGACTGTGATTAGATATTCGAATGCGATTCTGTTCTTTTTGCTCGGCATGGTGGCGGCTTTCGCTTCCACGGTAGTCGAGGATTCCAAGTCCCGATTTGTAATCGAGGACGAAGTGACCGATGTTGATGCGCACCAATGCATGGATTATGAAGGCACTCTCGTGGAGGGCTACACCTTCGACCCCGAAAGGTCGTTCAGGGAACACGGGAACGACCTCGCTTTCCGGTTGTTCCGCGTGGCTGTCCCGGGGAACCAGGTTCCCGCGGTTTCCATTTCCAAGGTGGAGACAAAGCCGCTGGGAAAGCCGTTCTGCAAGAATGGGAAAATTGATTTCAAGCCGTTGAACGTTTCCCGACCGTATTTCAAGGACGGTCTGTGGATGGTGGACATTGCTGTGCCTCTTTACGAGAAGAGTGCTGGTTCCATTGCCATCAGGAAAAGTTTTAGGCTGCAGGTGGACTTTCAAGCGGCGGCGGCCGGGGTGAATCCCGGCGAGCGCGCGGTTTCGAGAGTCGTGAACCCCAAGGGGGCCGCGCGCTTCGGCGTAGCGCAGTCCTCTAACCGCAAGGCGCTACGCCGCGCCGCCGCAAGCGAACTCTCGAGCACCAAATTCCTTACGCAAATTTTCGTAGGCGACAAGAATGTCGCAACACATTCCGAAGACGGCCTGTACGCAGTGACCTTCGAGCAGGTCCGCAATTCAATGCAAGTCTTCGAACGCCAAGGCGAACTTCCCGGAATCCCCATAGAAAAACTTCGCCTTTATGGAGCGAGTCCCGATACGCTTCCGGATAAGGTTCCTGGCCAGGCGCAAAGGGCTCCAAACCAACTCTTCCAGATTCCTATCGAAGTTCGCGACCATTCCGGCTACAACATGTCGCCTAATGGAATCTTCGACGAAGGCGATACGATAATCTTTGTGGGTTACGGGAATTCGTTCTGGAAGCGCTGCGATTTCGAAAATGCAAATTTCGATAACGGCAAGATGGATTACTTCCACTCCAATTCGCCCTATTCGTTCTACCAGGGCTTTTTGCTTGGCTATTCCGACATGGGCAAAGGCATGCGTCTTTCGTCGTTATTGAAGTCGCCGAGCGGCTCCGGCAAGGATGTTCCGTGGATGCGTTATCTGCGTGCCGAAAAGGACGTGTTCCTAAGGGATACGTACTACGGAAAGAAATTGGATTGGGAGTCTTCTACAGGTAAGGAGTGGTTCTGGTTCTGGCATGCTCGCAGCGATACCACACGACTCACCAATATGGATCTCTCCATGCTCCATGTCGAGAACCTCAAGGGGATGGTTGCCGGAGGAAAGCAGTATGCATCCGTTTCCTACTATCCGCACCGTTCTGTTTGGCAATCGAAAATTGATGGGGTAGATGTCCAGGAATCCAATTTCGTGCTGTCCGCCAGTCCATACAGGGTAAGAATGGATTCAATCCATTTTAATTTCATGGTGAATGGCAATTCGTTCTCTGAAAATCTTGATGACCTGATGCCGGGTGGAAACTTCAGGATAGATAATCCTGGCTTGAAGAGTTCCGGGAACACCTATGAACTCACGATGCTCCCTAATCCACGTCAGTACGATCGATTCGACGGCTATACCGTTGCATACGAGTGGACTCCCTCTGCCGACTCCTCGGAATGGCTGCTGCCCGGAAAGGTCTCTGGAATCATCAAGATTCCGGTGGGCAAAACGGTAAACGCCAACTTGATGAAATTCGTGAATCTTGAGCCGGTTGGCCTTTTGAAAATAGAGAACGGTGTTGCGAAGGACAGTGTGTCGGCATCCGACGATGTCCGCTACTTGCTTTATTCTTCCAGGCGCCTTATGACTCCTGCCAAGGTGGAAAGTTTTGCAAAGACTGCTCAAGGCGAAATTGCCGACATTTCTAAAATCAATTCCGAAACTCAGTACTTGATTATTTCCCCGTCCGACTTTATTTCGCAGTCCATTGCTTTGGGCCAGTTCCGTTCGAGTAACGAAGCCGTCAAATCCTTCGCAACCACAGTCGTTTCGACCGATAACATTTATCGCATGTATACCGGCGGCACGCTTTCGCCCATTGCCATCCGCAACTATATCGCTTACGCCTACTCCGTGTGCCCGTCGCTCAAGTTCGTGCTGCTTGCCGGGTCCGGTCATTTTGACTACAAGGGAATTAAAATCCAGACAAAGAATTTTGTCCCTCCCTTCGAAAAAGAGGATTTGACTTCCGAAGACTTTTTCGCGGTGCTGGATTCCGGAGAAGTGGTTGCGTATGGCGATTACGATGTCGACGTCGCCGTAGGCCGTTTGCCAGTTTCTAGCGTGCAGGAATACAATGATTATATCGCCAAGGCAAAGGATTACGATCAAGTGGGCGTCTACGACCACGGCCAGTGGCGTTCTACGCTTTTGCTTACTGCCGACGATGCGAAGAACGGAAACGTAATCGATAGGACTGGGCACACGTCGTTCCAGGAAAACGTTGCGAACTTGCTAGACAAACTGTCGTCTATGTGGAATTTCAGGTGGAACCTGAAAAAGATTTACCTCATCGATTATGTCTCGGATGCTTCGGGGCAAAAGAAAGAAGCGACCAATGACTTTTTGAACGCCTTTAACCAAGGTGCCCTGATGACCAACTATTTTGGCCATGGTTCCGAATCGGCCTGGGCATCGGAAGGGCTGCTCAAAATCAGTTATCTTCCGAGGATTTCGAACAAGGGGCATTACACCATCCTCAATTCATTCTCTTGCGAGGTCGGCCGCTTTGAAACGGGCAAGGTGAAGTCCCTTTCCGAAGAATTCCTGATTGCGCCCAAGGTGGGTGCCATTGCTTCTCTGGGTGCGTCTCGTGAAACGTTTGGACCGCACAACCTCACGTTCGGCAAGACTCTTATGCAGAAGGCCCTTGGCGAAAACGGGATTACCTATGGCGAAGCCTTCGTGAAGACAAAGAACGATGTGACGAGGGAGTATTCCGAAGGTCGCTACAACAACGAACGTTATGTCTACTTTGGCGAACCCGTTCTACAGTTGCCCCATGCGACAATGAATATTTCCCTGGATCAGAAACTGGATACCCTCAAGGCGCTCGACAAGATGAAACTGTCCGGGAACGTGTCCGGCATGAATTCGGGCGTTATAAATATGTCGCTTCGCGAAGGCCGTGTGCAAAAACGCTTGGGACTTCAAATATACAAGGAAGGGGTCGAAGATTCAATCGACGTAATTTATGACGGCTCCCTGATATACTCCGAAGAAATTCCCGTGAAGGGCGGACGCTTTGAAACGGAATTCGTGACTCCCAGAAAAATCAATTTTGGCGACACCTCCGCGCAGTTCGTGGCATGGGCGTACTCCAAGAATGAACGAGGTATCGGGCGCCTTTATACCGATGGCTTGAAAATTTCGGGAATGTCGAATTTCGCGGATTCCATCAACGACAATGTCCCGCCGGTAATCAATGTGCAGTCTTGTTTCTCGAAAGGCCTTTCCACGAGTTTCGGATATGGCCAAACGATAAAGTTGCAGTCGCCCGCGTGCGTCCAGGTCGTAGTCGAGGATTCAACGGCCCTGGATTACAGGGAACAGGCAGATGAAGGTATTTCGATCGAGGTGAAAGGAATCGAAGACCCCTATCACCCATCGCCGTATATTGAGCAAACTTCCAAGCGCGCCGTGTTCCGCAAGAGTTTCGTTTCCGAGGTTTACCCGCCGGGAGAATACTTGTTCAAGGTTTACGCCCAGGATGTCATTGGAAATGCGACCGACAAGGAAATCCGTATCGAAATCACGGGCGATCTTGATGATGGCCTTGTTGACGTGTTCAATATTCCGAATCCCATGGGCAAGAAGGGAACCACGTTCTACTTCAAGAACCTCGCGGTCGATAGAAATTCAACGGTGGATATTTTTATCTACAACCAGAACGGACGCTTGGTCAAAGTCCTTAAGAACGCTCTCTCCGGCATCACTCACTGGGACGGAAGGGACAACCATGGACGGCTTTTGGCAAACGGCCTTTATCACTACGTGGTGAGGAACCGTGTGGACGCCGCGGGCGATTTCAAGGCCAAGACTTTTACTAAAAAACAAAAACTGTTGATCTCGAGGTAATGTATTATGGATTTGCGTGAAAAACCTGGCAAGGTTCAAAAGATTCTTGAACTCTCGTTGCGTTTCCGTTTGATTTTTATTGCGGCTACGGTGATTCTTGTGGTTTCGTTCCTGGCATCGAATTGGAACGAAATGGGTTCTTTGCCGCTCGCGGCTTCCGAAGCGTTGGGCATGTTCGTCGCGGGTGCCGAGGGCGTTGAACCTGCGTGGAATTCTGCACAGTACCTGGGCGTGGCTGCGCTTGCCATGTTCGTGATGTTCTTCGTGTTTGGCGGAGTCCGCAGTGGAATCGCTGGAATTGTTTCGGCTGTTTCTTTTGTCGGTGCGCTTTTTGCGTTGGCGGGTTCCGAAGGCATGCAGACGATATTCTTTGCCGTTTTCGCTGGTGTTTCGCTGGTGTTGCTTTTCGTTGCTAAAATCGGCGTGGCTTGCGCTCTTTTCCCGTTTGCCTTGACTTGGCTCCTGTTGACAGGCTTTGTCGCCTGGTGCCCGCTCATGGTCGGTAATTCCTGGCTCGTGTGGGCCGTTCTTTCGACAATCGGTTTTGCGAGCAGTATGGCTTTGGCGCTTGCCGCCGGCAAGGAACTGGGCGAGGGAACGCCTCAGGCGGGAGCCCTTGTGAAGGCTGGCAAAAAGATGGCCCTTCCCGTGACAATTTCCAGTTTGCTCGCCTTGGCCGCCCTGACCTTCGATATGGGCAATGCGGGGGCAAGGCAAGTCATCGCGGCTGTAGTGCTGTGGATTTGCTTTGTGCTCTGGTTCTTTGGATTCAACTTCGGCACCATGGCTTTCGCCCCGTGGGAACGCCTCCGCGCAGGGTCGCGCCGCGTGCAGATGAAAGAAAAGAAAAGCAAGAAGAAATAAGTGAAGTTCCGTCCGGCGGTTTCCGCCTTCGCCAAGTGCTGTCTACGTGAGGCGCGACTCTCGCCTTAGGCTATGTTTAAACTCTGTTCGCGGATGCACTCGATTTCGTTCTTGAGTTCGATGGCGAGCGCTGCGATGTCCGCACTCTGGCACTTGGTGCCGAGCGTATTCGCTTCGCGGCCCATTTCCTGGAGGATGAACCCGAGGTTCTTCCCTTGCGCGCCGCCCTTGGCGAGAGCGTCGAGGAACAGCTTGTTGTGGCTCCTGAAACGAGTGATTTCTTCGTGGATGTCGAGTTTGTCTGCCATGATGCAGGCTTCCTGCAAAAGCCGGACTTCTTCGATTTCCGAGTCCTTCATGAGCATGTTGATGCGTTCGCGGAACTTGTCCTTCCAGACTTCGATGCGCTTGGGGTCGAGGACTTCCACCTTGTTAAGGACGTCGTTCAAGTGGTTTACGCGACGTTCCAAATCCTGGGCGAGGTTTGCGCCTTCCTTTTCGCGCATGGCGATGACTCCGTCCAAGGCTTTCGAAAGTTCGGCCATCAGGTGCTTTTCCCAGGCCTCGTTGTCGGCCCCGCCGTCTGTGAATTGCAACACTTCCGGAATGGAAAGCACGTGCTCGAGCTTGATTTCGCCTGCGATGCCGTACTTCGCCTGCATGGCCTTGGTGATTTCCACGAACTTCGCGATGGCGGCCTCGTTGTAGCACACCGGGATGTTCCCGACGTTACCCGCGCCGAGCGTGATGGAAAAGTTCACGGAACCGCGGGCGAGCTTATCCTTGATGAGCGCCTTGAAATCGTTCTCGAGGTAGGCGAAGTTCTTTGGAATCTTGGAGGAAATTTCGAGGAAGCGGCTGTTCACGCTGCGGACTTCGATGACGCAGCTGACTCCTTGCAGGGTGGATTCGCTCTTGCCGAACCCGGTCATGGAAATAATGGACATTTTTAAAAGCCTCTTTTATGGTCACCTCTAAAATATTCAAAGGTGCCATTTTTTTACTCCATAAAATATAGTCATAATAGGCTTGTCGCGAAAAAAGATTTGTATAATTCTCGTGAATGGTATAAATTATTGGTGTTGACTAAGGAAGAATAGCGAAAATTTGAATGGAGGGGTGTTAAATTGAGAAACTTTCTGTATACGATTGGAATATGTGTTGCGGTGCTGAACGTTGTTGCCTGCAGTGACGATGATTCCGGTGCAGCGCCGAATGAGATTGTGGAAACGTTGTCTTTCACGTCTGATTACGATATTTTCTCTTCCAGTGACATTGGCGTCCCTGGGTCGAGCTCCGTGAAGATGTCGGGCGAAGAATCCAGCAGTTCTATTGAATCTGGAGCCAGTTCATTGTCCGGTGTCGACAAGGTTCCTGAATCGAGTTCGGCTGAAAAAAAAGGCCGAGGCGTCTAGCAGCAGTGTTGCGTTCGTGAGCCCGGCCTATGTGCTGAAGGATGAAATGACTGACGAATGCGATGGCAAAACATACAAGACGGTGACCATAGGTACCCAGATTTGGATGGCCGAAAATCTGGATTACAGTTACAACAAGGGAACCGCCAATAGTTTCTGCTACCGGGATGATCCAGATTACTGCGATTTATATGGTCGCCTGTACACATGGTCTGCCGCTATGGACAGCGCCGCTTCATTTTCTGACGGTGGCGCCGGTTGCGGTGGCGGTAAGCTCTGCACCTCCAAAGAAACCGTCCGTGGCATATGCCCAGGTGGATGGCATCTGCCGAGTATTGATGAATGGAATACGCTCGTTGCTGCCGTGGGTGGAAGTGATTCCGCCGCAATTAGGCTGAAATCCACAACCGGATGGAACAGCAAGTGCAATGGTATCGATTCCTACGGATTTTCGGCATTTCCTGCAGGCTACCGGTATCTCGAAGGAGATTTTCGCAGCGAAAGCGGATTCGCCTTTTTCTGGGTCAATGAGGATTTCAATAAAAAATACGCCCGCTACGTCACCGTTTCCTTAAGCGACGAGGTTCTTGTTCTGGACTCGGCCTACAAATTCTACGCCTTTTCTGTCCGTTGTCTAAAGGATACTGGAGCGATCTTTGTCCCTGAATCAAGTTCGGGAAGGGACCTGGCCGATGGATTGAGCAGTTCTGCTTACGAATCGGCCAATTTCATGACCGATGACCGCGATGGTAAATCCTACAGGACGGTGACCATCGGTGCACAGACCTGGATGGCCGAGAACCTGAACTTCGCTTACAACGAGCCAACCGAAGATCTCGATTCCTCCAGTTTCTGTTATGATGACACTACTGGAAATTGTCTCAAGTTTGGCCGGTACTACATGTGGAGCGCCGCCATGGACAGCGCCGGTGTTTTCTCCGATGGGGGAAAGGGCATATGGTGATACATGCAACGCCGACGGGACCGTCCGCGGAGTGTGCCCTAGTGGCTGGCATCTGCCGAGCATGGATGAATGGCGTGAACTCATTTTCACTTCGGGAGGGGATTCCCTTGTTGGCGATGTCCTTAAATCCAAGGTTGGCTGGTACCGTGACGGCAACGGAATCGATTTCTACGGCTTTTCCATTCTGCCGGCAGGTTTCGGGTTCGACAAAGCCGGTTTCTCGGATGCCTTCTACGCTAGTTTCTGGTCTAGTACCGAGAACGACGACGAAACCGCCGACGCACTCTACTTTAGTTACGACTCATACGGTGTGGATGTTGACGATAGCGATAAGGATACCGCGTACTCGATCCGTTGTGTAAAGAACAAGAATTAGTGCTCTATGTTCAATAGCCTGTTGTAGGCGTCAAAACTGCAGGATCCGCCCACGAACTCGTGGCTTGCGATGGTCCCGGAAGCGTCGACATTGAATGTTGCCGTGCAGTCGTCGCCGGCCTTGAAAATCGCGACGAAGGAACCGTCTTCGGCTTCGTTCTTTTGCGTGGGTGCTCCCCAGTGGCCTTCCAGCGTGGCGAATTTCTTGCCATCCCAGTATTCTGCGGCACCTTGTCCCATCAAGGCGCAGGCGCTAAGGAAAATTGTTGCGGTGCAGGCTAGAATCAATGCTTTTTTCATGTCATCCCTCGCTTTTGCGTGTGGTGTAAAAAATGGCGCTTTTAAAGAAATATATATTATGAAAAAAAAGATTGTATGTTTTTTTTCGTAAAAACGAAAAATACGCGCGACCTCGTGACTGAGCGAATAGTAAAATAACCGATAGCGCCATTAATGGCGCCATTGCTGCACTTTTAACGAATTACTAAGCCTTGCTTACAACGGCAATCACGTGTTCGGCACCGAATGTCTTGAATCCGAGCGCCGTGAGGAGTTTACTCACCTTGTGGTCGTTCTGGTAGTGGATGCTTTCAATCTTCAGGCCTTCCTTGCGGCACAGCGTGTAGAAATCCTTGAGTGTAAGCACGCGGATGTTCGGCGTGTCGTACCATTCGTAGGGCAGTTCCTTGGATTTCGGCATGCGACCGTGGAGCATGAGGCTTCCGCGGGTTGTCCAGTGCCCAAAGTTCGGGAAGGTCACGATGGCGCGCTTCGCCACGCGCAAAAGTTCGTTCAAAAGTGCCACCGGGTCGCGGATTTCCTGAATCGTGCGGTTGATGATGGCGTAGTCGAAACTGCCGTCCTTGAAGTCCGAGATGCCGCGGTCGTCAAGGTCCCGCTGGATGACGGATACGTCGTTCTCGATGCAGTCCAGGATTCCCTTGATGTTCTTCTCGATGCCGAGGCCTGTGACGTTCTTTGTTTTGTGCAGGTGCGAAAGGAGTTCGCCGCCGCCGCAACCGAGGTCGAGTACGTGGCTGCCTTCTTTTACGAGGTTCCCCAGAAGTTTGAAGTCGTCCTGGTCGTGGAACACGGGCATAGCCTGCGTCCCTGCCTCGGGGATGATTTTGGAATCGAGAAAACGGCCCACGGCCTTTCCGAGTTCGCCGACTTCGATGAGGAATCCGTCGTGGCCGAACTGCGTGTCGAGTTCGAGGCTCGTCACGGTCTTGCCGGTGTTTAAAAGTGCGCTTGTGATGCGTCTGGATTCGTGCGGCGGGAAAAGCCAGTCGGTCGAAAGGTTCACGTTCAACACTTCGGCCTTGATACCTTTGAAGGCGTTCTCGATGCTGCCGTATTCGGTTTCCAGGTCGAAGGCGTCGGTGGCGTGCGCGATGTGCAGATAACTGTTCGCGTCAAAGCGGTCGACGAACTTTGTGCCCTGGTAGCGCAGGTAACTTTCGATGGGGAGCGTGAGGTCGAACGGCGTGGAGTAGGTAATCGCGTGGTTTCTGTTTTCCTGGTCCTGCGCGCGCTTGAACTTCTTTTCCATGCCGATGGCGGAGAGGTAGGTGATGTGCGCGAGTTTGCGGGCGTTCGCGAGGCCCACGTCCGGCTTTTGCGGCTGGTCGTAGTAATCGCCGCCGTTGAAGTTCGGGTCCTGCGTAATCACGTCGCGAGCGACGACTTCGAATCCGAGCGCCTGGCTCGAGAATCTGGGCGAACTCGCGATGACGACGATGCGCTTCACCTGTTCCGGATAGTAGATGGCCCACTTCATGGCCTGGAAGCCGCCCATGGATCCGCCCACGACGCAGTAATATTCCTTGATGCCGAGGCTGTCGGCGAGTTCCTTTTGGGCGTGCACCATGTCGCCGATGGTGATGGTGGGGAAGGTGCTGCCGTAGGGTTTCCCGGTACGCGGGTTAACGGTGGCGGGGCCGGTCGTGCCCTTGCATCCGCCTAAAATGTTGCTGCAGACCACAAAGAAGCGGTCGGTGTCGATGGCCTTGCCCGGGCCGATGAGTTCGTCCCACCAGCCGGGTTTCTTGTCTTCGGGGGTGTACCAGCCGGCGGCGTGCGCATCGGCGGTGAGGGGCGAGCATACCCAGACGGCGTTGTCGGCGGCGGCGTTCAACGTGCCGTACGTCTCGTAACGGATGGTCAGTGCCGGCAGGGTTTTGCCGTTTTCCAGCATGAATCCCGCATCCCCGTAATCTTTGTTGAAATCTTTCGGGACGACAGGATCAAAACTCGATTTATGCAAATATTCGCTCATATGCATAAATATAGTAAAAAGTGCCTGCCGGTCGCGGTAGTGAACGGCGAAAATGGCGGAAAAAAGCGCGTTTTGCGGCGATTTTTCGTGCTGGTACGAGGTGGTGACTGCTGTAAAAATGACGAAATTTGTATATTGGGCACATATTATGTCTATTCTTGAAGAAAAAGCCCAAATTGTACAGTTGCCCAAGTTCCTCGACGAACGAGGCAATTTGAGCGTTTTGGAATCTGGAAAGCAGGTTCCTTTCAAGTTCAGACGCTGTTACTGGATTTACGACGTGCCGGGCGGTGAACTCCGCGGAAGCCATGCCTTCAAGCGCCAGCACGAAATCATCATCGCGCTTTCTGGGAGCTTTGATGCCGTCATTCACGACGGTACCGAAGAAAAGCGGTATTCGCTTTCCCGCTCGTATTACGGCTTGTTCTTGCCGCCAATGCATTACCGCACGCTCGACAACTTCTCGACGAATTCGCTTGCGCTCGTGGTTTCCTCGACGCCCTACGAAGAGGACGATTACATTTGGGAACGCGACGAATTCTGCAAATTGAAGAAGGAAATGGGCGATGCCTCGTCCGCGAATGAGTCCGCGGCGCCGGCTTCCGGTTCGAATGCGGCGACTGCTGCGGACCTTGCGAAAACGAAGGCTGCGACTATTGACGATTGCCATTTGCTTACGCTTCCGCGACACAGCGAACGTTCCGGAAGCTTGACTTCTCTCGAGAATTCCAGGGATCTACCTTTTGACGTAAAGCGCATTTTTTACCTGTACGACATTCCCGGCGGCGAGAGCCGCGGCGGTCATGCCCACAGGAATTGCCACCAGATGCTGGTCGCCGCGAGCGGTGCGTTCGACGTGAAGGTTTCGGACGGCAGGAACGAGAAGGTTTTCCGCCTTGACCGCCCGTACTTCGGCCTGCACATTCCGCCTGGAGTCTGGGCCGAGGAACTCAACTTTTCTTCGGGTTCCATTTGCCTGGTGTTGACTTCGGAACATTACGACGAAGCGGACTACCTGCGCGATTACAGCGACTTTCTAAAGTTCAAGCAGGGAGGCGTTTGATGGCTTGGCTCGAAGTTCCTGCCGAAGAATACGCCCGCCATTTTGCGAACCCCGTCGCATGCTATTTGCGGGCGGATTTCAATTTGCTGAACGCGGCAAAAGTCGACGCGGTCCGCTTTTTTGTGTTTGATCGCGAGGGTGTTCGCTTGGGTATTTCGGTCGGCGAGCGCGGCGACGAATGGCTTTCGCCGTATTCGTCCCCGTTCGGAGGCTTTGCCTGCAAAGATGAAATCGCCATGGACGACTTGGATTTGGCGATGACGGAATTGACGAAATTTGCACGCGAAAATTCCCGCAAATTGCACATTGTCCTCGCCCCCGTGTTTTACGACAAGTCCTTCTTGTCGAAGTGTGTGTCGTCAATGTTCCGTGCCGGTTTTGCCCTGGCCTATACGGACTTGAATTTTGCCTTTGACCTGAAGGTGGCGACATACGAAAGTCTTTTGACCAAGCGCATGGCGCGCCGTAACCTAAAAACGGCACTGTCGCTTCCGTACGAGTTCCGCAAGGAGGAATCGGCGGAGGGGAAGGCTACCGCCTACGAGGTCATCCGTCAAAATCGCGAATCAAAGAATTACGATTTGAAGATGTCGCTGGAAGCCCTTCAAAAAACGTCTTCGCTCGTATCCATTGATTATTTTTCGCTTTATTTGTCCGGCGCCCCCATTGCGGCTGCCGTCGTTTATCGCGTGTCGCCGACAATCGCCCAAGTCATTTACTGGGGCGATGTCCCCAACGATGGTAAGTCGCGTGCAATGAACATGGTGGCGTTCAAAACGTTCGAATACTACAAGGCCTGCGGCTTCGATTTCTTGGACATTGGTCCATCTTCTATAGAAGGCATGCCAAATGTAGGGCTGTGTTCCTTTAAAGAAACGGTCGGCTGCTTTACAGACCTCAAATATGTTTTTGATTTTGATGGGAGGGGCTAGCCCATGGCGCAGATTTCCGTCCCGTTCCTCGATTTGAAGCAAATCAACGCGCCGTACATGGATGAACTGCGCGAGGCTGCGGCCGATGTGGTCGAGTCCGGCTGGTATATTCGCGGAAACTTCTGCGAACAGTTCGAGAATGCTTTTGCCGCTTATTGCGGGGTGAAGTTCGGCATCGGCGTCGGGAACGGACTCGACGCCCTCACGCTCATGCTCAAATCCGAAATTGAACTCGGACGACTTCGTGCGGGTGACGAGATTCTGGTTCCCGCGAATACGTACATCGCGACAGTCCTTGCGGTAAGTGCCGCAGGCCTTGTTCCCGTGCTTGTGGAACCCGACGAGAAAAACTTCAACATCGACCAGAACCGCTTGGCTTCCGCCTGCACGGAACGCACCCGCGGAATTCTCGTGGTGCATTTGTACGGGCGCTTGGCGTCGATGAAATCGATTTGCGATTTTGCAAAATCGCGTGGACTTTTGGTGTTTGAAGATTGCGCGCAGGCTCATGGGGCGGAACGCGCGGGAACCTTTGGCGATGCCGCGGCTTACAGTTTTTACCCGACAAAGAACCTCGGCGCTTTGGGCGATGCCGGCATGGTCGTCACGAACGATGCCGAACTTGCACGAGTCGTGCGTGCTCTCGCCAATTACGGCTCCGAGCGCAAGTACGTCAATCTTTACCGCGGCGTGAACTCCCGACTCGACGAGATGCAGGCGGCACTCCTTTTGAAAAAACTCCCGCATCTGGATGCGTGGAATGCGCGTCGACGCGAAATCGCTGCGCGTTACCTGAACGAAATCAGGAATCCGCTCATTGGACTTCCCGGGGCTCCGGCGAATCCCTTGGAACACGTGTGGCATGTGTTTACGGTTCGACTCCAAAGTGAAAATGCCCGCGACGCCCTGCAGAAATACTTGGAAGGCAAGGGCGTAGGGACGCTCGTGTTTTACCCCATACCGCCGCACCTGCAAAAAGCCTACGGTACGGAACTCGGGAATCCTGGCGATTTCTCGATTGCAGAAAATATCGCGAAGACCGTTATCAGCATTCCCATGAACCAGGTGTTGACCGACGAACAGGTGACCCAAGTGGTGGAGGCGCTCAATGAATTTAGTTGCTAAGTTGAATCGCTTCATTTGGCGAAACTATCGCGTTAAATGGTACAAGACTTTTTCAACGCTTAAAATGGAATGCCGTGCCGGTTCTCCAAAAATCATCACACCCGTTCTTTGCGAAGGCCGGGGCCGTATTTTGGTCGGCGAGGGAGTCTCGTTTGGTTTCCTGGCAGATCAGGACTTTTGGACCACCTACGTTTTTTTGAACCCGCGTACGCCGGAATCGGAAATTGCCATTGGGGATCGTTGCCAAATCTGCAACCATTTTACGGTAGTCGTAGAAGGTCCTGGTGTAGAGATTGGTAGTGATGTCCTCATTGGCTCGCATGTGTCCATCTACGATAGCGACTTCCACGAAATCGCCCCGGACAAGCGCATTGGCGGCTGCCCGAAAATGGCGAAGGTCTCCATTGGCGACAATGTCTGGATTGGCGACCGCGTGACGATTCTCAAAGGTTCCCGTATTGGCAAAAACTCCGTCATTGCCGCTGGTGCCGTGGTTTCGGGCGAATTTCCGGACAATGTAATCGTTGGTGGAGTTCCAGCAAAAATCATTCGACATATTTAATTTTTTACGCTCATGGAAGATTCAAAATTTTGGAAGATGTTTTTTGGTTCCGGCTCGGTAACCGTCTTTAATGCGTTGCGCGCTTTTGTTGTCAATAAACTTTTGGCAGTATTTTTGCCGCCAGCGGCATTCGCCTGTGTCGGTCAGTTTCTGAATTTCATGGCTTTCGGCCAGGCGACCTCGTCGCTTGCCATGCAGAACGGCTGGGTTTCGCTCACGGCGCAAAACAAGGACGACTTGAAGCAACTTCATGGAATCTGGCATGGCGGCATGCGCATCACAATCATCGCGACGATTTTGACATGTTCCGTCGCGGTCGTGTTCTGTTTCGTGGCTCCGCTTGAAAAACTACTCCCGGGCGTTCCTGAACGTCTTGCGCAGGCGGCAATCCTTTTTGCCTTGCCTGGCATTTTTGCGACGAACGTCATAACGATTTGCTCCGCCGTTATGAATGGTCTTTCGAAAATGCGAATCTGGGCGACTATCAATATAACCTCGTCCTTGTGGCAAATGGTTTGGGTTGCCTTTTTCCTTTATTCGGGCCGCCTGAGCGTATTGAGCATCATTGCGACCCAGTCCATTGTTGCAGGAATTCTTGCTGCCCAGTTCGCTTCCCGTGCCGGATTCAGTTTCAATGTCATCCGTCGCACGGTTTTGGATATTCGTTCCCCGTGGGTCTCGTACGCCCTGATGGGGCTTGTTCCCATGATTTTAACGCCAGTCGCGCTGACCTTCATCCGTTCCTTGATTGGTTCTTCCATGGGCTGGGATGCAGCCGGTATTTGGCAAGGCATTTACAAGATTTCCGATTTCTTTGCGTCGATTTATTCTGCTGTTCTAGGCGTGATTCTTTTGCCCAAGGTGTCGGCAAGTCTTTCAAAAACTGAATTCAAGAAAGTGTTTAACCCTTTGTTTTTGCGATTGGTATTATTCTCGGGCATACTCATTGCGTTGCTTTTTGTTTGCCGTAATTTTGTTGTTGCGGCATTCTTGTCGGGGGCTTATGCCGGTGCTGCCGATTACATGGGCTTTCAGTTGTTAGGTGATTTTTTCCGCAGCGCCGGTTGGTGCTTTGGCTTTGTGCTTATTGCTCGTCAAGAGACAAAGGCGTTTTTGGGTATAGAAGTTGGTGCCCAGTTGGTTTTTGCTGTTTTGACTTATGTCGGTATTCGTTTGTTCGAATTCCAGGGCCCGATGATGGCCTATGCGTTTGAAAACTTCATCACTCTGGTGGCGCTTGTAATTGTGGCTCGGAGGCTCAAATGGAATATTCAATAACCAATTTGGCCGTCGAAAACATTGGCAAAAACGTCTATGTAAAAGCGTTTGCCGAAGGTGTCGAAACGGAACAACGCAAAAGGTTGCCTCTAGTTTCTGTTTTGTTGGCCAGTTACAATCACGAAAAGTTCGTGGAGACGTCCATTCGTTCTGTAATGGCGCAGAAGGGTGTTGATTTTGAATTGATTGTCGTTGACGATGGTAGTTCTGACCAATCACCGCAAATTATTGAACGCCTTCAACTGGAACTTGGTTTTACCTATGTTCATCGTCCGAACAAGGGCTTTATCACTACGATGAATGAACTGTTGTCGTATGCGCATGGCAAGTATTTTTGCACTTTTGCGTCCGATGACATTATGCCCAAGGATAGACTTTACAAGCAAAGTAAATTCTTGTCGGCGCACCCCGATAAGGTGGCATGCTTTGGTCAAATACAAAATATGTCGCACGATGGAAAAATAGACCCTGAAAAGGTTCCGCTCTATTTGCGAAACTTCCCCGAAGTCAAGTTCGAAGAAATTTTTGTAAGCGACAAGGCTTTGCATGGCTGCTCCGAAATGCTTGTGACAGAGGCTGTGCGCTCTTTGGGGGGCTACGATACGCGCTTTTACTTTGAGGACATGCCTCTTTATTTTGCTTTGCTTTCTAAGTATGGCCCGCAGCCGGTTTCCAAAGATTTTGTTTGCTGCTATTATCGAGAACACGGCTCGAATATGCACGGCAACTACGATAAAATGTACCGCGAAATTTTACGCTTGCTCGAAGTTTATCGTTCACATTCGCTGTATGGCTATGCCTGCAAACGCTGGAAGGCCCGCTGGTTCTCGACGCTTGCTTATCAAGACAAACGGATGGCTTTTAAAATGCTTCCGGAACTTGCGAGTTTTACTCCGGCGTTTATCAAGCGCTTGCCTAAACTGCTCATTCCAAAATGCTTCCTCAAATGCTAGAGTGTAATGATGGCGAATGAAATGCAAAATAAGTCTTTGAGTATTTCGGTGTGTATGGCAACATACAACGGCGCAGTGTTTATTGAGGAGCAACTCAGGAGCATTCTTGCGCAACTGCCAAACGATGCGGAGGTCTTGATTGCCGATGACGGCTCTGCCGATACGACTCTCGAAAAAGTGAATGCCTTTCATGATTCCAGAATCAAAATTATAGAACCCGTGTCGACTTCTACGCCACTTGGGCCGATTTACAATTTGGAACGCGCTCTCGCCAAAGCCAATGGCCGGTACATCTTTTTGGCGGACCAGGATGACGTCTGGCTCGAGGGGAAGGTGGCTCGTGTCTTGTCTGTTTTAGAACAAAGTTCTGCGACCGCGCGCAAACAGGGCGTACTTGTGTTGCACGATGCTTATTTGCTAGTTCCTGCGGAAGAAAAATGTTCGGAATTTTGCCGTGCCGGTCGCTTAAGCGATATTCGCCCGTTTGCCGTGGGAGCGTTCCGCAATTGGTTCAAGAACGGTTATACCGGATGCTGCATGGCGTTTGAAAGAACTCTCTTGGATCGCACATTGCCGTTCCCTAAAAATTTGCCGATGCATGACCAGTGGCTTGGGCTTGTGGCGGAACGTTTTATGAATGTCGTTTACCTTGACGAACCCCTTGTTGAATACCGTCAACATAAAAAGAATGCCACCCATATCGCGGGTGGCACGACCAGTCTTGTTCAAAAACTCAGGTGGCGCTTGAATTTGATGCGCGCTTTACTTTGCCGTTGAGTTCGGTTGCGCACTTTGGCCTGCTAAAAAAGCTTGCCAACCCATTTGTACAAACGCTCCTGCGCGTACCAGGTCGGCTTGCGCCTTTTCGTAGTCCTTGAGAATCTTGTTGTATTCGCTCACGTCGCGAACCATTTTCACGTCGTGGTTCAATTTCTTGTAGAGCATGTCCTGCTTCCACTGGGCCACGTCGGCGAGGCACTTGCACGAAATGTCGAGGCTGGTGAGGTAGGCGGGCACGGCGTCCAAAAATTGTTTTTCAAACGGCTTCGCCTTGGCCTTGGCCTGCAGAACCAGATTGTTTTGCGAAATGACGTTCTTGCGGATTTCACCCATCAGGCGCACGATGCGCTCGAAGTCCACTTGCGGCCAGATGAGGCAGAACGGCCACATTTTTTTCCAGTGGAACTTGAAGATGGATTCGTGGGCGGTATTTTTCGCCCTCAAAAGTTCCTTCAGGTTGTCGAATACAATCTGGGAGGGCAACTTTTGTGTTTCGTTGTTTTCGCTCATGAATGGCAATATAGATAATTTTGCGGTTTTGTTTGCAAAATCCGCGTTTTTAGGTCAAATTCGTGATAATTTCCATAAATTTGCTTGCTTTTTACAAATTAGAAATTAAATTCTAGCAGGACCATTTTTTAAAAGGGTATTTATGAATAACAAAAAGTTCAAAATTTTAGCGATTGTCGATGCCGTAATCATCGTGGCCCTCGTGGTTATCATGATGATTCTCAAGGGCACCTACAACGACCAGGCCCAGGCTTCCGTCAAGGAACAACTGGGAACCTACCAGACTCTTGCCAACGGCATGCTCCAGGACGCCTGGAAGTCTGTCGACCAGAACGGCATGGCCTGGAAACTCGTGTACACGACGCTTATCGGCGACAAGACGGAAAAGTCCTTCAATGCGGCCGTCAAGGCCATCGAAGGCGACAAGGATGCTCGCCTCAAGCAACTTTCCTACGTTTTCACTGCAGCCGGCATTCCCGACAAGGTGCAGAGCGACATCTATGAAAAGGGCGGCATGGCCGAATCCTTCCTCGTCAAGGACGAAGGCGGCGTAAAGGAATTCGCCTGCGGCAAGAACTGCTCCATCAGTTTCACGTTCGTGAAGGGCAAACTCAAGTCCTCCGACTACAAGGCCCTGGTCGAATACAACATGGCCAGCAACTTCAAACTCGAAGCCGCGGCTCCGTTCCACTTTGAATAAGGAGAATGCAAAATGAATATCAAGAATATCGCCATTGCTCTTTCCGTTCTCCTCGTAGCCGTCCTTGCCCTCGTGCTCATGCAGAAGGGAAACTACGTTGACCAGGCTACCGAACATTACAACAAGACGACCGAAAAGACCTTCAAGGGCTCCAGCAAGATTATCGAATACGTGAGCAATTCCATCGACGTGAACAAGATGGTGTGGGCTCTCGCTTGCGAAGGCATCCAGACGGCAAAGTCCTCCCAGGACATGGCCAAACTCGAAGCCAAGTACTTCCCGGCCACAAAGGGTAGCAACAGCAAGGCCAAGATGACTCGCCATTTCGAGGCTTCTACCTTCTACTTCATCGATTCCAAGTTCGACAAGGTGGATACCGACAAGAAGACCGACATCTGGTTCCTCAACAACCTGAGTTCCATCGATGTGAGCGCCTTGCTCGGCTTGGTGACCCCGACCGTGGCCGCCCCGTCCGAAGAAGAGGAATACGAAGAGTAAAATTCGCGCGGGTTTTAAGGGTTTAAGGCTCCGCGAAATGTAACTCTTTGATACTCAAAGACTTGCGATTTCAATGCTCCCTGGCTGCGTGCCCGGGGGCGTTTTTTTTGCGTTTTTTAGCGTTTTTAAAAGGTTTTGGTGCGTTTTTTCCCGTTTAAAATTGCGCCGTAAATTGCTAGATTTTGCGCGTTAAATTTTAACGGATGACGCCGGCCCAAAACCGGCAAGAGGTAAAAATGCTCATTCTTCGTGGCACTCCGGCTTTGTCGGATTTCCGTCTCCAGAAGCTTCTGGAAGACTTCAAAAAAGAAAATCTCCCTGTTGTTAGCGTTTACGCTGAATTCCTCCATGTGGTGGATCTGTCCGCAGACCTCTCCGCGGCCGAAAAGGAAACCCTCGAAAAGGTTCTCCATTACGGCCCGATGCGCGAAGTGAAGGCTCTCGAAGGCGAACTCTTTGCCGTGTGCCCGCGTCCGGGTACCATCAGCCCGTGGAGCAGTAAGGCTACCGATATCGCACACATTTGCGGTCTCCCGTCCATCAAGCGCATTGAACGTGCCATCGCCTACTACGTGAAGTTCGAAGGCGCAACGCCTGCCGGTGCCCGCGAAGTGATTTCTGCAAAGATTCACGACCGCATGACCCAGGCCGTGTTCGCCGATACCGCTTCTTTGGAAGTTCTTTTTAGCAAGGAAGAACCGCGCCCGCTGAACGTGGTGCCGGTGCTCACCGAAGGCCGCGATGCCCTCGTGAAGGCCGACAAGGAAATGGGCCTCGCTCTTTCTCCGGACGAAATCGACTACCTCGTGAAGAACTTCGTGGAACTTAAGCGCAATCCGACCGACGTGGAACTCTACATGTTCGCCCAGGCGAACTCCGAACACTGCCGCCACAAGGTTTTCGGTGCCGAATGGACCATCGACGGAGAAAAGAAGGACAAGTCCTTGTTCCAGATGATCAAGAACACCTACCAGCTCCACAACACGAACATTTTCAGCGCCTACAAGGACAATGCCGCCGTGATGAAGGGCGCAACCGCAGGCCGCTACTACGCCGACCCGCGCAACAACAAGTACGATTTCCACAACGAAGAAGTCGATATCTTGATGAAGGTCGAAACCCACAACCACCCGACGGCCATTTCTCCGTTCCCGGGTGCTGCGACCGGTAGTGGCGGTGAAATCCGCGACGAAGGTGCGACGGGTAAGGGCTCTAAGCCGAAGGCCGGTCTCTGCGGCTTCAGCGTTAGTAACCTCAAGCTTCCGGGTGCCGTGCAGCCTTGGGAAAAGGACTTCGGAAGTCCGTCCCGCATCGCGACTCCCTTGGATATCATGATTGACGGCCCTCTCGGCGGTGCCGCTTTCAACAACGAATACGGGCGCCCGAACATCCTCGGTTACTTCCGTACGTTCGAACAGGAAGTTTCTTCCGAGAAGGGTACCGAAGTCCGCGGCTACCACAAGCCGATTATGCTTGCTGGCGGTCTTGGCAACATCAAGCACCAGCACATCGAAAAGGGTCACATCGACCCGGGTGACCACCTGATTGTTCTCGGTGGACCTGCCATGCTCATCGGCCTTGGTGGCGGTGCCGCCAGTTCCGTGCAGAACGGCGCCGGCAACGAATCCTTGGACTTCGCCTCTGTGCAGCGTGAAAACCCCGAAATGGAACGCCGTTGCCAGGAAGTGATTGACCGCTGCTGGGCCATGGACGAAGAAAACCCGATTACCTTCATTCACGACGTGGGCGCAGGTGGACTTTCCAATGCCTTCCCGGAACTCGTGAACGACGGAGGCCTTGGTGGCAAGTTCGAACTCCGCAACGTGCCGAACGACGAACCGGGCATGAGCCCGTTCGAAATCTGGAGTAACGAATCCCAGGAACGTTACGTTATCGCCATTGCCGGTAACAAGCTCGACGTGTTCGACGCCATTTGTAAGCGTGAACGCTGCCCGTACGCCGTGGTGGGCGAGGCCATCCCCGAAAAGCACTTGACCCTTACCGACAAGCACTTCGGTACGACTCCGATCGACATGCCTCTCGGCGTTTTGCTCGGAAAGCCGCCGCGCATGATCCGCAACGAAAAGAGCCAGAAGCGCCCGCTCAACAGCACGGTTGTCCCGGCTGGCGAAGGCATCAAGGAAGTGGCACACCGCGTGCTCGCGAACCCGACCGTCGCCGACAAGACGTTCCTTATTTCCATCGGTGACCGTAGCGTGACCGGCATGATTTGCCGTGACCAGATGGTCGGCCCGTGGCAGGTGCCTGTCGCCGACTGCGCCGTTACGAGCGCCACTCTCGATACTTACGAAGGTGAAGTGATGAGTATGGGCGAACGCGCCCCGCTCGCCTTGATTAGCCCGGCCGCAGCCGCCCGCATGACGGTTGCCGAATCTTTAACGAACATGGCTGCCGCCTGCGTGCCGGATATGGGCCGCGTGAACTTGTCTGCAAACTGGATGGCGACTCCGAACTACGAAGGCGATGGCGCCGACTTGTACGAAGCCGTGAAGAGCATCGGCATGGAACTCTGCCCGGAACTTGGAATCACGATTCCGGTGGGCAAGGACTCCATGAGCATGAGCACCGTTTGGAGCGACAATAAGGGCGACCACCGCGTAACAGCCCCGATTTCGCTTGTCATCAGTGCGTTTGCACCTTGCGCCGACGTTCGCAAGACCATGACTCCGCAACTCTTGCAGGATAACGACACGAGCCTCGTGCTTGTGGACCTCGCTCGCGGCAAGAACCGCATGGGCGCATCCATCGCCGCTCAGGTTTACTGCAACTTGGGCGACAAGGCTCCGGATGTCGATTCCGCCAAGGAACTCCGCGCCTTCTTCGAAACTGTCCAGAAGTTGAACGCTGCCGGTAAGATCATGGCTTACCACGACAAGAGCGATGGCGGCCTCTACACGACCGTCGTGGAAATGGCATTTGCCGGCCACGTGGGCGTTACCTTGGACGAAAAGGCCCTCAATGGAAACCTCGTCGACGCCTTGTTCAACGAAGAACTCGGTGCCGTAATCCAGGTGAAGAATTCCGACGTTGACGCCGTCCGCGACGCCTTTGCCGCTGTAGGCCTCGGCGACACGGTGAGCGTCATCGGTAAACTCAACGATTCTTACAACTTCGTGATTGGCGACTACGCCGAAGGTCTTTCCGACCTTCGCGCCATCTGGTCCGATACCACTCGCCGCATTGCCGCTCTCCGCGACAATCCGGCCTGCGCCGAAAGCGAATATCAGCTCAAGCTCGAAAAAAATAATCCGGGCATCACGCCGAAGGTTACCTTCGACGTGGCCGCATCCGCGAAGGTCATCAAGGACTTCGCAAGCCGCCCGAAGATGGCTATTCTCCGTGAACAGGGCGTGAACGGCGAACTTGAAATGGCCGCCGCCTTCCAGAAGGCCGGCTTCGAATCGATCGACGTCCACATGACCGACATTCTCGAAGGTCGCGTAAGCCTCAAGGACTTCAACGGTCTTGTCGCTTGCGGTGGCTTCAGCTACGGTGACGTTCTCGGCGCCGGCGAGGGCTGGGCGAAGAGCATCCTCTTCAACCCGAAGGCCCGCGCCGAATTCGAGGCTTACTTCAACCGCAAGGACACCTTCACGCTCGGCGTCTGCAACGGCTGCCAGATGGTTTCGAACCTCAAGGACTTGATTCCGGGCGCCAAGCATTGGCCGCGCTTTGTGCAGAACCTCTCCGAACGCTTCGAAGCTCGCTTCTGCAGCTTGAAGGTCGAAGACACTCCGGCAGTTCTCCTCAAGGGAATGGCCGGCTCCGTGCTCCCGATCGCTGTCGCCCACGGTGAAGGCCGCGCCGAATTCGCAAGCCGCGAAGCCGCCGAAGCCTGCCTCAAGACCGGCCTCGTGACGCTCCGCTATGTGGACGGCAACCACGAATACACCGAACGCTACCCGCTCAACCCGAACGGCTCTCCGTTCGCCATCAACGGCCTCTGCTCCGAAGACGGCCGCGCCATGGTGATGATGCCGCACCCGGAACGCGTGTTCCGCACCTGCCAGAACTCCTGGCACCCGGCGGACTGGGGCGAAGACGGCCCGTGGATGCAGCTGTTCCGCAACGGCAGAATCTTTGTGGCCGAAGAGGGCTAAACGCTGCGATTTCTGTGGGTATAAAAAAAATGCGGGCATCACGTAAAAGTAAAAAGCTCGGCTTTGAACTGAATCCCGAAAGTCGTGTTCAACTTTCGGGAGTCACATCAGATGGTGACAAACTACATAAAAATCATTTGTCAATGATTTGGACTATGCAAAAATTTAATAAGAGTGTAGTGTAATTTTTTCCCATAAAATAATTTTACACTTTTTTTGGATCATTTTCGCGGAAAAATCCGTTTTATAAGTGCAGGGCATTCCGCGCTGCCGCTCCCGTGGCGTTCCACGAGGCTGCACTCGGCTTCAAAATTCACGACCTCAGCGAACCCATCCAGGAGAAGACGGTCCAGGTCAGCCCCTTCTACAAAAGCGTCCGCTACGACGTGTTCACCAAGCAGCTCGGCAAGAACGGGCAGGAACTTCGTTCTTTCGACATCGAGATGCAGGTGGCCGACACCAAGGACCTGCCGCGGCGCGCCCGCTATTACCAGAGCATGTGCGATTCCCACGACCTGCACAAGGGCTGCCTCTACAACAATCCTAAAGATCAATACATCATATTTATCTGCCCAGAAGACATTTTCGGCAAGGAACTTGCGATATACAGCTTTCGGAATGTTGCGAAGGAAGACGGCGGCCTCGAACTAGGCGACCGAACATATAAGAATTTTTTTATATATTCTAATTACGATAAACTCGACGACAAGCATCCGCTTAAAAAGTATCTGGAATACTTCGCCACGAACCGGCCGAAGGAAACGGACGCAGAGACAAAGCGGATACACTCGCAAGTCGTATGGTACCAAGCGGACAAGGAAACACAGGAGCGATATATGACATGGGAACAGGAAATACAACTCGCTGTACAAGCCGAACGCGAACGTGCCGATAAGGCCGAATCCCGTGCCAACAGGGCGGAGTCCCGTGCCGACGAGGCCGAATCCCGTGCCAACAGGGCAGAGTCCCGTGCCGATGAGTACGCAGCAATTCTCAGACAACACGGATTGCTTAAGGACTAGGCTTTTTGAACATGTTATGAGTCATGCCAAGGCTCTCTATAAAAATAATATGATGGGGCTTCCGACAAAGGTGTCTGTATTTGACGATATCGCCTACGACGAGTCCGGCAACAGAATCTGGTACAGTGTAGAGAATGCTGACGGTTTAGGCTATACCCAGGCTACACTTCCTGGCGTGGGAGTGTATTTTGCCGACAGGGTCGGTGGAAGTGTCGGGACATTCTCGCTCAAGCGCATGGACCTCGTGGCAGGAGGTTTTCGCAAGGGAAACTTCGCCTATTTCCCCGTGACCGATGCGCAGGGCAATGTGTGGATTATTGCGGAGTTTGATAAGAGGGATTCTCCTTATAGCTATATGCATAGTACTTCTTTACAGGGGGTTCTTTGGTGAAAAAAAATTGCTCTGGCAATATTATGCCTAATCATGGGTGGATGTTCTCCTATTAAAATTGATGGATATTATAGGAATCCTTTTTCGCTTTCTGATATAATTTGGGAGCATCCAGTTGATTTTGATTCCGATGAGGAACAGGTCTTTGTTGTACCTTATATAAAATATGCAAGTGCATTTTCTCTTTGTTATGATGAATTAGATTGGGATTTTGATAAATATGGATCTTCGCCTGATAGTATTACTTATTTACCACATGATATCTACTGAATTTGGTTGTCCCGTAGACGGAAGGGTTCTTTTTAACTTTTATATGCCTGATGATTTTGATCGTGAAACAGGTGGTATTTTACGATTTAAGGTCTTGGAAAGATCCTTCTTAAAAGGGAAAAAGATGAAAATCGCAAAAAAAAATTATTCCAACTCCAGTTCGTTCTGGATAGCGCCTTCCATACAAAGTAATCTACGCTTGATGTCGGTGCCGAGCGCGTAGCCGCTCAGTTTCCCGCGGTTACTGATGACGCGGTGGCAGGGGATAATCACTTGCAGCGGATTCTGGTGCAGTGCATTCCCGACGGCACGTTCTGCGCCTGCATGGCCGATGGAATCCGCGATTTGCTTGTACGACCGTGTTTCGCCATAGGGAATTTCGCGCACGGCGGTCCATACTGCGGTCTGGAAGTCGGTGCCGTAGATTTCGTAGGGGAGGTCGAACTCTTTGCGCTTGCCGGCTAGGTATTCCGAAAGTTGCGCTACGGCCTTCTTGTAGGTTTGGGCGGCCTTGCCTCGCAGTTGCGCTCCAGTGTCGGGTCTGGCATAGGCGCACGCCTGTAGACTGCTGGGCGCGATTTTGTTGTTTGCGAGCGAATTTCCGGCGGACTTGAACTTTAGACCGCAAAGGTTTTCACCGCAGAGAAAGAATGTCCACTGCCCCCAAGCGTTCCTGTGTTGAATCTCCGTGTATTTCGCCATGTCTCAAATATATATTATTCTTTGTAAAGTTGATTTTTGCCATCTGAAATCCGCTTTTTAGAGTTTATCGCTCGCCATTTTTCGATTTCGCCACTCATTTTGCTAAATTTTGCCCTGTAAATTGCAGCACTCGCCGAGTGCCTAATCCAAAGGATTGAAAATGAAACTTTCCAAGTATTTCTACGTAACGCTCCGCGAAACGCCGAGCGACGCCACCATGCCAAGCCACATCTTCCTCATGCGCGGCGGCTACATCAAGCCCGTTTCCACCGGTATCTACTCCATGATGCCGATCGGTTACCGCGTCATCCAGAAGATTACGAACATCATCCGCGAAGAAATGAACAAGAT
>JAZLMK010000132.1:0-11661 GCA_045598645.1 Fibrobacter sp.
GGAATGCATGCTGCAGCATCCACCCAGCCCATTGTAGCACGCAAATTTCTAGGGAGGGGGCTTGCAACAGCAAAATAAAAGTCTAGACCGCGTAAAATCTAAGGCCTAGACGTTTTGAAAAATTTCTCCGGACACTAATAAAAAAAATTTTGAAGCTATTCGAGCAAGTAGTCACGACAATAGCACCACTTACGATCTTTAGGAGGTCAAAATGAAACGCCACAACCTCATTTGCGCATCAATACTCTTGACGGGCGCATTAATGGTCTGTGCATGCTCCGATGACGATGATTCTTCCGTCAATACGCCCTCCGCATCTTCAACTGCGACAGAGCTTCCGACCTTCTCAAAATTTCTTGCTCCGTTTACCGCTTCTGTCGAAAAGGGAATCGTGTTCGATAGCCATGTCATGGCCTACAACGCAAGTCTTTCTTCAAAATGCGAATCCGCCATGGTATCGTACAACGAAGACGAAGAATTAATCCCCATAAAGCCTATTTCCAAAGAAAACATCGCAGAATGTTTCCCCCAAGCCGCTCCGTTATTGAACAACAAATTTTCGTCAGAGGCCGCGGAAGTAAAATTCTATGCGTTCACCACATATATGGCAGAATCTCCGCAAATTTTAGTCCTCGACAAAATAGAAGACAATAAAATAAGCATGATTACCATGTATCCGGGAGCCAACAGTGTCGTTGATGCTACAGGACCCATAGTCATGTTTCTGATAGCCGACACGGACAACACAATCACAGAAGAAAACATATCCATCATTGGCACCGAAATCCACAGTGAATCCTGGGTCTGCGACGAGAAGCACCAATTCATCAACGAAATTGACCCTTACGGAGAATGGATTAACGATTCCATCGGCCAAAAACAATAGAAAGCACTCTTTCCATACGTTCTCTTTTTTTCTAGATTTCGCATCCGGGTAGCGGATGACCGCCGGCGAGAAGCAATTCAGACTGGAGGAAAGTCCGGGCACCGCAGGGCAGGATGCTGGATAACGTCCAGGCGCGGTAACGCGACAGACAGTGCAACAGAAAGCAAACCGCCAGGTTCGGGCGCAAGTCCGGGCAAGGTAAGGGTGAAAAGGCGAGGCAAGAGCTCACCGCATTCCTGGTGACAGGGATGGCACGGTAAACCTCATCCGGTGCAAGACCAAGCAGGAATCCGTCCCGACGCTCGTCGTCGTGGACCTGGCGCTGCCCGCGCTAGTTGGATATCCGGGTAGGTCGCTTGAGGCGGTCGGTAACGATTCGTCCAGAGAGATGGTCATCGCTCAGTGCACAGCCCCTAGGACGTATGGCACGAGTACAGAACCCGGCTTATAACTACTCGTTATGAAGGCCTTCGCTCAACGCGAAGGCCTTCTCCAACTAGGAGAGGCTTCGCCCCTCCTAACACCTTCCTTTTCTTTCGCTAGGACATTCGCTCAACGCGAAGACCTTCTCCGACTAGGAGAGGCAGCTTTACCTCCTCACATAAGACGTTCAAAAATTGCAAAAATGCGAAAAAGGGTCACTAAATCTCAAAAAATCTTTGTTTAGTGACCCAAAAAATTAATTTGTTCAAAATTAACAGCTATAAAATCTCACAAAGTGCTCTTTTTTTCGTCCCAAATTACGCATTCAAACCTTTATTTAAGGGATAACATCAAAAAAACAAGGAAAAACTTGAAAAAGCGTTCAAAAAAGCACACACAAACTAACAAAAAGGGTCACTAAACCTCAAAAAATCTTTGTTTAGTGACCCAAATTCGTTTTTTTGATTTTTTTAGGGATTAAACTTTTCCGAAGCTTTGCGTTTTGGGGCCGTTCGCACCAGGAGGAAGGATCATCATGACCTTCTCCATGCGAGTGCCGTCCATCTTAAGCACGCGGAAGGTGTAGCCCTTGATTTTGACCTCTGCACCAGGCGCCGGAATAATTCCGAGAGTAGCCTGAATAAGACCGGAAAGCGTTTCCACATGGGATCCTTCGGGAGGCTCAAGTTCCACATCCAGCTCATCTTCCAAGTCCGAAAGCGTCATGAGCGGGTCCAGAATATAGCGGCCATCCTTGAGTTTCTGCACGTCTTCTTCTTCATCAACGTCGTCTTCGTCGCGAATTTCACCGACGATTTCTTCGAGAATATCTTCAAGCGTCACAAGACCCGCCGTTCCACCATATTCGTCCACCACTATGGCGAGCTGGTTACCCGTCTTGCGAAGTTCCGTCAAAAGGTCGTCAATCTTTTTGTGGTACGGCACAAACACCGGCGGCATCACGATTTTCATGATGTCAAACGGTTCATCGCCATGTTCCGTGTACCATTCCAAAAAGTCCCTATTCGAGAGAATTCCCACGATGTTGTCCATCGTCTCCTTGTACACGGGCAAACGAGAATGACGTTCGCTGTTCAAAACCGTCACCAAGTCTTCGAGAGAAGTATCCACATCAATGGCGCACATATCTACGCGCGGCGTCATGATCTCGCGAACCGGAGTCTCTACGAAATCAAAGATGTTAAGGATCATCTGCTGTTCTTCTTTTTCAAGGCCTTCTTCTTCGCCGTTTTCGGCATCCGAAAGGTCGGCCTGAACCGCATCGCGCATTTCTTCGGGCAAAAAGCTCAACTTGGAATCATAGCCAAACGCCCCAAGAATTTTCACGAACACCACATGGCAAATTTTAGCAGAAGGCACAAAAGGCAGGCGCACCAAGCTAAAAAGCGGCACGAGGACTACAGACAAAGTATCCGGCTTAAGATTAGCAATCAAGTACGGCAAAAAAACCGTCAAAATATAGAGAACCGCGCAAGCAACAATCAAATAGGCCGCTACCGAAAGGTACGGGTACGAGTGCACCCAGGGCAACGCTGAATTCTCAAGCACAAAGAAGCCGAGCACACCGGCACTCACATTACCAAAGATTCGTCCAATGGAGACGCATTCATTGAAGCCCTGCCACTTTACAAGCGCGGCAATTCGCTCCTCGCGGGGAGTTCTATCCTTGTCGTCACGTTTGGCATAAATCAAGCTAAACGCGCACTTGGTCGCAGAGAATAAGGCGGAAGTTAAAACGAAAATGCAGAGGAAAACGACCGCCACCAACACGGAGTCTTCCATCAGATTTTCTCCTTGTAGGGGTCAAGGCCAAGGAATTCGCATTCACGGGCGCGCATCACCTTGCGATCGGCATCCTTGATGTGGTCGTAACCGGAAAGGTGAAGGAGTCCATGGACAATAACGCGCTTCAATTCGGCAAAGAAGGAATTGCCGTACTCGGGAGCCTGACGCTTGACTTGGTCCCTCGCAATATAGATTTCGCCAAGCATGCTTTCTTCGCCAGGGAAATCCTCGTGCCACTCAAAAGACAGCACGTCCGTTACTTTGTCTAAACCGCGATAGTTCCTGTTCATCTCGCGGACGAATTCGTCGGAGCAAAGCACGATGTTTACATTGTCCTCGGTGCCCTCCTCCTTGAGGAGTTTACGAGCCATCACCTCGAACTTGTCCTTCCAGGGGAACGACTCGATGTCGCCCTCGCAAAGGAACTCTATCCTGTATTTTTTCTTCTTTCTACTAGCAGGGTCCGCCATTAGATGTTGTACCATTTTTTCAGATTTTCGATTATGGCTTCGGCCTGTGCCTTGCCACTAATATTGAACTTGCTGCGAGCCTTAAACGCACCCGCAACCTTCTGGTAACGGCGCAGATACACCTTGGGTTCGCCAAATTCGCCAGTTTTGGCGTTCTTTTCTTGGCAAAGGAACATCATGGTCTGCCAAGCGCCCTTGGTCAAAGTCGCCTGGTCCAGTTCCTTGATAATCTGTTCCCCAGTTTCTGTATCGCACATTTCAACAGTCGGATTTTCAGTTTCAATGCTCATATCTACCTTCTAATGTTATGAAGCTCGTTTTATGCATCAAAAGATACAATTTTCTTTTCACCGTATCAAATAATAGATATATTTATTTTCGGTTTATACAATTAAGTTTAAAAAACTTTTACACATTTGAAAGTGAGGATTTATGTCACTCGACCGAGGTTTTCGTTTCGTTACAGTCCTTCTTGCGGTCATGGTCACCTTCCCTATGGCAGCAAAAACCGGTAAGATCCGTCTTGCCATTGGCGAAGAAGAAAACCGTCAAATCATATCGCCCAACGGGAAAAGCACCACTGCCAAAATCGGCAACAAGGTCAAAGAAAAAGACCTCATCAAGACCGGCCTGGAATCAAGAGTCGTGATTGCCCTCCCCGACGGCAGTACCATTTCGGTAGAAGAAAATTCCCTGGTGGAGTTCCACAACCTCAACTCCGAGAACGGCACGCAGACAGCCATGACCGAGATTAAATCCGGTACGGTCCGCTTCGACGCGCAGCCCCAGTCCGGCAAGAGTTCATTCAAGTTCAAGACAGGGACCGCCACGGCAGCCATCCGCGGAACCCACGGCGGCGTCGGCAAGAACAGGCGTGGATTCGGTGTATTCGGCCTCAACTCGGGTTTAATGGATGTCGACGACAAGTGCGGCATCAAGGAGTCCGTCAACGCCGGCGAAATGGTCGTCATCACCCCGGAATGCAAATCGAGCAAGTTCAAGTCCAGCCATGCTGGCGACAAAGATGCCATCAACAGCGTTCTCAAAGTTCTTGAAAAAGACTCCTCTAGCATCGACACGACCGCAATCAAGAAGATACTGGGAACCCTCGACAACATCGTCGCCGCGGCCATCAACAAGAAAAAGAGCGGTTTCTCCTGCACGGCAACGTCGGTCCCCGACACTGTCAGCGCACCGAAACTTCCCTTGAACATTTCCTGCACGGCGGCACCCAAGGAAATCTTCATAAACGAAGCCAGCGTTGCAAAGGATGCCAAGAGCATTGAATTCGCCGCCGAATGGGCTCCCAGCGCCATCGGTTTGAAGAAATTCAACTTCACTTGCATCGACACCATCGACATCATCTCCGAAGCCAAGAAACTCGACATCCCGGCAGAATTGATTCCCGAAGACAAAAAGGAATTCTCGTTCGCTTTCCCGTGCGGTCACACTGAAACGTACTACTTCAACGCCGAGCAGGATTCCATCAACAAGTACAACATTCAAAAGGAAGACTCCATCGCCGCTGAAAACGCAAAGAAGAACGACGCCGTCAACATAACCGCCAACGTTGACGAGCTTTGCGCAAACGGATCCATCACCATAAACGGCACCTTCAGCGACAAGGCCAGTTCTTCGCAACAGGCCATTCTCGTGACCATTACCGCAGGCAAGGTTACAAATTCCCTGAGCATTCCCGCCGTAGAAAAAACTTTCTCGTACTCCGTCCCCTTCAAGGACGTCCTCGGCAACTGGAACGCCGAAAAAATCGAAGTCGCCGTCAAGTTCCCCGATGGAACATCTGCAAACAAGAGCATTCCTATAAGCATCAACAAGAACTGCAAGGCCGTCAACACGGTTTCGCCAAGCGCAAGCATCCAGGCTCCGCTACAGTCGAAATGTACTGCCAAGTACAGTATTGCCGCAAACAAGGATGACGAAGCCATCGTTTCCATTTTCAACGACGAAACCCTGATAAAGGAATTCGTGATTCAAGGCGACAACAAGGGCTCGTTCAAGCTTTCCAGCGGCATGCACAACTACGTCATCAAAGTCAAGGACCAGGCCGAAAACGAAGCGTTCGTTTCGAAATCGCTACGTTGCCTGGACAACAACTCGACGGCATACGTGAGCATTGACAACAGCCGCAACCCCGTCGTAAAGACAATGCGTATTCCGCCGAACGTCCCTGGCGGATCCGGTGTCATCCACCACAACATGCACATCGTGATAAAGAACATCAAGAACAACGACTTCTCCCAGATTGAAAGCATCACGGCAGAGCAGACCGGCGTTCCCGGCAATATATTCCATCTGAGTAATTCCAGCAAAGCCATTGACCGCTTGGACTACGACATTCCTGTAGACCTGGATCGCAACACGAACACTGTCGTTACCGTGACCGTGCGACTCTACAATGGCAGAATCCTTAAAAACAGCAAGAAATTCATAGTCAATCAAAAGACTAAGTAATTGAAGAGGCTCACCAATGAAAAAATCCTACCGTTTACTTCTCACTAGCGTAGCCTTCAGTTCTGTTTTTGCCATGGCTCAGCAAGCGGCGACAGCTCCTGCCGCCGAAACCGCGGCACCGGCACAGGCGCAAGCAAACGCACAAGTTCCTGCGACAGCACCTGCAGCCGAAGTCCCCGCCGCTGATTCCATAGCTCCGGCACAGGCGCAAGCAACTGCACAAGTTCCTGCAGCAGCACCTGCAGCCGATTCCGCACAAGCCGTAGAAACAGCAAGCGCCGAAGCCCAGGCAGATTCCTCAAAGACAGAATCAGTCGCAGTCCCCGCACCAGAAAAGCCCGCCGAACCAAAGGAAATTCAACTTACCGGCACGCAAATTGGCGGTCCGACCCACGGCATGCTCCTCGCCGAGCATTCCCCCTATCTTGTCTCGAGCAACATAATCGTAGAAGAAAACCAGGCCCTGTACATTCAGTCCGGTGTTACGCTTTTGTTTGCACCCGGCACGGGCATATACGTAAACAACGGCCAGTTGGTCGCCTCGGGCAATAGCACGGCTCCGGTTATTTTCCGTTCATCCATAGAACCTGCCAAGGCGGGCGCATGGAAGGGCATTTTCTTGACCGGCGAACAGCCGTTCAACATGCGAAACGTGATTATCACCGACGCAGAATCCGGCATAGCTATCGAAAAGGGCAATCTGAACCTTCAGGTATCCAAAATCCAGAACACTTCTTCTCGCGGCATTTACGTTCGCGATGGCGAAGCCGTGATTATGGGATGCGAATTTTCGGGTAACAAAGGCGTTGCTCTCCATGCAGGCAACTACGCCATGGTCAACGCAGAGCGCACGTCTTTCAAGGACAACAACATCGCGCTTCTCAACTCGGAATTGGCCAACACAGTCGTTCTCGGAAGTGAATTCAACGGCAACGGTTTCGGTGTCCTCGGCAAGGAAAACAACCTGTTCTATTTCCACGACACGAAAGTCAGCGGCAACAAGGTTGGCGCTGCCGGTCTCGACATCGTAGACGCCTCCGTGATTGCAAGCGTAAAGGACAACGACAAGGACTTCGGTTCCGCATCCATCGACATGCTGGGCACCCTCCCCTCCAACCCCGAAATTCCCGGTGTAGAAAGTCGTCCGTTCAATCCAAGCGACAAGATCGGCGTGCTCACCCGCGAAGCCGAAGCCAAGACCAAGGACCAACAGAAGGGGTGGAACATCATGGGTAACGCCATGGTGGGCGGCAAATACCATTATGTAAGAACACGTACGAACCATCACGGTGAAGAAATCATCGGATCCGACACCGTCAGTTACAGAGAGCGCTACAAGAATACATTCCAGGTTCCCGGATTCGCCGCGGAAGCCGCCGCATACTTGTACATGCAGTCTGCCGATGGTAAGTCCCTGGAATTCAACACCGACATTACCGCCGACACCTGGAACCACTTTTCCCCGAACGTTGTGACCTTGACCTACAAGGACAACTACAACACCGTAGTTCTCGGCGACCAGGAAAAAATCGGTGGCGAAATTTACATGGCGGGCATGCCGCTCTTTGGCGTAGACTACACATTAGCCTTGTTAAAAAACAACGCCGACGACCCGCTCTTTGAAATCAACGGATTCTTTGGTGAAGTCAACCGCAGTTTGGTGCCTGGCGACCGTCATCCGCAAATTTACAAGGACTACATCGAAGACGGTACCGCACAGGCCCAGCGCCTCGCATACGGCGGAGCGTTCAAGTGGGCGCCGGTACGCCGCTTCGACGCAAAGTTCGGTGCCATCTACGCCTCCGACGAACTCAGCGACCCCTTGTTCCGAGACGGGGCGTCAGAAAAAACTGTCACGGCAGACCCTATGGTTGATGCATTTACCATGTACGCCGACGGTAACTGGCTGTTCTTCCCGGGCGACATAGAACTCAACGGCCAGATTGCCGTAGGCCGAGCCGACACCACCGACGTGATTCGCGAACGCGCCATCAACCAGGTATTTACCAATGCAGGCCTTGCCGTAAACTCTTTCTCCAAACTTCGCTCGCTGATGCAGAACACCAGCAGGATTAACACTTTGAGCCACGAAGAACTTGCTGCAATCTTCGGCGAGAACGCTGCTCTCAGGGATTCCGAAATGAAGGATTCCTTGAGAACGCTCATCCGCGATGCAAAGGATATCCAGAGAACTTCCGAAGACGACCGCGACGATGGTCGTGTTCTCGGGGAAAACTGGGGAAGCCAGAATTTCGCACTTAGCGCCTCCCTCAACTGGAACATCTTCAAGACGCACATCTACGGCCACATCAAGTATGTCGGCGAAGACTTCTACAGCGCGGGCTCCAACGACCAGATGGCGGACTACCGTCAGTTCGATGGACGCTTGGAACAGGAAATCTTCAAGTGGTGGGTTCTTGGATTCAACTACGAAATCGACATCGAGAACGCAGCTAGCGGAAGCAAGACGAACTTGCTCGGACTTGGCGAAGGCACTCGTTGGGGATTATTCCCCGACAACGATTCCAAATGGTTCGAGGAAAACGAACTGGCCATGGACCGCACCAGGTACACGCAGAATATCGGCACCGACCAAACATTCAACATCAACAAGAACGTAACTGTCACTGCAGGTTACCGATTCCAATACCAAAAACAATACCGTCATTATCAACTGCACGGCGACTACGATTTGAACAGCGGCATTTACAGGGACGACTGGTTTAACGCTCGCAAAGGACGCGCCACCGAAGCCGTGGTCCTGAATGGAGATACGACCATCGTGGACTCCGCCCGCTGGGCCGAATACAACAGCCTTTCCGACGAAAAGTACCTGGCCAGCAAATTCCAGGAACGCATTTTCAAGCACACCATCAACGCGGGTGTTTCCGTCAAGGCGTTCAACACGACATTCAAGGCAGACGGTCGCTGGTCCTTCCGCATAGACGGATCCAAGTTCCTCAAGGACAGTCTTGTCGAGGACATGGACCTGAGCGATGAAACATGGTCGAAGCTGGGTTACTACTACGGCGGTTCCAACTACTTTGAACACATGTACCCGGTTTCCGCAACGACATCCTTCAAAAACATCCAGAACCGTTTCAGCGTCACTCCGAGATTCAAGAGTTACAAGCGTGACGACATGGAAGAAGCCGAAATCACCATTGGCGATGATTTCGAGATTCCGTTCATGAACAGATTCCTGATCTTGGGCGTAAATGGCGAATTCCGCTACATGGCCACCGATTGGGAAGAAGACGGCGAAAGTTTCGACGAAAGCGAAACCGACATTCTGGGAAGCGTAAACCTGCGAGTGAACCACACCAACCACCTGTTCAGCGAATGGAACTTCGGTGCAGCCTTCTACGAACGCCCCGACGACCTTTCCAGCGAATACCACGATATCTTTGGTGGCGTAAACGTGAACTACGTGTTCTAACCATCGTCAAAAGCGATTTTACAAGTCCCGACACACGTCGGGGCTTTTTTATATTTGCAAAAGATGTTCACCTACCGTTTTAGAGAACTTTCCGTGGCGCTAGCCCGCAAAAGCCAAGTCCGCGAGACTCTGGCGCGCGAGCTACGATTGCACCAGGAACAGATTTTCAATCTGGACGTAGAGCGCTTTGCGCTCGACAGCCGTCGCAAGGGCGATCCGCACTGGAGTTACAACGTCATCTTCGAAACGGAGCGCCCGTTAAAAGTTTCCGGGAACAACGCCCGGGGTCTTGTCGAAGCCAAGCGCGAACGAGAATCCATTGACAACGACCCGCTTGCGCACAGCGTCCCGATGGCACGTCACGTGAGCGTTATAGGCGCGGGCCCCGCAGGCTTGTGGGCAAGCCTCCACCTGCTGCGTCGCGGTTTCAAGGTCGATTTGTACGAGCAAGGCAAACCTGTGGAGGAGCGCTTCCGCGACATCCGCAGGTTCTTCGCCGACAGGGCTTTCAACGAACATTCCAATGTGCTGTTCGGCGAAGGCGGGGCCGGCGCATTCAGTGACGGCAAACTCAACACACGCACCCGCAACATCTTCAGCGAGACCGTCCTGAAAGACATGGTCGACTTCGGAATCGACGAAAGCGTCGTGACGTTCGCCAAGCCCCACATCGGCACGGACAGGCTCGTTCTGATGCTCCGCAAAATCCGTGCCGAAATTGCGCGACTTGGCGGGAACATCCATTTCTATTCCGCCCTCGAAGACATCGAAATCCGCGATCGCAAAGTCTCGGCCATCAAGATTCACAATGCAAGCGGCAGCAACTGGACGCCCTGCGAAGCCCTTGTACTCGCCACCGGCCATTCCGCACGCGGCATATACGAACTTCTGCAGGCTCGCGGAGTCACCCTCGAAAGCAAGGCCTTCGCGATGGGCGTACGCGTAGAGCACCCGCAATCGCTCATCAATTTGCGTCAACTCGGAAAAGGTGTCGACACTCGGCTCACGGGCGCCGCGGAATACTTCCTCGCGACACCGACTCTAAACAAGACCAGCAGCGCCTACAGTTTTTGCATGTGCCCCGGTGGAGTCCTTGTGCCATGCGCCTCCGAACCGGGAACGCTCGCCACGAACGGCATGAGTTACAGCCGCCGCAACGGACCCACAGCAAACGGCGCCATCGTAGTGCCCGTCGAAGCCAGCCAAACGCTTTTCGGTGGCCTTGACTTCCAGAGAAAAATTGAATCCGACGCCTTCCGCGTAGGCGGCAAGAACTACGCGGCGCCCGCACAGAGCATCAAGGCGTTCCTCGCCCACCACGCCGACAAGAAACTGCCGAAATCCACCTACCCGTGCGGACTCGTCGCCTGCAACATGTGGGACTGGCTGGACAAGAAAATCTGCCAGTCGCTCGCCGAAGGGTTCGTGAACTTCGACCGCAAAATTCCTGGATTCGTGGACCAGGGGCTGATTGTCGCTCCCGAGACGCGCACAAGTTCCCCGCTTCGCATCACACGCAACAGCGAAACCCTGGAAAGCGTCAACACCCAAGGACTTTTTGTCCTTGGCGAAGGCGCCGGCTATTCCGGCGGAATCGTCACGAGCGCCGCCGATGGCGTACGCCTCGCGCTATACGCAAAAAACGATTAGCCCGCATTTAACGAGTAAAAAAGTTGCACAAAAAAAGCCCTCCCCGCAAAGGAGAGAGCTATACACTCCAAAATTTTGCTAGCCGAAATTATTCTTCGGCAACAGTTTCTTCACCTTCGGCAGCAGCATCGCCTTCACCGGCTTCTTCCTTTTTGCCTGCTTCCGGGCCGGCCTTTTCGCCGTCATCCTTCTTGCCAGCTTCCGGGCCCTGCTTTTCGCCATCATCCTTCTTGCCAGCTTCCGGGCCCTGCTTTTCGCCGTCATCCTTCTTGCCGGCTTCCGGACCTGCCTTTTCATCCTCTCCTTCTACGGCGTCGCCGCCTTCATCGGCTTCATCCTTCTTGCCAGCCTCCGGGCCCTGCTTTTCGCCGTCATCCTTCTTGCCGGCTTCCGGACCTGCCTTTTCATCCTCTCCTTCTACGGCTTCGCCGCCTTCATCGGCTTCATCCTTCTTGCCAGCCTCCGGGCCCTGCTTTTCGCCGTCATCCTTCTTGCCGGCTTCCGGACCTGCCTTT
>JAZLMK010000133.1:0-12993 GCA_045598645.1 Fibrobacter sp.
ACGTGGAGAATCATACACACTACCGAACCAACCTATTTTAGGTCACCTACAACAGGTCATTTTACAAAGTTTCCAACCAACGAGAAAAAAACACATTGTAAACCTGATAACAAGTTTCTTTGACACCCACTGTTTGAAGAAGCATATCCTTTTGCACCATAGATTCAACAATACGCTTTGCATTGGTCACGCTTCCAATATCGTACTTCCTAAGGAACTCACTAGAGGTAATTTTGGAGACAGAGCCTTCCTTTGCAATTCCAATCAGCATCAGCCACTGCTGAGTCGTAACCAGTTCCCTATACTGCAAAAAGTTATAGGCCTCCCGCTCAAGAATGTGCAACGCAGATTTACGGGCCACCTTTAGATTCACTCTCGATGGTTCCATCGAAAAGATTACATTGCAAAGATTTTGCGTATAGAACGTGTGGCAACGGGTCCAATCCAAAATAAAATTCAAGGCATCGTCGTCCACCGGAACGTCGTATTTTTCAAACTGTCCCTTGATAAACGAGCCATAGACATCTCGATCTATCTTGTCAAGATTCAGCATATTCGAACTAGAAAAGAATGGACGCTTTGCATCCAGAAATATTTCTGTCATTAGACTTCGCTTACTACCGCAATAGATAAAACGAACATTATGCAATTGCTGCGTATAAGTGCGAAGTAGGGCCTCCACATTCTTTTCAGGATATTCCGTAATCTGCTGGAATTCGTCTATCGCCAAGACGACCTGTTTCTTCTGTGCATTAAGAAAGCCCAGAAGACTTTTTAAAGTATATTCCCTATCGGAAGCATTCACATAATTAAACTGAACTTGAGGAGTTCCCGACAATGGATCCATCGTAAACATCGGGCGGAAACCCTGAAGCAGTTCCATAAACTGCTTGCCAATGGACTTTTTTACAGGAAACTTCGCCAGGACCGCATCAGCCAAAGCCTTTGTAAAATCAGATAATTTCTGAGTAGCAAAAACATCTACATACAGAGTTTCAAAAGGCAGTTTCTTCGTACGAATTTTTTCAAAAGTATGAAAAATCAATCCTGTTTTCCCATACTTGCGAGGAGAAATCAGAGTGGTATCGGCACCATTCCTAATATTAGAAAGCAAAGCCTTTGTTTCGGCATCGCGATCGCAGAACAAGTCAGCAGACTTATAGCCCTTAATAATGAACGGATTCTCAACCATATTTCAGCCTCCGTTCATAATATAACATATTTACCTAAAATAGGCAACCTATTTTAGGTAGAAACGAGGACGTGGAGAATCATACCAATTGCTTCGCAATTTAATTACAAATTATGAATTACAAAATATGAAATACAACATTCCGCGACTTTCTCATAATTCATAACTCGTACTTCATCATTCACGAAACAAGTTTCCGTAAGGAAACTAGTTTCTCGTCAGCGTCTTGTACTTGATGGGCTTCGGGTTGTCGGCATCTTCGCCGAGGCGCTTTCTGCGGTCGGCTTCGTATTCGCTCCAGTTGCCTTCGAACCACACGACCTTGGAATCACCTTCGTATGCGAGAATGTGGGTCGCGATGCGGTCCAGGAACCAGCGGTCATGGGAGATGATCACGGCGCAGCCAGCGAACTTGAGGATCGCCTGTTCCAGGGCCTGTAGCGTTTCGATGTCCAAGTCGTTCGTCGGTTCGTCAAGGAACAACAGGTTACCGGGCTGCTGCAAATTCTTCGCCATGAGCACGCGGTTGCGTTCACCACCGGAAAGAGTATTCAGTTTCTTCTGTTGGGCGGCACCCGTGAAGTTGAAGAGTCCGCAATAGGCGCGGCCATTCATCTTCTTGTCGCCAATCATGATTTCGTCGTTTCCGTCCGTGATGGATTCCCACACGGTCTTCGAATCGTCAAGGCTTTCGCGGCCCTGTTCCATGCTGATAATCTGGACGGTTTCGCCAATCTTCAAGGTACCGCCATCCGGTTTTTCCACGCCGGTAATCATTTTGAACAAAGTAGTCTTACCAGCGCCGTTCGGGCCAATAATGCCCACAATGCCGGAACGCGGCAAGCTGAAGTTCAAGTCGTCGAACAGCACCTTTTCGCCAAAGGCCTTCTGCAAGTGTTCGGCCTGAATCACCACGTCGCCCAGGCGGTTCCCGTTCGCGATGTGAATCTGGGCCACCTTGATTTGTTCGCGGGAATCCTCGGCAAGCAAGTCTTCGTAAGCCTTCAAGCGGGCCTTGCTCTTCGCCTGGCGAGCCTTCGGAGAAGCCTTCACCCATTCCTGTTCGCGGGCAAGGCGCTTTTGGCGGTCGGATTCGCCCTTCTCTTCGTTCTTCATGCGTTCGAGCTTCTGGTCGAGCCACTGGGCGTAATTGCCTTCCCAAGGAATGCCGCGGCCGCGGTCGATTTCCAGAATCCAGTTCGTGACGTTATCGAGGAAGTAACGGTCATGGGTCACGAGAATCACGGAACCCTTGTATTCGCGCAGGTGGCGTTCGAGCCAAGCAACCGTTTCCGCATCCAGGTGGTTCGTCGGTTCGTCGAGCAACAGCAAATCCGGTTCTTCCAAGAGCAAACGGCAAAGGGCCACGCGGCGCTTTTCACCACCGCTCAAGTTCGTCACCGGCCAGTCGCCCGGCGGGCAGCGGAGAGCGTCCATCGCGATTTCGATGTTGCGGTCGAGGCTCCACAAATCCTGCGCGTCGATGATGTCCTGGAGCTTCGCCTGTTCGTCCAAGAGCTTGTTCATCTCGTCGTCTTCCATGGGTTCCGCGAACTTCATGGAAATCTCGTTGAAGCGGTCAAGCACAGCCTGCTTTTTAGCCACAGCCTGCATCACGTTTTCCTTCACGGTGAGGTTCGGGTCGAGCTGCGGTTCCTGCGGCAGGTAACCCGCGGTGCGGCCCGGTTCAATCCAGGCTTCGCCCTGGAATTCCTTGTCGATGCCCGCCATGATGCGCAAAAGCGTTGACTTACCGGCACCGTTCTGGCCGATAATACCAATCTTCGCGCCATAGTAGAAGCTCAAAGAAATGTCCTTCAAAACTTCCTTGTTAGGCGGATAGGACTTGGTCATCTTGTACATGTAGAAAACGAATTTTTCTGCTTTATTCTGTTCGGCCATTTTAGCTCGCTTCGCTTTGAGGTGTGAGGTCGGTCGCTGCGCTCCCTTTGAGGTATAAGCGCAAACGTTTTCTCTAATATAAAAAAGCCTGCGGCGTTATTTCCGCAGGCAACAAATTTCATGCGGCACTTAGCGACTGTTCAGGTAGTCCAGCACCTTGCTCGTCAAGTCGTTTTCCTTTTTCCAGAACACTACGGCACCGGTTGCGCGGTCGACCACCATATCGTAGCCTTCCTGCAAAGCGATTTCGTTGATAGCCTTGCGGATGAGTTGGATAATCGGAGCGCTCACCTTTTCGTTTTCGCTGATGAGTTCACCTTTACGGCCGTAAACGCGGTCAATGAAGTTCTTGAGTTCGGTATCCTTTTTGCCATACTCGGCTTCAAGTTCACGTTTTTTTTCGTCGCTCAGCATCAAAACCTGTTTGTCCAATTTTTCCTTAATGGCGGCAAGTTCCTTCTGCAGCAAGTTTCCCTGCTGTTCCCACTTTGCCACCTGGCGGTCGTACTCTTCCTGAGCCTTTTTCGTTCCCTTGTAACCGTCAAAAATAAGTTTGGAATCCACGTGAGCAATGCGAAGGCCATCCTCTGCAAAACTTGCGCAAGCGAACGCCATCGCAAGCAGAATAAGCAAACGGGCCATCAAAGATTTTTTCAGCATAGCGCCTCCTTTAGAATCCCTGACCAATAACAAAGTTGAATTCCATATCGCCCACCTGAGTGCGCTGCAAACCGCTGTAGGTTTCACCCACATCCAAAGGCCAGGCAAAGTCGAATCCTATAATACCAAGCATCGGCACCACTACGCGGAAGCCAAAGCCCATGTCCTTCTTGAGGCTCGAGGGATCCCATTCACTAAGCGGATTGCGGTCGGGCTTAGCCACCTTGGTATTCGGGTCGTAACGATCACCGAACACGTTACCGGCATCAAAGAAGAACGGCAACAGGTAGAAAGTCTGCGGAACAACGCCCAACTGGAGTTCAGCGCCCAAATACTGGAAACTGCGGCCCAAGCGACGGTAGCCAATGGAACCCGAACTGTAACCGCGCATCATGCCTTCGTAACCAAGCACGCCACCCATGGTGTAAAGTGTGCGGTACTGCAGTTGATCACCAAAGATTACGCCATATTCATTAGTAAGTGCGATGGCAAGGCGGTCGCGGAAGAGCGGGAACCACCACTTGATGGTGAGTTCCGTCTTTACGAATTCAAAGTCACTGAACAGCACATCATCGGCCACCTGCACGTCAAGCACATAGCGAGAACCTTCGGTCGGGAACTGCGGCAAGTTCTTGTCATCACGCACCAGGCGGAAGTTTATGGCAGATTCGATACCTGTATAAACCACGTAACTGTCGTCAATGTTGTCACCCTGCTTGTTCATGAGCCAACTGTACCCGATTTGGCCGTAGAAGTAGTCGTCGGGCCACTTGAGGCGCTTGCCCACATACACGCTACCACCATAGCGGGTAATGTCGGGGTCGTCGTAATCGTCCATGTTCCACCAACTGTAACTGAGGCTAGTTCCCAAAGTTATCGGCTTGTCGAGGAACCAGGGTTCCTGGAAACTGATGGCAGCACTGCGTTTGTCTTCGCCGTATTCCAGGCTAAGGCTTGCAGCCTGGCCGTTACCCATACAGCAGTTCGGAATAGAAATGCTTGCCGTACCTACGAGACCATCGCTTTCGCTATAAGAAACTCCCAGACTGAACTGACCAGTACCGGCTTCCTTCTCCTGCACGGCAAAGTCAAGATCAACTTCCTGCTCTCCCACCACCTTGATATCGGGAGTGACCATGTCGAAGTAGTTCAACTGCATGATTTCACGGAAGCTACGTTCCAACGCAGACTGGCGATAGGTGTCGCCTGGATACAGGCGGACTTCGCGACGGATAACCTTTTCGTTGGTCTTGGTATTGCCGTGGATATGCACCTTATGAATGCTTGCCGGCAAGCCTTCGCGCATACGGTAAGTGAGGTTGACAATGGAATCGTTCGTGAAGGTTCGTTCTTCTTCGAACTGAGCGAACAAGTAGCCGTCTTCGCGGTAGGCATCCAGCAGGGCCTTGCGGCTTGCATCGTAAATGTACTGGTCGAACACCTCGCCGCTATCCAGACGGAACGCGTACTTGAGCATACCGTCGGTCAAGACTTCGTTACCCGAGAAATGCAAGCCACCCATGTAGTAGCGACGGCCTTCGACCATCGATATATGAATGCGGACATCACTCGATGTCTTGATTTCATCGTACTTGTTCAAGGCAGGGAACATGTCTTCGAGCATGTAGCGCACCAAAAGTTTTTCTTGGTACGGTGTACGCTTTTTAAGCCCGCGCAGTTCGTAAATCTTGGGGTTGTTGAACTTGCGGCCGTCCACAATCTTCAGCCATTCCTTGCGGGCCTTTTCGTAGCGGATAAGGTCGTTCAAAGCCTTGAGAGCGTCTTCTTCGGACTTGACCTGCGGTAGAGGACGGGAAACATAGCCATGCGCACCGACACGATCGTTGCGGTAATAGTGGGTCACTTCCATGGTCGGCTTTCCGGCCAATTTGTAAAGAGCCGTCGCAGTATCGCCCATTGCCGTATTCAACTGGTCGTACAGGACCTTGAGGTCGTTGCCCACCGGAACCATGCGTCCAAGGTAGAACAAGCAAGTGGAGTCGGGCATGTACTCGGCGTAGTATTCCGTGAGTTCAGCATCAAGGAAGCCAAAATGGCGGATGGCATTCAGCACGGTATCGCGATCCGCCGCAAAAACGTTTTCCTTGAACTCACCGCCGCCCCACCACTGGTCCTGCTTGCTAAGCATATGTTCCATGATGTCTTCGGCCGGCACATGGTCGTTGCCCTTGACCACAATTTCGCGAACCTTCACCTTTTCGCCTTCACGGATGATGAAGGTGACAGTGTTCAAGTTTTCGTCGGCGGGTTCTTCGCGGTAACCCACCTCGGCCAACAGGTATCCTTCGGAGCGGTAATGTTCCAACAGGGCCTGGCGGTCGCGTTCCAACTGGCTCTTGCTGTACACCTGGCCCGGAATCATTCTAAGTTTCAGGCGCAGGTCGTCTTCACTGATTTCATCGCAGCCATCCAAAATGGCCGTATCCAGGGCGGGAAGTTCCTTGATCTTGAAGACCAAGTCGACATCGCTGCTGTTTTCCAGATAATCCACCCAGGCCGTAACATCGTCAAAAAGTCCCGATTCGTAAAGGCTGGACACCGCAGACTGCACCTTTTCGGTAAGCCCCGTCGGAGAATAAGTTTGGCCAGCGCGAATGCCGATTCGGCTGAGCACGGACCGCTGGTCCATGTGGTTATTGCCTTCAACCCTGACTTGGTTTATTTTAGTTTCGGCAAAATAATCTTGCGACAATTGGGACATGTCCAGCAACTGGGCATGGACAATACCGACAAGAGCGAACAGCAAAAAGAACAAACGATAGCGCAGAGTAAACCTACCTATAGATTCAAAAAACTTAAAATACCGCCCAAAAATACAAAAAAATCAGTTCGCAAACCCAGCGAAATATCGCGAAAAGGAGCTTTTCGTCGAAATACTTTGAATGGAACCGGCTTCACAACCTACAAAAGCCTTCAAAACAGAGTAAAAAATTACTTTGTACAAAACAAACGGCTATTTTTCATTATATATAGTCCCGATTCGACATCAAAGAACGCTTTTCGTTGTTTTCAAACGCTTTTTTGACGATTTTCAACCAATTCCGCCACCTTTCATTTTACTATCTTTCTCCCCGAAAATGGCGGAAACAACATATCCGCACCTCAAAGGATTATTATGCGTTCTACAGCATGGAATGATGAAGAAAACAAGGTTTTGCCCGAGATGGCCCTTGACTTTATGCCCGAAGACCAACTGCGTAAATTGCAGTTGCAGCGCCTGCGCGCTTCGGTAAAACTCGCCTACGACAAGGTTCCCCTCTTTAGACAGCGCATGGACGAAAAAGGCGTGAAGCCCGAAGACATCAAGACTCTGAAGGACATCTCCAAGGTTCCGTTCTCCATGAAGAAGGACCTTCGCGATACATACCCGTATGGACTTTTCGCAGTAGACCTGAGTGAAGTCGTCCGTCTGCACGCGAGTAGCGGCACTACCGGTAAACCGATTGTGGTCGGCTACACCAAGGAAGACATGGAAGTCTGGGCGCAGGTTGTGAAGCGCGGTCTCCTCGCCTGCGGTTTCAGAAGCACGGACATCGTGCAGAACTTCTTCGGCTACGGGCTTTTCACGGGCGGTATGGGCATCCACGGCGGTTTCGAAGCCCTCGGTGCAACCGTCATCCCGATCAGCGGCGGCAATACCGAACGCCAGGTGATGCTCATGAAGGACTTTGGCGTGACCGCCCTGGCCGGTACCCCGAGTTACTTCCTCCGCATCATAGATGTCGCCGAGAAGATGGGCATTTCCATCAAGGACATGGGCATCAAGCGCGCCATCTTCGGGGCTGAGCCCTGGAGCGACGGCATGCGCGACTACATCGAAGAACAAACCGGCATCAAGTGCTACGACATTTACGGACTTTCCGAAATCGTAGGCCCGGGCGTGGGATGCGAATGCGAATACTGCGACGGCATGCACATTTTCGAGGACCACTTCTACCCGGAAATCGTGGACCCGGAAACATTGGAACCCCTCCCGGACGGCGAAGAAGGCGAACTTGTCATCAGTACGCTTAGCAAGCGCGCCATGCCGATCCTCCGCTACCGCACGCGCGACATTACAGCCATCGAAGCCACCAAGTGCAAGTGCGGCCGTACCATCCGCCGCATCCGCCGCATTGGCCGCCGTACCGACGACATGATCATCATGCGCGGCGTGAACGTGTTCCCGAGCCAGATCGAGACGGCGCTCCTCCGTGCCGAGAAGGCTCTCCCGCACTACCAGATTGTGCTCGACACCAAGAACAACATGGACACGCTCGAAGTCAAGGTGGAAGTGACCCGCGACATGGTGAGCGACTCCATGAGCGCCATGGAACAACTCTCGAAGAAGTTCAAGCACTCCATCGAACAAATTATCGGCATCTCCGTGATTGTCACCCTCTGCGAACCGGACTCGCTGCCGCGTAGCGAAGGCAAGGCAAAACGCGTTGTTGATAATAGAAAGAAGATATAGTTTAGACGAGAGAACGGCCTTCGGCCTACAGACGAGAGATGTGAGGTATGAGGTGTGAGATTTGAGGTGCGCTAATTGCGAGAAATATATAAACCTGCCCCTCGCCCCTAGACCCTAGCCACTAACCCCTAGACCCTATTCCCTAAACCCTAGCCTCTAGTTTCTTGTCTCTAACCTCTACTATCCACTAAAAAATATATATTGACTGCAAGGAGATTTTGCCTTATGAAGATTCCTCAAGTTTCAGTTTTTGTTTCGAACCGTCCGGGCCGTTTGCAGGCGGTTTGCCGTTCCCTGGCCGATGCCGGCGTGAACCTCCTTTCGTTGACTCTCGCCGATTCTGGTGAATTCGGACTTATCCGCCTTATCGTGAATGATGCTGAAAAGGCTGTGGAAGTGCTCGCCAAGGCTGGCCTCAGCGCAACGATAACAGACGTGGTCGCCTGCCCCGTGAACGCAAAGATTGGCGGCCTCGCCGATTTGCTCAGCACAGCCGTCGGCACGCAGCAGATTGACTACATGTACGCCTACCCGTCCACACACAAAGACGGCTCCAACATCATGATCCTCCGTTTCGCCGATACCGACAAGGCAATCGAGGCCCTGCAGGCTACGAACTTCAAGGCGATTAGCAAAGAAGATTTGCTCGGCTAGCCAGGCGCAACATGCGGCAGTTCACCAGTCCGCATCAATTGGCTAACACTGCAAACAATCTGTTTAACAGGAAAAGGCATCGGACGGAAATCCGATGCCTTTTTTGGATATGAACATTAAGAAGTAAATGTTAAACTAGCGGAATACTGCAGTCACGGAATTCACTTCACCCGGATTGATGGTTCGAGTCGGCGAAGTGTTGCCATCGCTCCAACCGGTGAATACTCCCGAGGTGCTCGAGGCAGTCAATGTCACAGGCACGCCCCTGAAGAAGTTGACAGTTGCAGAATTACCTTCAAGCGGCAGGTCGTGGACAAGAATGCTTCCATTCCCCTGCACGGACAAAGAAACCGGAACCGTTTCGCTCAAATTGAAATAGGTGGTCATTTCGGAAATAATCGCCTGCCCACGATTTGTGGCATAGGTCTTCGCCGTCTGCAAGTCGTTGCTCATGGAAGAGGCGTTGTAATTCCAGCGCTGCTGATCGCGGGCCATTTCGGATTCGACCTGGCTCTGCAAATCTTCCATCATCTTCACCAAGCGTGAACCTTCGAACTTGGTGGCAAGCAACACGCAGAAGCGATTAATGAACGCATTCTTGAACGAGGTATTGCCAAGCAAGCGGTTGATAAGAATCGTGTGCTCGGAAATGCTGCCATTATTGTTGTTATTGTTGCCGCCCATACCCATTCCCATGCCAAAGCCAGCATTGTTGGTACCGGCCGGGTTGGTTACGTACTCGAAAATATTTCCGTTGGACATGGAATAACTCGTACCAAATCCGAAGTCGGTATCGTACAGGAACCACTTCCACTTGGTCTTCTGGCTAGCCACACGCCACTTTTTCATGTTGTTGTGGGGCCAGTCGCGGTTGTTGTCGAACATTTCGGCCTGCATGTAGTTCATGAAGTTGCCGATATCGATTTGGTCAGCAATCTTCTGGTAATTTGCGTCGTTTTCCAAGGTGTTGGAGCCGAGCCAGTCGATCATCGCCTTAAAATCGGCGCTGGAACCCGCAGAGGCTTCGTTGTTCGCGTCAATCAAGTCAATGTCGTTCGGGTCTAAACCGTACTTGGTTTCGTAGTAGTACTCGTTATTGCGTTCACGAAGGTCGTGAATGCCAAAGTAATCTCCGTTGTAGTAAACAATAATGTAGCGGCCCCTCTGGTAATCAACATCCAAGCCTTCGGTCATGGCCGTGCCTACGCGGTCACGCACGTAATCGTTCCCGCAGTTATTACCAAAGTTACGTACAGAGAACGCCTTGAACTTTTTCAGTTCCGGATAGTCCGGGAACAAATTGTACTTGAGACGCTTCGTGCCGTATTCCTCTCGCAAGGTGATGGAGAAGGATTTCTTCTCCTTGGCGCGGCTGTACTGGCCAGAAATCTTGTAGTCGCCCATCACCGTGAAAGCGGGCTTCTTGAAGTTGCTCGTCTCGAAGAATTCCACCACTACCGGGAGTTCACGATTACTCCAGAAGTTTGCGCCCTTCTTCGGGTCCATCATGGAAGCGTTGTTGCCCGTCATGTACAAGCCGGAATCCTGGCTGAACATGGAAAGCGGATCCGTCGTCACGAAAAGGGCGGGCAAACTAGGAGCCTGTTCAAAAATGTAGGTGCGGTTAATCATGTCGCTGGGGTAAGAGCCGTCGGCATAGGTAACGCAACGCAACACGGTAGTGGAACTGACATTCAGGCTAGTCACTTCAGGGGAGTTCTTGGAGGGCTCAGTACCGCCCGTAGCGCAATGGGTACCTGCAGGCAGGGTAATTGCGACCGGACTAGAGTAGAATCCGGAAGGCGGAACAGAAGCTTCGCTAGACGCCACTTGCACGGCGCTGACTTCACCCACGGTATTTCCATAGGGCGACGGAGTCGCAAAGCCCCACCTGCCATCACTTGTACGCGACCAGGAGGTTCCCACAGGAACAGCAGAATAAGTCACGGAATCAAGAATGCCGTTGTTCTCGTCTACCAGGAGCAGCGAGCCCGCAGATTCCGACTTGAACGTTGTATGAGGTTCATGACCACGCTTGCGTGCAATATAGGAAGTTATCTTGATTGTCGTGGATTCGCTGCCCTGCGTTTCGCTTGCGAACGTTGTTCCAGAGATGTTCGAAAGATTGGCGGTAGCGGCGTTGTCCGCAATTCGGATATAGTAGGTCGCTGCGGAATCACCAGTTCCCTTGAGGTTCTTGCCGCTCCAGTTGCTCATCTCGGAGCCTTCCTTGAAGTTCAAGCGAATCTTGTGGTTCTTGGTGATATACCCCTTAAGCACAAGTTGATCGATTTTACCAATATTGGAAGAAATCGACTTGACAACAATTCTGGAATAGGTGCCACCCTGGGCTACCTTAAGAACGCTACCAAAAGCATTCGCGCCGTTCTCGGTAAAGCAGATGCTGGATTGTCCCGGAAGGTTCGCCACATTCTGCGCATTGTTGTTTACGTCCCCAGGAGCAGGCAACTGGCCTTGGTTCATGCCACCGAAGTTTCCGTTCTGGCCACCCCAATTCATACCACCTTGGCCGCCCATGCCACCCTGGTTGCCCCAGTCCATGCCGCCCCATTCCATGCCGCCCATGCCGCCGGAAATCGATGACACCTCGGTTTCGCAGTTGGCGCCGAGCATATCGACAGAATCGGAGGGAGCCACATAGTCGGTATAGTTCTTGCCCGAAAGGAACACCACCAGGTAAGACTTGGCCGGAATAGTCACATTACCAAAAACAAATCGACGAGGATAATGAGCATCATTACTCAAGGCGATATTTTTCAAACTGACCGGAGCATCGGAGGTGTTGTAAAGTTCAACCCAGCCCGGATCGTTGCCATCGTTATCCTTGAAATGCGCATTTTCCGGAGAAACTTCGGTAAAGACCACCGGAAACCCGCCCACATAGGGAATCGGGTCGTCCACAACGACCATGTTCGGATCTTCGCCATCGACGGGGCCGTTATGGGAGCCGTCGTCCTTCTTTTCACTAGATGACGAGCCCAGCAGAGCCTGCTGCGAGGTTCCATCCCCCGCAATGACGGAGCCCGACGACCCGGGCAGCGGGTTGTTCTCGTCCGGGTAAACCAGGACGGAGTCACCATTTTCGTCGACAACAACTATCGGTTCGGAAGAACCCGGAATATCACCCGACCCCAATTCGACACCAGTGCCGGAATCAGAATCATCGGAACACGCAACAAACAGTTGACATGCAGAAACTAAACATACCCACACAACCAAGAGAGAAGATTTCCTGATTGTCATGTTTAAAAAATAATTCCTTTAGCAAGGCTTTGGCAGCACAATTTCGTAAAAAATTGAATACTTTCGCCAAATCAAGTTGAAAAGTGTGTAAAAATTTTTCTAATTTCGTCAAAAATGTGACAAGGTTCACACTTTTATTTTTTGCAGAACGCTCCGTATTCCGGACCACAACAGACAAGCACGTATCTTATCTTCTTGACATACATAGCGTTATGGTATATAATATAAAAAAAGGCCTTTATGAACTTAAAAACAACAATTTTCACCATCACAGCATGCTTCACCCTAGTTTTTTCAGCAAACCAAGGCATTTTAGCAGGCTACTATCCCGATTGGGGCAAATGGGAAAAACCCGCCTACCCCGTCGATAAAGTTCCGTACGAAAAATTCACGCATGTGCTGTGGAGTTTCATTTCGCCAAACGCCGACGGAAGCTTGCGCGGCGACGCCGCAGACGACCCGAGCGAACTTGACGAGATGGTAAAACTCGCTCATGCGGCTGGCACAAAAGTCGTCCTTTCGCTGGGCGGAGCCGGCCTCTGCGAAAACTTCGCAACAGTCGCAGGCAACGACGCTTTACGAACAAAGTTCGTCACGAACCTTACTGAATACGTTGCCAAGCACGACCTTGACGGACTCGACATGGATTGGGAATATTCGCAAGTCCCCGTCCCGGAAGCGGACACCATCGCCTACAACAAACTCATCCGCGACTTGCGCGCCGCCCTCCCGAAAGACAAATCCCTTTCGGCCGCGCTCCCCTGCAGCCCCTACTACGGAAAATACTTCACCGTAAGCGTTCTTGCGGAAGTCCTTGACTGGTTCGGGTTCATGACCTACGACATCA
>JAZLMK010000134.1:0-4351 GCA_045598645.1 Fibrobacter sp.
GCAGGATCGCCACCGCCTGAATTGATCGGACGGTCGGAGGTGCTGGAGGATGCCCGAGTGTTGATTGGGCGTCTGAAAGCCGGCCGCTCGGTTCAAAGCTTGTTGCTGAACGGATTGCGAGGAGTGGGCAAGACGGTTGTCCTGAATGAGATTCGTGACATGTCGCGCAAGCAGGGCATTCTGCCGATCAAGATAGAAATCAATGAGGATGAGACCTTGGCGGAGCAGCTCGTGCCCTTGCTGAAGGATGCGTTTTTCGACCTTGATCGCATGGCAAAGGCGAAGGACAAGATCAAAAAGGGCATTGTCGCCTTGCGCAATTTCATGGGGACGCTGAAATTGCGATATGGTGATTTCGGTATCGACATTGAGCCGATTCCGGGACTGGCCGATTCCGGCAGCTTGCAACATGATCTCATAGCGTTGTTCAGATGCGTCGGTGAAGCGGCGGCGGAGCAGTCGAACGCCGTGCTGCTTCTGATTGACGAGATACAGTGCTTGCCGGGAAAGGATCTTCGTGCATTGATTATGATGGCGCATGAAATGCAGCAGGAGAGACTTCCGGTGGCGCTTGTCGGAGCGGGGCTTCCTATTCTGCCTGGATTGGTCGGAAATGTGAAAACTTATGCCGAACGGTTGTTTCTGTTTCCGACTGTGGGTGCCTTGTCGAAAGACGAGACCATGCTGGCGATTGGGACTCCTTTGTCGGCGGGAGGTGTCGCGATAGATGACAAGGCCTTGCGTCTGGTGGCGCAAGAGTCGAGAGGATATCCGTACTTTATTCAGGAGTGGGGGTATCAGCTTTGGAACAGAGCCGCAGGGAAGCAGATTCAGTCAAAAGACGTGAGTGCGCTTGCGGAGAAGGTTGAAGCCCGCCTTGATGCTAATTTCTTCCGCGTACGCATCGAACGATTGACGCCAGGAGAGCGCGATTTTCTCAGGAACATGGGGAAGGTTGGCGGGCCGAATGTCCGGATGGGGGAGTTGGCGAAGATGATGCGTGTTAAAGTGACGGCGTTAGGTCCACGCCGCACGTCACTTATTCGTAAGGGCATGATTTACAGCCCCGCATACGGTGAGATCGCTTTTACGGTTCCGATGTTTGCGGAATTCCTACGGCGCAATCCGAAGATATAGTAGCATTGACACAGTGGCCGATTTTAGGATATGGCAAGCTGAAATTCCATTTCGAAGTAGATATTCGAGTTTAATCGTCTGATAGCGTTGAAAGGAATAGATATGGGTATAGTTATAGTCGTGATAGTGGTTTATTGGGTTGTGTATAAGATTTTCACCGCTGGACGAGAGTCTGCAACAGAAAGACAGAAAAGGATCGAAAACGAGAGAATGGTAGCAGATCGTCTGCAAAAACTAAAAAACGGCAATCTGCGGATGCTGACGGTTGATGATCTAAACCGAAGTTCCATTGGCGATTTTCGTCGCTGACGCGCCGCAAATCGCCAATGGAACGTTTTTCCTGACTGTTTCTTGAACATAACGCCGCCTCGCGGTGTCTTTTTTTGTTCCATTTGTAGACATGTAAATGTAATCTACCCCATTGTATACACACAATGAATATGATATAATATAGCCATGTACATCGAACGAGTCCCCAACCGCGGCTCAAAGCCCGCCGTCCTTCTCCGCGAATCCCTCCGCGTCGGAGGAAAGGTCATCAAGCGCACGATCGCCAATCTCTCGGCGCTGCCTGACGAGTCAATCGAAGTCCTGCGCCTTTCGCTCAAGGGTGTCAGCCTCTGCGAGGCGACGAAGCAGTTCACGGTCGCCGCGACCACTCCGTCGGGACACGTCAGGGCCATTCGCTCGGCGATGGAACGGCTCGGCATGGCGGAACTCGTGTCCTCGAAGCCCTGCCGCGAACGCGACCTCGTCCTGGCGCTCGTCGCCCAGCGGCTCATAGCCCCCAGCTCGAAGCTCGAGGCATCCCTCAGTTTCGGAGACACGACCGTGCCGCAGGAGTTCGGCATCCCGACGGGCACCGACGAGAACGCGATCTACGCCGCGATGGACTGGCTTGTCGGCCGCCAGCCGTTCATCGAGAAGAAGCTGGCCGCAAGGCACCTGGCGTCCGGGGCGATGGCGTTCTACGACCTTTCGTGCAGTTCCTACTACGGGACGCACTGCGAACTCGCGAAGCGGGGCTACAACCGCGACGGACTGAAGCTTCCGGCCGTCGAATACGGGCTTCTGACGGACCGGGAGGGACGCCCCGTGTCCGTGCAGGTCTATCCCGGCAACACGGGCGACCCGAAGACCGTCCCGGACCAGGCGAGGAAGCTCAAGGAGGCGTTCGGGCTCGACCGAGTCGTGCTTGTCGGGGACAGGGGCATGCTGACGGGGGCGCAGATCGACGAAATCAGGGGCGACGACACCTTCGGCTGGATCTCGTGCCTGAGGTCGGAGGATATACGCACCCTCCTCGAGGACCGGGACCCCTCCGACACGCCCCTCTTCTCGCAGGGGGACCTTGCGGAGATCTCGCATCCAGACTTTCCGGGCGAAAGACTGGTCGCCTGCTTCAACCCGTTCCTCGCGGAAGACCGGACCCGTACGCGCAACGAGCTCCTTGACGCGACGGAGACGTCTCTCGCCAAGCTCCAGAAGTTTGCGGCGAAGCGCACGAAGAAACCGATCCCGGACGCGGAGCTCGGTGAGATGATCGGCAAGCGCATCGGACGGCACAAGATGGGAAAGCACTTCGCCTGGAAGGTCGAGAACGGGAACTTCACCTTCTCGCGCAGGGAGGACGAGATCGCGCGGGAGCGGGCGCTTGACGGCATCTACGTCGTGCGCACGAGCATCCCGAAGGACGCGATCAGCGCGGAAGACGCGGTGCGGGCCTACAAGTCGCTCGGCAACGTCGAGAAGGCATTCCGCACCTTCAAGGGCGTCGACATCCTCGTCAGGCCCATCCGCCACAGGACGAACGACCGGGTGAAGGCGCACATCTTCCTCTGCATGCTGACGTACTACGTCGAGTGGCACATGCGGCGGGCGCTTTCGTCGCTGCTGTACGTCGAGGACGACCTGCCGGCCGCACGGGAGTCGCGCGATCCCGTCGCAAAGGCCAGGCCGACGTCCGAGGCGAGGCGCAAGAAGGCCGAAAAGACGGCGGAATCGGGATTGTCGATCCGCACGTGGAGGGGCATGATCGCGGCTCTTGGCACGCTCTGCCGCACGACGATCCTCGTCGGCGACGCAAAGGTTCCGGTCGTGAGGGACGGAACCCCTGACGCCTATCAGTCAAAGGTGTTCGAGCTGCTTGCGGCGGACGCCCCAACATGGCCAAGGAGGTGTGCCCAGTAATCGGAACGGTTTTCAGGCGGCGGAAAGTCAGGAAAACATCGTAAAGGCAAGGCCGGAACAACGTTCCGGCCTTGCCTTTACCCGTGGAACTTCGAGCTAAATAGGTGGTGTAATTTTGTATGATGATTTGTGTCACCTATTCTTGAAAATTGAAAATAGGTGATAACCTTATCTACAGAAAAATTATCACCTATTTGGAGAAATTCGAATAGGTGATAATTTGCTGTCGCGTTAAGTGAATGTTTTATGATATAATACTCAACGAACGGTCACAATAGGAGAATCGTATGTTTTATGGTCGTGAAACCGATTTGAATGAGTTGCTGACGCTTTGGAACAAGCGCGTATCCTCGTTGATTACCTGTCGGGGACGTCGGCGAATTGGCAAGTCGACGTTGATTCGGGAATTCGCGAAAAAGTCCAAGGCGCGATTGATTCAACTGGAAGGCGTACGTCCGCGTGTCGGACTCTCGAACGAGGACGAGTTGCGGCATTTCTCTCGGATGCTTGCCGCGCAGACGGCGGCGGAGAATTCCCTGCCGGAGAACTGGCTGATTGCATTCAGGCGCTTGGGGGAGCAGATCCGCGACAACGAGCGGACGGTTGTTCTGTTGGACGAAATCTCCTGGATGGTGAATTGAGAAGCGCGAGTTGGGAAACGGGAAAAAGGCGGACAGAGGGCGGATTAGGCCGGATTGACGGGGGTGCGGGCCGCGTCCAGGATAATTCTAGCCGCGGATGGCGTTTTGGGAAAAACGAGCGCGAGAAGCGGCAGTTTCAAATTGAGTTGGGAAAAACAATTGGCGCGGGTTAAGCGCCTTTCATGGACGGTTCAAGGGACGTTTAAGGGTGGTCAACGGGTCAGGATTCTGTTGACCGCCGTCCGAACCGCCGACGTGACAGCGATCGTCTGGGCACGCTGGGTAGGCAAGGCGGACGGATCGTGACGGGACTTCACCTTGTGGACGAGCCAATAGACCACATCGTTCGCCCCGGCGTTCGCGGATCCGCCGAAGGACTTCGA
>JAZLMK010000135.1:0-7144 GCA_045598645.1 Fibrobacter sp.
GTGGAACTTCAAGAAGAAATGCTGAGAACGCCTGGCATGGTGCCTGCCGATGATCTCCTCATCAAGGCTAAGAAGGATGGCTTTAGCGACAAGTACATCGCGAAGATTCTCGGCATCCGCGAAAAGGATGTGCGCAAGAAACGTACCGAACTCGGCGTTGTCGAAGGCTGGTGTGCTGTTCCTGTGAGCGGTGTTGAGAACCAGTTCTACTACTACAGCACCTATAATGCCAAGGACGAATCTACGGCAACCACTAACCCGAAGAAGATTATGATTCTCGGCGGTGGTCCCAACAGAATCGGCCAGGGCATCGAATTCGACTATTGCTGCTGCCATGCCGCAATGGCCCTCCGTGAATTGGGTTACGAAACCATCATGGTGAACTGCAACCCGGAAACCGTTTCTACCGACTACGATACCAGCGACAAGCTGTACTTCGAGCCGGTGAGCCTCGAAGATGTGCTCCAGATTTACAACAAGGAAAAGCCCTATGGCGTCATCGTGCAGTTCGGTGGCCAGACTCCGCTGAACATCGCCCGCGCCCTTAGCGACGAAGGCGTGAACATTCTCGGTACCAGCATCGACTCCATCGATATCGCTGAAGACCGCGACCTGTTCCGCAAGATGATGGACCGCCTGGAAATCCCGATGCCGGAAAGCGGCATGGCCACAAACATCGACGAAGCCCTCGCTTGCGTCAAGCAGATTGGCGGCTACCCGGTGATGATTCGCCCGAGCTTCGTGCTTGGCGGCCGCGGCATGGAAGTCATCTATGACGAGAACATGCTCCGCGAATATGTGGCGAAGGCTGTGGGCGTGACCCCGGATCGCCCGCTCCTCATCGACCGCTTCCTTCACAACGCTCTCGAATGCGAAGCCGACGCTTTGGCCGATGGCGAACACGTCTATATCCCCTCTGTGATGGAGCACGTGGAACTTGCGGGTGTGCACTCCGGTGACTCCGCCTGCATCATCCCGCCGGTCACCATCACGAAGGAAAACCTTGCGACCATCAAGGATTACACCAGGAGGATTGCAGAGAACCTTCATGTGTGCGGCCTCATGAACATGCAGTACGCTATCGAAGACGGCAAGGTGTTCGTCCTCGAAGCGAACCCGCGTGCAAGCCGCACCGTGCCTCTGGTCAGCAAGGTTTGTAACACTCAGATGGCTCGCCTCGCCACGCGTCTCATGCTCGGCGAAAAGATTGGCGACCTGAACCTCAAGGAAAAGAAGTTCAACCACCACGGCGCCAAGGAAGCCGTGTTCCCGTTCGACAAGTTCCCGAAGGTTGACCCGGTTCTCGGCCCCGAAATGCGTTCCACCGGTGAAGTGCTCGGCCTCTCGACGGACTACTCCCTCGCTTACTACAAGAGCCAGGAAGCCGCGGGCTCGCTCCTCCCGAGTGAAGGTGCCGTGCTCATCAGCCTTTCGGATAAAGTAAACCTCGCTGACCAGGCCGTCGAAGTGGGCAAGGAATTCCAGAAGCTCGGCTTCAAGATCTACGCCACCGAAGGTACCGCGAAGTTCTACGAGAAGGCTGGCGTCAAGTGCGAAACCGTGAACAAGATCGCCGAAGGCCGCCCGAACGTTCTCGACCTCATCCTCAACAAACAGGTGAGCCTCATCATCAACACGCCGTGGGCAAAGCGCGACGCTGTTGCCGATGAAAGCGCCATCCGTAAGGCTGCGATTAAGTACAAAGTTCCGTACATCACGACCCTCGCCGGCGCCTTCAACACCGTCAAGGGCATCAGCGCCGCCAAGGCTGGCCATGGCGAAGTGAAGTCGTTGCAAGAATACCACGCAACGATTGAAGAGATTTAAGGTCCCTGAAGGTCGCTGAGCTTGCCGAAGCGCCGAAGGGCCGTAAGACGAAGGGGGAGAAATCCCCCTCGCTTCAGCCACGACTCCCGCCCTTATAATCACGCCCACTCAAGTATGAGTGGGTGTTTTTGTATAGCTCACCCCAGTCGGGTCTGGAGCCTGCCCCGGACTCGTTCCGGGGCTACCCCTTCTAGCGGGTGCTCAGACGCCGCTCCGCAACGCCCTGCTTGCCCAGCCCACCCGCCCTGAAATGCAAAATACCACAACCTTAACGGTTGCGGTATTTTGTATTAATGATTTTGAGAAATTGTCAGACAAGAGTTACGCAAGGTTCTTCGTAATCGGCGAGCAAAGAATCATGCGTTAGGAAAACCATATCTTCTGATTTAGCTTGCGTGATAAGAATCCTGTCGAAAGGGTCTTTGTGTGAAGGGCTTCCTTCCTTTCTATTCAGGGTGTGCAGTTGCTGTATATGGCTGCTTCGTAGTGGTAGTTCAACAAATTCGGCTCGCCTGCATTTTGCTGCAACTTCGGAACCGGAACTAATCATTTCATTGGGATGAATAATGTGCTTGATCTCGATTTCCCAAATGGAAACACTGCTGAAATAGATTACGTTTCGCCAATCGCTGATAATGGCTCTTGCTTTTTCGGATAACTTTTCGTCGTCGTTCAAAGCCCAAAGAGCGATATGGGTGTCTAGCAGCACCTTCATCAATTCACTCCAAACAGTTCTGCGATTTCGTCGTTGCAGAAGTCAATATCGTCAGGATACTTCAATTCGCCCTTGGCTATGCCGATTCTGCGACTGCTAGATGCTCTGTGATCTTGGGCAGCCTTCAATAGGATGGATTCCAAGAAATCGACGATTTCTTGTTCGTATCCTTCGGGAAGGGCCTTGATTCTTTCCAGTAGTTCGATAGGCATAAGAGCATCCTCCACTCTAAATATACCTTTTTGCTCGCTCAAAAGGCAATCCCTTCCAAGTTGGAACACCCCATTGGCTTTACAAAATGCTCTAAATTCGCAGTTTTCCTCGCAAAAACGCTTTCTTTTGTAAACTTTTGAGCGCTTTGCTCGTTTTTAAGTTATTTTTAAAGTGTAAAAGTGTTTTGCTCTTGTTCTCCCACGTGAAATGTGCAAGTTTCAAATAGACGGGAGCAAGGCGAACGCTCACGCAGGTATGCCGTTTTATGGCGTATCTCGGTTTGTCGTATCGGCCCAAAAGGCTGATTGTTGGCAACAGCCCTTTCGGGGCGTGGGTCGTTTGCGTTTATCGTCTATTAGGCATGCACAGCCTCACGTGGATAAATGCATCGACTCACGCCTTTTTTGTATTCATACAAAATTGGCATGACATCCTTGCAGAATGAGAGCAAACCTCTTGTAATGAAAGAGGCTTGGTTCTATGGGAATTGCTAGGTATGTATTTCGATATTGCATAAAACAATCTTTGCTTTTTATGCTAGTTGTTTCGTGTGCTTGCGTTTATGCAGGTTCATTCACTGATTCCAGAGATGGGGAACGGTATCCGACTATTAAAATCGGCAAATCTGAATGGATGGCCGAAAATCTGCGATATAATGTAAGAGGAAGTATTTGCTTCCGAAATGAACCTAGAGCATGCTTTGTAGGACGCTACTATAATTTCGATATGGCTGAACACGCTTGCCCAAGTGGTTGGCATTTGCCATCAAGGCAGGAATGGACTGAAATATTTGATGTGGCAGATAGCAAATTTGTCACGGATCTTACCGGGTATTGTTACGATGATGGTACATGCTTTGACTCGGAATTCAACAAATATGGAGAGGAAAGCTCCTATTTTTGGTCGTCGAGTGATGATAATGGCACTTGGACATCTAGGCGTAGTGATAGTTTTATCAAGAGTATGGTCCCAAGACGACATAATGCCTATGCAGTGAAATACTCTAAGTCTCAAAGACTATTTCGTGATTTTAGTAAACCAAAGGATGCTAATTATTTTAGCGTCCGTTGTGTGAAAGATTAAAGTTTAACAAATAAACAAGGGGTACAATATGCCAAACTTAAATTTAAATGATTTTGTCGATGACAAAGAAAAAATTGAACGGACGACAGCGGGGTTTTCCGATAAAGATCCTGTAATCACCGTATTTTTATGTTTACTTCTTGGTGTCTTTGGTGTACACTCCTTTTATGTTGGACGTTCTAATTCTGGGAAAATCCGTCTTATACTAGGTTTAGTCTGTGTTTTGTTTGCGTTGGTACAAATAAAAATAGGTTATTTGTTTGTCTTGTTAGCCCTGTTGTTGTCTCTTATTGATTTTATAAAAATTACAAAAGGAGAATACCGCGATGTAGATGATAAATTAATTCAAGTGTCTGGAATTTTTAGTGTTATAAAGATAATCTATATACCCTACATCCTTTTTGTTGGTATTGCAGCTCTTTTCTTGTTTGATCCTGAACCAAAAGTATCTGATAATACAACTCAAGTAGTACAAACTTCGCCAAAAGAGATTCCTGTTGCTGAAAAAACATTTGAAGCTTTGTATAAGTGTAAATATGAAAATAAGGAATGCGAAGAAGAATATAATAAGCGTTTAGAAACTGCTGTTCAAACTATAGATTCGATCTATGCAGAAGGCGATGTTCGTGAGGCAATCAAGTTGTCCCCAACATTCTACAAAATCTTACAGAGTGATGGCTCTACCATTAGTTTTGAAGAAATTTTTCCTACAAAAAAAGGTATAGAGAAAAGAATAGCCAATCTGCTTCCGCAAAAAGGATGTATTCAAGATTCCTTGCAGTACGCAAATTATTTTTCAACGATTTATGATGTTGAAAAAATATTAGACATAGATGATGATGATTTGAATAAAATAACAAAAAAATATTTTAGTTATTTAAATAGAAACTGTAAGTTACCTCACTACGATGCAAATGTTATAATAACAGAAGAACGATTCGTCAAAACTGCCTTAAATCGAAAAGATATTACATCAACCAAAGCTAACGCTTTGTTTAATGATATTTTCAAAGAAATTGATGAGACTGATTTTGCTGCGATGAAGTCAATGAATGAAGGTAAATCTTTTAAGGGATACGGAACTGTAGAAAAAAAGAAAAACAGAACAATATCTTATATAGAGGCCCCATCAAAAGAACTTAACGATGCAACGGCTCTTGCTATTGCTGCATTCAAAGTGTTTTCTTTTGAGGCTTATTTCCCATTCACTTTGCATCCGTCTGTAGAAAATGTTGAAATTGGATTTAACATATCGGAATTAGAATACAACTGGTATGCGGGATATTATCATGGAATATATGCTGTAACAATAAAAACGAATAAAAAAACGCTAGATAGATATTATGAAAAAAATAATATAAAACCGCCAAAAAGCATCAAAAGTGACAACGCAATGAGTGATGATGATAAAAACTTCTTTGCTCAACCTCTTACTTATAGCTCTATTAAGCGGTGGTGTTCCAAAAATGGGTTTGTTTGTTCTAAGTATCTTGTTGAAAGAACTAGATAAGTTGCTATGAAAAAGACCGGAAATAGGACGGAATGTGTCTATCGATACACTTCATTTTCTAGGTTACTTGAAATTATTGTCACGCGAAGGCTTCCTCTTTTAAATGCATTAAATAGTGGGTGGAAAGACAAAATTGATATTGGATTTATTAAGGCTTGTGAAACCCAAAAAAAGAAAATAGGTGTTTTGTGCTTTACAAATAAGCATGCAACCAGTTTTCATTGGGATTTGTTCGCAAAAGACGATGGAATAAGAATTGCATTTAAAAGAAATAATCTTGAGAAATCTTCTGATGAACAGGGTTTCCTCTATAGGAATGTGTCTTACAATATTCCCAAAAAGATAAAGCGTTCTTTGAACGATAAACCATTGAAATTTAAGAAATTAGCATTTCTTAAAAGAATTCAATACGAAGAGGAAAATGAGTGGCGAATCGTATGTGAAAAGGAAAAGGCGATAAATAGTCATGTTGTTGCGTATTTGCCAATAAAATTATCTGATATAGAATCTATTACTTTATCGCCATATTATAAGGATGTCAATGAACGACGTTTTTTACGAAAAACTTTGAAGTCCGTATGGAAATCTATGGGCGGTAAAGAAAATGAACTTAAAATATATCGCTCAACATTATTTGAAAACCATAGTATTGAAAAATTATTGGAAAATAATGGAGTCGATGAAATAAATGAAGTGGATTAAGTACTTAGGTTGTTGACATACATTCGCGTTAGGGATAGTGACCCCTTGGGGCGAAGACTTGCGGGCGGTTTCGTCCTGATGTTTTCGGGAGCAAGGCTTCGTTTTATGAGGTTGGGCGGGAACGGAGTGAACCACGCAACCCCTAAAATATAGCCCGACCGCACATATATGTGCGGGAACGCCCAAATGATTAGGCAACGTGCTCCAGATTTACCACAAGGAAAAGCCTGCAAGCCGAGTGTCGCAAAAATATGCTTACATATTTTTATGACCGAGGCGAAGCGGCGGACGCCGAAGGCGTCAAAAGCCGGCTGGCGTCATCGTTCAGTTCGGTGGCCAGACTCCGCTTAACATCGCCCGCGCTTTGAGCGATGAAGGCGTGAAGATTCTCGGTACGAGCATCGATAGCATCGATATCGCCGAAGACCGCGACCTGTTCCGCAAGATGATGGACCGCCTCGAAATCCCGATGCCGGAAAGCGGCATGGCGACAAACATCGACGAAGCCCTCGCCTGCGTGAAGCAGATTGGCGGCTACCCGGTGATGATCCGCCCGAGCTTCGTGCTTGGCGGCCGCGGCATGGAAGTCATCTACGACGAAAATATGCTCCGCGAATACGTTGCGAAGGCCGTTGGCGTGACCCCGGATCGCCCGCTCCTCATCGACCGTTTCCTCCACAACGCCTTGGAATGCGAAGCCGACGCTCTCGCCGATGGCGAACATGTTTACATCCCGTCCGTGATGGAACACGTGGAACTTGCCGGTGTCCACTCCGGTGACTCTGCCTGCATCATTCCGCCTGTCACCATCACCAAGGAAAACCTCGCGACCATCAAGGATTACACTCGTAAGATTGCTGAAAACCTCCACGTTTCCAGAAACGCCTTCGGTTCGGTCATGCCCAAGCAAGCTTGGTCGCGACGCTCACCTTGCGGCGTTTTGCGGTCTCATGAACATGCAGTACGCTATCGAAGACGGCAAGGTGTTCGTCCTCGAAGCGAACCCGCGTGCAAGCCGCACCGTGCCTCTCGTCAGTAAGGTCTGTAACACGCAGATGGCCCGCTTGGCTACCCGCCTCATGCTCGGCGAAAAG